>NZ_JACTVI010000026.1 GCF_014495685.1 Streptomyces sp. TRM68367 | reverse complement strand
CAGTTCACCACCCACGATGCACGCATCAAACTGCGTCACCTTTATCCCAAATATTAGCCGCGACAGTCTACTAGTGCCCCGGCAGGCAACGTTTGTCCGTCAAGGAGCGGCGTCCGGTGCGTGCTCTCGGCGTGCCGGCCGGAAGCCCTCGTACTGGACGTACTTGGGCTTTCGGCCGGTGCGGCGAGAGGGCGTGCCGGGCGTCGCGACGGGGCGAACGTTGCCTGCCGGGGCACTAGCCGAGCCTCGCAGGTCGGAGCGGTCCCCGCGCGGAGCCGATTCCTGCCGGGGGTGATCCCCGCCGGGATACAGTGCACCCCGTGTGGTCGGACAACCAACAGCGGGAGCCGCAGGACGGCGCGCCCGACGGCCCCCGGCGCAGGGCCACGATTCACGATGTCGCCCGGCTGGCCGGGGTGTCACGGCAGACGGTTTCGCGGGCGGTCAACGACAAGGGGGAGATCGACCCCGCGACGAAGGAACGGGTGCTGGAGGCGGCGCGGCTGCTGGACTACCGGCCGAGCCGGTTCGCGCGCGGGCTCGTCCGCAAGGGCACGGTGACGGTGGGCCTGGTGATCCCGGACCTGAAGAATCCGTTCTTCCCCGAGGTGGCCGCTGGTGTGCTGGAGGCGGCCGAGCAGCGCGGCTGGCAGGTGGTCGTGTGGGACTCACGGATAGACGAGGCCCGGGAGCGTGAGGCGCTCGACGTGCTCTCCCACCAGGCGGACGCGGTCGTGGGCTACTTCAAGGACCCGGACGACGTGCTCACCCAGCACCTCGGGGGCATGCCGCTGGTGCTGCTGGAGCGCGGCCCGCAGCAGACCGGGTTCGCCGCCGTGGGCATCGACGCCGCCGCCGGAGTCGCGCAGGGCATCGCCCATCTCCTCGACGCCGGGCACCGTCGGATCGGCATGCTGGACGGCGTGCACGGGCCCGGACCTCGCAGGCTGGCCTTCCTGGAGCAGGTCCGGCGGCACGGACTGCCCGTCGACGAGAGCTGGATCGCGATGTGCGCCGAGCACAGCGTGGCGGGCGGCGAGGCGGGCATGGATCAACTCCTCGACGCACAGCCCGAGATCACTGCGGTCTTCGCCTTCAACGACCTGATCGCGATCGGGGCGGTACGGGCCGCCCGCCGCCGGGGCAGACGCGTACCGGAGGACCTGGCCGTCCTGGGCTTCGACGGACTCGCGCTGGGCGAGCTGGTGGAGCCCGCACTGACCACCCTGCACATCGACAAACGGCAGCTCGGGCGGCTGGCCGTCGAGCAGGTGGCCCGGCTGCGGGCGGGGGAGGAGCCGATGAACGGCACCGAGGCGTCGGTGGTGCCCGAGCTGGTGGTGCGGGCCTCCGCCTGAGTCCGCCCGCGGAGCCGCAGCGCCTCAACACATCGGCTGTGCAGGTCCCTTGGCACTGGTTTTCGGACCCCCCGATACTCAACGCCAACGCCAACGCCAACGCCAACGCTCACGTGAACGCTCACGCCCCCCCAACTTCCCCCAGGAACGGGCGCCCGGCAAACCGTACCTGGTGAGCAACATCGGCAACGTCTTCCAACTGGCCATGCTGCAGAGCCCCAAACAGTTGGGCAAGCAACCCCCTGACCGCCCCAGGTCCAAGCCGGGAGACCCGCCCCGGCTTGGGCCGCTCCACGGACGGCGGCCGCTTGGCGTAGACCAAGGGCATTGGAAAGGGCGGCCGAAGACCGCCCTTCACCTCTATGGCCTGCCGTTCTCTACAACGCCTGGGCCGCCGGCTTCACCATGCCGCGGACCGTGCGGGACTTGACGAAGTCGCCCATCGCTGTCATGTCCCACTCGCCGGAGAACTGGCGGATCAGCTTGGCCATCATCACGCCCGTCTGCGCCTCGGCGTTGGTGAGGTCGAAGCGGACCAGTTCCTCGCCGGTCGTGGCGTCCAGGAGGCGGCAGTAGGCCTTGGCGACCTCGGTGAACTTCTGGCCGGAGAAGGAGTTGACCGTGAAGACCAGGCCCGTGACCTCCTGCGGGAGGCGGCCCAGGTCTACGGTGATCACCTCGTCGTCGCCGCCGCCCTCGCCGGTGAGGTTGTCGCCGGAGTGCCGGATCGCCCCGCCGACGATCTGGAGCTTGCCGAAGTAGCAGCTGTCGATGTGGTTGCGCTGCGGGCCGTAGGCGATGACCGAGGCGTCCAGGTCGATGTCCTTGCCGCGGTACGCCGGCTCCCAGCCGAGGCCCATCTTGACCGACGCGAGCAGCGGGCGGCCGCCCTTGACGAGGGAGACCGTCTGGTTCTTCTGGAGGCTGACCCGGCCCTTGTCGAGGTTGATCTTCCCGGTGCCCGGAGCGGCGGCGGGCGGCGCCGGGGGCGCGGCGGGGGCTGGGGGAGCCTGCGGGGTGGACAGGGGCGGGGCCGGCGGGGCGACCGGCGGCTGCATCGTGGCCGGCGGCGGGGTGGCAGCCGGCTGGGCCGGGGTCGCCGGTTCCTCCACCGTCACGCCGAAGTCGGTGGCGATGCCCGCCAGGCCGTTGGCGTACCCCTGGCCGACCGCGCGGGCCTTCCACTGGCCGCCCCGCAGGTAGATCTCGACGATCACCAGTGCCGTCTCGGCGCCGAGCTGCGGGGGCGTGAACGTGGCCAGGACGCTGCTGTCGTCGGCGTTGCGGATCGTGGCCGTCGGTTCGACGCCCTGGAAGGTCTGGCCCGCGGCGTCCGGGCTCGCGGTGACGATGATCTTCTCGATGCCCGGCGGGACGGCGGCCGTGTCGACCGTGATCGCGTCGGGGGCGGTGCCGCCGCCCGAGCGGTACGTCACGCCCGGGCCCGTCGGCTGGTTGTAGAAGATGAAGTCGTCGTCGGAGCGCACCTTGCCGTCGGCGGTGAGCAGCAGGCCCGATACGTCGAGCCGCACCGGGGCGGCGACGTCCACCGTCACGCGGGCGGCGGAGAGAGGGATGTTCGAGCCGGGGGTCATAGCTGTCATGCCGGGTGAACGATCGAGCCCGCTTTACCGTTCCCTTACTGAGGCCAATCGGCTCAGCGCCGGCTGCGTGGATGGGTGCGGGCCGTTCGTTCGTTGCCGCGCTTGTGGTTTCCGGTCCAGCGGGCCATGACGAGTTGGGGGTCGGAGGTCTCGACCTCTGTGAGGAACTGTGCCGCGCGGGGGCCGTGGAGAGTGGTTGCGGGTCGGCCGTGGTGGGTGATGCGGACGGTGCCGTTCCCGTGTTCCTCGTAGCTGAATCCTTGGGGCCGGGGCATGCGGGGATCGTATGGGTGCGGGGTGGCGCACCCAAGGGGTTTTCGCCCGCCGCCAAGGCACTGCAGGGGTGCCAGGAGCTACGTCTGCTGCTGGTGCGCCGACCGTCGACGTGCGCGTAGGACGAGCATGACTACGGTCGCCATGCCCAGGACGACGAATCCGAGCGCCCCGGCCACTCCGGCTTCGAACGGCGGGCCGGAGATCGGCACGACGAGGGTCTCACCGGAAGTCGTTGTCACTTCACAACCCCGCCCGGTGATCGTGGCGCCGTTGAAGTCCGGATGCAACTGTCCCTCCAGGCACTGTTTTGCCTTGAGGCCGGCCGCCACCCCCCAGACGAACAGACCGCCGCAGAGCAGCATCCCGACAGGCAGGACTCTGCCGATCGCCAGTTTCATGGCAAGAACCTTCCCGTCCGCAGGCACGACCGCAGCATACGGTTGCGGGGCTGCCGGCAGGCCAGGCCGATCTCGTCGAACCGGCCTGACCGGCCCTGACAGGCCGGCGAAAACCCCCTACGGCACCACCACGATCTTGCGGCCCACCCCCGCCGCGAACTGGTCCAGTGCCTGGGGGTAGCGGTCCAGTGGAATGCGGTCGCTGATGAAGATGTCGGGGTTCAGGACGCCGTTCGCGAAGAGCTCCGCCGCCCGTTCGAAGCTGTGCAGGACCGCCATCGAACCCGTGATGGTGATCTCCTGGTTGTAGATGCGGTACGGGTCGATCGTCACGCGCGTCGCGTAGTCGGCGACGCCGAACTGGAGGAACGTGCCCGCCTTCGCCACCCTCTCCAGGCCGTCCTGGATCGCCGCCGCGTTGCCCGTCGCGTCGATCACTAGGTCCCAGCCCTGGGGGCGGTCCAGTTCGTCCGGGTTGGCCGCCGATGCCGAGACGCCCAGGCGGCGGGCGGTTTCCAGGCGGGAGGGGTTGATGTCCACCACGTCCACGCTCGCGGCGCCCGTGCGCTTGGCCAGCTCCAGCATCATCAGGCCCATCGTCCCGGAGCCGTAGATCAGGACGTGGGCGCCGAGGCGGGACTGGAGGACGTCGTAGCCGCGTACCGCGCAGGACAGGGGTTCCACCAGGGCGGCGTCCTCGGTGCGGACGTGGTCCGGGAGCTTCACGCAGTTCGCCACGGGGGCCACCGCGTAGCGGGCGGCGCCGCCCGCCGTCGTCACGCCGATCGCCGCCCAGCGTTCGCAGAGGTTGTTGTGGCCGGTTCGGCAGTAGCGGCACTCGTAGCAGTACAGGGACGGGTCGACCGCCACCCGGTCACCGGCCGACAGCTCCATGACCCGGGTGCCGACGCCGACCACCTCGCCCGCGAACTCGTGCCCGGGGACGATCGGGAGCTTCGGCGCGAACTCGCCCTGGAGGATGTGCAGATCCGTGCCGCACAGGCCGCACGCTGCCACCTCGACGACGACCTCGCGGGGGCCCGGGGCCGGGTCCGGGACCTCGGACACGACAGCCTTGCCCACGGACTCGATGACGGCGGCCTTCATTTCACGGCTCCCAGCGACAGGCCCTGGACGAGTTTGTCCTGGGCGGCGAACCCCGCGGCGAGCACCGGCAGGGAGATGACGAGCGACGCGGCGCACACCTTCGCCAGGAACAGGCCCTGGCTGGTGATGAAGCCGGTCAGGAAGACGGGGGCGGTCTCCGCGACCACACCGGTGAGTACTCGGGCGAAGAGAAGTTCGTTCCAGCTGAAGATGAAGCAGATCAGGGCCGTTGCCGCGATGCCCGGGAGGGCCATGGGGGCCACGATGCGCGCGAGGACCGTGGGCAGCCTGGCCCCGTCCACGCGTGCCGCCTCGATCACCGCGACCGGGATCTCGGCCAGGAAGGACTGCATCATCCACACCGCGATCGGCAGGTTCATGGAGGTGTAGAGGATGACCAGCAGCCAGATGTTGTCCAGCATCCCGGTGTTCCTGGCGAAGAGGTAGATCGGCAGCAGGCCGGCCACCACCGGCAGCATCTTCGTCGACAGGAAGAAGAACAGGACGTCCGTCCATTTGCGGACCCGGTTGATCGACAGTGCGTACGCCGCCGGGAGGGCCAACAGCAGCACGAGCAGCGTCGACGCCACCGAGGCCACCATCGAGTTGATCAGGGACGGCCAGGGGCTCGCGCCGCCGCCCGCGCCGAAGAACTCGCGGTAGCCGTCCAGTGTCAGGGCGGCCCCGAAGGAGGGCGGGTTGGTCGCCGCGTCCGCCTCCGAGTGGAAGGAGGTCAGCGCCATCCATGCGATGGGCAGGAAGAACAGGATCCCGAGCAGCCAGGCCACCAGGCCCAGGCCCGCACCCTTGCGACGACCGCGGACTCGTACGGCGATGGTGCTCATGCGCGGGACACCTCCTCGCGGAACAGGGACGACACCACGCGCAGGGCGAAGATCGCGATGATGATCGAGCCGATGACGACCAGGACGCCCGCGGCCGAGGCGAGGCCGTTCTCGTGGGCCTGGTAGAAGCTCTGGTAGACGGTGTAGGGGAGGTTGGCGGTGCCGAGGCCGCCGGACGTGATCGTGAAGACCGCGTCGAAGTTCTGGACGATGTAGATCGAGCCGAGCAGGGCGCCGAGTTCGAGGTAGCGGCGCAGGTGCGGGAGCGTCAGGTAGCGGAAGACCTGCCAGTCGCCGGCGCCGTCGACGCGGGCCGCCTCGATCTGCTCGTGGTCCCGGCTCTGCAGGCCGGCGAGCAGGATCAGCATCATGAACGGCGTCCACTGCCAGACCAGTGCGGCCTCGACCGCGAGCAGCGGGGCGCCCGAGATCCAGTCCGGCTGCGGTCCGCCGATGTAGTGCAACAGGCCGTTGAACAGGCCGTATTCGGGGTTGTAGAGGACGTGCTTCCACAGCAGTGCCGCCGCCACCGGGACCACGAGGAAGGGGGCGATCAGCAGAGTGCGGACCAGGCCCCGGCCACGGAACTTGCGGTCCAGGAGCAGGGCCAGGAGCAGGCCGATGACCAGGCTGGCCAGGACCACCCCGACCGTCAGCAGGACGGTCGTCCACACCGACTGGCGCAGGTCCGCGTCGGTCAGCACCTCGCGGTAGTTGTCGATGCCCGTGAAGTGGCGGGCGTCGGGGTAGAGGGAGTTCCAGTCGAAGAAGGAGATCACCAGCGTGGCCACGAAGGGCAGCTGAGTGACGACGATCATGAAGATCAGGGCGGGGAGGAGCGGGGCCCGGGTGGCCCAGGCGCGCAGCCGGGCCGAGGGCTGGTGGGTCCTCCGCACGGGAGGTGCGGCCACGGGGGCCGTCGTTGTCGCGGTCATCGTCCCTCGTACTCCTCGGAGATCTTCTCGGCCAGCGCTTGCGACTTCCTCAGGGCCGAGTCGACGGACTGGCGTCCGGCGATGGCCGCGCTGATCTCCTGCGAGACCTTGGTGCCGAGGTCGGTGAACTCGGGGATGCCGACGAACTGGATGCCGGGCGCGGGGCGCGGCTGCACCCCCGGGTCGTTCGGCCGGGCGCCCTCGATGGCCTCCTTGGTCATCTCCTGGAAGGCGGCGGCCTCCTTGCGGTAGGCGGGGTTCGTGTACGTCGACGCGCGCTTGCCGGCCGGGACGTTGGACCAGCCGATCTGGTCGCCGACCAGTTGCTCGTACTGCTTGCTGGACGCCCAGGAGACGAACTTCCAGGCCTTGTCGGGGTTGCGGGAGGCGTCCTGGATGCCCCAGGCCCAGGTGTAGAGCCAGCCGGAGGACTTGGTCTTCTCGACAGGGGCGGGGGCGTAGCCGAGCTTGCCCCTGACCGGGGAGTCGGCCGCCTCCAGGGAGCCGGCCGCCGATGTGGCGTCGTACCACATGGCGACCTTGCCCTGGGTCATGTTGTTCAGGCACTCGGCGAAGCCGGACTGGGCGGCGCCGGACTCGCCGTGCTCGCGGACCAGGTCGACATAGAACTTCGTCGCCTTCTCGAACTCGGGGGAGTTGAGCCGTGCCTTCCAGTCCTTGTCGAACCAGGTGCCGCCGAAGGTGTTCACGACCGTGGTCAGCGGTGCCATCAGCTCCCCCCAGCCGGGCAGGCCGCGCAGGCAGATGCCCTTCATGCCGGGCTCGGCCCCGTCGACCTTGGCGGCCAGGTCGGCGACCTGCTGCCAGGTGGGGTGGGCGGGCATCGTCAGGCCTTCCTTGGCGAACACGTCCTTGCGGTACATGAGGAAGGACGACTCGCCGTAGAAGGGCTGGCCGTAGAGCTTGCCGTCCTCGGCGGTCAGCGACTCGCGCATCGGCTTGAGGATGTCCTGTTCGTCGTACGCCGGGTCCTTGGCGACGTAGGAGTTCATCTCGTGCAGCCAGCCGTTGCGGGCGTAGATCGGTATCTCGTAGTTGGACAGCGTGGCCACGTCGTACTGGCCGGCCTGGTTGGCGAAGTCCTGGCTGATCTTGTCGCGGACGTCGTTCTCGGGCAGGACGGTGAAGTTGACCTTGATGCCGGTCTCTTCGGTGAAGCGAGGGGCGAGCTTCTGCAGTTCGACCATCTGGGGGTTGTTGACCATGAGGACATTGATGGCGTTGCCGCCGGATCCTGCCCCGCCCGCCCCGACCCAGCAGCCGGAGAGCAGCGGGGCGAGCAGCGTCCCTGCGGCGGCCGCGGCGAGCGTGGCTCGCGGCGGTCGTCGTCGGCTCTGGGTTCGCATGGATCGCTCCTGGACGTGATGGGGGACGTATGAGGAAATACGGGGCGTCAAAGGGTGTGGGTGGGGCCTGGGGGTGAGTTTGTTTTTCAGACCGGGAGTTTGATCTTCAGACCCGGATGACCTGCGGCCCCAGCAATGAATAGCGGTGGGCTTCGGCCGCCGGGAGCAGGGTGCTCGTGACGATCGTCTCCAGCGCGCCGACCTCGGCGAACCGGCAGAAGCTGACCGCCCCGAACTTGTTGTGGGCGCCCGTGAACACCGCACGGCGCGCGGCCCGGACGGCCTGCGTCTTGACCTCGCTGACTGCCGGGTCGGGCGTGGTCAGGCCGTGTTCGCGGGAGATGCCGTTGGCACCGACGTAGGCCAGGTCGATGACGAAGCCGGCCAGCATCTTCGTCGTCCAGTGGTCGACGGTGGCGAGCGTGCCGGGGCGGACCCGGCCGCCGAGCAGCAGCACGGTGGTGTGCTCGGCCTCGGCGAGCGCGCCGGCCACCGGCAGGGACGCGGTGACCACGGTCAGCGTCCGGTCGCGGGGGAGTGCCTCGGCGATGAGCTGCGGGGTGAAGCCCTCGTCGACGAAGACCGTCTCGGCGTCCCCGAGCAACTCGGCCGCCGCTGCGGCGATCCGGCGCTTCTCGGGCACGTGGCTGGTGGCGCGGAAGGCGAGCGTGGTCTCGAAGGCGGCGCTCTCCACGGGGTAGGCGCCGCCGTGGGTGCGGCGGACCAGGCCGTGGTCCTCCAGGGCGCGCAGATCCCGCCGTACGGTCTCCTTGGCCACGCCCAGCCGGGCGGCGAGCGCGGTGACGTCGACCGCGCCGGTGGCGCGGGCGAGCTGCACGATCTCGCGCTGGCGTTCTTCCGCCGTCCTCGCGGTGTCCGACGCCATCGCCGACGCCTCCTTCCCGGCCTCGTTGCCCGTTCGGGCCCGGTGGGGCCCATGGAGGAAGTTCTACAGCGGGGGCGCGGCACTGACCAGGTCTGTTGCGGGATCGATGGTGCCCGCTTGTGCCCGTTCGACGGGGCGCGCGCCCGCTGCGGACCTGGGCGGTCGCAGGCCGGAGGCGTGCACCGGGCAGTGGCCGTGCCCGAATACGGGAGCGGGCGGGCCCGTTCGGTGCCCGCCCGCCCCCGCGGGAGTCGGTTTTCCGCCGCATCGGTGCGGCTGTTGTGGCGCCGTCGCGGTACGGCGACGGCCGTTTTCCTCCGTCGCGGTACGTCAGGGCGAGGTCAGTACGGCCAGATCGGCGGGTCGGTGACGAAGTGGCCGCCCACGTAGGCGTGCGCCTCGTTCTCCGGATCCAGCTCGCCCTGCTCGGCGATCAGCTTCTCGGCGTACGGCTCGGAGTCGTCCTGCGGCTCGTAGCCGAGGGATCGCGCGGTCGTGAGGTCCCACCACAGCCGGGTGTTGGCGGAGGAGCCGTAGACGACGGTGTGGCCGACGTGCTCGGCGGTCAGGGCAGCGTGGAAGAGGCGGGCGCCGTCGGCGGGGCTCATCCACACCGAGAGCATGCGCACGCTGGTGGGCTCGGGGAAGCAGGAGCCGATGCGCACGGAGACGGTCTCCAGACCGTACTTGTCCCAGTAGAGCTGGGCGAGGTCCTCACCGAAGGACTTGGACAGGCCGTAGAAGGTGTCCGGGCGGCGCGGGGTGTCGATGGGGATGAGCGGTTCGTCGCCCTGTGGGCGCGGGGTGTAGCCGACGGCGTGGTTGGAGGAGGCGAAGACGATGCGCTCGATGCCCTCCTCGCGGGCGGCCTCGTACAGGTTGTAGGTGCCCTCGATGTTCGCCTTGAGGATCTTCTCGAACGGGGCTTCCAGGGAGATGCCCGCGAGGTGGATGATCGCGTCGACGCCCCGCACGGCCTCGCGCACGGCGTCCTTGTCGGTGAGGTCCGCGGCGATCGCGTCCGGCTCTCCCTCGACCGGGCGCAGGTCGAGCAGCCGCAGCTCGTAGCCGTGGTCGGGGAGCAGGTCCCGCATCAGGGTGCCGAGCCCGCCGGCGGCGCCGGTGAGCAGAACGGTGCGGGGAGCGGGCATCCTCGGGTCTCCTTGAATCCAGCAACCGTGCAGGTGGGCGCACGGCATTCATATTCGTGGACACGCTATGGAGCCGGAGTGTGGTGCGTCAAGTGTGCCGCGGAAGCGGGAATCCGCTGGCGAGATGCGCCCCGGTGCGCTTGACCCGCCTTAATGCAGGCCTTTAGCGTGAGGGCGTTCAGAAATGTAGACGCAGATCATGAATATGGAACCGGGAGCGCCCGTGACGTCAGCCCCTCTCGCCGCTCGGCTCAGCATCCCCAGCGGGCCGCTGTTCTTCCCCGTCACGGCGTACGGCCCGGACGGCGCGGTCGACCTGGACGTGTACCGCACCCATGTGCGCCGCGGGGTCGAGGCGGGGGCCGCCGCCGTGTTCGCCTGCTGCGGCACCGGCGAGTTCCACGCGCTCGCGCCCGAGGAGTTCCAGGACTGCGTCCGGGTGGCCGTCGAGGAGACCGCCGGACGGGTGCCGGTGATCGCGGGCGCCGGATACGGCACCGCGCTCGCCGTGCGCTACGCGCGCCTCGCCGACGAGGCAGGCGCCGACGGGTTGCTCGCCATGCCGCCGTACCTCGTCGTCGCCGGGCAGGAGGGGCTGGTACGGCACTACCGGGAGGTGGCCGCCGCGACCGGCCTGCCCGTGATCGTCTACCAGCGCGACAACGCCGTGTTCACCCCCGAGACCGTGGCCGAGCTGGCCCGCACGGACGGGATCATCGGCCTCAAGGACGGGCTCGGCGACCTCGACCTCATGCAGCGCATCATCAGCGCCGTACGCACCGGGACCGACGGCGACTTCCTGTACTTCAACGGCCTGCCCACCGCCGAGCAGACCCAGCTCGCCTACCACGCCCTCGGCGTCACCCTCTACTCCTCCGCCGTGTTCTGCTTCGCCCCCGAGATCGCCCTCGCCTTCTACGAGGCCCTCAAGACCGGCGACGACACCACCACGCACCGCCTGCTGGACGGCTTCTACCGGCCGTTCGTCGAGCTGCGCGCGCAGGGCCGCGGCTACGCCGTCGCCCTCGTCAAGGCCGGCGTACGGCTGCGCGGGCTCGATGTGGGGGAGGTGCGCGCACCGCTGCACGAGCCGAGCGAGGATCATGTCAAGCAGCTCGCTCAGGTGATCGAGCGTGGGTATGCGCTGTTGGAGGAGGACAAGTGAAGGCGTCGACGTTCGTCTATCCCTGGGACGTCATCGGTGACCCGGAGGCACCCGCACGGATCGCCGCACTGGGCGTGGCACAGGTGACGCTGGCCGCCGCCTACCACTCCACGCGCGCGCTCACCCCCCGCCACCCGCGCCACCGCATCGTCACCGCCGAGCACGCCGCCGTGCTGTACCCCATGGACGACCGCTGGGCGGGCCGGGAACTGCGCCCCTACCCGGCCGGCGACTGGGCACCCGGCGACGCCTTCGGCGAGGCCGCCGCGGCCCTCGCGGACGCGGGCCTGGAGGTGCACACCTGGGTGGTGCTCGCGCACAACTCCCGCCTGGGCGGCGAGCACCCGGACACCTCGGTCGTCAACGCCTACGGCGACCGCTACCCGTGGGCGCCGTGCATCGCGCAGCCCGCCACGCGCGCGTACCTGACCGGCCTGGCGGCGGAGGCGGCCGTACGGCCCGGAGCGCGCGGCACCGAGCTGGAGTCCCTGGGTTGGTACGGCCTGACGCATCTGCACGCCCACGACAAGACCGGCGGGGTCGGTCTCGGGGACGCCGGGCAGTACCTGATGGCGCTGTGCTTCTGCCCCGCCTGCCGGGAGGGGTACGGCGCGCAGGGTCTCGACGCCGACGAGCTGGCCGCCGCCGTACGGGCCGCGCTGGAGCCGGTGTGGCAGGGGGCGCCCTCCGACGGGGGCTGGGCGGGCGTCGAGAAGCTCCTCGGGGAGCCGACGGCGGCCGCCACGCGCGCGTGGCGCGACGAAACGGCCCGTACGCTCCAGGAGGCGGCGGTCACGGCCGTGCGTGCCGCGGCACCCGACGGCTTCCAGGTGCTGCTGCACGCGGACCCGGTGTCGTACCACGTCGGCGCCAACCCCGGCGTCGACCCCGCGCACATCCTTTCCGTCGCGGACGGCGTGGTCGTGCCCTGCGCCGGTGGCCCGGGACTGCTGAAGCCCTTTGCGCAGGCACGGGAGGACGCCGTGATCGCCGCCAACTTCCCCGTCGTCTCCGGTATGGGCGGCAGCCCCGGAACGCTCGCCGCGGACGCCGTACGTGCGCGCGACCTCGGCGCCACGCAGCTGCGGCTGTACCACGCCGGGCTGGCGTCGGACGGCGATCTGGAAGCGGTGACGGAGGCTTTGCGCCGGGTGGGGTGAGCCCGGGGCCGCCGCCGTCGCCGGCAGTGCGATGAGTTTCGTTACGGCCGACGGTCCACCCCTTGACGCGAAAGGAGCCGAGCATGACTGACACGACACGTCCGACCGTCGACCTCGGACCGCAGACCAGGATCGTCGCGCGCCTCGCGGCGGGCGTGACCGACGAGCAGCTGGGCGGCGTGACGCCGTGCCCGGAGTACGCCGTGCATCATGTGCTCGGCCATCTGCTCGGGCTGGCCGTCGCCTTCCGGGACGCCGGGCGCAAGGAGCTGGGCGCGACCACCGACACCAGCCCGGACAGCGCCCTGCCGGACCTCGGCCCCGGCTGGCGCGAGGAACTGCCCAAGGTGCTCGACGAGCTCGCCGACGCGTGGCGCGACCCGAAGGCGTGGACCGGCATGACCCGCGCGGGCGGCGTGGACCTGCCCGGCGACGTCGCCGGTGCCGTCGCCGCCGACGAGCTGGTGATCCACGGCTGGGACCTGGCCCGCGCGACCGGCCAGGAGTACACGCCCGACCCGGCAGCGCTCCAGGCGTCGTACGGCCTGCTGTCGGCCGCCGCCGAGGAGGCCGAGCGCGACGCAGGCATGTTCGGCGCCGTCGTCCCGGTCCCGCCCGGCGCCCCGCTCCTGGAGCGCGCGGTCGGCCTCAGCGGTCGCGACCCCGGCTGGACGCCGTCCGCGTAATCGCAGGCAGAGGGCCGGCCCCGGACACCTTCGCCGCACGGCGGAGGCGTCCGGGGCCGGCCCGTGTCTGCGGGGCAACCACAAGTTCCTTTGTCAGAAGCATTGACGAAACACAGGGGCGCTCCTACCTTCAACGAGTCGTACTTCGTACGTCATATATGAGACGCGATACGCGAGATCCCATATCCGAGAGGCGCGCATGACCTCTGTGCCCACGCCGATCCCCTCCCGCACGCAGTTCGTGCTGGAGGAGATCAAACGACGCATCCTCACCGGGCAGTTGACTCCGGGTCAGGCCCTGGTCGAGACCGAGCTCGCCGCACAGTTCGGGGTGTCCAAGACCCCGGTGCGGGAGGCGCTCAAGACCCTGGCCGGCACCGGGCTGGTCATGATGAGCCAGTACAGGGGCGTCACGGTGCGCATGGTGGACGCGGACATGGCGCGCGAGGTCTACGACGTACGGCTGCTGATGGAGCCCGAGGCACTCAAGCGCGCCGTGCGCCGCGGAGCCTCCCTCGACGCCGCACGTGACGCGCTGACCCGCGCCGACGCCGCCACCGACACCGCCGAACGGTCGCTCGCCAACCGGGAGTTCCACCGCGCCCTGTACCTGCCGTGCGGCAACCCGCTGCTCGGCCGGATGCTCGACGAGGTCCGGGACCAGGCGGCCCTCGTCTCCGCCGTCGCCTGGGCCGCCAACCCCTCCTGGGAGCGGGAGGCCAGCGAGCACCGGGACATCCTGCGGCTCGCCCTGGAGGGCGATGCGGACGGCGCGGCGCGCGCCCTGCACGCCCACATCGCGTCGTTCGTCGAGCGGGCCTTCCCGGAAGCGGAGACCGAGGCCCAGGGAGAGGACGGTCAGGCATGACTACGACGTTCGAGACCCAGCGGGCGGCCCTGGCCGACGTGGTGGCGATCCCGGTGACCCCGTTCGCCGCGGGCGGCTCCGTCGACCAGGACACCTACCGGGCCCTGCTGCGTCGTCTGCTCGACGGTGGGATCACGACCCTGACCCCCAACGGCAACACCGGCGAGTTCTACGCCCTGACCCCCGAGGAGCGCCGGCTCGTCACCGAGCTGACCGTCGACGAGGTGGGGGAGCGGGCCGCGATCCTCGTCGGGGTCGGACACGACGTGCTCACCGCCGTCGCCTCCGCGCGGCACGCCCGCGCGCTGGGCGCGCAGATGGTGATGGTCCACCAGCCCGTCCACCCGTACGTCTCCCAGGGCGGCTGGGTCGACTACCACCGCGCCATCGCCGAGGCCGTGCCCGAACTGGGCGTCGTGCCGTACATCCGCAACCCGCGCCTGACCGGCGTCCGCCTCGCCGAACTCGCCGACTCCTGCCCGAACGTCATCGGCGTGAAGTACGCCGTCCCGGACGCCGCCCGGTTCGCCGCGTTCGCGCGGGACGCGGGCCTTGAGCGGTTCGTGTGGGTGGCCGGGCTCGCCGAGCCGTACGCCCCCTCCTACTTCTCCGCGGGCGCCACCGGCTTCACCTCGGGGCTCGTGAACGTCGCCCCGGCCGTCTCACTGAACATGATCGAAGCGCTCCGGTCGGGCGACTACCCGGCCGCCATGAAGGTCTGGGAGCAGATCCGCCGCTTCGAGGAGCTGCGTGCCGCGGACGGTTCCGCCAACAACGTCACCGTCGTCAAGGAGGCCCTCGCCTCGCTCGGGCTGTGCCTCCGCGAGGTGCGCCCGCCGAGCAAGCCGCTGCCCGAGAGCGAGCGCGCCGAGGTCGCCGCCATCGCCTCCGGGTGGTCCATATGAACGCGCCGGAAAAGCGCCCCGAAGAGCTCAGAAGCCACCAGTGGTACGGGACCGACGGGCTGCGCTCCTTCAGCCACCGCGCCCGCACCCGCCAGCTCGGCTATCTGCCCGAGGAACACCTGGGCAAGCCGGTCATCGCGATCCTCAACACCTGGTCCGACATCAACCCCTGCCACGTCCACCTGCGCGAGCGCGCGCAGGCCGTGAAGCGCGGAGTGTGGCAGGCCGGGGGCTTCCCGCTCGAGTTCCCGGTCTCCACGCTCAGCGAGACCTTCCAGAAGCCCACCCCGATGCTCTACCGCAACATGCTCGCGATGGAGACCGAGGAGCTGCTGCGCTCGTACCCGGTCGACGGGGCGGTGCTGATGGGCGGCTGCGACAAGTCCACGCCCGCCCTGCTCATGGGGGCCGCGTCCGTGAACCTGCCGGCCGTGTTCGTCCCGGCCGGGCCCATGCTGCCGGGCCACTGGCGGGGCGAGGTCCTCGGCTCCGGCACCGACATGTGGAAGTACTGGGACGACAAGCGGGCCGGCGCCATCGGCGACTGCGAGATGCAGGAACTGGAGAGCGGCCTGGCCCGTTCGCCCGGCCACTGCATGACGATGGGGACGGCCTCCACACTGACCGCCGCCGCCGAAGCCCTCGGCGTGACCGTGCCGGGCGCCTCCAGCATCCCGGCCGTCGACTCCGGGCACGACCGGATGGCCGCCAAGGCGGGCAGGACGAGCGTCGACCTGGTCCACCGGGACCGGAAGCTGAACGACATCCTCACCGCCGACGCCTTCGACGACGCGGTGACGACCGTCCTCGGCCTCGGCGGCTCCACCAACGCCGTCATCCACCTGATCGCCATGGCGGGCCGCGCGGGCGTCCGGCTCAGCCTGGACGACTTCGACCGCATCGCCCGCACGGTCCCGGTGCTGGCCAACGTCCGGCCCGGCGGCCAGACGTACCTGATGGAGGACTTCCACTTCGCGGGCGGCCTGCCCGGGTTCCTGTCCCGGATCTCGGACCTGCTGCACCTGGACCGGCCCACCGTCTCGTACGACACGCTGCGCGAGCAGATCGCCGGCGCGCAGGTGCACAACGACGACGTCATCCGGCCCCGGGACACCCCGGTCGCGAGCGAGGGCGGGGTCGCCGTCCTGCGCGGCAACCTCTGCCCGGACGGCGCCGTCATCAAGCACATCGCCGCCGAGCAGCGCCTGCTCAAGCACACCGGTCCCGCGGTCGTCTTCGACGACTACAGGACCATGCAGCGCACCATCAACGACCCGGAGCTGGGCATCACCCCCGACCACGTGCTCGTGCTGCGGGGCGCCGGTCCCAAGGGCGGTCCGGGCATGCCCGAGTACGGGATGCTGCCCCTGCCGGACTACCTGCTCAAGCAGGGCGTGCGGGACATGGTGCGGATCTCCGACGCCCGGATGAGCGGCACCAGTTACGGCGCGTGCGTCCTGCACGTGGCGCCCGAGTCGTACGTCGGCGGACCGCTCGCGCTGGTGCGCACGGGCGACTCGATCACCCTGGACGTCGGGTCGCGCACCCTTCGACTCAACGTGGACGACGAGGAGTTGGAGCGGCGCAGGGCGCAGTGGGCCCCGCCGCCCACGCAGTACGAGCGTGGCTACGGCGCGCTCTACAACGAGCAGATCACCCAGGCCGACACCGGCTGCGACTTCGAGTTCCTTGCCCGGCCGGGCAAGGTGCAGGACCCGTACGCGGGCTGACCCCCACGGCCGTAACTCTCCCTGGCCGTCGCACGACCGCACGGAAAGCGCTTCACCCCAGAGGGAGCACCGAGAGATCACCGAGAGAGCACCAAGCAAGCACGACGCACGCACGACGCACGAGAACGGAGAACAGGTCATGGCCCAAGCCGCAGCCGTGGCGAAACCGCCCGCGCCACCCCGGCGGCGCCGTGCCTCCGCCACACCGCGCAGGCTCCCGTACCTGCTGATCGCTCCGGCGGCCCTGCTGATGCTGGGCTTCATCGCGTACCCGGTCATCAGCGTCTTCTACTACAGCCTGCAGAACTACAACCCCACCAAACCGTGGCGCAACGGCTACGCGGGCTTCGACAACTTCGTCCAGATCTTCACCAAGGACGACCTCTTCTACGACACCCTCGTCTTCAGCGCCAAGTGGGTCGTCGTCGAGGTCGGACTCCAGTTGCTGTTCGGTCTCGCGCTGGCCCTCATCGTCAACCAGACCTTCGTGGGCCGCGGTCTGGGCCGCGCCATGGTCTTCTCGCCGTGGGCCGTCTCCGGCGTGCTGACCTCCGCGATCTGGGTGCTGCTGTACAACTCCCAGACGGGCATCACGCGTTACCTCGCCGACATGGGCATCGGCTCCTACGGCACCAGCTTGCTGTCGGACACCTCCACCGTGTTCTCGGCGGCGGTCGTCGCCGACCTGTGGCGCGGTGTGCCGTTCTTCGCGATCCTCATCCTCGCCGACCTCCAGTCCGTCTCGAAGGACCTGTACGAGGCCGCTGAGGTGGACGGGGCGAGCCGGATCAAGCAGTTCTGGCACATCACGCTGCCGCACCTGAAGGACGCGATCATCCTGTCCACGCTGCTGCGCGCGGTGTGGGAGTTCAACAACGTCGACCTGCTCTACACGCTGACCGGCGGCGGACCGGCGGGCGTGACCACGACCCTGCCGCTGTACATCGCCAACACCTCCGTCGACGCGCACGACTTCGGCTACGCGTCGGCCCTGACCACGGTCGCGTTCGTGATCCTGCTCTTCTGCTCGATGGTCTATCTGCGGCTGAGCAAGTTCGGAGGCGAGAAGTGAGCGTCAAGGAAGCCACACAGGTGGCGCCCGCCCCCGCGCGCGTCACTCCCGAACCGCCGCGGCCGGCGAAGCGGCGCCGCGCCTGGGACGAGGCCCCCCGCTGGCAGATCTACCTGCCGCTGTCCCTCTACCTCGTCTTCACCCTGATCCCGTTCTACTGGATCCTGCTGTTCTCGCTGCGCCCCTCCGGTTCGACCTCGCTCGTGCCCTGGCCGATCACCTTCGAGCACTTCGAGAAGGTGTGGACGGAGCGGAGCTTCGGCACCTACTTCCAGAACAGTGTGCTCGTCGGCGTCGCCACCCTGGTCATGACGACGCTGGTCGCGCTGGCCGGCGGCTACGCCCTCGCCCGGTTCAACTTCAAGGTCAAGAACGCGTTCATGCTGGCCCTGCTGTGCTCGCAGTTCGTGCCGGGCGCGCTGTTGCTGGTCCCGCTGTTCGAGATCTTCGCCGAGCTCCAGATGATCAACTCGCTGGGCAGCGTCATCATCGCCGAGACGGTCTTCCAGCTGCCGCTGTCGATGATCCTGATCAGCAACTTCATCAAGAACGTGCCGTACTCCCTGGAGGAGGCGGCCTGGGTGGACGGCTGCAACCGGATGAAGGCCTTCCGGGTCGTCGTCCTGCCGCTGCTGCGGCCGGGTCTGATCGCCGTCGGCTCCTTCGCCTTCGTGCACTCCTGGAACCACTTCCTGTTCGCCCTGATGTTCCTCAACAACCAGGACAAGCAGACGATCCCGGTCGGCCTCAACACCCTGATGGGCGCGGACAGCGTGGACCTGGGCGCGCTCGCCGCGGGCGGCATCATCGCGGCCGTCCCCGTGGTGATCGTGTTCGCCTTCATCCAGAAGTGGCTGATCACCGGCTTCAGCGCTGGGGCGGTGAAGGGGTGAGAGCGGGAATTCAACTCGCGGTTGTCGCAGGGCTGTTGGGGCTCGCGCTCAGCACTCCGGCCGGCGCCGAGGCACGCGACATCGGCCGGGAGACCCTGGCGCCGGACGACGGCTGGGCCGCGGCCGACGGTGGTACCACGGGGGGTTCCGCCGCCGACGACGCCCACGTGTTCACGGTGACCGACCGGGCCGGGCTGGTCCGCGCCCTCGACGGCGGCAGCGACACCCCGAAGATCATCAAGATCGCCGGGACGATCGACGCCAACACCGACGACGACGGCGACCGCCTGGACTGCGCCGACTACGCCACCGACGGCTACAGCCTGCAGAAGTACCTGGCCGCCTACGACCCCCGCACCTGGGGCTCTGCCAAGCCCAGCGGCCCGCAGGAGGAAGCCCGCCGGGCGTCGGCGGCCAGGCAGGCGGAGCGAGTCGTGCTGCCCGTCGGCTCCAACACCACGATCGTCGGCCTGGGTGACTCCACAAACACAGCCGTCCTCAAGGGCGCCAGCCTCCGGGTCAAGGACGCGGACAATGTCATCATCCGCAACCTCGACATCCGGGACGCCTACGACTGCTTCCCGGTCTGGCAGCCCAACTCCGGCGGCCTCGGCGACTTCAAGACGGCCTACGACAACATCTGGCTGAGCGGCGCCACCCACGTGTGGGTCGACCACGTCACGCTCTCCGACAAGGGCCACCCGGACGAGAAGGAGCCCACCTACTTCGGCCGCAACTACCTGCGCCACGACGGGCTGCTGGACATCACAAACGCCTCCGACCTGGTCACCGTCTCCTGGAGCCGGCTCTCCGGCCATGACAAGGCGATGCTGATCGGCAGCAGCGACTCGGCCACCGGCGATCGCGGCAAGCTCCGGGTCACCCTGCACCACAACGCGTTCGAGTCCCTCGTCCAGCGCGCCCCGCGGGTCCGCTTCGGCCAGGTGCACCTCTACAACAACCGGTACGTCGTCCCGGACGACGCCCACGACTACCGCTACTCGATCGGCGTCGGCACCGAGTCGGCGATCCACGCCGAGAACAACGCCTTCACCACACCCGGCCACGTCGAGGTCGCCGACCTGGTCAAGAGCTGGAACGGCAGCGCCCTGCACCAGTCCGGCAGCCTCTTCAACGGCTATCCGGTCGACCTGCTCGCCATCTACAACGCCTACAACTCGGGCAGCGAGCGCGACCTGACGGCCGACGTGGGCTGGACACCCACCCTCCACGGAACGATCGACAGCGCCGCACGGGCCGACAAAGAGGTCGCACGCGGCGCGGGCTCGGGGAGGATCCCATGAGCACACCACTGCCCGTCGTCCTCGCCGGCGCGCGGGGCCACGGCCGCTGGCATCTCGCCAACATCCGCCGCCTCCAGGACAGGGGCCTGGTCCGCCTGGTCGGCATCTGCGAGCTGACACCGCTGACAGAGGAGGAGCTGAAGGGCCTGGGCAGGCCCGAGCAGTCCGCCGACTTCGGCGCCCTGCTGGAGTCCACCGGCGCCCGGATCGCCGTCATCTGCACGCCGATCCCGACCCACACCGACCTGGCGCTCACCGCCGCGGCCAAAGGCGTCCACATCCTGCTGGAGAAGCCCCCGGCGCCGTCGTACGCCGAGTTCCGGCGGATGGCCGACGGGGTCGCCGCGGCCGGGGTCGCCTGCCAGATCGGGTTCCAGTCGCTGGGCTCGCACGCCCTGCCCGCGATCCGGGAGCTGGTCGCGCAGGGGGCGATCGGCGAGCTGGTCGGGCTCGGCGGAGCCGGGGCCTGGGTGCGCGACGAGGACTACTTCCGGCGCGCGCCCTGGGCGGGCAAGCGCCGCCTGAACGGCGTCGACGTGATCGACGGGGCGCTGACCAACCCGCTCGCCCACGCCGTCGCCACCGCCCTCGCCCTGGGCGGCACCAGCCGCGCCGAGGACGTCGCCGCCATCGAGACCGAGCTGCTGCGCGCCAACGCCATCGAGTCCGACGACACCTCCTGCGTCCGCATCACCACCGTGCCGGGCCACCCGGTCACCGTCGCCGCGACGCTGTGCGCGGAGCGGGCGGACGAGCCGTACGTCCTCCTGCACGGCAGCAGCGGCCGGATCACCCTCTGGTACAAGCAGGACCGGGTGCTGCTCCAGCGCGCCGGGCACGGCCCGGAGGAGTACGAGTACGGCCGCACAGACCTGCTGGAGAACCTCGTCGCGCACCTCACCACCGGGGCCGGCCTGCTGGTCACCCCGGACGCGACCGGCGCCTTCATGAAGGTCGTGGAGGCGATCCGGCGGGCCCCCGACCCGGCCCCGCTGCCGGCGGGCACCTGGCACCGGATCCCCGCCGAGAACCGCAGGGTCGTCCACGGCATCGACGGACTTGTGGCGGCCGCCGCCGACACCCTCTCCCTCTACGCCGAGCTGGGCGCCCCCTGGGCACTGCCCGCCGAGCACCGTCAGAAAGCGGTGAGCGCCCGATGACCAGCAACGACACCGCAGTGCTGCGCGTCGCGGGCCGCCCGGTCGGCCGGTACGTCAGCCGGCCCGAGCTGCCCGTGCGGCTGTCTCCGCGCCCGTATCTGCACCCCGTCACCACCCTGGCCGGCACGGCCGTCACCGAGCTGAGCCCGGCCGACCACCTGCACCACCTCGGCGTCGGTGTCGCCGTTCCCGACGTCGAGGGGTTCAACTTCTGGGGCGGGCGCACCTACGTCCGCGACCAGGGCCCGACCGAGCTGGACAACCACGGCTCCCAGCGGCACGTCGCCTTCCAGCTGCGCGACCCCGACGGCTTCGTCGAGGAGCTGCGCTGGGTGGTCGCGGGAGCCGAGCTGCTGCGCGAGCGCCGCACGGTCGGGGCCACCGAACTCACCGAAACCGCCTGGGCGCTGGACCTCACCTTCTCCCTCACCAACGTCACCTCCGGACCACTGTCGATCGGCAGCCCGGCAACCAACGGCCGCCCCGGCGCGGCCTACGGCGGCTTCTTCTGGCGCGCCCGCAAGGAGGCGGCTGCCCCGGACGTGGTCACCGCCGGCACCGAAGGTGAGGCAGAGATCCACGGCAGGACCGCCGACTGGCTCGCCCTCACCGGCGCGACCTGGACCCTGGTCTTCGCCGGGGCCACGGACGCCACCCGAAGGGACCCGTGGTTCGTGCGCACCGCCGAATACCCCGGCGTCGGCTCGTCGCTCGCGTACGACGCACGGCTGCCGATCCCGCCCGGCGAGACCGTCGTGCGCCGCGTCGTCACCGTCGTCGCCGACGGCCGCCTCGACCGGGACGCGGCAGCCTCCCTGGTCCGCAAGGCGGTGAGCCCGTGACCGTCCCCGTCACCGCGCGGACCTACCGCAACCCGATCCTCGACGCCGACTGGTCCGACCCGGACGTCGTCCGCGTGGGCGACGACTTCTACCTCACCGCCTCCAGCTTCGGCCGCGCCCCCGGCCTGCCGCTGCTGCACTCCCGCGACCTGGTCAACTGGACCCTGGTCGGCCACGCCCTGGACCGCCTGGAACCGGCCGCCGCGTTCGCCAGGCCCCGCCACGACTGCGGCGTGTGGGCACCGTCCCTGCGCCATCACGACGACCGGTTCTGGATCTTCTGGGGCGACCCCGACCAGGGCATCTTCCAGATCAACGCCCCCTCCGTCCGCGGCCCCTGGACCCGCCCGCACCTGCTGAAGGAGGGCCGGGGCCTGATCGACCCCTGCCCCCTGTGGGACGACGAGACCGGCGAGGCCTACCTGGTGCACGCCTGGGCCAAGTCCCGCTCCGGCGTCAAGAACCGCCTGACCGGCCACCGCATGCACCCCGACGGCACGGGACTGCTCGACGAGGGCAAGGTGATCGTCGACGGCGACCGGATCCCCGGCTGGTTCACCCTGGAGGGCCCGAAGCTCTACCGGCACGACGGCTGGTTCTGGATCCTCGCCCCTGCCGGGAGCGTGGAGACCGGCTGGCAGGGCGCGTTCCGCTCCCGTGGCTTCTTCGGGCCGTACGAGGAGCGCATCGTCCTGGAGCAGAAGGACACCGACGTCAACGGACCGCACCAGGGTGGCTGGGTGCGCACCGCGTCCGGAGAGGACTGGTTCGTGCACTTCCAGCAGCGCGGCGCCTACGGCAGGGTCGTCCACCTCCAGCCGATGCGCTGGGGTGCGGACGGCTGGCCCGTGCTGGGCGCAGACGGCGCCCCCGTCGCCGTACACCAGCGGCCCGACCTGCCGCCGCAGCCGCCCGCCGCGCCCGCCACCGACGACAACTTCCCGGGCGGACGCTTCGGCCGCCAGTGGCAGTGGACGGCCAACCCTCCCGCACTCTCGGCTTCTCCCCCACTCTCGGCTTCGCTCGAGCGGGGGGACCCCCATGAGCGGGGGGACCCCCATGACGGCTGGGCCACCCAACACTCCGGCGACGGGCTGCGGCTGACCTGCGTCCGCTCGGCCGACGCGCACGACCTGCGCAAGCTGCCGAACGTGCTCACCCAGCGACTGCCCGGCACCCCGTGCGTGGTCGAGGTCGAGCTGCGGCTGGACAGCGAGGAGCCGGAGGCCCGCGCCGGACTCGCGGTGCTCGGGGACGCGTTCAGCTGGATCGGGCTCCAGCGGGGCGCGGACGGGGCGGTGCACCTCGTGCACCGGTTCGCCGAGGCAGTAGCCGAGCGGGAGCGGGCCGCCGACCATCCCGGGCTCGCGCCCGAGGGGCGGGCCCGGCTGCGGATCGAGATCGGCACCGGGGCGCGCTGCCACTTCAGTTACGACGTGGGGGAGGGGCTGCGCTCCTCGGGCCCGGTGTTCGCCGCCACCCCCTGGCGCTGGGTCGGCGCCCTGCTCGGCCTGTTCGCCCTCGCACCGGACGGGACGGGGCACGCGGGCACGGCCAGCTTCACGCAGTTCCGGATCGGACCGCTCTAACTCACTCCACCTGTAAGCCTGTTGGGAGTCGCAATGACGCACCTCCATGACAAGTGCCTGCCGAGGCCGGGCCGCGGCAAGGTCGCTGCCGCCGTGCTCGGCCTCGTGGCCGCACTGGGTCTCGGAACGATCGGCGAGGTCCACGCCGCGCCCGCCGAACCGGCCGCCGCACCGCCGGCGGACCGCTGGACCGACCGGCCGCACGGCTTCGCCTCGCTCGCCGGCGGCACCACCGGCGGGGCCGGCGGCAAGGTCGTCACCGTCACCGACCGGGCCGCGCTGGCCAGATACGCGGCGGCCGAGGAGCCGTACGTGATCCGGGTCAAGGGCTCGATCGCCGTCGAACCCTTCGGCTCGGACATCGTCGTGGGGTCGAACAAGACCCTCATCGGTGTGGGCGACACCGGCGAGATCGTGCACGGGGAGCTGCACCTCAACCCGGGCACCAGCAACGTCATCATCCGCAACCTGACGATCCGCGACAGCTACGTCGAGGGCGACTGGGACGGCAAGACCACCGACTTCGACGCCATCCAGATGGACACCGTCGACCACGTCTGGATCGACCACAACCGCTTCACGCACATGGGCGACGGGCTGCTCGACATCCGCAAGGACAGCCAGTACATCACCGTCTCCAACAACCAGTTCAGCAACCACAACAAGGCGCTCGGGATCGGCTGGACGACCAACGTCCAGACGCAGATCACCATCGACCACAACTGGTTCACGGGGACGAAGCAGCGCAATCCGTCGGCCGACAACTGTGCCTACGCGCACCTCTACAACAACTACTTCTCGGACCAGGTCGACGACGGCGATCCGCAGTGGACGTACGCCAGCTGGTCGCGCGGCCGGACCAGGATGGTCATCGAGAACAGCTACTACGACGGCGTCCAGCACCCCTACCAGGCCGATGCCACGGCCGAGTTGGTGCAGCGCGGATCGATCCTGAAGAACACCAGCGGGCGGCACGACGAGTGGGGCGACGCCTTCGACCCGCGGGAGTTCTACGACTACCGCCTCGACCCGGCCAGTGCTGTTCCCGCGCTGGTCAAGGGCTTCTCCGGCCCGCAGAAGCGGATCGGTACGACGCTGCACGTCCCGGCCGACTACCCGACGGTGCAGGCCGCCGTGGACGCCGTACCGAGCGGGAACGCGAGCCCCGTGACCATCGCGGTCGCGCCGGGCACCTACCGGGCGAAGGTCCACATCCCCTCGAACAAGCCGAACATCGTGCTGCAGGGGACTGGACAAGATCGGTCCGACACCGTCATCGTCTACGACACGCCCGCCGAGTACGGCGGCTCCACCGGAAGCGCCACCGTGCGGATCGACGCGCACGATGTCACCGCGCGCAACCTCACCTTCAGCAACGACTTCGACGAGGCCGCGCACGAGCTGAACGGCGAGCAGGCGCTGGCGATGAAGACGAACGGCGACCGGATCGTCTTCGAGAACACCGCCTTCCTGGGCAACCAGGACACCCTGATGACCAACAGCCCCTCCCTGACCACCGTCAGCCGGGTCTACATCCGCGACTCCTACATCGAGGGCGACGTCGACTTCGTCTACGGACGCGCGACCACCGTCATCGAGCGCTCCGTGATCCGCGCCCTCAGCCGCGGCTCCGCCACCAACAACGGCTACATCACCGCCGCGTCGACCTGGAAGGACAACCCCTACGGATTCCTGATCACCGACTCCAGGATCGTGAGTGACGCACCGGCCGGGTCCTTCCACCTGGGGCGGCCGTGGCACCCGGGCGGCGAACCCGACGCGATCGCCCAGGTGCTGATCCGGAACACCGAGCTGCCCGCCGCGATCAAGGCCTCGCCCTGGACCGACATGAGCGGCTTCTCGTGGCGGGACGCGCGGTTCGCCGAGTACGGGAACCACGGGCTGGGCGCGGCCGTCACCGCGGACCGGCCGCAGATGAGCGACGAGGAGGCACGGACCCACACCGTCGCCGACTACCTCCAGGGCTCCGACGGCTGGAAGCCGTACGCCCGCCACTGAGCCCGAGGGCTCCCTTCCGCCCCCCACAACTTCATATCTCTGTTTGCGCCAGAAGAAGAGAGCCGACCAATGAAGATCAGCAGTCGCAGAAGCAGCACCGGCGGGCGCCGCACGTCGGCCGCCGTCGCCCTGGGTGCCGTGCTCGCCCTGACCGCCACCGCCTGCGGTGACGACGGCAGCAGCAGCGGGACCGGCGAGGAGGGCAGCGGCACGGGAAAGATCGTCTTCTGGGACAACAACGGCGGTGTCCGCACCGACATCTGGAAGGAGATCATCGCCGACTTCGAGAAGGCGAACCCCGACATCGACGTCCAGTACGTCCCGGTGGCCGCCACCGAGGTCCAGTCCAAGTACGACACCGCCATCCAGGGCGGCGGCCTGCCGGACGTCGGCGGCGTCGGCGCGGCGATGCTCGCCGGGATCGCCGCTCAGGACGCGCTGGAGCCGCTGGAGGACCGCCTCGCCAAGTCCTTTCTCAACGGCAAGCTCAACGAGGGCATGGTCGAGTCGGTGAAGGTCGCCGGCGGCTCCGACGAGCACATGTACACGGTCCCGACCTCCGCGAACAACGGCACGCTCTACTACCGCACGGACCTGTTCCAGAAGGCGGGCCTGGAGGAGCCGTCGACCTGGGACAGGTTCTACGAGGCCGCGGAGAAGCTCACCAACGTCAAGAAGAACGAGTTCGGTTACACCATCCGCGGCGGCGCCGGCTCCATCGCCCAGGCGCTGGACGCGATGTACGGGCAGTCCGGCATCACGTCCTTCTGGGACTCCAGCGGTGAGAAGACCACCCTCAACGACCCGAAGAACGTCCAGGCGCTGGAGAAGTACGCCGCCCTCTACAAGAGGGTCACTCCGGCGGCCGATCTGAACAACGACTTCACCAAGATGGTCGCCCAGTGGGACTCCGGCACGATCGGGATGCTGAACCACAACCTCGGGTCGTACCAGGACCACGTGAAGGCCCTGGGCACCGAGAAGTTCCGGGGCATCCCGCAGCCCACGGGGCCGGGCGGCAAGCGGGTCCAGGTCTCCAACCCGGTCGACGGACTGGGGCTGTTCAAGAGCTCCAAGAACAAGGAGGCCGGCTGGAAGTTCATCGAGTTCGCCGCCTCCCACGAGTCGAACTCCAAGTGGAACGAGTCGGCCGGCGCGATCCCGTCCCACACGGAGGCCGCGAAGGACGCGTGGATCTCCGAGGCCGAGCCGACCAAGCTCGCGGCCACGGCGCTGAACGACGGTTCCACCACCATCGTCCAGCTGCCGTACTACCTGCCCGACTGGAACACCATCTCCAAGGCCGACAACGAGCCCAACTTCCAGAAGGTCCTGCTCGGGGACATGAGCGCGAAGGACTTCCTGGACACGATGGCCGAGCAGCTCAACGAGGCTCAGGCCGAGTGGAATCAGCAGAAGGGCTGAGAGCTCGGTCGTTGTCCGGCGGCGGCCGGCCGCGGGATTCGTTTGGGACCGGCCGCGCAGTTCCCCGCGCCCCTTCGGGGGCGCGGGTACCCCCCACGTCGGAAGGCACCGCTATTCAGCAACACCCTTGAGAAAGGCTCCTTCTCGTGTCCCTCACCCGCAGACAGGCCACCTCCCTGGCGGCCCTCTCCGCCGTTCCCCTCGCCCTCGCGGCCACCGGTACCGCTCAGGCCACGAGTGACCGCCGCACCCGCACCCTCTACATCGCCGGTGACTCGACCGCCGCGCAGAAGTACGCCGACGCGGCTCCCGAGACCGGCTGGGGGATGGCTCTCCCCTTCTTCCTGCACAAGGACCGGTCCGTCGCCAACCACGCCGTGAACGGACGCAGTTCGAAGAGCTTCGTCGACGAAGGCCGGCTCGACGCGATCCTGGACGAGATCTGCTCCGGCGACTTCCTGATCATCCAGTTCGGCCACAACGACCAGAAGGAAAACGACCCCGCCCGGTACACCGAGCCGTGGTCGACGTACCAGGACTATCTGCGCCGGTACATCGAGGGCGCCCGCTCCCGCGGCGCGCGGCCGGTGCTGGCGACGTCCGTCGAGCGCCGCAGGTTCGACGCGGACGGCAACGCCCGGACGAGCCACGGCGACTATCCGGCGGCGATGCGCGCGCTCGCCCGGCAGGAGCGCGTGGCGCTGCTCGACATCCAGGCCCTGTCCCTCGCGCTGTGGCAGGAGCTCGGTGTCGAGGAGACGAAGAAGTACTTCAACTGGACCGAGACCGAGCAGGACAACACGCACTTCAACCCGCCGGGCGCGATCGCCGTGGCGCGCCTGGTGGCGCGCGAGCTGCTGCGGACGCGCGTGCTGGCCCCGCAGGACCTGCACCGGCTGGACGAGACGATCCCGGAGTCCTGGATCACCTGGCCGCAAGCCACCGCGTAACCACACCTCCGAACGCAGAGAAGAGAGCCGCACCATGGAACAAATGTGGCATGCGCATGCCATGAAGAGGATGGCAGTACTGGCCGGCTGCACCGCCCTCGTCCTGACCGTCACCGGCACCGGCGCCCAGGCGGGCTCCCGCGACCTCGGCCGAGAGGTCCTCGCCGCGCACGACGGCTGGGCCTCCGAGGGCGCGGGCACGACCGGCGGGTCGGCCGCCCACGCCGAGCACGTCTACACGGTCACCACCTGGGCCGAGTTCAGACAGGCGCTCGCCGATGGCGGTGACGCTCCGAAGATCATCAAGGTCAAGGGGATGATCGACGCCGTGTCAGAGGGCTGCGACGCCTTCGCCGCCGACGGCTACGACTTCCAGCAGTACCTCGCCGACTACGACCCGCAGGTGTGGGGGAACGACACCCCGCTCAGCGGTGAGCAGGAGGACCTGCGCGACGCGTCCGCGGACAACCAGGGCAAGGCCATCAAGGTGAGCGTCCCCGCCAACACCACCATCGTCGGCGTCGGGAAGAACTCCGGGATCCTCGGCGGCAGCCTCCAGATCAAGGGCGTGGACAACGTCATCCTCCGCAACCTCACCGTCGAGGCCCCGATCGACTGCTTCCCGCAGTGGGACCCGACCGACGACAACAAGACCGGCGCCTGGAACTCCGAGTACGACGGCGTCGTCGTCTACGGCTCCACCCATGTGTGGATCGACCACAACACGTTCACCGACGGCCGCTACCCCGACAGCTCTTTGCCGTCGTATCTCGGCAAGACCTACCAGCAGCACGACGGCCTGGTCGACATCGTGCGCGGCTCCAACTACGTGACCGTGTCCTGGAACTCGTTCGAGGACCACGACAAGACCATGCTGATCGGCAACAGCGACAGCGCCGCCGCCACCGATACCGGCAAGCTGAAGGTCACCCTCCACCACAACCGCTTCGAGGACATCGTCGAGCGCGCGCCGCGCGTGCGGTTCGGGCAGGTCGACTCGTACAACAACCACTTCGTGGTCACCGAGGACCAGTCGTACGGCTACACCTTCGGCATCGGCATCGAGTCGCGGCTGTACGCCACGCACAACGCGTTCTCGCTGCCGAAGGGCGTCAGCGCGGCCAGGACGCTGAAGAAGTGGAAGGAGGCCCCGCTGACCGCGGAGAACAACTACGTCAACGGGAAGCTCACCGACCTGATCGCCGTGCACAACGCGGAGATCCCCGAGGAGAGCCTCCAGTCGGGCGCGGGCTGGAAGCCGACCCTGCGCACCAGGGTCGACTCCCCGCGGGCGGTCCCGTGGCTCGTCGACCACCGCGCGGGCGCCGGCCGCGTGTGCTGACCGCAGCCGGCTGAACCGACGGGGCCGGGGCACGGCGCCCCGGCCCCACCCCCCGAACAGCACCATCGCGAAGGAGCTCCCGCATGGCCTCGCCCCGCCTCCGCCTTCCCCTGTCCAGAAGGGGTTTCCTGCTGGCGACCGCCGGTGCCGGCGCCGCACTCGGCGTCGCTTCGGCGCCCGCGCAAGCCGCCGCGCCAACCCGCCCGTTCGGCCGCTACGGCTCCCCGGCCGCCCGCCTGAACGCACAGACCCTGTACGTCGACCCGCACGGCCGGGGCGACTTCACCTCCGTCCAGGCCGCAGTGACCGCCGCGACCGGCAGCGGCTGGACCCTCGTCATCGCGCCGGGAACGTATCGCGAGACGGTCTCCGCCGACCGCTCCCGCACGGAGATGACCTGGCTCGGCGCCGGCGACGGCCCGCGTGACGTCGTCATCGTCTACGACAACGCGGCCGGCACCCCGAAGCCCGACGGCTCCGGCACCTACGGCACCACCGGCTCGGCCACCACCACCGTGCGGGGAGACGGCTTCACCGCCCACCGGATCACTTTCGCCAACGACTTCCTGCGCGCCGAGCACCCCGAGATCAGCGGCACCCAGGCCGTCGCCATCAAGGTGCAGGGCGACCGCTCGGCCTTCCACCACTGCCGCTTCCTCGGCCACCAGGACACCCTGTACGCCGACTCCAACTCCTCCGCCCTCTTCGCCCGCCAGTACTTCGCCCACTGCTACGTCGAGGGCGACGTCGACTTCGTCTTCGGCCGGGCCACGGCTGTCTACGAGCACTGCCACTTCCGCACCCTCAACCGCACCGACCTCTCCTCGGCCCCCTACGGCTTCGTCTTCGCCCCCTCCACGGAGGGCGCCAACCCGCACGGCTACCTGGTCCTGCGCGGCCGGGTGACGAGCGAGGCCCCCGACGCCCACTACAAGGTGGCCCGCCCCTGGGTGCCCAGCTCCAGCACCACCGCCCACCCGATGCTCACGGTCCGGGAGACCTGGCTGGGCCCCGGCATCGACGCGGTCGCGCCCTACGCCAACATGCGCGACGCCCACCCCTGGCAGGACCAGCGCTTCGCCGAGTACCGCAACACCGGGCCCGGCGCCGAGATCAGCGTTCCCCAGAACCGGCCTCAACTGACCTCTGCCGAGGCCGCGCTGCACACGAGAGAGGTGTACCTCGGCGACTGGCGGCCCCATGCGTAGGGTGGCCGTACTCCTCGCCTGCATGTGTCTGTGCTGGCCGGTTTCTGCCGCCTCTGCCGACTCCGCCGCCGAGCGGGAACCCGTCGGCTGGGCCTCCACCGGGCCCGGCACCACCGGCGGGGCGGGTGGCCGGACCTGGACGGTGGACACGCGCGCGGAGCTGAAGGAGGCCCTCGCGAACGGCGGTGACCCCAGCGCGCCCAAGTTGATCCGGGTCGTCGGCGACATCAACGGCTGGAGTCCGCGATCTTCTCCGAGCGCAATGTCTTCCGCTATCCAGGGGGCGAGCCGTCCGTCGTGCTCGCGGCCTGCGGAGGCGAGCACGTCCGTGACACCGGGTCCTGGTTCAACGGGCGGCCCGCCCGCCTGGGCGCGGTGGCGAGCGGCCTCGGCCTGACCGACGCGGTCGGCTGGCACCCGGCCGACGTGTACGGCTACCGCGCCTTCACGTCCCCGTCGGCCGTCGAGCGGTACGTGCTGCGGCACGCCGGTGCCGGGAGGCCGTAGGGGCATGGGTGAGGAGGTTCCCGGTCTCCCCGGCTTCCACCGGGCGCTCAACGACGAGCTCACCTTTCCGCTCGCCTGGGGCACCTCACCCGTGCGCGACTTCGCCGCCTGGCGCCGCGCCGCCCGCGCCAAGGTCGAGGAACTGCTGCTCGTCGAGCGGCAGGACGAAACGCCGTACGACCCGGAGTTCGGCGAGGTCTCCGAAGCCGACGGATACACACGGCAGTTGGTGACCGTCTCGCTCACCCGGTACGAACGCGTCCGCGGCGCCCTGCTCACCCCGCACGGCACCGGCCCCTTCCCGGCCGTCCTCCTCCTGCACGACCACGGGAGCAGGTTCGACATCGGCAAGGAGAAACTCGTCCGGCCCTGGTACGACGACGGCCGCCTCGGCTCCGCCCGGGAGTGGGCCGGGCAGCACTTCGGCGGGCGGTTCCCCGGCGACGAACTCGCCCGGCGCGGACACGTCGTGCTGTGCCTGGACGCCCTCGGCTGGGGCGACCGCGGGCCCCTCGTCCACGAGCAGCAGCAGGCCCTGGCCAGCACCCTCTACCACCTGGGCTCCTCGCTCGCCGGGCTCATGGCCCGCGAGGACCAGCGGGCCGCCGCGTTCCTCGCGGGCCTCGACCGGGTGGACGCCCGCCGGGTCGCAGCCCTCGGTTTCTCCATGGGTGCGTACCGGGCCTGGCAGACCGCCGCCCTGAGCGACGACATCGCGGCGGCGGCCTGCGTGTGCTGGATGACCGGGCTGAAAGACGTCCTCGTGCCCGGCAACAACATCCTGCGCGGCCAGTCCGCCTACTACATGCTCCACCCCGGACTGCCCCGCCACCTCGACTTCCCCGACGTGGCGAGCATCGCGGCACCCCGGCCGATGCTGTTCTTCGACGGCGGCCTCGACCGGCTGTTCCCGGCCGACGGCGTGCGGGCGGCGTACGACAGAATGCGGGCCGTGTGGCGCTCGCGCGGCGCGGAGGAGTGGTTACGCGTGAAGACGTGGCCCGAGGCGGGCCACGTCTTCAACGACCGTATGCAGGACGAGGTGTTCGCCTGGCTCGGCGAGATCCTGTGATCAGCGCCGGACCGGCTTGATCCCCTCCAGCGTCGGCACCACCGGCTTGATCGTGCCGTCCGCCGCGAACTCCATCCGGTCGATGGTGGTCTCGCGGTGCATGCCGTCACCGCCCGGCCTACCGGGGCCGTTCAGGGCGAACCGGTGGTAGACGATGTACCAGTCGTCGGTGCCGGGGGCGTTCACCACCGAGTGGTGGCCCGTGCCGAGGATGCCGTACTCGGGGCGCTTCTGCAGGATCGTCCCCTTCTTGGTCCACGGGCCCAGCGGGGACGGTCCCGTGGCGTACGCCACGTGGTAGTTCTCGCTGCGGGTGTCGTCCTCGGACCACATGTAGTAGTAGGTGCCCTGCCGCTTGATCACGAAGGCGCCCTCGCGGAAGTTCGCCGGGGTGATGTCCTTCACCTTCGATGCGTCGAACGACACCATGTCGTCGTTCAGCGGGACGACATAGCCGCGGCCGTTGCCCCAGTACAGATACGCCTGCCCGTCGTCGTCCGTGAACACGGACGGGTCGATCATCTGGCCCTGGAACGAACCGCCCTTGGCCACCAGCGGCTTGCCCAGCGCGTCCTTGAAGGGGCCCGCGGGGGAGTCGGCCACCGCCACGCCGATCTGCTGCTCGGCGCAGAAGTAGAAGTAGTACTTGCCGTTCCGTTCGGCGATCGCCGGTGCCCAGGCGTTCTTGTCGGCCCAGCTCACGTCCGGACCGAGGTCGACGATGACGCCGTGGTCCTTCCAGTGGACCAGGTCCTTCGACGAGTACGCCTTGAACTTCGTGCCGCTCCAGCCCTGGAAGCCGTCCGTCGTCGGGTAGATCCAGTACTCGCCGTTGAGGTAGTGCACGTCGGGGTCGGCGTTCAGGCCGGGCAGCATCGGACTGCGGGTGCGCACCGCCTCCACGGTCCAGGTGCGCTTGGCGCCGTCGGCCCCCGTCACCGTGTATGTCTGCGGCTTGCGGAAGTCGCGCCGGGTGCCGGAGCGCGGGCTGACCGTGGCGCCCTCACCGACCCACAGCTTCGGGGCGAGACCGCGCAGGTCGGCGCCCGGCTCCATCGGCAGGACGACCTTCGAGGCGCTCTCCGTGACGATCGAGTACCCCTTCTGGTCCCGCGCGGTGGCGTCCACGACCGACGTGGGGCTCTGCGGGTACGCGGCCAGCAGCCGGTCGTACTCCTCCTGCGTCACCGGCATGACGGTGCCGTGCCGGGGGCTCGCCGGCAGCTGGTAGTCGGTGGACGGGGTCCACTTGCCGGAGGACAGGTCGGTCGTCTCGAACGGGATGTAGCCGCGGCCGCCGTACTCGTCGATGAACAGGTACCACTTCTTCTCGGTGTTGGACTTGAAGATCGTGGGACCCTCACCCTGGTTCATCGCGCCCTTGCCGATGCAGTCCGCGACGAAGTCGTACTTCGTCGAGGTCAGCGACGTGGACTTCTCGGCGGTGATGAACTTCGAACAGGGGGAGCTGGACGACGGGTTGCGCTCGTCCTTGGTGTAGCGGTAGTAGGTGCCCTTGTCCTTCACCACCGTGGAGTCGATGACCGAGTAGCCGGGGTCGTTCCAGACCTTGGGCTCGCTGAAGGTGCGGAAGTCCTTCGTGGTCGCGTACAGCATCTTGTTGTACGTGTTGCCCTTGTGGTCCGGGTCGTCGGCCGCGTACAGCTTCGACGCCCAGAAGACCACGAACTCACCGAGCGAGTCGTCCCAGTAGGCCTCCGGCGCCCAGGTGTTGCCCGCGTTGTCCGGGGCGACCTTCACCAGGCGCTGGTCGGTCCAGTGGACCAGGTCCGTGGACTCCCACACCATGATCGACTTGCTGCCGTGCCGCTGGACCTCGTCCCAGCTGCCGCTGCTGCCCCGGTACATCCGCAGGTCGGTGGCGATCATGTAGAACTTGTCGCCCTCGGGGGCGCGGATCACGAACGGGTCGCGCAGCCCCTTCTCGCCGATGGTGGAGGACAGCACCGGCTTGCCGGCGTTCAGCTCACGCCAGTGCAGCGGGTCGTTGCCCCGGCTGAGGGCGTAGCGGATCTGCTCGCCGTCGGCGGTCCCCTCGCCGGTGAAGTAGGCGAAGAGATAGCCGGCGTACTTGGGCTGCTTCACGGGTGGTGCTCCGGAGTCTGCGGTACTGGGTGGCGCGGTCAGCAGGGACAGCAGGAGGGCGGGAAGGGCCAGGAGCGGGAGAAGAAGCGTGCGAACGGTGCGGGAGCGCATGACACTTCCTGTGGGAGTCTGGGGGATTCTGTTGAAGGGGCCTTGGGAGTCTCACCGGCCAGGGGCGGTGCGTCAATTGGTGTGCAGGTGAGCGAGAGGGATCGAAAGTTTCGGTGGCTTTCGGGGCTGTGCGGCAACCCTTTCCGGCCACGGCGGCGACCGGAGGGCAGACACGGGCCGGTGTGGCCCCGCCGGCCCGTGTCCTCCCCGGCTTTTGGAATGGTCTTCCGGAGCCGTGCGCCAGGACTGCCCCCTAGGAAAGGAACGCTCCGTGCGGCTCAGCTCCGGACGCCATCGCAGGACGCGCACCCTCTCCCTCGCCGCCGCGGTGGCCTGTGCCGCGGGGGCGGGCGGCTTCTACCTCGGACTGACCGACGGCGGCGCCCGGGCCGCGTCGGCCACGGTCACCGTGTCCACCACCGCGCAGCTGGAGTCGGCCGTGCGGGACGTGGCCGCGGGCGCCGTCATCGAGGTGCACGGCGGCACCTACCACCCGACGGCCACCCTGCGGTCGACGGCCAGCGGCACCGCGGCGCACCGGATCACGCTGCGCGCGTACGACGGGGAGCAGGTGCGCATCGACGGCTCCCGGCTGCCCGACGGCTCCTGGCTGGCCGCCATTCACGGCAGCCACTGGACGGTCGAGGACCTCACCTTCCGCAACTCCCCGGCCCAGGGCCTGGTCGTCACCTCCTCCACCGGCGGCCTCTTCCGGAACCTCGTCACGGCGGACAACGGCGACACCGGGTTCACGCTGCGCGGCGACAACACGGTGAACAACCTCGTGCAGAACCTGGACAGCCACGGCAACTACGACCCGGCGGGCCATGGCCGCAACGCCGACGGTATCGCCGTCAAGTTCGGCTCCGGCACCGGCAACCGGGTCACCGGGGCCCGGCTCTACGACAACTCCGACGACGGCCTCGACCTGTGGCAGTTCTCCTCGCCGGTCACCGTCGAGGACTCCCGCGCCTACGGCAACGGCCACAACCGCTGGCGGGACCCCGCCTTCGAGGGCAACGGCAACGGCTTCAAGCTGGGCGGCGGGGGCGCCTCCGTCGCGCACACCGTCACCGGCAACGCGGCCTGGGACAACACCGGCAACGGCTTCACCGAGAACACCAACACCGGCGCCGGCGCCGTCCGCCGCAACACCGCCCACGCCAACAGGGGGGCCGGTTTCTACTTCGCCACGGGTAAGGCGCGGCTCGAAGGGAACCGCGCCGTGGACAACAAGGGGGGCCCGGCGAAGCTGGGCTCGTCGACCGTGTCCGCCGGCAACTCCTGGGACTAGGGGACCACGCAATTGAGCATTCGCTCCCGCAAGAGCTTGAGACATCAATATCCTTTCAGCGCTGCCCCACTGCGGAGCGGTGGAAGGACGGTTCCCCCCACATGTTCCGAGCCCGTCGCACAGCCGCCGCAGCGTGTCTCGCGACCCCGCTTGCCGTGCTCACGCCTGCCTCCGTCTCCGCTGCCCCGCGGACCGGGTTGGACGAACCCCCGGTGATCCGGACCACCGCCGGTCCGGTCCGGGGCCAGACCACCGGGGAGTCCTCGGGCGGCCGTGCCGTGTGCACCCAGCTGGCCTCGCCGCCCGCACGCGGCCTGTTCCGGGCCGCGATCAGTCAGTCCGCCTCCTATCGCGACTGCGCGGCCATCCCCGTCAAGGACGCCGAGACCACCGGCCGTTCCTTCGCCGAGGCCCTGGGCTGCACGGACTCCGACTCCGGCGCCGTGCTGGACTGCCTGCGCACCTGGTCGTCGTTCGTCGCCCACGGAGTGCCCCGCGCCCCCGGCCTGCCCGACATGGCCGACCAGCGCGTCCGGCCGGGCGAGGTGACGGTGCTGCAGGCCGCGTCGGCCGGCGGGCCGCGCCCGGGCGGTGACTTCACCACCGCCCACCACTGCGCACTGTGGGACGCGGTCGCCGCCACCGGCTGACCGGGCTCCCGATGGAGGAACGCCCCCGCCGCTGGTGATCGGCGGGGGCGTTCTGCCGACCGGCCGAGGGGGGCGTCTTCAGGGATTCTTCACGAGTCGCCCTCGCCGTCGCCCCGGGCCGCGAAATCGCCGCCCACGGCGAGCTGTCCGGAGCCCGCGGTGCCCGTCGCGGTGTAGCGGTCGCCGCCGGCGTCCCGGCCGCCGCGCGCATGGTCGTACTGCCCGGCGAACACCCAGTCGCCCGGCGCGACCGTACGGCCCGCCTTGAGGGTCCAGGTGTAGACGAGGAAGCCGTCCTGCTCGCCGACGGTGAGGGTGAAGTCCTGCTCGGGCAGCGAACGCCAGGCACCCGCGTCGGAGACCCCGCCGGTCTGCGCGACCTTCAACTGCACGGTCAGCGCGGTCAGCCGCTCGCTGGTGCGGAGGGTGATGTTGCTCTGCGCCCAGAAGTCGTTGCTGTGCGGATCGACCGAGCCGTCCGACCACAGCGGTCCGTCCGCGGCGCCGGTGGCGGCGGGCGGCTGTGCGGGCGGGCGCGCGGTCGTGCGGGGCGCGGCGGGCGTGGACGGCTCGCGGGTCTCCTCGGGCGGTGCCGGGTCCACCGGCGGCTCGGCTGCGCGGTGGCTCCCCTCCGGCGTCGGCGTGAGTGTCGGCGAGACCGCAACCTGCTGCTGCGGGGGAGCGTCGTCCCGTACGGCGGACGCGACCGCGTACCCGCCGACCGCCAGCACGCCCGCGACCGCGGCCGTGGCGCTCACCACCCGCGCCCAGCCCCACACGGGCGGACGTGCCGCCCGGTGGCCGTCGCGCTCGGGGCCGGCCATGCCGCGCTCCACGCGGGCCAGGATGCGGGCCCGGTCCGGCTCGTGCGTCCCGGCCGCCTGGTGCAGCCGGGCGCGCAGCTCCTCGTGCACGTCCCGCCGCATGGTCATCGGTCCCATCCTCGGGCCTCGCCGGTACGATCCCCCGAGCTCATCGCCTCGTTCGAGCGGGGAGGTGCCCCCACCGCCGCATGAACCTTCTGCGGGACTTCTTGTGTGCCCAGCAACCGTTGCAGTTCGGCCATTCCCTTCGAGGTCTGGCTCTTCACCGTACCCACCGACACGCCGAGGGCGAGCGCGGTGTCCTTCTCCGAGAGGTCGAAGGCGTGCCGCAGCACCACGCAGGCCCGTTTCCGGAACGGCAGTCTGCGCAGCGCCCCCTGCACATCGACCACGCCCGCCACGTCCGGGTTCTCGGTGTTCTCCTCGCGCTGGGACCAGAACAGCGCGATGCGCCGCCGCTCCCGCACCGCACTGCGGATGCGGGTGCGGGCCAGGTTGGCGACCACTCCGCGCGCGTACGCCGCCGGGTGGTCGGCCGCGCGCACCCGGTCCCAGCGGTGCCACAGCGCCAGCAACGCGTCCGCCGCCAGGTCGTCGGCGGTGTCCCGCTCACCCGTCAACAGACAGGCGAGCCTGGACAGTTCCGCGTAGTGACGCTCGAAGAAGGCATGGAACTCCACGGAGGCTGCGTCGTCGACGACTGTGCCCACGGGCGTCTCTCCTCGAAGCGGCTTCCCCGGCGGCATCTCGGAAGTCGAGCAGTCGAACAGCCGTCCGCCAGGATGAGATCCGGAACTGTAGCAGCGTCCGTACGGGGATTCGAACAATGTATGGCCTGCCGAACCCGATTCCGTAACACGCAGAAAACCTGAAGCAGGTTCAACGCGGGAACAATCCAGCCAGCATCCGCAGACCGATCAACTCAGGCACCGAGGAGTACCGCCATGTCCGACCCGCAGAAGGTGGCCGACCGGCCCGGCGCCGCGCCGCCCGGCGTGAACAGCGTCGACCGGTTCTTCAAGATCTCCGCCCGGGGATCCACCTTCGCCCGTGAGATACGCGGCGGCTTCGCCACGTTCTTCACCATGGCCTACATACTTGTCCTGAATCCCATCATCCTCGGCAGCGCGAAGGACAAGTTCGGCGACCAGCTGGACGCCGTCCAACTCACCACCGCCACCGCCCTGGTGGCCGCGATCATGACGATCATCATGGGCGTCGGCGGCAACCTGCCGATCGCGCTCGCCGCCGGACTCGGCCTGAACGCCGTGGTGGCCTTCCAGATCGCCCCGCTGATGAGCTGGGACGACGCGATGGGCCTGGTCGTCCTCGAAGGACTGCTGATCTGCGTCCTCGTGGTCACCGGCCTGCGCGAGGCCGTGATGCACGCCATCCCGCAGCCGCTCAAGCAGGCGATCAGCGTGGGCATCGGCCTGTTCATCGCCCTGATCGGCTTTGTCGACGCCGGCTTCGTCACCCGCGTCCCGGACGCCGCGAACACCACCGTGCCGGTCCAGCTCGGCGGCACCGGCACGCTCACCGGCTGGCCGATTCTGGTCTTCTGCCTCGGCGTGCTGCTGACGATCGGTCTGCTCGCCCGCAGGGTCAAGGGCGCGATCCTGATCAGCATCGTCACCATGACGGCTGTCGCGATGATCATCAACTCGGTCGCCGACATCAAGACCTGGGGCCTGACCACGCCCGCCTGGCCGGACAAGGTGGTCGACACCCCCGACTTCGGACTGATCGGTCACTTCAGCCTGTTCGGCGCGTTCGGCGAGACCACGGCCATCACCGTCGTCCTGCTGATCTTCACACTGATCCTGTCCGACTTCTTCGACACCATGGGCACGGTCGTCGGCATCACCGCCGAGGCGGGACTGCTCGACGAGCAGGGCAGGGTGCCGGGCCTCGGCCGCGTGCTGCTCATCGACGGCGCCGCGGCGGTCGCGGGCGGCGCGGCCTCGGCCTCCTCCGCCACCTCCTACATCGAGTCGGCGGCGGGCGTCGGCGAGGGCTCCCGTACCGGCTTCTCCAACCTGGTCACCGGCGGCCTGTTCGCGCTGGCGCTGTTCCTGACACCGCTGCTCACCATCGTCCCGCTCCAGGCGGCGGCCCCTGCCCTCGTCGCCGTCGGCTTCCTGATGATGACCCAGGTCAAGCACATCGACTGGGACAAGTACGAGATCGCCATCCCGGCGTTCCTGACCATCGCCGTCATGCCGTTCACGTACTCCATCACCAACGGCATCGGCGCGGGCTTCCTCGCCTACGTCGTGATCAAGACGGTCCTCGGCAAGGCGAAGGAGATCCACTGGCTGCTGTGGGGCACTTCGGCCCTGTTCCTGGTGTACTTCGCGATCGACCCGATCGAGCAGATCCTGGGCGTCAAGTGAGAAGTGGGGGCAGCCCCCGAGTGGCTGCCCCCACACCCCCTCAGTTCTGCAGCGCTGCCTTCATCATCGCCTTGGCCACCGGCGCCGCCAGCCCGTTACCACTGACCTCCGACCGCGCGGCGTCGGACTGCTCCACGACCACCGCGACCGCGACCTCCTTGCCGTCGGCCTTCCCGTACGACGTGAACCAGGCATACGGCGTCTGGCTGTTGTTCTCACCATGCTGAGCGGTACCGGTCTTACCACCCACCGTCACGCCAGGGATCTGCGCATTCGTACCGGTGCCCTTGTCCACGACCGTCCGCATCGCCGACTGCAGCTGCTCCGCGGTCGAGGAGCTGACGATCTTCTTCGTGCCCGCGTCGTCGTCGTAGTTCCGCAGTACGTCACCGCCACTGTCGGTGATCTGCGACACCATGTGCGGCGAAACGAGCTCGCCGCCGTTGGCGATGGCCGCCGACACCATGGCCATCTGCAGCGGCGTCGCCGTGACGTCGAACTGGCCGATGCCCGTCAGCGCGGTCTGCGAAGGCACCATGTCCGAGGGATACACGCTCGGGTACGCCCGCACCGGCACGTCCTGCTCCTGGTCGTTGAACCCGAACTTGTCCGCCATCGCCCGCACCTTGTCCTGCCCCAGGTCGACGGCCATCTTCGCGAACACGTTGTTGCAGGAGTACTGCAACGCGACCCGGATCGTGGCGTTCTCACAGGGCGCGGACCGGTTCTCGTTCGTCAGCACGGTCCTGGTGCCCGGCAGCGTGTACGGGTTGGGGCTGTCGGTCCGCTCGTCCACCGACGAGTACAGCCCGTCCTCCAGCGCGGCCGACGCCACGACCAGCTTGAACGTCGAACCCGGCGGCAGCGGCTGCCGCAGCGCACGGTTGGTCAGCGGCTTGTCCGGGTCGGCGTTGAGTTCCTGCCACGCCTTGCCCGCGGTGTTGGCGTCGGTCAGCGACGTCGGGTCGTACGACGGCGTCGACACGACCCCGAGGATCCGGCCGGTCTTCGGGTCGATCGCGACGGCCGCGCCCTGCTTGTCGCCGAGCGTGTCGTACCCCGCCTTCTGCACGTCCGGGTCGATCGTCGTGACCACGTTGCCCGGATCGGCACGCTGGTTCGTGACCATGTCCATCACGGTCTTCAGCCGGGGGTCGGTGCCGTTGAGCAGGTCCTGGTAGATGCCCTCGAGCTGGGTGGGCGCGTAGGCCTGCGAGGCGTAGCCCGTCACCGCCGCGTACAGCGGACCGTCCGTGTACGTGCGCTTGTACCTGAGGTCGCTGCCCTTCGTCGGGGCCGAGCCGGTGACCGACTTGCCTGCCACGATGATGTTCCCCAGCGGCTGCGAGTACGTCTCGATCGCGTTGCGCCGGTTGTCCTTGTCGTCCGCGAGCGCCTGACCGTCGTAGAACTGCACCCAGGTCGCTCTCAACAGCAGAGCGAACACCAGCAGCAGGGTGAAGACGGACGCGTGTCTGATCGTCTTGTTCATTCCGTCCAGAAGGACGTCCGGGCGGGAGTGAATCGTTCCCTTCCGCCGGTTTTCTCATCCGACGTTCATGTGAGCTCGGGGCCGGCCAGCTGCCGCGGCAGCGCCCCGAAGATGCTGCCGCCGCCGTCCCGTGAGCCGCGGGTCAGAGTCTCCGGGTGGCCAGCGTCAGCCGGTCGCGGGCGTCGAACAGGGCGTCCTTGACCAGCTGCTCGTGCGCGGGGGTCAGCCGGGCCACCGGGACCGAGCAGCTGATGGCGTCCCGCGCCGGAGTGCGGTAGGGGATCGCCACGCCGAAGCAGCGCAGCCCCAGCGTGTTCTCCTCGCGGTCCACGGCGAAGCCCTGCTCGCGCACCTGGTGCAGCTCCTCGATGAGCTTCTCGCGGTCGGTGATGGTGTTCTCGGTGAGGGCGGGCAGGGTCTCCGGGAGCATCTTGCGGACCTGCTCGTCGGTGTACGTGCTGAGCAGTGCCTTGCCCAGGGACGTGGAGTGCGCGGGCAGCCGGCGGCCGACCCGGGTGAAGGGGCGCAGGTAGTGCTGGGACTGGCGGGTGGCGAGGTAGACGACGTTCGTGCCGTCCAGGCGCGCCAGGTGGATGGTCTCCGTGGTGTCGTCCGAGAGGCGGTCCAGTGTCGGGCGGGCCGCCGCGACCACCTCGTCGCCGTCGATGTACGACGTGCCCACCAGCAGCGCCCGTACGCCGATGCCGTACCGTGTGCCCGTCGCGTCCGTCTCCACCCAGCCCAGCTCCACGAGCGTGCGCAGCAGCATGTACAGGCTGGACTTGGGGTACCCGACGGCCTCCTGGACCGCCGCAAGAGAGTGCATTCCGGGCCGACCCGCGAAGTACTCCAGCAGTTCAACCGTCCGCACTGCGGACTTGACCTGCGCTCCGCCGCCTGTCTCGCCTGCCGACATCGCCCTTGACCCCTTCGTTCGACGAGAAGCTGGAGATATAGTCTCCGACAGCATATTCATCATCACAGACAGCGTTCAGTATATCGAACACTGCTGGTGGAGATGACGTACATACTGCGGCATAGCATGCGGCAATCAATGTGGAGGGATCCGCGGTGGCAGCACCAGTCTGGAGTGTCGACCCCCGAACCGGGAAGCAGCGCGAGCAGGTTGCGGTGGAGGCCACAGCCCAGGAAGTGGACGCCGCCGTCCGTGCCGCCCAGGCCGCGCGTGGCGCGCTGACCGACCGCACCGTCCGTGCGGCCTTCCTGCGCTCGGCCGCCGACGAGCTCGAAGCGGCCAAGGACGCGCTCGTCGAGACCGCCGACGCGGAGACCGCGCTCGGCCCGGTCCGGCTGACCGGCGAGCTCGCCCGCACCTGCTTCCAGCTGCGGGCCTTCGCCGACATCGTCGACGAGGGCGCGTTCCTGGACGTCGTCATCAACCACCCCGACAACACCGCGACGCCGCCGATCCCGGACCTGCGCCGCTACAAGGTGCCGCTGGGTGTCGTCGCCGTCTACTCGGCGTCGAACTTCCCGTTCGCCTTCTCCGTCGCCGGCGGCGACACCGCGAGCGCCCTCGCGGCCGGCTGCCCGGTCGTCGTCAAGGCGCACCCCGACCACCCGGCGCTGTCCGAGCTGGTCGCCAAGGTGCTGCGCCGGGCCGCCGCGGCGCACTCCGTTCCCGAGGGCGTGCTGGGGCTGGTGCACGGCTTCGAGGCCGGCATCGAGCTGATCAAGCACCCGCTGGTCGCTGCGGCCGGCTTCACCGGGTCGGTGCGCGGTGGCCGTGCCCTGTTCGACGCGGCGGCCGCGCGTGACGTCCCGATCCCGTTCCACGGTGAGCTGGGCTCGCTGAACCCCGTGCTGATCACCGAGGCCGCCGCGGCGGAGCGCGCCGAGCAGCTCGGCAGCGGGCTCGCGGGCTCGATGACGATGGGTGTCGGCCAGTTCTGTGTGAAGCCGGGTCTGGTGCTCGCGCCGTCGGGTGCCTCGGGTGACCGTCTGCTCAAGTCGCTCACGGAGGCCGTCAGCAACGTCGACGCCGGGGTTCTGCTGGACCACCGCATGCGGGACAACTTCCTCGCGGGTGTCGCGGAGCGCACGCAGCTCGCCGGCGTCGAGTCCCCGGTGACCGCGGGTGCGGGCGGGGAGCACACGGTGAGCCCGGGCTTCCTGACCGTCCCGGCGGACAAGCTGGCGGCGCAGGGCGCCCACGATCTGCTCCTGGAGGAGTGCTTCGGGCCGCTCACTGTCGTGGTGCGCTACGAGGACGAGGACGAGGCGAAGGCCGTACTGTCGCGGCTGCCGGGGAATCTCACCGCGACCGTGCATCTGTCCGACGGGGAGGCCGCGGGAGAGGGCCGGGGGCCCGAGCTGCTGGCCGAGCTGACGCCGCTGGCGGGGCGTGTGCTGGTGAACGGCTGGCCGACGGGTGTGGCCGTGGCTCCCGCCCAGCATCACGGTGGTCCGTACCCGGCGACGACCTCCACGTCCACGTCGGTGGGCGGTACGGCGATCGAGCGGTGGCTGCGGCCGGTTGCGTATCAGAACGCGCCGGAGGCCTTGCTGCCGCCGGAGCTGAAGGATGACAACCCGCTGGGGCTGCCGCGGCGGTTCAACGGGCGGCTTGAGCGGTAGCGCTCCGCGGGTAGCGCCGTAGGGGGTGCGGTGAGTTGCGGGCTGCGGCTTCGTTGTGATTGCTCGCGCCCACCGCGGCGGAGCCGCAAATGGACACAGCCCCGGGCCCCTCATTGGTGGGCTGAGAGACTCGGTGCCATGGATGTGAAGTTTCCCGAACTCCCCTTCCTTCTGCGCACCTATGGGCCGGACGGACATTGGTCCCATGAGGACGGGGTTCTGACCGGGTGGGCCGGTCCTCGGCAGGATCGGTTTGTGCCGCCCACGGATGAGGGATTGGACCCTGCCGCTGATGCGCCCCGGCTGCTCGGTGCCCCCGAGGGGGACTTTCAGCTGATCGCGCGGGTCACCGTGGGGTTCAACGCCTCGTTCGATGCCGGGGTGCTGTATGTCCATGTGGGGGAGCGGGCCTGGGCCAAGTTGTGTCTGGAGTACTCGCCGGATGTGCCGACCGTGTGCACGGTGGTCACGCGGGGGCACTCCGATGACGCCAACTCCTTCAGCGTGGAGGGGAGTTCGGTCTGGCTGCGGGTGAGCCGCACCGGTCGGGCCTTCGCCTTCCACGCCTCCCGGGACGGGGAACGCTGGACCTTCGTCCGGCTGTTCACGCTGGGCGGCGAGGAGGAGACGGGTGCGGCCCTGGTGGGCTTCATGACGCAGTCGCCGATGGGGGAGGGCTGCGTGGTGACGTACGACCACATCGAGTACAGGCCGAGCTGGCCGAGCGATCTGCGGGACGGCAGCTGAGGCGGATCGAGGAGGGAGCGTGCGAGGACGTACCGCTGTGGTGCTGGTGCACGGCCCGCTCGTGGGTGCTTCGGTGTGGCAGCCGGTCGCGCGGGTGCTCGGCGCCCGGGGGTATGTGACGGTCATGCCCTCCCTGGCCGAGGCCATGGGCGGGGCTGGGCCGTACTGTCCCGGGCTGGCCGCCGCGGTCGCCGAGGAGATCGCCCGGCGCGGTGACGAGCGGGTCGTGCTGGTGGGGCACAGCGGTGCCGGTGCCCTGCTGCCCGCCGTCGCGCATGCCGCGGCGGGTTGCGCTCGCCGGTGCGGTGTTCGCCGACGCGCTGCTGCCGCACCCTGGCCGGCCCTGGTTCGACACCGCTCCGCCGGACATGCGGGAGCAGCTGCGCGGAGTGGCCGCGGGCGGGACGCTGCCGCCCTGGAACACATGGTTCCCGCCGGGCACGATCGAGGCTCTGCTGCCCGACCCCGGCCTGCGCGCCCGCTTCTGCCGGGACCTGCCTCGCGTCCCGCTGGCCCACTTCGAGGAACCCGCTCCCCACGTGCCCGCCCTCCCGGGCGCCTACCCGACCGGGCCGGGGCGGCGGGATGGCGTGTCGTGCGTCGCGCGAGCCATCACCTGGCCCTCCTCACCGAACCGGAGGACATCGGTGCTGTGCTGGCGGACCTGGTCCGGGACCGCCCGGGCTGACGCCCGGGCGGGACTGCCCGACGGACGCCGGGCCACGACGTACTGGGAGCACGCCCACCTGGTCCGCCGCACAGGGCTGACGCCGAGGGCGTGCCGGGCGCAGTTCAGCCGCCTGGGAACCGGGTCCGGAGCGGACGCGTCATCTGTTGCATGATCAGAGCGCATCGGACCGTCCGGTCCCTGGTGATCAGAACCGCCCTGCCCGCCGAGGCCGCCTCCGTCGCCGAGCTGCACCTGCGGGCCCGGGCCACCTACTACCCGGACGGGCTGCCGGACGCCGACGCCGACTGGCCGGGCCGGTGGCGGGAGGTCATCGAGCGGCCCGAGGGCCAGGTGCTGTGCGCGGTGCGCGACGGCAGGCTGGTCGGCATCGCCTCGTTCCGCCCCGCGGAGGGCGCCCCCGCGGACACGGTCAAGCTGGTCCAGTTCCACGTCGACCCCGGCCACTGGCGCACCGGCGTCGGTACGGCCCTGCACACGGCCTGCGTCGAGCAGTGGCGGGCCGACGGCCGGTGCACGGCCGTCCTGGACGTGCACCGGGACAACGAACGGGCGCAGGCCTTCTACGCCCGCCAGGGCTGGGTCCCGGACCCGGAGCAGCAGCCGCCCGCCGAGGACAAGGACCACCATCTGTGCCTGCGCTTCGCCGTGCCCGGGGAATGAGCCGATCTCCTTGAACGTTCACCTATTCTGGCGGAGGGAGTCTCCGTACCCGTACGACCTGGAGAGAGCCGACACATGCGCGTCGAGATCTGGAGCGACATCGCCTGCCCCTGGTGTTACGTGGGCAAGGCCCGCTTCGAGAAGGCGCTGCGGGCCTTCCCGCACCGCGACGGGGTCGAGGTGGTGCACCGGTCGTTCGAGCTGGACCCGGGCCGCGCCAAGGACGACATCCAGCCCGTGATCACGATGCTCACCCGGAAGTACGGGATGAGCGCGGCGCAGGCCGAGGCCGGTGAGGACAACCTGGGCGCCCAGGCCGCCGCCGAGGGGCTCGACTACCGCACCCGGGGCCGCGACCACGGCAGCACCTTCGACATGCACCGGCTGCTGCACCTCGCCAAGGAGCAGGGCAGGCAGGACGAGCTGCTCGGCCTGCTGTACCGGGCGAACTTCGCCGAAGAGCGTTCCGTCTTCAACGACGACGAGCGGCTCGTCGAGCTGGCCGTCGCCGCCGGTCTCGACGCGGACGCCGTCCGCACGGTCCTCGCCGATCCGGACGCGTACGCCGACGCCGTCCGCGCCGACGAGCGCGAGGTTGCCGAGCTGGGCGCGAACGGCGTGCCCTTCTTCGTCCTCGACCGGAAGTACGGCGTCTCCGGCGCCCAGCCCGCCGAGGTGTTCACGCAGGCCCTCACGCAGGCGTGGGGCGAGCGCGGGCCGCTGACCCTCGTCCAGGACGAGGCCGCGGACGCCTGCGGTCCGGACGGCTGCGCGGTGCCGCAGCAGCAGTGAGGCCGGGAAGGCGGGGGGCGAATAAAACAGCAGGTCGGCGCGGATCTATAAGCGCCGCTTAGCGGAACCACGTAAAAATGCGCAATGGACGGGGCGTTCTCCGAGGCCCAGAGTGGAGGCATGGAGACCTTCGAGAGCCTCGTCCGTACCGAGTTCGCCCCGAAGCACACCTTCCTGAACACCGCCGGCAACGGGCTGCTCCCGGCCCGTACCGTCGCCGCCCTCGACGAGGCGGCGCGGATGCGGGCCGAGGGCCGGCCGTTGAACGCGCTGTGGGACGACGTGGAGGCCGCCCGGGCCGCCTTCGCCCGGATCGCCGGCGTCCCCGTCGGCCGGGTGGCCACGGGATCCTCGGTGGCCACCTACACCGGGCTGGTCGCCGCCTCCCTCCCGGAGGGCGCCGAAGTCCTCACCGCCGACGACGACTTCACCTCCGTCGTGAACCCCTTCCACGTCCGCGGCGACCTCAAGGTGCGCAGTGTCCCGCTGGAGCGGATCGCCGAGTCCGTCCGCCCCGGCACCGCGCTCGTCGCGGTCAGCGCCGCCCAGTCCGCCGACGGCCGCGTCGCCGACCTGCCCGCGCTGCGCGAGGCGGCCCGCGCCCACGGCGCCCGCACCTACGTCGACTTCTCCCAGTCCGCCGGATGGCTGCCGATGGACGCCGGCGCGTACGACTACAGCGTCTGCGTCAGCTACAAGTGGCTGGTCGGCCCGCACGGCGCGGCCTTCCTCGTCGTCCCCGAGGACTTCGGCTCGCTCACGCCGATCCTGGCCGGCTGGGTCGCGGGCGAGCAGCCCTGGGACAGCTGCTACGGCCCGGTCACCGAACTCGCCCACTCCGCCCGCCGTTTCGACCTGCCGCCCGCCCTGTTCACCTACGCCGGAGCGCGCCGCTCCCTCGCCCTGATCGAGGAACTCGGTGTGGCGGCCATCCAGGTCCACGACCTGGCCCTCGCCGACCGCTTCCGCGCGGGGCTCGCCGGCCTCGGGCACGAAGCCCTGCCGTCCCCCGGCTCGGCGATCGTCTCCGTCCCCGGACTCGGCCACCGCCAGCCCGAACTGAGCCGCGCCGGCGTCCAGGTCTCCAACCGGGCCGGCAATCTGCGGGCGTCCTTCCACCTGTACAACACGCCCGCGGACGTCGACCGCCTGCTGGACGTCCTGTCCGGCTGAACCGCTGGCGCCGTCCCGGTGCGGGGCGCTGGGAAGGGCACCGGGGGTGAAGGTGCCGGTGGAGCCGGCGGACAGGACGCCCGCGCGACCAGCCGCCGACGCGGAGCTGCACCGGCGGCTGGTGTACGGCGACGAGTCCGCGCCGGCCGAGGCGTACACCGCGTACGGCGGGCTGGTGCGGCGGGTCCGTGCGCGTCACCCGCAGCGCGGCCGCCGCCGAGGACGTGGTGCAGGAGGTCTTCGCCCACCTGCGGAGCAGGCCGTACGCCTTCGGTACGCGCCGCGGGAGCCTGCGCACCTGGCTGTCGCTGCTCGCCACCGGCGGGCCGTGGACCGGGTGCGCGGCGAGGCCCGGCATCTACTTCGCCGGCCGCACCTACCGCCGGGCCGTCGCCGAACTCGGCATCCCTGAGGGCACTGCCAAGTCCCGGCTGCGCAGGGCGTTGCACACTTTGGCGGAGTCTTTGGCCGATCCGCCCCGGCCCGGCGCCGCGAAGGGGCGCATGATGGCGGAAGGGGAAACGGCCGGGGAAGGAGGCACACGGTGAGCACGGATCACGACACGCTCCGGCACCTGCTCGCCGCCTGGGCCTTCGACGCCCTGCCCCCGGACGAGCGCGACACGGTCACTCACCACCTGGCCGACTGCCCCGACTGCACCGCCGAGGCGGAACGCCTGCGCGGGATCGTACGGCTGCTCGAGGGCCCGCCCGGGCACAACGGCGCGGGCGCCGCTTCCGTCACCGACCTGCTGGCCGGCGTGCTGAATGGGCGGGGTGCGCCGACGCGGGTCGCCGGGCATGCCGCGCCGTACGCCGCCGCCGTCGCCGGGCTCAAGGCGCTGCTGCCGGAGGTGGAGGGGCGATGGAGCACGCCGGTCGTGTACGACTGGGACGTGCAGGCCACCGTCGCTCATCTGCTCGCCGCGGATGAGCCGCTCGCGGAGCAGCTGGGGATCGCCGCGCGGGTGCCGGTCTCGTCGGTCTCGCCGGTCGAGGAGGGCGGCGGGTGGGAGGACGCCTGGAACCGGCGTACCGCCGACGTGATCGCCCACGAGCACGCGCGGACGCCCGAGGAGACCGTCGCCGCGTGGGCGGACCAGGCGGCGGACCTGCTCGCCACGCCCGAGGCCCGGGACCTCGAGCGCGCCGCCCGGGCCGTGACGCTGATGGGCCTCCGGCTGCCCGTCGCCGACCACTTCCTGGTGCGCGCCTTCGAGGCGTGGATCCACACCGACGACATCGGGCGCGCCGTCGGCCTCGCCGTCCCGCCGCCGCCCGACGAGCACCTGGGGCGCCTCGTCCGCCTCGCCGTCCGCATCCTCGGTCTGGCCCTCGGGCCCACCGCGCCGCCGGTGCTGTTCGCGGTCAGCGGCGGCGCCGAGGAGTGGGTGCTGGGCTCCGGGGACGATCCCGTACGCGGTGAACTCGTCCTGGACCCGGTCGACTTCTGCCTGCTGGTCGGCGGCCGGTACGCGCCGGACACGGTGCCGCGCGGGGCGGCGGGTGACGAGGGCGCCGTACGGAACGTACTGGAGAGGGCGGCGTCACTGTCCTGGCTGTGACGCCGCCCTCTCCGGCCAGCACTCCTACTTGACCGGCGTGAAGTCCCTCGCCCCGATGTACTCCGGCCGCCGCACCGGCGCCGCGAACGGCTCCACCGCCTGGTTCTCCACGCTGTTGAACACGATGAACACGTTGCTGCGCGGGAACGGCGTCATGTTGGCGCCATACCGCGCAAAGGTCGTGCCGGAGGCCTCAGGTGCTAAGTCGCTGGTCAGACGGCCTTAGCCGCAGCTGTCACTACCTGTCTGCCGGGCGCACGTCATCCGTCAGCCCGTGTATTGCCCGCGCCCGCGTCCGGGCCGTGCCCGAGCTCAGCCGGCTCCCTCTCGACGAGCAACGTGAGTCCCTGCGTGCGGTGCTGTCGCCAGCACGGCTGGCCGTGCCCTTCCCTAGTCTCGGGTGTGAATCCCGAAGCGGCTCCATCTGGGCCGGGTCGGACACTTTCCGGCCCTTCGCCGTCACCAGTCCGCGCCCGGCCACGCGTCCACATCGGTCGGTACGCCGTCCACCTCGGCCGTCGCAAGGGCGTGCCGACGGCCCGGGGCGGCGACGTGGAGTCGGAGGCCGCGGCCCTCGGTGCGGAGGGTCAGGTGGTCGTCGTGGGGCCGGTGCGCGGTGATGACGGTTCGGGTGCCGTCCTCGTCGTACAGGACGCTTCGGGCCGTGCGGGAGGGCGTAGCCCGAGGCCGGACCCAGACGGCGGTCACCTCCCCGAAGGGGGCGCTGCCCGCGCGGTCGGCGGGGGCGGTGGTGAGCAGGAGGCTGCCCGCACGCAGCCAGAGCGGGGCCGTGGGCAGGAGGAGGTCGACCGAGTGCCAGCAGGGGCCGGTGACCGGGGCACCGCCCTGATACGGCAGCCACTCGCCGGGCGGGAACCAGACCTGCCGCCGGCCTCCCGGCGCGTACAGCGGGGCGACCAGCAGGCCGGGGCCCAGCAGGTACTGGAGGTCCGCGGCATGGGAGTCCGGGCGGTCCGGATGGTCCAGGGGCATCGGGCGGGCGAGGGGTTCGCCGGTGCGGACCGCCTCTACGGCGGCCGCGTACAGGTACGGCAGCAAACTCATCCGCAGGCGGGCCGCGTGCAACACGGCCGCGTACGCCTCCTCGCCGAAGTCCCAGGGCAGCCGGGAGGTCGTGCCGTGGAACCGGCTGAGTGGCGACAGCAGGCCGAACTGGGCCCAGCGTACAAAGAGTTCGGCGTCCGGAGTGCCGTGGAAGCCGCCGATGTCGTGGCTCCAGAAGGGGTGGCCGGAGAGGGAGAGGGAGAGGCCGGCGCGGAGCGTGGAGGCCAGGTCCTGCCAGCTGGCTCTGGGGTCGCCGGTCCATTTGGCGCCGTGTCGCTGACCGCCGGTCCAGGTGGAGCGCCCCCAGGTCAGGCCGTGGCTCGCGGTGACCTCCCGGGTCACCTCGGCGACCAGGTCGTTGTAGAGGAGGGGGTAGAGGTTGTGAAGGCGGTCGCCGGTCATGCCGTTGTGGGCGACGGCATCCGCGGGGACCGCCTCGCCGAAGTCGGTCTTCAGCACGGACGCGCCACTGGCGAGCGCCTCGCGGATGCGCCCGCGGAACCAGTCGACGGCGCCCGGGTGGGTGAGATCCAGGAGCGCCGTCTCCGGATGCGCGTCGCCCCAGAGCCGGCCGACCCACGTGTCGCCGGAGGCGGAGTCGGTGTCGGTGCCCGTGCGGGTGCGCAGGAACCAGCCGTTGCGCTTCACCTCGGTGAAGTACGGGCTGTCGACACCGATGTACGGGTTCATCCAGAGCGAGACGTGGAGTCCCTCCGCGGCCAGGTCCTCCACCAGCCCCCGCGGGTCGGGGAACGCCTCGGTGTCCCAGCGCATGTCGGACCAGGAGCCGTGCGGCTGCCAGTAGGTGTCGATGTGCAGGACATCGCAGGGGAAGCGGTGTTCGCGGATGCGGCGAGCGCGGTCGCGCACCTCTTCGGCGCTGTCCCGGCGGAAGCCGCCGGAGATCCAGGGGCCGAAGGCCCACTTGGGCGGCAGCAGGGCGGGGCCTGTGAGGTCGCGGTAGGCGGCGAGGCACTCGCCGGGGGTGCCGGTGATCAGGTAGTAGTCGAGTTCCTCGTCGGGGACGATCACCGTCCACGCGCCGGTGTTGTGGTGGGCGAGGTCGAAGGACGCCGGCGTGGTGGTGTCCACCAGCACGGCGTATCCCCGGCTGGAGAGCAGGAAGGGCACGGCCTTGTAGGAGCGGGTGCCGGTGGAGCCGAGGGCGTCCTGGACCCAGCACTGGACTCGCTGCCCGCGCAGGTCGAGGCCGGTGAAGCGTTCACCGAGGCCGTAAAAGTGCTCGTCGGGTTCGGCGATCCAGCTGTCGTGGTGGGCGAGGCGGCCGTCCGCGAGTTCGGTCACGCCGAACGGGAGCACGGTCAGGTGGTCGTCCGGGTCGCGCACGTCGGTGGCCTGACGCACTGTCCGGCCGTGGCGGTCGGTCAGCGACATGGTGAAGGGGGAGAGGCGGATCTCGACCCGCAGGGCTTCGAGGCGCAGGGTGACCGTGCCGGGGGACCGCTCCACGGTGCAGCCGTGTACTGACTCGTTGACGACGGAGATCCGTGGCGAGGTCAGTACGTCGGACATCCGCAGGGTGATCCGTGCGGCACTGCCCGTCGCGGGGCACAGCCGGAGCGTGCCCGTGCGTCCGCGGGCTGTGCGGACGTTCAGGCTCACGCCGTGTGCGCCGGCCTCCGCGACGTACGCGGTGACCACCGGATCGACGGGACCGGCGGGAGTCAGGGGCGGGGGCGGTGCGACGTAGGCCGCCCGGTCACGGGGATGCAGTGACATGTTCAACCCCTCATGCTGCCGGCGGTCAGCCCGCCGACGATGAACCGTTGGAAGAGAGCGAAGACGCACACCACCGGAAGGCTGATGAGGGTGGCGGTGGCCATCAGGGCTCCCCACGAGGTGCCGTGCTGGCCGATGAAGGCGTTGAGCAGGACGGTGACGGGCTGCACGTCGGGTCCCTCGGCGAGGGTGAGACCGAAGAGGAACTCACCCCATCCGATCAGGAAGGACAGCCCGGCCGCGGCGACGATGCCCGGCACCATGAGCGGCAGGACGACGCGCAGCAGCACGCCGGGCAGTCCGCAGCCGTCGACCAGGGCGGCCTCCTCCAGTTCGCGTGGGACGCCGCGCAGCACGGGACGCAGGACGATCACCATGAAAGGCAGAGTGAGCGTCGTGTCGGCCGCGATCAGGCCCAGGTAGGTGTCGTCGAGACCGGCCCGGCGTTCGAGGATGAACAGCGGCGCCGCCAGCGTGATGGCGGGCGGCAGCTGGGCGAGGAGCAGGGCGAGCACCATCGTGCCCGAGCCGCGCATCCAAACCCGGGCGAGGGCGTAGGCGAGCGGGACGCCCAGCAGCAGGGTGAGCGCCACCACACCGCAGGAGATCACCGCGCTGTTGAGCAGGGCCCGGGACAGTCCTCCGTAGCCCAGCGCCGTACGGTAGTTCTCCCCGGTGAGCGGTGCGGGCACCCACTGCGGGGACGCGGTCAGAATGCGGTCCGGCGACGTGAGGCTGGTCTTGGCCATCCAGTACACCGGCAGCAGGAAGGCCGCGGTGAGGACCGCGGCGGTCGCGGTCAGCAGCCAGGGATGGCGCGGCGGTTTCACACGGCACCCCCGGTCGCTTCCTCGCGGCGCAGGCGCCAGACGTAGGAGCCGCCGACGAGGAGCGGTACGGCGAGCAGCAGCAGGCCCGCGGCCGCCCCCTGCCCGAACCGGAAGAACCTGAAGAAGACCTCGTAGACGTAGAGGGACAGCACGCGGGTGGCGTCGACGGGGCCGCCGCCCGTCATGACGAAGACGATGTCGAAGACCTTGAAGGTGTAGACGAGGCCGAGGAGCAGCACGGTCACCGAGACGGGACGCATCAGCGGAAGGGTGATCCGGCGGAAGCGCCGCCAGGCGTCGGCGCCGTCGATGGCGGCCGCCTCGTGGAGTTCCGGGTCGATGGTGTGCAGCCCCACGAGGAGCAGCAGCATGTTGAAGGGCACGCCGACCCAGACGTTGGCGAAGACCACTCCCGCCATGGACGTGGACGGGTCGGTGAGCCAGTCGTGGGACAGGGCGCCCAGGCCCACCGCACTCAGCAGGGCGTTGTAGGCGCCGGACTCCGCGTTCAGCAGCCAGCGGAAGAGCGTGCCGCTGATCACGGGGGGAAGCAGCCAGGCCACCAGCAGCAGGGACCGCAGCAGGCCGTTCAGCGGGAACGGCCGGGCGAAGAGCAGCGCCAGGGCGAAGCCGATGGTGAACTGCAGCACCAGTGACCCCAGGGTGAAGACCACCGAGAGGCGCACGGAGTGCCAGAAGGAGGGGTCGGCGACCGTGACGCGGTAGTTGTGGAGGCCGTTGAACGGCTGGTCCCCGCCGAGCAGGGCGCTCAGTCTCACGTCGTGGAGGGACGTCCAGACGTTGTAGAACAGCGGGTAGGCCAGGAAGAGGGCGAGGAAGGTCATCCCCGGGAGGCAGAACAGGTAGGCCGCGCGCCGCAGTCGCGCGGACGGGGAGGGCCGGCCCCACCGGCGCCGTGGGCCCCACGGGTCTTTCGGCGCGGTGCGATCGCGCGCCGTCATCGCCCGCCCAGCGCCTTGTCGATCTTTCCGGCGGCGGTCCTCGCCGCCGTGGAGGGCGACGCTGAACCGGTGAACACGGCCTGTTCCGCCTCGACGACGGCCTGCGAGGCGTCGGCGTAGCGCGGTCCGTACCGGCGAGGGCGGGCGAGGGGCAGTTGGCTGAGGAAGAGCCGCAGGGCCGGATCGGACGCCCACGTGCCCTTGTCGCCCATGTCCTTGCGCGCGGGGAGGTTGCCGAAGGACACCAGGTACGGCACCAGGGCCGACGGACGCTGGGTGTACTCCAGGACCTCCCACGCCTTGTCGAGATGCTCGCTGTCGGCCATCAGGACCCAGTTCTCCCCGCCCAGGCAGGTGGCGGCCGCCTTGCCGCGGGGCAGGGCCACCACGTTCCACTCGAAGTCCGCCTGCTTGAGCGTGGGGATCTGCCAGGGGCCGTTGATCTGCAGGGCCGCGCGCTGGTCGAGGAACCGCGTGTTGACGTCCTGCTGGGTCCAGCCCACGCACTGCTCGGACAGGGAGCCCTTGGCGATCAGGTCGTCGAGGAAGGACAGCGCCGTCGCGCCGTCGGTGGCGAAGGTGTCGAGGTCGCCGCCCGCCTGCCACAGGAACGGCAGGAACTGGAACATCCCCTCCTCGGTCTTGATCGCGCTCAGCGCCAGGCTGAACCGGTCCCCGGTGGTCAGCCGCTCGGCGGCGGAGGCCAGCTCGTCCCAGGTGGTGGGGGGTGCCACGCCGGCGGACTCGAGCACTCGGGTGTTGTAGTAGAGGGCGAGGCAGTTGCTGTTGTTGGGGATGCCCAGGGTCTTCCCGCCGACCTGGCAGCCGTCCCAGGGGCCTTTGTAGTACTGGTCGGCCTGGCCCCACTCCTTGACGCGGTCGGTGAGGTCGGCCAGCAGGTCGCTGCCGCCCAGGGTGTTCATGGCGACGTTGTCGACGATGGCGATGTCCGGCAGGTCGCCTGAGATCGCGCCCAGGGTGATCTGCCGGTCGAGGTCCGCGAACGGGAAGGTCCGCCGCTCGATCCTGACGTTCGGGACGTCGGCCTCGATGTCCTTGATGAGGCGGTTCATCCCAGGCTGGAAGTTGTCCAGGGTGAAGTAGTCCCACCAGGTGAGGGTGACCGTCTCGGACGTGCCGCCCGTCGAGCCGGAGCCGCAGGAGGCCACGGCACCGCCGAGGGTGAGGGCGGCCGCTCCCGCGCCCGCGGTACGCAGGAAGCCACGGCGGTCGACGGGATACGACATGCTCAGCTCCCGGGGGTCGGTGATCGAAGACGCGGAATGTGACGTATCCACAAGGCGTAGAATCTGACTTATCAGAAATCTATGCCGAAATCTGGGAATTGGGTTTCCGATTCGGAGCCGGGCACCGCGGGGCGGGGACCGGTGCTGGCACGCAGCGTGATCAGAGGCTTCAGCAGGACGTGCCGGGGAGCCGAGCCGGGGGGACGCAGTCGCTCCATCATCAGCTCGACGGCGAGCCGGCTCATCTCCTTGGCGGGGATCTCGGCGGCGGTGAGCGGCGGGTTCACCTGCTCGGCCCAGGGGCTGGCCGCCACGCCGACGACCGAGAAGTCGCGCGGCACGCTGCGGCCGTGCCGCGTCAGCCCGCGGTAGACGCCTTCCAGGGCCGCCTCGTTCATGGTGACCAGGGAGGTGGTGGCCGGGTCGTCGCGCAGAATGTGTTCCACGACCGTCTCACCCGATGCGAGGTCGTCGCCGCACAGGTACGCGCGCGGTGGAAGGCCCAGCTCCGCCATCGTCTCGGTGTAGCCCTCGTGTCCGAGCCGGGCGAAGCCGTATCCGCTGTTGAACAGCTGCTCCGACCGGTTGACGAAGGCGATCCTGCGGTGCCCGAGGTCGGCGAGGTGCCGGACGCAGCCGCTCGCCAGACCGGCGAAGTCCAGATCGACCCAGCCGGCGTCGCAGGTCCCGTGGTTACGGCCGATGGCGACGAACGGGAAACCCGCCTCGGCGAGATGCTCGATGCGGTCGTCCTCGCGCCGGATCTCCATGACGATCACGCCGTCCACCCGCCGCTCGCCGACCATGCGCCGAAACGAGGGGTCGTCGCGCGTGCCGGCGGGAGAGAGCAGCACGTCGTAGCCGTACCGGGCGGCGAACTCGGCCACCGAGCCGACGAAGGCGAGCTGCATCGAGGTGTAGTCCCGGTCGCGGCCGGCCGGCGGATAGAGCAGCCCGAGCGTGTGCGTTCCCGTCTCGGTGGGTGCGGTCGCGGCGTCGCCCGTTCGCTCGGTCATGGTCAGCCGACCGGGAGGGATTGCTCGGCCCAGATGGTCTTGCCGGTCGGGGTCTGGCGGGTGCCCCAGCCCTGGGTGAGCTGGGCGACCATGTGCAGCCCTCGTCCGCCCTCGTCGTAGGTGCGGGCGCGGCGCAGGTGGGGGGCGGTGCTGCTGGCGTCGGACACCTCGCAGATCAGGGTCCGGTCCCGGATCAGCCGCAGCCCTATCGGTACGGCGCCGTAGCGGATGGCGTTGGTGACCAGCTCGCTCACCACCAGTTCGGTGACGAACCCCGCCTCCTGCAGTCCCCAGGCCGCCAGCTGGCGGGCGGTCTGGGCGCGGGCGTCGGCCACGATCGCGGGGTCGGCCGGCAGGGTCCAGGCGGCCACCTGGTCGGTGTGCAGGGCCCGGGAGCGGGCGAGGAGCAGGGCCACGTCGTCGGCGGGGCTGTCGGGCAGCAGGGCCTTGAGGACGGCGTCGCAGGTGACCTCCAGCGAGGGAACGGGGGAGGCCAGGGCTTCGCAGAGCCGTTCGAGGCCGAGGTTGACGTCGTGGTCGCGGGCCTCGACCAGGCCGTCGGTGTAGAAGGCCAGCAGGCTTCCCTCGGGCAGCTCCAGCTCGGTGGGCTCGAAGGGCAGGCCGCCGACGCCCAGCAACGGGCCGGGGGTGAGCCGGACCACGCTGACCGTGCCGTCGGGCAGCAGGAGGGCGGGCGGGACGTGGCCGGCGCTGGCGAGGGTGCAGACGCGGGACACCGGGTCGTAGACGGCGTACAGGCAGGTCGCGCCGATCTCGCCGGCGTACGGCTCGTCGCGGACCGCGGCGTCGTCGTCGGAGGTGAGGTGGATGACCAGGTCGTCGAGGTGGGTGAGGAGTTCGTCCGGCGGCAGGTCGACGTCGGCGAGGGTGCGCACCGCGGTGCGCAGCCGTCCCATGGTGGCCGAGGCGTGGATGCCGTGTCCGACCACGTCACCGACGACCAGGGCCACGCGGGTGCCCGACAAGGGGATGACGTCGAACCAGTCGCCGCCCACCCCTGCGCCCGTCCCGGCCGGCAGATAGCGGTACGCCACCTCGACGGCCGCCTGCTTGGGCAGATCGCGCGGCAGCAGACTGCGCTGGAGGGTGAGGGCGTTGGTCCGCTCGCGGGTGTAGCGGCGGGCGTTGTCGATGCCGACGGCCGCCCGGCCGGCGAGTTCCTCGGCGAGGATCAGGTCGTCCCGCTGGAAGGGAGCGGAGCCGGCGGTGCGGGCGAAGACGGCCACTCCGAGCGTGACGCCCCGGGCCCGCAGGGGGGCGGCCATGACCGAGTGGAAGCCGTACTGCCGGACGCGGGCGCTTCGCGTCTCGCTCTCGGCGATCCACCGCGCGAAGTCGGGATCGTCCGTGCCGCTGAGCACGGGGTGTCCACCGGCCAGGGAGCGGGCGGGGGGTGAGAACGGGGGGTAGGTGTCGATCGCGCCCAGGTCGACGGCGGCCTCGGGCACCCCGTCGGCGGAGGACTGGTGCGCGACCCGGCGCAGTACCACGGCCGCGTCGACCGGCCCGGAGACCGGTTCCTCCCCGCGCGTCACGGAGTCGAGCAGGTCCACGCTGACGAAGTCGGCGAGCCGCGGAACGGCCAGATCGGCGAGTTCCCGGGCGGTGCGCGTCACGTTCAGCGTGGTGCCGATGCGGGTGCCCGCCTCGTTCAGCAGGGCCAGTCGCCGACGCGCCGAGTGCTGCTCGCTGCTGTCGAACGTCGCGGTGCCGACGCCGACCACCTCGCGGGTGGCGGGATCCCGCACGGGCCACAGTTCGGTGATCCAGGCGCGCTGCCCGGCGGAGGCGGCGGGCGGAGCCGGGCCGACGCGTTCGTAGCGCATCGGCCCGGCCTCTTCGGCGACCCGGCGAACGCACCGCAGGAACCCTTCGTCGGCGCCGGCCTCCCCCAGGGGGGCCGGGGACGGCACCGAGGGAGCCCCGTCCGGCCGCGCTGCCCCGCCCGGGCCCGTGCGCTCCTGTACGTCCGCTTCCGCCGCCGCGTTCAGCAGCCATGAGCGTGACGCGGCGGTGTAGGTGGACTGCGGAATCGAGGACTGGGCGAATGCCCATTCCACCATCCTGCGGTCGTACTCCGACTCGGCGGGAGCCGTCGTGGCGGTCACGACGAACCCCTGGGCCGCACCGTCGCCGCCCAGCGACGGATGGGCATGCAGGGTCAGCTCGACGCGTCGGCCGTCCCGGTGCCGGAGCAGTGCGGTGCCGCTCCACTCCCGTGAGGCGACCAGCGCGAGCCCGGCCGCTTCGGGGGGCTCCTGAGCGAAGAGAAGGTCGGCCGCGGCGCGTCCCACGACCTCCGGGGCGCGGTAACCCAGCAGGAGCTGGGCACCCTCGCTCCACCCCGTGACGATGCCCCCCAGGCTGATGGTGGCTGTCGCGGCATTGACTGACCACCCGTTGTGACCACGGGTCTGATCGTAAGTGGCCATCCTTGCTCAATTCGGACTCGTGAGGTGACTCACAGTCCAAGCGTGCGCGCCGCAAAAGAGTCGGACAAGTCGGATGGGATCGGCGTGCCTGTCGTCATCGGCGGGACGCTGGTGACGTGGGCGACTCGGGCAGGACGGGCGGCGGGTACGCCGGTGCGCTGCTCGCGAGGAAGATCGGGGTCAGGGCGGGGCACCGGGTGCGGCTCCGTCACGCTCCGCCGCGGTGGAACATCCCGGGGCTGCCCGACGACTGCGACGTCGCCCCCGGTGGCCCGCGCCGGGCGGACGTCACCGTCGCCTTCTACCGGGAGTGCGCCGAACCGGTCGCCCAGGCGCCCGGGCTCGTCGGTGACCTCGCCCACGCCATGCGGAAGGACGGGATCGGGGTGAGGACATGGCGCCACCGAGGATCGCCGTCGCGTGGTGACCATGGGCAACCGGCCCGCCGAGGCCGACGCGCTGCTGGAGTCCGTGGCCAAGCACGACGTGCCGCCCGAGCGGATCGTGATCGTCGGCAACGGCTGCCCGAGTTCGCCCGGCGGCTGTCACTGCCCGGCGAGGTCACCCCGATCGAGCTCGACGAGAACCTCGGCCGCCCCGGCGGGCGGAACGCGGCCCTCGCCCGGCTGCGGGAGTTCGGGGACATCGACGTCGTCGTCGAGCTCGATGACGACGGTCTGCTGGTCGACGCCGATGTGCTGCGCCGCGTCCAGGACCTGTTCGCGGCCGACGACCGGCTCGGCATCGCCGGCTTCCGCATCGCCGACGAGTTCGGCGAGACGTAGCAGCGGCACGTGCCGCGGATAGGCAAGTCGGACCCGCTGCGGGGCGGGTACGTCACCGGGTTCCTCGGCGGCGGCACGCACTGCGGATGGCCCGTGGACAGCCGCAGAACGCCGGTGACAGCCGTAAGCAGTCGGACCCGCACGCCCTCGGGCGGAGGCGGGTCCGACTGCTTTACGGGCGTTGCAGAGCCGGGCCGCGTGCCGGAGGAAGCGTGCTCCTCCGGCACGTCGCGGACCCGACCCGCGGCTGTCTTTTGCCTGGTCAGCCGGGGTGCAACGTCACCGCACCGGGGTGAAGTCCCGCGCCCCGATGAACTCCGGCCGCCGCACCGGCGCCGCGAACGGCTCCACCGCCTGGTTCTCCACGCTGTTGAACACGATGAACACGTTGCTGCGCGGGAACGGCGTGATGTTGTCCCCGGAGCCGTGCATGCAGTTGCAGTCGAACCAGGTCGCCGACCCGGCCTTGCCGGTGAACAGCTTGATGCCGTACTCGGAGGCCAGCGCGGTCAGCGCCTCGTCGGAGGGCGTGCCCGCGTCCTGCATCTGCAAGGACATCTTGTAGTTGTCCTTCGGCGTGGCCCCCGCGCACCCGAGGAACGTCTTGTGCGACCCCGGCATGATCATGAGCCCGCCGTTGGTGTCGTAGTTCTCGGTCAGCGCGATCGAGACGGACACCGTACGCATCCGGGGCAGCCCGTCCTCGGCGTGCCAGGTCTCGAAGTCCGAGTGCCAGTAGAAGCCACTGGCCCCGAAGCCCGGCTTGACGTTGATCCGCGACTGGTGGACGTACACGTCCGAGCCGAGGATCTGCCGTGCCCGCCCCACCACGCGCTCGTCGCGCACGAGGTTCGCGAACACCCCGCTGATCTTGTGGACCTCGAAGACGGACCGGATCTCCTTGGACTTCGGCTCGATGATCGAGCGTTCGTCGGCGCGGATGTCCGGGTCCGTGACGAGCCGCTCCAGCTCCTGCCGGTAGACGGTCACCTCGTCGTCGGTGATGAGCTGGTCGATGGCCAGGAAGCCGTCGCGCTCAAACGCCTGGAGGCCGTCCGGCGTGATCGGTCCGGGCGCGTCGGGGGCGCCCCAGACGACCGGGTCCTGCCGGGGGGTGGACACCTCGGTGGCGCCGCGGCTGGGGTAGAGATCGGTGACGGTCGTGGTCATGAATCACACCTCCTCGGGTTCGGTGAGCAGCGGGTAGACCCCGTTCTCGTCGTGGTCCTCACGGCCGGTCACGGGGGGGTTGAACACGCAGAGGCAGCGGAAGTCCTCCTTCACCCGCAGCGTGTGCCGCTCGTGCCCGTCCAGGAGGTACATGGTGCCGGGAGTGATCGTGTGGATCTTCCCGGTCTCATGGTCGGTGAGCTCCGCCTCGCCCTCGACGCACACGACGGCCTCGACATGGTTGGCATACCACATCGATGTCTCGGTACCCGCGTACAGGGTCGTCTCGTGCAGGGAGAAGCCGACCCTCTCCTTGGCGAGGATGATGCGTTTGCTCTCCCACGTGCCGGACGCCGATTTGACGTGCCGGTCGGTTCCTTCGATCTCCTTGAACGAACGGACAATCACGGTGCTGCGATGCCTCCTAGATGGGTGGTCCCGACCCTGCGGGTCAGGCGGTCTCGCGGACGGCCCGGGCGAGGGTCTTCAGTCCCTCGTCCAGTTCGTCGGGGGTGATGGTCAGCGCCGGGAGCAGCTTGACGACCTCGCTCTCGGGGCCGGACGTCTCGATCAGCAGCCCGAGCTCGAAGGCCCGCTGCGCGACCCGGCCGGCGCGGGGCTTGTCGTGGAACTCCATGCCCCACACCAGGCCCCGGCCCCGGTACTCCTTCACGTCGGCGGGGTTCTCCTCGCAGATCGCGATGAGCCCCTGATCGACCTGCTCGCCGCGCTTGCGGGTCTGCTTCTCCATCGCCGGCCCGTCGGCCCAGTAGGCCTCCAGGGCGGCGGTGGCGGTGACGAAGGCGGGGTTGTTGCCGCGGAAGGTGCCGTTGTGCTCGCCCGGCTCCCAGATGTCCAGCTCGGGCTTGAACAGGCACAGCGACATCGGCAGGCCGTAGCCGCTGATCGACTTGGACACGGTGACGATGTCCGGGGCGATCCCGGCCTCCTCGAAGGAGAAGAAGGCGCCGGTACGGCCGCAGCCCATCTGGATGTCGTCGACGATCAGCAGCATGTCCTGCCGCTCGCACAGCTCGGCCAGGGCACGCAGCCAATCGGGCCGGGCGACGTTGATGCCGCCCTCGCCCTGCACGGTCTCCACGATCACGGCGGCCGGCTTGTTCAGGCCGGAGCCCTGGTCCTCCAGGATCCGCTCGAACCACAGGAAGTCCGGGACTTGGCCGTCGAAGTAGTTGTCGAACGGCATCGGCGTGCCGTGCACGAGCGGGATGCCCGCCCCGGCCCGCTTGAAGGCGTTGCCGGTCACGGCGAGCGAGCCCAGCGACATGCCGTGGAAGGCGTTGGTGAACGACACGATCGCCTCGCGCCCCTTCACCTTCCGCGCCAGCTTCAGCGCGGACTCCACGGCGTTGGTGCCGGTCGGACCCGGGAACATGACCTTGTAGGGCAGGTCGCGCGGCCTGAGGACGATGTCCTGGAAGGCCTGCAGGAAACCGCGTTTGGCGGTGGTCGACATGTCGAGCCCGTGCGTGACGCCGTCCCGCTCCAGGTAGTCGATCAGCGCCCGTTTCAGCACGGCGTTGTTGTGGCCGTAGTTGAGCGAGCCCGCTCCGGCGAAGAAGTCGAGGTACTCGTGGCCGTCCTCGTCGTACATGCGGCTGCCGACCGCGCGGTCGAAGACGGTGGGCCAGCCGCGGCAGTAGCTGCGCACTTCGGACTCGAGGGTCTCGAAGACGCTGAGGTCGGGCTGGGTGATGGTCACGACGAATCGCTCCTCGGTGGCATGGGGGGTCGGTCAGTGGGACTGCGAGGCCGACGGGCTCAGGGGCCCGATGCGGTAGAGGACCTCGGGGTCGTGCGGCCCGTCCGGGAACTGCTCCGTGCCGAACAGCACCTCGCGTTCCAGCCGGGCGCCGTGCCGCTCGGCGAACGAGGTGAACAGCCGCTCGGAGGCGGTGTTGCCCGGGGTGATGGTGGTCTCGACACCGGTGACGCCGTGCTCGGCGACGGCCCGCGCGACCAGCCCGTCGACCAGCGCGGCGGCGATCCCACGACCGCGGTGGGCGGTGTCCACCGCCACCTGCCAGACGAGCAGGGTGCGCGGACGGTCGGGCCGCAGGTACCCGGTGACGAATCCGACCGGCTCGCCGCGCTCGTCCCGCGCGACGGCCGACGTGCCGGCGAAGTCGCGGCACCACAGCAGATAGCTGTACGACGAGTTGAGGTCGAGGGCCTGTGAGTCTCTGGCGATCCGCCACAGTGCGGCTCCGTCGGCCACCGCCGGACGATCGATTTGCAGTTCTGCTTGTGCGGCAGTCATGCGAATTGAACTTACCGAGGGAAATTCAAAAATGCATGGCGGTGAGGGGTTACGTATGGGCGCTGCCTGTGTTATCGCGCGGGCTGGGTGAAGGGCCGTGGGGCCCGCGAAAGCTCCCGTTTTGTACGGTAATTACCCGGCAAACCGGACGCGGTGTGGAACGCGTCACAGATGCGTAACTCTCGCGAGACCTGACCGAATTACTCCGTTTGGTGTCGCGGAATCTTTGTGTTTAGGTCCAGGGAAAGCGGGCAGAAGAATACGGGAAGCTACCCTGGAAAAGGATTCCTGAATTTCGCCGAATTCAGGCTCCGGTAACTCCGTCGATGCGCTCCCGCAAGATGTCCGCGTGCCCGTTGTGCCGGGCGTACTCCTCGATCATGTGAATGAGCACCCACCGCACACTGACCTCCACCCCCGCGAACGGCCCGCGGGCGATCCGCCCCACGTCATCGAGCGACTGACCGGCGAGAATCTCCCGCCCGCGCGCGATCTCCCCCCGCCAGACGGCAAGCACCTCGTCGAGCCCCCGCGCGGGATCGAGCGCATACCCGGTCTCCTCGTCAAAGACCGGCGGCACATCGAGCCCCCCGACGACCCGCTGCACCCAGTTCCGCTCGATCTCGGCCAGGTGCTGCGCCAGCCCGAGCAACGTCAACGCCGACGGCTCCGCCGAGGCGAGCCGCACCTGCGCATCGTCCAGCCCCTGGCACTTCAACTCCAGCGTGCCCCGGTGATACGCCAGCCAGCTCTCGAGCATGGCCCGCTCGTCCCCCGTCATCTGGGGGATGGGGCGCCCGTCCGGGAGGGCCTGGGGAGCGGTGTCGGTGGGGGTCATGTGGGGAGCATGACACGGTGGCGGCGCAAGCGCAGCGGGTTCATCCAGCCGAGCGTGTCGGTCCCATGGGGTCCGGGGCCCCGGATCTGCCCGGCGGTCACCGCCGTGTGGAACGGCACGGCGAGGTCGTACACCGTGGCACCACAGTCCCGCAGCCAGTCCCCGAACGTCTGCCCGTAGGGACCCGGGCGCTCGCCCTGTACGCGTGGGGCGCGTTCGTCACCACGCTCGTGCTCCTGGACGCGGAGGACGGCGGCACGGGCTCCGCACCGTTGCGCTCCTGCCACGCGGACCGCCCGGCCGTCGGCCACTCGGTCGACTACGTCCCCCTCCGTATCGTCTGCGAGACCCGCGACGGCGCCACCTACACGTCCGACGAGACCCAGGGCTACGTCAACGCGGGCGTCGCGGTCCTCGCGCTGACCGCCGTCGCGAGCGCCGTCACGTCCCGCTACGCGAACGAGGTCCGCGCCCGCGCCGAGGCCTGCCGGTAACCGGGCCTGGACCACCCCCGCACACCCCCCCTGGCCCACCGTCTAAGGTGCAGATCATGAGTGGTCAGCCGGTGCTGCACGTGAAGGGGCGGATCCTCGTCGGACCGGCCGAGGTCCGCGACGAGCTGTGGGTGGTCGACGGCCGGATCTCGTACGACCGTCCCGTCGGCGCCCGCGACATCCGTACCGTCCAGGGCTGGACCCTGCCCGGCCTCGTCGACGCGCACTGCCACGTGGGCCTCGACACGCAGGGCCCGGTGCCCCGCGAAGTCGCCGAGAAGCAGGCGCTGACCGACCGGGACGCGGGCACGCTGCTGATCCGCGACGCGGGCTCGCCCTCCGACACCCGCTGGATCGACGACCGCGACGACCTGCCGAAGATCATCCGCGCGGGCCGGCACATCGCCCGCACCCGCCGCTACATCCGCAACTACGCCTGGGAGATCGAACCGGACGACCTGGTCGCCTACGTCGCCCAGGAGGCCCGGCGCGGCGACGGCTGGGTGAAGCTGGTCGGCGACTGGATAGACCGCGACCTGGGCGACCTGTCGGCCTGCTGGCCGCGCGGCGCGGTCGAGGCGGCCATCGCCGAGGCGCACCGCCTGGGCGCCCGCGTCACCGCGCACTGCTTCGCCGAGGACTCCCTGCGGGACCTGGTCGAGGCGGGCATCGACTGCGTCGAGCACGCGACCGGCCTGACCGACGACACGATCCCGCTGTTCGCCGAGCGGGGCGTCGCCATCGTCCCGACCCTGGTCAACATCGCCACCTTCCCCCGGCTCGCCGACGGCGGCGAGGCCAGGTTCCCGCGCTGGTCGGCCCACATGCGCCGGCTCCACGAGCGCCGCTACGACACCGTCCGGGGCGCCTACGACGCCGGAATCCCGGTCTACGTCGGCACGGACGCCGGCGGCTCCCTCGCCCACGGCCTGGCCGCGGCCGAGGTCGCGGAACTCGTCACCGCCGGGATCCCGCCCGTCGAGGCCATCGCGGCGGGCACCTGGGCGGCCCGGACCTGGCTCGGCCGGCCCGGCCTGGACGAGGGCGCACCGGCGGACCTCCTGGTGTACGACACGGACCCGCGGGCGGACGTACGCGTGCTGACGGCACCGCGGCGCGTGGTGCTGAACGGGCGCGTGGTTGGGTAGTTGACGGGGTGACGGAGAGGAACACCTGTGCCCGGGGGTTCGAAAAGGTTCACGTAAACACCATGTTGGAGTGAAGACCCGTCAGATCGCTGACGGCGTGTTCGGGGTGCGCGATTCTTTGCGGGTCCCAAGTGGTCCAAGCATGTCTCCCCTGAAGGGTCCCACCCTTGAACGGCATCAACTTCCATATGCCCGCACGCCGTTGGGCCGTCGTCGCGACGGCCACGGCACTCGCCGCCGGTCCCGCGGCCGTGGCCGGCGCGGGCTCCGCGCACGCGAGCGAGGACGACGGCCGCGCGAGCGCCGTCGTCCTGCGCACCGGCCTCGACGTGGGCCTGCTCAACAAGACCGTCAACGTTCCGCTCGCCGTCTCCCTCAACGAGGTCCAGGCGCCGCAGAGCGCGCACAAGACCGCGCTGACCGCCAAGCTGGACGGCGTGGACGGCGGGCAGCCGTTCAGCGTGCTGCGCGCCGACGTGGCGGAGTCGAAGGCGACGGTGACCGACGGAAAGGCCGAGGGCACCACCCGCCTCGCCCACGCCCGCCTGCACGTCCCCGGCCTGCCCCTGCTGCCCCTCGTCGAGGTCGAGAAGGTCACCTCCAAGGCGGTCTGCGAGGCCGGGAAGAAGCCGGTCGCCACGTCCGACGTGCCGGGCTCGGTGACCGTGCTCGGCAAGAAGGTCGCGGTGACCGCCGGCGGCCGGGCCGACGTCAAGGTCCCCGGCGTCGGCGACGTACGGTTCGACCTGGCCAAGCGCGAGACCACCTCGCGCACGGCGGCCGCCACCGCCCTCGAACTCAGCGTCTCTGTCAACCCGTCGAAGCTCAACGTGGCCCAGGTCGACGGCACGGTCACGCTGGCGAAGGCCACCTGCGAGGCACCGGCGGCGGCAACCGGACAGCCACCGGCCGACCCGTCGGACCCGTCCGAGCCCGGATCCGGCTCCGCCCCGCAGGGCGGTTCCGGCGGGGGCGACCTGGCCGAGACGGGCGCCAACGCGATGACGCCGTACCTCGCGGGCGGTGCCGTCGCCCTGCTCGTGGCGGGCGGGGGAGCGGTCGCCCTGGCCCGCCGCAAGCGAGGCCAGGCCCAGTAGGCAAGCATTTTCACCCGTTGACCCGCGTCCGGCCCCCCAGCGCCGACGCGGGTCAACTCCTTTTCTGTGCCAGAACTGTTGACCCTCCAATGAAAGCGTTTTAACTTCCTCTCACTCCGACTCCGAGACGCGAGGGGGACCCGTGTCGGCAGTACTACGGGAACGGGCAAGTACAGAGGAGGTGAATCCGCCGCACCACCGGCCAGATCAGGCGCGGCGTGGGCGAAAACGCTTCCAGGGCTGGACTCTCCTGCTGTTGATGCTGCCCGGGCTCGCCTACTTCCTGGTGTTCCACTACGGCGCGTTGGCCGGCAACGTCATCGCCTTCAAGGAGTACGTGCCCTTCGACGGCCTGTGGGGCAGCCCCTGGGCCGGCCTCGGCAACTTCCAGCGGATGTTCGAGGACGGCGCGTTCTGGGACGCGGTCCTCAACACCGTCTGGATCGCCGTCCTGCAGCTGGTCTTCTACTTCCCGGTCCCGCTCGCCCTCGCCCTGCTGCTGCACAGCCTCACCTGGTCCACCGTGCGCCGCTTCGTGCAGTCGGTGGCCTATCTGCCGCACTTCATCTCGTGGGTGATCGTCGTCGCCCTCTTCCAGCAGGTGCTCGGCGACACCGGACTGCTCAACTCCTCGCTGAGCGGCCTGGGTTTGCACACCGTCGACATCATCGGCAACCCCGACGCCTTCCGCCCGCTCGTCGTCGCGCAGGTCATCTGGAAGGACGCCGGCTGGGGCACGATCATCTTCCTCGCCGCGCTCTCCCAGGTCGACGAGCAGCAGTACGAGGCCGCCGCGATCGACGGAGCCGGGCCCTGGCGGCGCTTCTGGCACGTCACCCTGCCCGCCATCCGCCCGGTGATCGTGCTGCTGCTCATCATGCGGCTCGGCGACATCCTCTCCGTCGGCTTCGAGCAGATGCTGCTCCAGCGCGACGCGGTCGGCCCGGGGGCCGCCGAGATCATCGACACCTTCGTCTACTACCAGGGCGTCGTCGGCGGCGACTACGGATTCGCGGCCGCCGCGGGCCTGTTCAAGGGCGTCATCGGCGCCCTCCTCGTCTACGCCGCCAACAAGGTCGCGCACCGCCTCGGCGAACAGGGGGTCTACAAGTGAGCACCGGCGTCCGCCCGGGCTGGATGGAGAAGCCGAAGCCCCTCACCCAGGCGGCCAAGGTCCTCGCGCTGGCCGCCGTCGTCCTGCTCGTCTGCGTACCGTTCCTCGTCATCGTGTCGACCTCGCTGGCCTCCACCGAGGAGGTCGTCGCGGGCGGCGGCTGGGTGCTGTGGCCGACCGAACCGAGCCTCGACTCCTACCGCGACATCCTCGACGGCGGCATCGTCACCCACGCGCTGGGCGTCAGCGCCGGCGTCACGATCGCCGGCACCCTGCTCAGCCTCGCCTGCACCGTCACCCTCGCCTACGCGCTGTCCCGCCCCGGCGTCTTCGGCGGCAGGCCCGTCCTGCTGCTCATCCTGTTCACCTTCCTCTTCCCGCCCGGCATGATCCCGAGCTTCCTGCTGGTCAAGGAGCTGGGCCTGCTGGACAGTTACGCCTCCCTGGTGCTCCCGGTCGTCGTGAACGTCTTCAACCTCGTCGTCCTGCGCGGCTTCTTCCAGGGCATCCCCGAGGAGCTGTACGAGGCGGCACGCCTGGACGGCGCCGGGGACTGGCGGGTGCTGTGGTCGGTCGTCCTGCCGCTGTCCAAGGCCGCGCTCGCCGTCGTGGGCCTGTTCTACGCGGTGGCGTACTGGAACTCCTGGTTCTACGCCTCGCTGTACCTGGAGAGCGATCACTGGCCCCTCCAGCAGGTGCTGCGCACCTATGTGATCGCCGGTTCCGGGCTCACCGACGCCACCACCGGCGAGGGCACCGTCACCGCCCCGCAGACCGTGCAGATGGCGGTGCTCGTCCTCGCCACCGTGCCGATCCTGCTCGTCTACCCGTTCCTGCAGAAGTACTTCACCAAGGGCGTGCTCACCGGCGCCATCAAGAGCTGACGCACCATCAAACCGCAGTCCACGAAAGGTCGGTCACCCATGCCCCGCATGTCCCGACGCACCCTGCTGCGCTCCATGGCCGCGGGTGGCGCCGCCGTCTCCGTCCCCGGTCTGCTGGCCGCCTGCTCCACCGGCGGCGGCGACAGCGACGTCTCCAACGCGGGCAAGAAGCTCGCCCCCTGGCCCGCCTATCGCCCGGCGAAGGGCCCGCAGCCCGACCTCGCCCCCACCCAGGCCGGCGTCCAGCCCGGCTACACCTCCTACCCCTTTGACCTGGTCAAGTCCGTCGCCCGCACCCCCGGCGACGGCTCCACCGTCAAGGTCATGTCGGTGTCGTTCGGCACCCCGCCCAAGCCCGCCTCCGCCAACCGGTTCTGGGCGGCCGTGGAGAAGGCCCTCGGCGTGAAGATCGAGTACACGATCATCTCCCAGGCCGACTACCAGAAGAAGATGGCCACGGTCATGGCCGGCGACGCCGACACCCTGCCCGACATCATCAACATCTTCACCGGCTTCGTACTGCCCCGCGAGCCCGAGTTCGTGCAGCGCCGCGCCGAGGACCTCACCCCCTTCCTCTCCGGCGACGCGATCGCCGACTACCCCAACCTCGCGAACATCCCCACCCACGCCTGGCGCGACATGGGCCGCATCGGCGGCCGCATCTACGGCATCCCCCTGGAGCGCCCGCTGCCCGGCTCCACCCTCTGGCTCAACCAGGGCATGTTCACCGACGCCGGGATGAAGGAGGGCTGGACCTCCGACGACTTCGCGGCCGTCGCCAAGCGGGCCACCAGCGGCCGTACGTACGCCCTCGGGGCCGCCGCCAACTCGCTCTTCGGCAACGCCGTGCACGGCGCCGCGCACAACGCGCCGCAGGGCTGGGCCGTCACCAAGGACGGCACGTTCGAGCCGGGCTGGGCCGACGCGCGCGCCAAGGCGGCGATCGCCTTCCAGGCGCGGCTGCGCAAGGACGGCTGCTACCACCCCGACGCCACGTCCATCTCCCAGATCGACCTGACCACCCTCTACTACAACGGCACCGTCGGCTCCATGCAGGACGGCTTCGGCGCCTACCTGCCCAAGCACCTGGAGGCCCCGGAGGGGATGACCCCGGCCGCGGCGCTCCCGTACAGCGTCGGCGGTGAACCGGGCGGCATCGTCGCGGCCCGCCGCTCCTTCGGCTACACGGTGCTGAAGAAGGCGAAGAAGGAACGCATCGAGCTGCTGCTGAGGATCCTCGACTACCTCGCCGCCCCCTTCGGCAGCCAGGAGTGGGAACTCGTCCACTACGGCGTCGAGGGCACCCACTTCACCCGCGCCAAGGACGGCTCCCCGGAGCCCACCAAACTGGGCGAGGTGGAGAACAACACCAACCTGCCGCTGAAGTACCTCGCCGAAGGCCCCCAGGTGCTGTTCGTGCCGGGCAAGCCGGATGCCGTACGGGCCCTGCACGCCTGGCAGCAGAAGGTCGTCCCGCACGCCATCCGTGACGCCTCCTTCGGCCTGCAGTCCCGTACGAAGAACGCCCAGGGCACCACCCTCAAGGCGCTCCTCGACGACACCGCGACCGGGATCATCGCCGGGCGTCTGCCGCTGTCCGAATGGGACGCGACGGTGAAGAAGTGGCGGTCCCGCGGCGGCGACAGAATGGCCGAGGAGTTCGCGAAGGACCACGCGGCCAACACGTGACGCGCCGCTGGTGGAACAGGAGACGCGGGGGATGGGGAACGACATGACGGACACGGGGTCCAAGCGGCGGGTCACGATCCGCGAGGTCGCCGAGCGGGCGGGCGTGTCGATGGCCACGGCGTCGCGTGCGCTCAGCGGCAACCATCCGGTGCCCGCCGCCACCCGGACTCGCGTCCTGCGTGCCGCGCGTGAGCTCGACTACGTCGCCAACGCGCATGCGCGGGCGCTTGTGGGGGGTGGCCGCAAGATGGCCGCTGTCGTCGTGCGGCAGGTCACCAGTCCCTTCTACGCCCAGGTCGCCGAGGGCGTCGAGGCGGAGGCCGCCGACCGGGGCTGGCTGTGCGTGGTCGGTGCGACCGGCGGGGATCCGCAGCGGGAGATGGAGTTCGTGCAGTTGATGCGGGAGGAGGGGGCGCGGCTGGTGATCCTGGTCGGCGGGGTCGTCGAGGACGATGCGTATCGCTCGCGCGTGGCGCACTATGCGCAGGCGCTGGATGCGTCCGGGGCGCGGCTGGTGCTGTGCGGACGGCCTGCGCCGGATCCGGATATTCCGGCGCTGGTGGTCGAGTTCGACAACGAGGCGGGGGCTCGGGCGATCACCGCGCATCTGTTGTCTGCGGGGCACCGCAGGATCGTGTTTCTCGGGGCGCTGCCGGGTAACACCGCGCTCGATGCGCGGGTTGCGGGGTATCGGGCCGCGCTTGCCGAGCATGGGTTGCCGGCGGCGGCTGCGCGGGTTGTCGACTGTGGGCTGGGGCGGGCGGCCGGGGTGCGGGCGATGGCTGAAATTCTGAAGGAGACACGGGAGTTCACTGCGGTTTTTGCCGGAGACGACATGGTGGCCGCGGGGGCGTTGCGCGCTATTGCCGACGCTGGGCTGCGGGTGCCTGAGGACGTTTCCGTTGTCGGGTACAACGACATTCCGCTGGCTGAGGACTTCAATCCGCCGTTGACCACTGTGCGGACTCCTGCGGAGGAGCTTGGGCGGGCGGCTGTGCGGATCGCCTTGCGGCATCCCGAGCATGCGGGCGGTAGTCATCATCTGCTCGGGACGCACATTGTTGTGCGCCGTAGTGTGGCGCCGCCGTCGTGAGAGTGCGGGTGCGTTGTGGCTGGTCGCGCCCACGCGGCGGAGCCGCATATCGATACAGCCCCGCGCTCCTATCAGAGGCGCTTCTCGCATCGCCGACTTCAAAGGAGGACCTAGTCCCGCATGGCCGCGCCGTATGTGTCGCTTCCCGACGACCCGACGCACCTTCCCGGTCTCGACAACCTCCTCTCGCCGATCACCGGGTGGACCCGCACCCACTGGGAAGCGATGGCCGACCGGCTTCTCGACGGGCTGTTGCCGTATGCCTCCCCGGGCTTCGCGCAGTACCGGCTGCCCGGGCCGCCCAGCCACTCAGGGCCCTGGTCCGATGGGCTGGAGGGGTTTGCGCGGTCCTTTCTGCTGGCCGCCTTTCGTATCGCGGGGGCGGGCGGTCGTGTCGGCCCCGCGTTGATCGAGCGGTACGCGGCGGGGCTCGATGCCGGTACCGATCCGTACGGGGACGAGCGGTGGCCGCCCATTGCCGACCGGGCCCAGCCGATGGTGGAGGCGGCGTCCCTGGCGATTGCGTTGCACGAGTCCCGGGCGTGGTTGTGGGACCGGCTCGATGACCGGGTGCGCGGGCAGGTCGTCGACTATCTCGGTGGGTTTGTCGGTGCGGGCGTCAATGACTCCAACTGGCGGTTGTTCCAGGTCATCACGGAGGAGTTCCTCGCCTCCGTGGGCGCCGCGTACAGCCGGGCCGAGATCGATGGCGGGCTCGCGCGCCTGGACGACTGGTACCGGGGCGGGGGCTGGTACACCGACGGTGACGGGCGGAAGTTCGACTACTACAACGCCTGGGCGCTGCACCTGTACCCGGCCCTGTGGGCGCGTGTCGCGGGGGAGCGCGCGCGGCCGGAGACCGTGGCGCGGCACCGCGCCCGGCTGCGGGAGTTCCTCGGCCAGTACCAGCACTTCTTCGGTGCCGACGGTGCGCCTGTGCATCAGGGCCGGTCCCTCACCTACCGGTTCGCGACCACCGCGCCGCTGTGGGCGGGTGCCCTCGCCGACGCCACCCCGCTGCCGCCGGGCCGCACCCGGCGCCTGGCCTCCGGCGCCCTGAAGCACTTCGCCGAGCGGGGCGCGCCCGACGAGCGGGGGCTGCTCAGCCTCGGCTGGTACCGGCCCTTTCTCCCGGTCACCCAGCGCTATTCGGGACCCGCGTCGCCGTACTGGGCGAGCAAGGCGTTCCTGGGGCTGCTGCTGCCCACCGATCATCCGGTGTGGACGGCGCCCGAGGAGCCCGGTCCCGTCGACACGGCCGATGTGTGCCTGCCGTTGCCCGCGCCGGGGTGGCTGCTGCACTCCACGGCCGCCGACGGGATCGTACGGCTCGTCAATCACGGCAGTGACCGGCTTCCGCCGCCGCCCGCGACCGCCGAAGACAGTCCGCACTACGCGCGGCTCGCGTACTCCAGCGCCACGGCACCCGAGACGCCCGGTCCCGACAACCACATCGCGCTGCTCGGCCCCGACGGCACGCCGACTCCGCGCGGCCGTATCCACCCCCTGGGCGTCGAGGGGCGCTCTGCGGCCTCCTGGCAGGAGGGGGCGCGGATCGCGACGGTGAGTGTGGTGCGCGGCCCGTGGGAGGTGCGGGTGCACCGCCTCGACGCGGCCGGCGGTGCGTCCGTGCGGGAGGGCGGCTGGGCCGTGGCCGACGACGGCGCGTCCCCCGCTGCCCGGACCGGCCCCGGGCGGGCCGTGGTCCGCCGTGCCGACGGTCTCACCAGTGCCGTCGTCGGCCTGTACGGCTGGAGCGATGCCGGGGGTGCGGTCGCGCACGCCGTCGGGGTAAACGCCGTCGGCCACCACTCGGCCACGCCGTACCTCGAACTCGGCCAAGCCGCTGGGCTGTTGGTCACACTGGTGGTGCTCAGCGCCGACCCGGGCGTGTGCGGGGACCCGGGTGCGGGGGCGAGCGCGACGGTCGCGGGCGACGGCACCGTGGAGATCCGCTTCCCGGACGGCACCCTGGAGCGGGTGCCGCCGTTCAGCGGTGGGCCAGAGCCAGCGCCCGGTCCAGTGCCTGGAGGAAGGAGTTGACCGTGGGCCGGTCCCGTACCGCGAGACGCAGCCACTCCTCGTCCAGGCCGGGGAACGTGTCGCCGCGCCGGACCGCGAACCCGAGTCCGCGCAGGTGCTGTCGTACGGCGGCGGCGTGCGGCACGCGGAGGAGGACGAAGGGGCCCTCGGCGGGCTCCATGACCCGCAGGCCGTGCGGGCCGAACTCCTTGAGCCCGGCGACGAGATGGGACCGGTCGGCGGCGATGCGGTGCGCCGCGTGGGCCGCCTCCGCCAGGGCCCGCGGCGCCATGCACGCCTCGGCGGCGGCGAGCGCGGGCGTGGACACCGGCCACAGCGGCTGGGCCCGCTCCAGGGCCGCGATCGTCTCCGGGGCCGCCAGCACATAGCCGACGCGCAGCCCGGCCAGGCCCCACGTCTTGGTCAGGCTGCGCAGCACCACCAGGCCCGGCACGTCCGTGCGCCCGGCCAGCGCCTCGCGCTCGCCCGGTACCGCGTCCATGAACGCCTCGTCCACGACCAGCGTCCGTCCGGGGCGGGCGAGTCGTGCGACGGCGGCGGCCGGGTGCAGGACCGACGTGGGGTTCGTCGGATTGCCGATCACCACCAGGTCGGCATCCTCGGGGACGGCCGCCGGGTCCAGCCGGAAGCCGTCCGCCGCGCGCAGCAGCCCCCGGTCCACGGTGTGCCCCGCGTCCCGCAGCGCCGCCTCCGGCTCCGTGAACTGCGGGTGCACGATGACCGGCCGGCGCACCTCCAGGGCGCGGGCCAGCAGCACGAACGCCTCCGCCGCGCCCGCCGTCAGCAGCACCCGCTCCACGGGCAGCCCGTGCCGCGCCGCCACCGCCGCCCGCGCGGCGCGCCCGTCCGGGTAGGCGGCGAGCCCGGCCAGCGACCCGGCGACGACCTCGCGCAGCCAGGCCGGAGGGGTGCCGGCGCGGACGTTCACGGCCAGGTCGACCAGCGCCGACCCGTCGTCCCGGACCTCCGCGTCCCCGTGGTGCCGCAGGTCGTGCCCGCCCTTGGAGTCAGTGCACATGGGAGTGTGCGTGCCCTCCGTGGTGGTGGCTCCCGTGGTGATGGTGCTGGCCGTCGTCGTCGGGGTGGAAGTGCGGCTGCTGCGGCAGCCCCACCTTGTCCTCGAAGCCCGGCAGCGCGATCCGGTACACGCACGAGTCGCAGTTCATCCGCAGATCGCCCTCGACGGCCTCCGCGTACCGCTCCATCACCAGGTCCAGCAGCTCCGGCTCCGGACCGATCACGTCCGCCGACCGCACCTCGACCTCCGGGTGCGCCTCGGCCCAGCCCTCCGTCTGCAGCCGCACCCGGTCCGGCAGGATCCCGGTGAACAGGAAGTACGGCAGCACGACGATCCGCCGCGCCCCCAGCCGCGCGCACCGGTCGAGGCCGCTGGGCACGTCCGGCGCCGCCAGCGACACGAACGCCGTCTCCACGCCCGCGTAACCGCGTCCCTCCCACAGCAGCCGCGCCGCCTTGAACACCTCGGCGTTGGCGTCCGGGTCCGTCGACCCGCGCCCCACCAGCAGCACGGTCACGTCGGAGCGGTCACCCGGCGTGCGCCCGGCGGAGCCCAGCGCCTCGTCCAGGCGCCGCTCCAGCACGCGCAGCAGCGCCGGATGCGGGCCCAGCGGACGGCCGTAGCTGTACGAGATGCCGGGGTGCCGTTCCTTCTCGCGGGCCAGGGCCGCCGGGATGTCCCCCTTGGCGTGGCCGGCGGACACCAGCATCAGCGGAACGGCGGCGAACCGGCGCACCCCCTGCTCCACCAGCTCGGTGACCGCATCACCCAGCGGCGGCGGGGACAGCTCGATGAAACCGCCCGCGACGGGCAGGTCGGGGCGGCGGCGCCCCAGCTCCCGCACGAAGTCACGGAACGCCTCGGCTCCGGCGTCGTCGCGGGTGCCGTGTCCGGCGATGAGCAGGGCGGGCGGGGTGGTCACAGATTCTCCTCGGTCGACGTGTTCTTCTCGGTCGAAGCGTTCTGCTCGGTCCAAGTGTCCTTCTCGGTTGAAGCCGGGTGGTACAGCAGGGCGTTGAGCGCTGCGGCGGCGACCGCGGAACCGCCCTTCTCGGACACGTTGCTCACGGCGGGCAGCCCGCTCTCGCGCAGCGCGGCCTTGGACTCGGCCGCCCCGACGAAACCGACGGGCAGACCGATGACGAGCGCCGGCGCCGCGTCCAGGGTCAGCAGCTCCTCCAGGGCGGTCGGCGCACAGCCGATCACCCACAGCGCGCCGGGCCCGGCCTCCGCGTACGCCAGCCGCATCGCGTGCGCCGACCGCGTCAGACCGGGACCGGACTCGGCGTCCTTCAGACGGCAGACGGTCTCGCGCCGGGTGATCCCGGCGGCCACCATCTCCACGTCCACGACCACGGGCGCCCCGGCGTGCAGCGCGGCGTGCGCCTTCGCCAGCTCGCCCTCGTCCATGACGAGGTCGTCGGCGTACGACAGATCCGCGGACGAGTGGATGACCCGCTCCACGACCGCCCTGGTCAGCGGCGGGAAGCGCGAGGTGTCGAGGCGGGCGCGCAGCCTGCGGAAGGACTCCTGCTCGATCGGGTGGACGACACGGTTCACTGGGCCTCCTCCTGCGGGTCCTGCTGCCAGCGGTAGCCGCGCGGCGTCACCATGCGCCCCGCGATCTCGCGGGTGGCCGTGTTGCCCACGGTCACGACCGTCATCATGTCGACGGTCGCCGGGTCGAGCGCGGCCAGGGTCGTCAGCCGGCTCGCCTCGTCCGGCCGCGAGGCGTTGCGTACGACACCGACCGGCGTGGTCGGTTCGCGGTGCCCGGCGAGGATCGCGAGCGCCTTGGGCAGCTGCCAGTCGCGGCCCCGGCTGCGCGGGTTGTAGAACGTCACGACGAGGTCGGCCTCGGCCGCCGCCCGCACCCGCCGCTCGATGACCTCCCACGGCGTGTGCAGGTCGGACAGGCTGACCGACACGTGGTCATGGCCCAGCGGCGCCCCCAGGATCGCCCCGGCCGCGAGCGCCGCCGTCACGCCCGGCACGCCGACCACGTCGATGTCGTCGGAGGCCCCGGCGAGCGCGGGGGAGGCCATGGCGTACACGCCCGCGTCCCCGCTGCCGATCAGCGCCACCGCCTGCCCGCGCCGGGCCTCCTCGACCGCCGTCCGCGCCCGCTCCTCCTCCGCCCCCAGCCCTGACTCCAGGATCCGGGTGCCGGGCCGCAGCAGGTCGCGGATCTGGTCGACGTACTGATCGAGGCCGACGAGCACGGAGGCCCGCCGCAGCTCCGCCTTCGCGCGCGGCGTGAGGAGGTCCCGGGCGCCGGGACCGAGCCCGACCACGGCGAGCCGCCCGCGTCTCGGACGCCGTACGACCGCGCAGGTGGCCATGGCGGGGGAAGCGTCTGACTTCCGCTTGGGGACGAGAAGTTCACCGCCGCGTACGAGCGCGGAGGCCTCGGCGACGGAGGGGGTGCCGACGGCGGCGAGCGGGGCTTCGGAGGGGTTGGGCACGTCCACGCCGGAGAGCTGTTCGGCGGGGTGGGTCCGCAGGGGCACGCCGAGCCGCCGGGCCGCCTCCACGATGCCGGGTTCCCCGGCCTTGGCGTCGACGGTGGCGAGTTCGGCGACCGACTTCACGGACAGTCCGGCATCCCGCAGAGCGTCCCCGACCAACCCGAGCACTTCGTCGACGGGCGCGCCCTTGGCGGCGCCGACCCCCACGACCAGGGTCGGTGGCCGCAGCACGACCTCCCGCTGGGCGGGCTCGACGAGCCGGTCCGTCACACGGATGGTGTACGACCCCTCCGCTCCGGCTCGCAGCGGCGGCAGCGGCCAGGACACCTCGGCGCGCAGCGCCACCGGCTCCCCGTCGAGCAGCGCCCGCGAGACCCCGGCGACATCGCCCTCCACGGGAAGGCCGAGCGTGTCCAGACCGGGCAGGCCAACGGAGTCGGTCGCCGTCGTCACCACCGGCTCGGCGCCCAGCACATCCCCGACCTCACGGGCGAGTTCGTTCGCCCCGCCGCCGTGCCCGCCGACCAGCGACACGGCGTACCGCCCGCCCTCGTCGACGCACACCACACCCGGGTCGGCCGCCTTGTCGCCCAGCAGCGGCGCCACCAGCCGCACCACGGCCCCTGTCGCCAGGAAGCACACGAGCTGCTCGCACTCGGCGAACGCGGCCCGTACGGCGTCCGCGACGGGGCCGTCGTACACGCGCGCGCGGTCCGGCCACACCGCGGCCAGCCGGTCCCGCGCCGCCGCTCCCGCCGCGGTGGCGGAAATGAGGCCGATCACTGGGCAACTCCTTCACGACAGGCTTGAGGCCTCGTGCCCCACAGCAGGAAAACGGGATTGGCCGCCGCGAGCCGGGTCACGTCCCCCGGCAGCGGCGCGAGCCGCGACGACTGCACCAGCACGCCGTCGCAGTCGAACCCGGCGCCCATGAGCGCCTCGCGCGCGGCCGGCACCCGGTCCAGCGCGGCCATGGCCACGACCACGGTCCGCCGAGCCCGGCGCGCACACGCGGTCACGATGGCGGGCAGCTCACGCCCCCCGCCCCCCACGAACACCGCGTCCGGATCGTCGAGTCCGGACAGGGCGTCGGGCGCCGCCCCCTGCACCACATGCACGTCGACACCGTGCGCGGCGGCGTTGGCGCGGATCCGCTCGACCCCGTCCGGCGCCTTCTCCACGGCGCTCACGGCGGCGCCGAGCCGCGCGCACTCCACGGCCACCGAACCGGAGCCCGCCCCGACATCCCACACCAGGTCGCCGGGGTGCGGACCGAGCCGGGCCAGGGCCAGCGCCCGCACCTCGAACTTGGTGATCATCGAGTCGCGGTGGGCGAACTCGCCCTCGTCCAGGGCCCATCCGACGGGCCTGTCCGGCAGTCCCGCGATCGCCCGTACGAGGCCGACCGCGCGCGACTCGTCCAGGCACAGGACGACACTGACCGCCGTACCCCAGTCCCGCGCCGCCGCCTCGCCGGGCGTGACCCGCTCGACGCGCTCCGCCCCGGAGCCGAGCGCCGACGCGACGACGAGGACCCGGCCGGGACAGTGGCGCTCCAGCGCGGCACCCAGCTCCGCCGCACCGGCCCCCGGCCCGGTCAGCACGGCCACCTTGGGATGGGCGCGGCAGACGTTGACGGCCGTCCGCAGGTCCCGCCCGTGCGCGCTGACCACCACGGCGTCGTCCCAGGGCACCCCGATCCGCGCGCAGGCGGCGGCGACCGACGACACCCCGGGCCGCACGTCCAGCCGCTCCGGCCCGAACCGCTCGGCCAGCACTCGCACGATCCCGAAGAACCCCGGGTCCCCGGACGCCAGCACGACGACCGGCCGGTCCTTGGCGACGTACTCCTCGACGGTGTCGAGCGCGGGCGCCAGCGATCCCAGCACGACCCGCTCCGCCCCGTCGGACAGCCGTACGGCATCCAGATGCCGCCGCCCGCCGACGACGAGCTCCGCGCCGGCGAGAACGTCCAGGTCTTCCGGCGACCGACCGGTCCCCATCCCGATGACGGTGATCACGTGCTGGCACCCCGTTCGCGCAGGGCCCTGCGGGCCTCCCGGTCGGCCTTGCGGTAGCCGTGGAAGTGACCGGGGTGATACAGGTGCGAGCGCGTGCCGTGCGCGTCGAGGGCCGGGCCGACCAGGAACAGGGTGTGCTTCCAGAGCTTGTGCTCCTTGACCGTCTCCTCCAGCGTGCCGATCGTGCACTTCACGACCAGCTCCTCGGGCCAGGTCGCCTGGTAGGCCACCACGACCGGCGTGGTCGTCGGATAGCCGCCCTCCAGCAACTCCCGCACCAGCTGCCCGCTGCGGGCCGCCGACAGGAAGATCGCCATGGTCGTGCCGTGCCTGGCGAACTCGCGGACTTCCTCGCCGGGCGGCATCGGCGTCTTGCCGCCGCCCAGCCGGGTGAGCACGACGGACTGCGCGACCTCGGGAACGGTCAGCTCGCGCTGCGCGAGCGCGGCGACGGCGGAGAAGGACGAGACACCGGGCACGATCTCGGTTGCGATGCCGATCGCCCGGCACCGGTCCACCTGCTCCTGCGTGCCGCCCCACAGGGCGGGATCACCGGAGTGGATACGGGCGACCCTCAGGCCCTCCCGGTGCGCCCGCTCGTACCCGGCGACGACGTCCTCCAGCGACATCGTCGCCGAGTCGAGGATCTCCGCGTCCTCGCGCGCATGCTGGAGGACCTCCGCCTGCACCAGGCTCGCGGCCCAGATCACCACGTCGGCCTCGGCGATGGCGCGCGCGGCACGGAACGTCAGCAGATCGGCGGCGCCGGGGCCGGCACCGACGAACGTCACCTTGCCGGTGGTGGCATCGGCCATGGAAATCGGTCCTCTCCTACAAGTCAGTCGTGCAAGTCAGTACGTGCGGGTCAGTCGTGCAAGTCAGTACGTGCGCGTCAGCCGTGAATATCAGAGGTGCGAGTCAGTGAGTGACGGGCTGTCGCACGTGCGCGTCCGGGGCCCGATCCGATAGCAAGGGCGCATGGCGGTCTTCGTCGCGCTGGGCGCGTTCCTGATGACTCTGGCCGGCGGCTGGACGGCACAGCGCGTGACCGACCGCCGCCATCTGGTCCTGGGCCTGGCCGGCGGCCTCATGCTGGGCGTGGTCGGCCTGGACCTGCTGCCGGAGGCGCTGGAAGCGGCCGGCACGCAGGTGTACGGCGTACCGGTCGCGCTGCTGCTCTTCGTCGCCGGATTCCTGCTGGCCCACCTGGTGGAACGCCTGCTGGCCGCCCGCCAGGCCGCGCACGGCGCGGAGGAGCACGACGGCCGCACCCCCGAGGTCGGCCTCACGGCCGCCGCGGCGATGGTCGGCCACAGCGCGATGGACGGTGTGGCGATCGGCGCGGCCTTCCAGGTCGGCGGCGGTATGGGAGTCGCGGTCGCGCTGGCAGTGATCGCCCACGACTTCGCGGACGGCTTCAACACGTACACGATCACGAGCCTGTACGGGAATGCGCGCCGCAGGGCGCTCGCCATGCTGTTCGCGGATGCCGTGGCCCCGGTGGCGGGCGCGGCCTCGACGCTCCTCGTGACGATCCCGGAACAGGCCCTCGGCGGCTACCTCGGCCTCTTCGGCGGCGCGCTGCTCTACCTGGCCGCGGCGGAGATCCTCCCCGAGGCCCACCACGAGCACCGCGCCCACTCGACGCTGCTGTGCACGGTCGCCGGGGCGGCGTTCATCTGGCTGGTGGTGGGCACGGCCGAGTGACCCGGGTGCGCGGCCGAGTGTGCCGGGTGCGCGTCCTGGTGACCTTGGCGCATGGGCGAGTGTGCCGGGTACGTGTCCCGGTGAGCCGGGCGCGCGGCCCGGTGATCCGTGGGCGGTCACAGTTTCCCACCGCGCCCGCCGTCACGCCGCGCAGGCGCGATGAGCGTCGACAGATACGGCAGCGGCGCCCCGTCCAGCTCATCGGCCGCCCGAATGGACTCCTCCGGCAGCCCGAGCGCCGACCCCCACACGGCGTCGCCGATCCGCCCGGTCTCCCGCAGCGCCGCGGCGACCTCGCCCGCCTGCCGCCCGAACTTGTAGGCGACGACGGTCCCCGGGCCGTTCAGCGCCTCCTTGAGCACGGTCGCTCCCGCGGTGACGGGCACGAGCGTCAACGGCTCGGTGCCCTCGGTCAGGACGGCCCCGGAGCGTGCCGCCAGATCCTGCATGGCGGTGACACCGGGCACGGTCTCCACGACGACGCCCGGCACCAGCGCCGTGATGGTCTGCGCGAGATAGGTGAAGGTGGAGTACACATTGGGATCCCCGATGGTCGCGAAGGCAACCGTGCGGTGACTCCGCAGCAGCTCGGCGACCCGTTCCCCGGCCGCGTCCCAGGCGGCCTCGCGCCGCGCCCGGTCGGTCCGCTCGTTCAGCGCGAACACGACCCGGACGACCTTCTCCCCGGGCACGTAGTGCAACACGGTGGCCTCCGCCCGCCCCCGTTCCCCGGTGTCCATGACGGGCACGACGACGACATCCGCGGCACGCAGGGCGTTGACCCCCTTCACGGTCACCAGCTCCGGATCACCGGGCCCGACCCCCACTCCGACCAGCCTGCTGCTCATGACGTCCGGCACCTCTCCACGAACCGACGGGCGACACCGGGCTCGGACGCCCAGTGCGTGTGCAGATAGCTCGCGTGCACACCGCGCTGTACGAAACCTTCGACACGCCGCTCCGGCGCCCGCATCCCCCACGCCGCCTCGGCTCCCGCGCCCGGCGCGACGACGGTCCGATGAAACTCGTGCCCCCGCATCCGGGTCCCGGCGCCGGCGAGAGCGCTGTCACTCACCGCCACGGCGTCCCGATACCCGAGCGTCAGGCGCTCGCCCATCCGGCCGGACGCATCGAGCACCCCGCACATCGGCTGCCCGTCCAGCTCCCGGCAGAGATAAAGCAGCCCAGCACATTCAGCGGCAACCGGCCCCCCACCGAGCGCGAACTCGGCAACGGCCTTGCGGAGCGGTTCGTTGGCGGACAGCTCGGACGCATAGACCTCGGGAAACCCACCGCCGATCACCAACCCGCCTGTGTCATCCGGTAGTTGCTCATCACGAAGCGGATCGAAGGGCACGACTTCCGCGCCGGCGGCGGCGAGGAGTTCGGTGTGCTCGGCATAGGAGAAGGTGAACGCAGCCCCTCCGGCAACGGCAACCCTCGGCGTCCGCGCCACAGCTGACCGAGTCGGGTCGTGGCCGTGCCGCTGCTCAGCCGTCCGAGTCGGGCCGTAGCTGGGCCACTTCTCGTCCGACCGAGTCGGGTGGTGGGTGGGCGAGGCCGGGGTCCGGGGCGGAGCCCCGGCGGGGGTCCAGGGGGCAGAGCCCCCTGGCGGGGCCGAAGGGGCGGAGCCCCTGGAGGAAGGGACGGGTAGGGGCGGCGGGGGCGAAGAAGCCAAGACCTCAGCCCCATCCCAAGCCGCACATGACAACACCCCCGCCCCCCGCGCCAGCCCGACCAACCCCTCCAGATCACACCCGTCGGAGACCTGCGCAGCCATCGCCGCAACCGCCTCAACAGCCGCCGCCCGCCGCTCGGCAACCGGCACCAGCCCCAGATGCCGAGACGGCGTATCCACCTGCCGAGCCCGCCGCAACACCCCCAAGACCGGAACCCCGGCCGACTCCAACGCCTCCCGCAACAACTCCTCATGCCGATCGGACGCAACCTTGTTCAGAATCACGCCCCCAACCCGAACCTCCGGGTCCCAGGACGCAAACCCGTGCACCAGCGCAGCCACCGACCGCGACTGCGCCGAGGCGTCCACGACCAGCACGACCGGCGCCCGCAGCAGCTTCGCCACGTGGGCGGTGGACGCCAGCTCACCCTCCCCGGCGGCCCCGTCGTACAGCCCCATCACGCCCTCGACCACGGCGATGTCACACCCCCGCGCCCCATGCAGGAACAACGGCCCGATCAACTCGGCCCCGCACAGATACGCATCGAGATTGCGCCCCACCCGCCCGGTCGCCAGCGCGTGATACCCGGGATCGATGTAGTCCGGCCCCACCTTGTGCGGGGACACGGCCAGCCCACGCCCCGCGAGCGCGGCCATCAGCCCGGTGGCGACGGTGGTCTTCCCGCTGCCGGACGACGGCGCGGCGATGACCAGCCGAGGGACGGAAGAGCTCACCACTCGATACCCCTCTGCCCCTTCTGCCCGACATCCATCGGATGCTTGACCTTGGACATGTCGGTGACGAGATCGGCGAAGTCCACCAGCTTCTCCGGCGCGTTCCGCCCGGTGATCACCACATGCTGGGCCCCCGGCCGATTCCGCAGCACGTCGATCACCTCATCGGTGTCGACCCACCCCCAGTGCATCGGATAGGCGAACTCGTCCAGCACATACAGCCCGTACGTCTCCGCAGCCAGGTCCCGCTTGACCTGCTCCCAGCCCTCCCGAGCCTTCTCCTCGTTGGTCGAGTTGTCACCCTGGAGATCGCGCTGCACCCACGACCAGCCCTCACCCATCTTGTGCCAGGCGACGCTCCCACCCTCCCCGGAGTCCCCGAGCACCCGCAGCGCCCGCTCCTCACCGACCTTCCACTTGGCCGACTTGACGAACTGGAACACACCGATGGGCCACCCCTGGTTCCAGGCCCGCAGCGCAAGCCCGAACGCAGCGGTGGACTTTCCCTTGCCAACCCCGGTATGCACGACGACAAGCGGCCGGTTCCGACGCTGACGTGTCGTCAGTCCGTCGTCCGGTACGACACTCGGCTGACCCTTCGGCATTACGCGGCCCTCCTGGAAGTCCCCTGTACGTCCCTCACCAACCCGGCGATCGAGTCGGCCCGCAGCTCGTCCAACGTCACCGCGGCCCCGCCCAGCTCACCCGCGAGCCGCCCCGCGAGCCCCAGCCGCACGGGCCCCGACTCGCAGTCCACGACCACGGACGCGACACCGTCGGCCGCGAACATCCGCGCGGCACGCCCCGCCAGCTCCACCGGCTCCGGGCCACCAGTGGCCCGCCCGTCCGTCACCACGACGACAAGCGCCCGCCGCGCCGGATCCCGCAGCCGCTCCACCCGCAGTACCTCATGGGCCTTCAGCAGCCCGGCCGCGAGCGGCGTCCGCCCACCCGTCGGCAACGACTCCAGCCGAGCCGCCGCCGCGTCCACAGACGAGGTCGGCGGCAGCGCCACATCCGCCGCCGCCCCCCGAAACGTCACCAGCCCCACCTTGTCCCGCCGCTGATAGGCGTCCAGCAGCAGCGACAGCACGGCACCCTTCACCGCACTCATCCGCTGCCGCGCCGCCATCGACCCCGAGGCGTCGACCACGAACAGCACGAGGTTCCCCTCACGCCCCTCGCGCACCGCCTGCCGCAGATCGTCCCGCCGCACGACCAGCCCCGGCCCGGACCGCCCCCGCGCCCGCTGATGCGGCGCGGCCGCCTGCACGGTCGCCGCCAGGTGCAGCTTGGTCAGCGCACCCTGCGGACGCCGCGCCCCGGTCGTCCGCCCGTGCTCGGTCCGCGCCCGCGACCGCCGCCCGGCGGCCCCCTCGCCGACCCCCGGCACGCTCAGCATCTTGGCCCGGAAGGGCTCCGTGGCCCGTACGGCGGACTGTCCCCCCGCACCGGAGGCCGGCGGCTCACCGCCCTCACCGGCCTCGGTCCGGGCGCCGTCGCCCGAGTCGCCGCCCTGCGGCCCCTCGTCGGGCGAAGGCTGTCCGCCGCCGCCGTCGCCCGGCCCGTCGGGGTCGGGATCGTCCTCACCGTCGCCGGAGTACTCCTCCAACGTCTCGTCGAGCTTGTCCTCGTCCAGCCCCGGCGCGTCGAAGGGATTCCGCCGGCGCCGATGCGGCAACGCGAGCAGCGCCGCCTGCCGCACATCCTCGGCGAGCACATCGGTCCGCCCGGCCCACGCCGCCAGCGCGGTCGCCGTACGCGCCATCACGATGTCGGCCCGCATACCGTCCACCTCGAAAGCGGCACAGGTCGCCGCGATCTGCCGCAGCGCCCCGTCGCCCAGCCGGACGGAGGGCAACAACTCACGCGCGGCCACGATCCGCGCCCGTACGGCGGCCTCCTCCTCGGCCCACCGCGCGGCGAAACCCGCCGGATCGTCGTCGTACGCCAGCCGCCGCCGCACCACCTCCACGCGCTGCTCCGGCTCCCGCGAGGCCGCGACCTCCACGGTCAGCCCGAACCGGTCGAGCAACTGCGGCCGCAGCTCGCCCTCTTCGGGGTTCATGGTGCCAACGAGCAGGAACCGCGCCGCGTGCCGCACGGACACGCCCTCGCGCTCGACGTACGAGGCCCCCATCGCCGCCGCGTCCAGCAGCAGGTCGACCAGATGGTCGTGGAGCAGGTTGACCTCGTCGACGTACAGGATCCCGCGGTGCGCGTCGGCGAGCAGCCCCGGCTCGAACGCCTTCACGCCCTCGGACAGCGCCCGCTCGATGTCCAGCGCACCCACGAGCCGGTCCTCGGACGCCCCGACGGGCAGCTCGACCATCCGGGCGGGCCGCTCGGCACCCGCCCCCGCCTCGTGCGGGCCGTCCGGGCAGCCCGCGTCCGGCACGGCGGGGTCACAGGAGAAACGGCACCCGGGGACGACCGGCACGTGCGGCAGCAGCGCCGACAGTGCGCGCACGGCCGTCGACTTGGCGGTGCCCTTCTCACCGCGCACCAGCACACCGCCGACCGCCGGGGACACGGCGTTCAGCAGCAGCGCGAGCCGCAGGTCGTCCTGGCCGACTACGGCCGTGAACGGAAAGGGGGTACTCACTTGTCGCCCTCCAGGTCGCCTTCGAGCTCCAGATAGGTGGCGCGCAGCCGCTCCAGCGTGTCCGCGTCCGGCTCCGCCCACAGCCCGCGGCCCGCGGCCTCCAGCAGCCGCTCGGTGATGCCGCGCAGCGCCCAGGGGTTGGACTTCTTCATGAAGTCCCGGTTCTCCGGGGCGAAGACGTACTCCGCGCTGAGCTTCTCGTACATCCAGTCGTCCACGACCCCGGCCGTGGCGTCGTACCCGAAGAGGTAGTCGACGGTCGCCGCCATCTCGAACGCGCCCTTGTAGCCGTGCCGCCGCATCGCCGCCATCCAGCGCGGGTTGACCACCCGGGCCCGGAACACGCGATGCGTCTCCTCGCCGAGCGTGCGCGTCTTCACCTGGTCCGGCGTCGCCGAGTCACCCACGTACGCCTCGGGGCTCGCGCCCGTCAGATGGCGCACCATGGCGACCATGCCGCCGTGGTACTGGAAGTAGTCGTCGGCGTCGACGAGGTCGTGCTCGCGCGTGTCCACGTTCTTCGCGGCGACCGCGATCCGCCGGAACGCCGTCTCCATGTCCCCGCGCGCCGCCCGCCCGTCGAGCCCGCGCCCGTAGGCGTAGCCGCCCCAGACGGCGTACACCTCGGCGAGATCGGCGTCGCTCCTCCAGTTCCGCGCGTCGATCAGCGGCAGTAGCCCCGCACCATAAGCCCCCGGCTTGGACCCGAAAATCCGGGCCGTCGCCCGCCGCCGATCGCCGTGTTCAGCCGCGTCCTCCTCCACGTGCGCCCGCACGTAATTGGACTCGGCGGGCTCCGCCAGCTCGGCCACCGCCCGCACCGCATCGTCGATCAGGCCCACGACGTGCGGGAACGCGTCCCGGAAGAAGCCCGAGATACGAACCGTGACGTCGATGCGCGGCCGGCCCAGCTCCGCCGGCGGGACCACCTCGAACCCGGTCACCCGGCGCGACGCGTCGTCCCACACGGGACGGCAGCCCAGCAGCGCCAGGATCTCGGCGATGTCGTCACCCTGGGTGCGCATCGCGGACGTACCCCAGACCGTCAGGCCGACGGACCTCGGGTACTCGCCGGTGTCCTGCAGGTACCTCTGCACCAGCGAATCCGCCAGCGACTGCCCGACCTCCCAGCTCAGCCGGGACGGAATGGCCTTGGGGTCGACCGAGTAGAAGTTCCGGCCGGTCGGCAGGACGTTGACCAGGCCACGCGTCGGCGACCCCGACGGGCCCGCCGGGACGTAACCGCCGTCCAGCGCCTTGAGGATGTGGCCGATCTCGTCCGTCGTACGGGCCAGCCGCGGCACGACCTCCTCGCACGCGAACTCCAGCACCGCCACGGCCTCGGGGAGTTCGGCACCCAGCACCTCGCGGACGAGAGCGGTGCTCTCCGGCGAGGCCCAGCCGCGCTCCTCCATCCCCTCAGCGATCCGCCGGCACAGCTGCTCCAGCAGATCGATCGCGTCGGCGGCCGTACGCGACGGCCCGTCGACGAGGTCCGTCAGCTCGACCGGCACCTTCACCGGCGCCCCCGGCTCGGCCAGCAACTCCTTCTCCACCAGCCCGAAGTGTTCGGCCAGGGACGCCCTGAGCCCCGGCAGCGCGTCGGCCTGCCCGCCCCACACCTGGGAGGCGCGCAGCACGGCGAGCACCAGGTTCACGCGCGGTTCACCGACCGGCCCGCCGCCCAGGATGTGCAGTCCGTCGCGGATCTGCACGTCCTTGATCTCGCACAGATAGCCGTCGATGTGCATCACGAACTCGTCGAACTCGTCGTCGTCCGGCTGGTCGTCGACGTGCAGGTCGTGGTGCAGCTCGGCCGCCTTGACCAGCGTCCAGATCTGCGCCCGCACCGCGGGGGCCTTGGCCGGGTCCAGGTCGGAGACGAGCGCGTACTCGTCGAGGAGTTGCTCCAGCTTGGCCAGGTCGCCGTAGGTGTCGGCGCGTGCCATCGGCGGGACGAGGTGGTCGACCACCGTCGCGTGCCCGCGCCGCTTGGCCTGGGTGCCCTCGCCGGGGTCGTTGACGATGAACGGGTAGATCAGCGGCAGGTCGCCGAGCACGGCGTCCGGCGCGCAGCCGGCGCTCAGCCCGAGGCCCTTGCCCGGCAGCCACTCCATCGTGCCGTGCTTGCCCATGTGCACGATCGCGTCGGCGCCGAAGCTGTGTTCAAGCCAGCGGTAGGCCGCCATGTAGTGGTGCGACGGCGGCATGTCCGGATCGTGGTAGATCGCGATCGGGTTCTCGCCGAAGCCGCGCGGCGGCTGGATCATCACGACGACGTTCCCGAACTGGAGGGAAGCCAGCACGATGTCGTCGCCGTCGACGTACAGGCTGCCCGGCGGCTCGCCCCACGCCTCCAGCATGGCGCTTCTGAGTTCCGGGTCGAGCTTGTCGAACCACGCCCGGTAGTCGGCCAGCGGCACCCGCGCGGGCGCGGCGGCCAGCTGCTCCTCGGTCAGCCACTCGACGTCGTGACCGCCGGCCGCGATGAGCCGGTGGATCAGCTCGTCGCCGCCGGACGGGTACCCCGTGACCCCGTACCCCGCTTGCTCGAGTGCGTCCAGGACCCGTACCGCCGACGCGGGCGTGTCGAGGCCGACCGCGTTGCCGACGCGCGAGTGCTTGGTCGGGTAGGCGGTGAAGACCAGGGCGAGCTTCTTGTCCTCGTTACGCTTGTGCTTCAGCCGCGCGTGCCGTACGGCGATCCCGGCGACCCGTGCGGCCCGCTCCGGATCGGCGACGTACACGGGGACGTCGGTTCCGTTTTCGCAGACCTGCTCCTTGAAGGAGAAGGGCACGGTGACGAGCCGCCCGTCGAACTCGGGGATCGCGACCTGCATCGCCGCGTCCATGGGGGACAGCGCGGCGTCGGACTCCTCCCAGGCGGCCCGCGAGGAGGTCAGGCAGAGCCCCTGCAGCACCGGGATGTTCAGCTCGGCGAGTGCTCCGACGTCCCAGGACTCCTCGTCGCCGCCCGCCGAGGCCTGCGAGGCGTGCGTGCCGCCGGCCGCGAGCACGGTGGCGACCAGGGCGTCGGCCTGCGCCAGCAGCTCGTAGAGCCCGGCGTCCGCGCCGCGCAGCGAACCGCAGTACACGGGAAGGGCGTTGGCGCCGTGCGCCTCGATCGCGTCGCACAGGGTGTCCACGAAGGCGGCGTTGCCGCTGAGTTCATGGGCGCGGTAGAAGAGCACGCCGACGGTCGGACGGTCGTCCGTCCGCGGACGCTCCCCGTGCACCCCGTACTCGGGCATCTTCTGCGGCTCGACGAACCCCTCGCCCGTCAGCAGCACGGTGTCCGACAGGAACCGGGCCAGCTCGGTGAGGTTGGCGGGCCCGCCCTCGACGAGGTACTTCAAAGCCTCCGCCACGACCCCGGCCGGCACGGACGACTCGGCCATCAGCTCCGCGTCCGGCAGGGCCTCCCCGCCGAGCAGCACGGTCGGGATACCGGCCCCCTCCAGCGCGGCCAGCCCGTCCTCCCAGGCCCGCTTGCCGCCGAGCAGCCGTACGACGGCGATGTCGGCGCCCTCGACGAGCCCCGGCAGCTCCTCGGCGACGTCCACGCGGGTGGGGTTGCCGATGCGGTACGCGGCGCCGGAGGCACGCGCCGCCAGCAGATCGGTATCGGCGGTCGACAACAACAACACTGTGCTCATGCGGGCGCTCCCGGTGGAATGAAAGGCAGTCCTTGCGGCGCGCCCGACTCGATGAGCCGCCACAGCGCGTCCGTGTCAGCGTGCTGTTCGATCAGGTCGCCCAGCCGGTCGAGCTGCTCCTCGCGCAGCGCGGCGAACGATGTGCCGGGCGCCGGCACGAAGCGGCGGCCCGCGGCGGCGGCCACCTCGCGCAGGAAGGCGCGCCGGAAGCCGTCCGACTCCAGCGAGCCGTGCCAGTGCGTGCCCCAGGTCTGGCCGACGCGGCAGCCGTCCAGGCTGTGTCCTTTGTCATCAGAGATGAACGCTTCGCCGCCATCTGTGCGGGCGACCCCGTGGTGGATCTCGTATCCCTCGACCCGCTCGCCAAGGGCTTCACCGACGGGTCGCGTGAGGGTCTTCTCCCGCGCGAACCGCACCCGCACGGGCAGGATTCCGAGCCCGTCGACATGCCCCTTGCGGCTCTCGACGTCGTCCTCGATGTGCTCGCCGAGCACCTGGAAGCCCCCGCAGATGCCGAGCACCGGACGCTCTTCGCAGGCCCTGCGCACGATGGCCTCGGCCAGCCCCCGCTCCCGCAGCCACTCCAGCGCGCGTACGGTCCCGCGCGTACCGGGGATCACCACCAGGTCCGCGTCGGCCAGCTCCTCGGGCCGGTCCACGAACCGCACGACGACGCCCGGTTCGGCGGCCAGTGCGTCCACATCGGTGAAGTTGGACATGAGGGGTACGGCACAGACGGCGACCCGCAGCACGTCCTCGCCGACGGGCGGGGCCACGGCGGACTCGCGCACGGCCCCGCGCAGCGAGACCCCCATCCCGTCCTCCTCGTCGATCCCGAGCCCGTTCCGGAACGGCAGCACGCCGTACGTACGCCGCCCGGTGACGTCGCGCAGCATGCCGAGGCCGGGCTCGAGCAGGGAGACATCCCCGCGGAACTTGTTCACGAGGAACCCGGCGACCAGCTCCTGGTCCTCCCGAGACAGCAGCGCGAGGGTCCCGAAGAAGGAGGCGAAGACGCCGCCCCGGTCGATGTCGCCGACGACGAGCACGGGCAGCCGGGCGCCCCGGGCGATCCCCATGTTCACGATGTCGGTCCGCCGCAGATTGATCTCGGCGGGCGAACCGGCCCCCTCGCAGATCACCGCGTCGTACGCGCCCCGCAACTGCTCCAGACAGTCCAGCACGGTCCCGAGCAGCTTCTGCTGCCGCCCGCCGTGATATCCACGCGCACTGAGCTCACCGACGGGCTTACCCAGCAGCACGACCTGACTGCTCTGCTCGCCACCCGGCTTGAGCAGCACCGGATTCATCAGCGCGGTCGGCTCGACACGGCAGGCCTGCGCCTGCATGGCCTGCGCCCGCCCGATCTCGGCGCCCTCGCGCGTGACGAACGAGTTCAGCGACATGTTCTGTGCCTTGAACGGCGCGACCTTCACCCCCTGCCGCACCAGCCACCGGCAGATCCCGGCGGTCACGACACTCTTACCGGCGTCGGAGGTGGTACCGGCGACAAGAACCCCACCGCCGCTCATGCCGCACACCCCGACCGCCGTGCGGCCCCCGACGGCGATGGCGCGCCTCCCGGCCGCAGCGGCACACTCCTCAACTGCCGTGGGCAGTCGTTCCGCAGGGCGATGGGGGTTCCCCCTGTTCGAGCGACGTCGGGAACTCGGGGGAGGGTCGGCACGGCCGACAACGCCGAGCGCCGAGCGCCCCACCCCCGCAGCAACGCCCCACCCGCACTGACCCCGAACGCCAGCCAGCTCACCCGTCGCGACAACCGAACAGCCCGCTCGATGTCCTCAGCACGCACCGCACGCCCCTCCCCGTTCAGCACCGGCCGACGCTCCACCCGTCCCCCGTACGACAACGTCCCGCCCAGCCGCACCCCGAGCGCCCCCGCGAACGACGCCTCCACGGGCCCGGCGTTGGGGCTCGGATGCCGGTGGGCGTCGGCCCGCCATGCGCGCAGCGCACCGCGCGGGTCGGGGCCGGCGGACGCGGCGAGTATGGCGGTGAGCCGGGCGCCCGGCCACCCGGTCAGGTCGTCCAGGCGGGCCGAGGCCCACCCGTAGCGCCGGTACCTGGGCGACCTGTGCCCGACCATGGCGTCGAGGGTGTTCACGGCCCGGAACCCGAGCAGCCCCGGCACGCCCCCGGCGGCGCCCCACACGAGCGCCCCCACGACTGCGTCGGAGGTGTTCTCGGCGACGGACTCGACGACGGCCCGCGCGATCCCGTCGGCGTCGAGGGCCTGCGGATCCCGCCCGCACAGATGCGGCAGCCGTGCCCGCGCCCCCTCGACGTCCCCCGCCGCGAGCGCCCGCCCGATGCGACGGGCCTCGCGGGCGAGCGAGGTCCCCCCGACGACGGCCCAGGTGGCTGCGCCGGTCAGGGCGACGGAGGCGGCGGGGGAGCGGCGTACGGCGCGCGCGGCGAGGGCTCCGGCCGCCACGGCGCCGCCCGCGCACACGGCGGCGTGCAGCGCGCCCCACCCGCGGTGGTCCCGCCACAACACCCGTTCCACGGCACCGGCGGCACGGCCGAACGCGGCGACCGGATGCCCGCGGCGCGGATCGCCGAGGAGCAGGTCGCCGAGGAGGCCGGCGGCGGCGCCGTACGCGAAGACGCGCTCGGCACCCATCGGCTCAGCCGGCCACTGAGCCGGACAGGGCGTCGCTGAAGAAGCTGAGGTCGTTGAAGAGACTGAACCGCGATCGGTAGCCGCGCATGGCGATATGTCCTCACTCAGGGTGTCCACGCCCTGGTTCGACGAGACCGACGGCGAGAGTTCCTGGCTTCCGGAGCTGTCTGCCCCGGTGACAGTGGCGGGACCGCGCCGGACTCGCACCGGCTTCCTCTCCTGCCGCCGTACTGGCTCCGGAAGTCCACCACGCCCCCGGAAGGGCCGTCAACTTGCCGTTGACCTGCGAGGGGGGAGTGTGCGAAGCCCCACACAGGCGCGGGGCGCGAGGCGTGATCCGCCCCGCACCCCGGACGTGTGTGTGCCGCCGCTCAGGCGACGATCAGATAGATCCCGTACCCCACCGCCGCCGCGCACGCCGCGAAGCAGGCATACGCGCCGGTGACCGCGAGGGCCGCGGAGCCGCCCTGGGCTGCCGCCCGCTCGCGGCGGGACAGGCCTGTGATGCCGAGGGTGAACAGGCCCACCAAGGCCACGGTGACCACGAGGCTCACTCCGAAGACGGAACCGAGAGCCGCCCAGTCGATCTTCATGCTGCTGCTTCCTTTCGTAACCGGGTGAGCGGGGCTCAGGTCCTGGTGGCGGGCGACGAGGTCGCCGGTTCGCCGGCCTGGTGGGGGATGCTGGCCGTCAGCTCGTCGGCCTCGGACTCGGCTTCGGGCTCGGGCTCGGCCTCGGACTCGGCCGACGCGCCCGCCGGGGGCGGGGTCACCGCGGCGACGGCGGTGGTCACCACGCCGGGCGGCTCCTCGGAGTCGTTGACGTTGGTGTGGTCCACGACCTCGCGGCGGGAGAGCTTCCAGATGGTCGCGCTGGAGGCGACCAGGAACACCGCCACCAGGGCCGTACCCCAGTGGCCGAATCCGGTGACGTACTCGGCGAGCGCGCCGACCAGGGCCGCCGCCGGCAGGGTCAGGCCCCAGGCGACGAACATCCGGGTGGCCGTGGACCAGCGGACCACGCCGCCCTTGCGGCCCAGACCCGCGCCCATCACCGAGCCGGAGACGGAGTGCGTGGTGGAGAGGGAGAAGCCGAGGTGGGAGGAGGCCAGAATGACCGTGGCCGCGCTGGTCTGGGCGGCGAAGCCCTGCTGCGGCTGGAGGTCGGTCAGGCCCTTGCCCATGGTACGGATGATGCGCCAGCCGCCGAGGTAGGTGCCGAGCGCGATGGCGAGACCCGCGGAGAGGATGACCCAGGTGGGCGGGTCGGAGTCGGGGGCGACGGTGCCGCCGGCGACCAGGGCGAGGGTGATGACGCCCATCGTCTTCTGCGCGTCGTTCGTGCCGTGCGCCAGCGAGACCAGGCCCGCGGAGGCGACCTGGCCGGCGCGGTAGCCCTTCTCGGCGGCCTTGCCGTCGGCCTTCTTTCCGAGCGAGTACGTCAGCCGGGAGGCGAACATCGCCGCGAGGCCCGCGACCAGCGGGGCGGCGATCGCCGGGATCAGCACCTTGGTGACGAGCACGTCGCCGTGCACCGCGCCGAAGCCCGCCGAGGCGATGGTGGCGCCGATCAGACCGCCCATGAGGGCGTGCGACGAGCTGGACGGGAGGCCGACGAGCCAGGTCAGCAGGTTCCAGAGGATCGCGCCTACCAGGGCGGCGAATATGACCTCGGGACGGATGCCGGACTCGTCGACGAGACCCTTGGAGATCGTGTTGGCGACCTCGACCGACAGGAAGGCGCCGACAAGATTGAGGACGGCGGACATGGCCACCGCGACCTTGGGCCTCATGGCGCCCGTGGAAATGGTCGTGGCCATCGCGTTCGCGGTGTCGTGGAAACCGTTCGTGAAATCAAACGCGAGTGCGGTTACCACCACAATCGCGAGGATCAGCGAGAAGCTTTCCATTTACCCAGGCAATCGTTCGAGGTCATTGGCCGGTCGACCGTAGGTAACCTGGGTGAACGGAAGATGAACTGAGGGGGGCGTGGGGGTGTCTGCAACGGGGGAGCGCCGCGCCTGTTCGGCACCGCTGTCGCGGCGGCCCCCGGTGTCGCACGGCTAGTCCCGTACTTCGCGGGTCGTTGATTCGTATGGTGTGACCGGTCCGGGGGTGTCTCGGGCCGGGGGTGTGGCGTTGGGCCGGGTGTGTCGATGACTTCCCGGTCCCCGCGGCCACGTTCTCAGCGTCAGCGNCCGGGGGTGTCTCGGGCCGGGGGTGTGGCGTTGGGCCGGGTGTGTCGATGACTTCCCGGTCCCCGCGGCCACGTTCTCAGCGTCAGCGCCTTGAAGTGGCGGTGACGTCCGTGGTGGAGAAGCGTCTGGGCGCTCTGCCTGTCGCTGCCGAGTTTCTGCGCCGGCTGGACGTGGCCGGGATCGTCGACGAGCTGTGCCCGGGCGGCGCGAGCGCACATCTGACCCACGGGCAGGTGATCGAGGCGCTGGTGGCCAACCGGCTGACCTCGCCCGCACCGCTGGTGCGGGTCGGGGACTGGGCGCGGACCTGGGCGGTGGAGGAGGTCTTCGGCATCGAGCCGGGCCTGCTCAACGACGACCGCCTGGCCCGGGCCCTGGACGCGATCGCCCCGCACCTGGAGCAGATCGCGGGCACCGTCGGCGCACGGGCGATCACCGAGTTCGGTATCGACGTGTCCCGGCTGCACTGGGACATGACCAGCATGTCCGTCCACGGCGCCTTCCCGGGCGGGGACCAGGACGAGCAGTACCCGGTCATCGGCTACGGGCATCCCAAGGACCGGCGGGTGGATCTGAAGCAGGTCCAGGCCGGGCTGGCGGTGTCCGCCGACGGCGGCATCCCCGTCCACGCCCGCGTCTTCGGCGGCGGCGCGGCCGAGGTCAGCCAGGTCGTCGGGGCGATGAAGGACCTGCAGGGCATGGCCGGTGAGCAGGATTTCCTGATGGTCGCCGACTCCAAGCTGGTGTCCTACGCGAACGTCACCGCACTGCTGGCAGCCGGGGTGGATTTCATCGCGCCCGTCCCGGCCGCGCAGGTCAAGGACGAGGTGTATGCCGCTTTGGACCTCGCCCAGGCGCCGGTGGTGGACTGGGTGCCCGAGCGGGACGCCGGCAAGGAACCGGACCAGCGGGAGGTATACCGGGTGCTGGAGGACGTCCACACCCTCGCCGGGCCCCGCAAGCGCGACCCGGTCCTGACGGTGCGGCGGATCCTGGTCCACTCCACCGGCAACGCGGCCGGTCAGCAGGCCGCCCGGGCCAAGCGCCTCGCCCGGGCCGGGGAGGATATGGACAAACTCGCCCGCGTGGCGGGCGGACGGCACTACAAGACCCGCGAGAAGGTCGCCGCCCGCGCCGGGGTGATCGCCGCGAAGCGCCGCGTCGCCTCCTGCCTGCGCTGGGACATCACCGAGGACGAGACCGGTGCCCCCTCGCTCCGCTGGCACTTCGACCAGGAGGTCCTCGACGCTGAGGCCCAGGTCGACGGCTGGTACGCGCTGATCACACCACTGACCGTCGAACAGGCCGCCCCGCAGGACGTCCTCATCCAGTACAAGGGTCAGGGTGCGGTCGAGCGCCGGTACCACGATTTCAAGGG
>NZ_JACTVI010000259.1 GCF_014495685.1 Streptomyces sp. TRM68367 | reverse complement strand
GGTTGGGCTGCTCGCGCATGTCACGAGCGTGATCGCGTCGGGGAGATCATCTGTCGGTCCGCTTCGGGTCGTCTTCCTCGGATCTCCTGCACGCTGGGCACTGGTGCCCCTACCGTGCGTGCGGGGTCGCGATGGCGGGCCCGCGAGGGGAGGGGACATGGCCCAGAACCTGATGGTGTGGCTGATAGAGCGCCGGGTGGTGCTGGAAGAACGCGCCGCGCAGCTGCGCAAGCAGTTGACCGACACCGAGGCCGAAGTGGCCCGGCTCGGGGCCGCCGAGGTCGTCTACCAGCAGTACCAGGAGGATGCCGAGGCCGGGCACCCTGACGCCACGGCCTGGCAGCAGGCTCTGGAAGAGGCCACCGGCGGCACCCCCGCGGCGCCCCCGCGGCCCGTGGGCACGCCCGGAGCCGCCGGCCAGCTGCTGATTCCCCACCACGGCCCCGACACCGGCACGGACGACCTGCCCGCCGAATACCAGAAGATCATGGAGATCGTCGCGGGCGGCGACAGCCCGCTGCAGGCCAAGGACGTGGCCCGCGAGCTGGGATTGGATGCGGTGCCGGCGAAGGTGGAGCCGGTGCGCGGGAAGCTGCGCAAGTTGGCCGAGCGCGGCTGGATCACCCGCACCCCCGCCGGACGCTACCTGCCCCGGTAGCCTGCGGCCGACCTGCCACAACGGCCGATTCGGGCCGCAACGCAAGCGCCCCCGGCGGGTGTTGGTCCATGCGTGAACAAGAAGACCAGCCCCGCCGAGGGCGACACCGGCCTTGTCTACTCCGTCCGCCTGCCGCTGTCCAGCGCGACCGTCAACCGCGTGGCCGGCCTGATCCGCGCCCACCGCAGACAGATCCGCTCCCGGTGGCGCAAGCTCGACGCCGGGCAGATAGCGCTGATCGTGCTGGCCCACCTGCGCAACGACGAGCGCCTGGCCGACCTGGCCGGCGGGAACGCGGTCTCGGCCTCCACGGTGCGGCGCTGGGTGCTGGAGGTCCTCGGCCTGCTGGCCGCACGTGCCCCCCGCCTGGACCGCGCGCTGGCCAAGGTGGCCAAGGACAGCGGCTGCGTGGTCCTGTTGGACGGGACGCTGATCCGTACCCGGCGGCGCAGTGGGCGGGCGAACCGGAAGAACTACTCAGGGAAGCACAAGGCGCATGGCCTGCTGTTTCTCGCCCTGACCGATGCGAAGGGGCGGCTTTTGTGGATCTCCTCGTCCCGCCGCGGCGCCTGCAGCGAGATCACGGCGGCCCGCTACGAGAAGCTGTGCGCGCGACTGCGCGAGCTGGAGCTTGCAGCGGTGGCAGACCTGGGCTTCGTCGGTCTGGACGAGGGGGCCGAGGAGCAGCAGGCGGTCATCACAGGGTTCAAGGCGAGCGGCGGCAAGCGCCTGTCGTCACCGAAGAAGGTCGTGAACCGGCTGATCAGCAGCCTACGGGCGCCGGTCGAGCACGGCTTCGCGAGCCTGAAGACCTTCCGGATCCTGACCAAGGTGCGCATGCATCCGCGGCACGCGACCGCGCTGGTGCGGGCCCTGCTGGTGCTGACGCACCACCAGGTAGCTCGGTGACCGATGATCTCCCCGCAATGATCACCGTGATGAGCTGCGCGAGCACCCCAACCACTCGTCACACCAGGACCGTTGACCTGCACGAATCACGATGGAACTTCCTC
>NZ_JACTVI010000258.1 GCF_014495685.1 Streptomyces sp. TRM68367 | reverse complement strand
AGGGCTTGCAGATCATCAAGGTGTTGCTTCCCGTCCTGAAGCTCGTTGGTGTGGTATGCGCATCCCGGACGAGACTCGTGACCAACTCGCTGTGAAGTTCGCGGTGTTGTTCCCGCATCTGGACGAGCGGCAGCGACGGCTGCTGATGGCTGCGGAGGCCTGGGCGCTGGGACACGGCGGTGTCCGGGCCGTGGCACAGGCCGGTGCGGTCAGCGAGACGACGGTCCGCAAAGGCGTGTTCGAACTTGAGGCGGGTGAGGAGCCTCTGGGGCGGGTGCGTCGTGTGGGCGGGGGCCGCAAACGGGTCGCGGATCTGGATCCGGGGCTGCGGCCTGCGCTGTTGGCGCTGGTTGAGCCGGATGTACGGGGTGACCCGATGTCGCCGCTGCGGTGGACGGTGAAGTCCACCCGCACGCTGGCGCAGGAGCTGACCCGGGCCGGGCACCGCGTCAGTGCCGACACCGTCGCCAGCCTGCTGCGGGAGGAAGGCTTCAGCCTGCAGGCCAACACCAAGACGATCGAGGGCAGCCAGCACCCGGACCGGGATGCCCAGTTCCGCTATCTCAACGAGCAGGCCCGCGAGCACCGGGACGCCGGTCAGCCGGTGATCAGCGTGGACACCAAGAAGAAGGAGCTCGTCGGCGAGTTCAAGAACAACGGCTGCCAGTGGCGGCCGATGGGTGAGCCGGTGCCGGTGAACGTGCATGACTTCGCCGACCCGCACCTGGGCAAGGCCGTCCCCTATGGGATCTACGACGTGGCGGCGAACACCGGCTGGGTCAACGTCGGTACCGATCACGACACCGCGGCGTTCGCCGTGGAGTCGATCCGCCGCTGGTGGCAGGGCCAGGGCCAGGCTGCCTACCCGCAGGCGGCACGGCTGCTGATCACTGCGGACGCGGGCGGCTCCAACGGCTATCGCACCCGGGCCTGGAAGCTCGAACTGGCCCGGCTCGCGGCCGAAACGGGACTGACGATCACGGTGTGTCATCTGCCGCCGGGCACATCGAAGTGGAACAAGATCGAGCACCGGCTGTTCTCGCACATCACCATGAACTGGCGGGGCCGCCCGCTGACCAGCCACGAAGTCATCGTCGAGTCCATCGCCGCGACCACCACCCGCACCGGGCTCAGCGTGAGTGCCGCACTCGACACCAACACCTATCCCACCGGTGTTCGTATCGGTGACGCCGAGATGGCCGCTCTGCCACTGACCCGGCACGCATTCCATGGCGAATGGAACTATGCCCTGCACCCACAGCCCTGCCCTGCTGTCCCCGCGCCCCGGGCTCCACAGGAGCCGGCCCCGCAGTGGGAACAGACGCTGCTGTCCGATCCCGCACTGACCGGCATGTCCCGGCAACAACTGGACGTCCTCACACGGATGTTGACACCCGGCGGCGATACTCAGCGTGGTCGTCCACCCCGGCTTGCCTTCCCCGAACAGGTCCTGGCCACCGTGCTCCATCTGCGGGTCGCCCTGGCCGCCGAACCTCTCGCCGTACTGTTCGGCAGCAGCCGGACCGCGATGCACCGCACCCTTCTGAAGAACAGGAAACTGCTCGAGGCACACGGCATCGTCATCCCACCCGCGACGACGCCACCCGTCGCCCTTGCAACCCTCCAAGCCCGGGTCCTCACCCAAACCGGCGAGCCCCACAACAAGATCAAGACGACATGTTAATGATCTGCAAGCCCT
>NZ_JACTVI010000257.1 GCF_014495685.1 Streptomyces sp. TRM68367 | reverse complement strand
GGGCCTGTCGATGAATTAGTGGGGCGTGTCGTGCTCGGCGGCCTGGGATGTCGCGTGCATGACGTAGCTGGCGAGGTCGCTGGGGTCGATCAGGCGGGCGGGGATGGGTTCGGGGCGGTGCCCGTGGTCCTCGAGGAGGGGACGAACCTGTTTGATCAGGGCTCTCATCTGGTTCTCGCCGATGCGGAAGAGGTAGGCAGTGAGTGAGCAGGACAGGCCGCGCTGGTCGAGGACGGTGGCCCAGATGATGTTCTCGGTGGTGAGCTTGCGGTGCCGGGGCCGTTGCTTGGGCGGGAGGGCGTCGAGTCGGTCGCGGATGCCGGCGGTGAGGCGGTCGAGGTCGTGGCGGTTTAGGCCCGTCAGGAGGGGGTGGGTGGCCAGCGTCGCGCCGAAAGTGTGCGCGTGGCGGGGATGGGATCGGGGGCCGGGCGGGTGGAGCGGGACGTCGGGGATGCCGGGCTGGGGCGGGATGGTGTAGTTCCACTCGCCGTGGAACGGGTCGGGGTGGATGGTCAGGGCGGCCGCGTGCTGCTGGCTGATCTCGATCCCCGTGGGGTAGCTGCTGGTGTCCAGGCGGGCGGTGACGGACAGTCCGGTGCGGGTGGTGGTGGAGGAGATCAGGTTGAGGGCGACGTCGTAGCTGGTCAGCGGGCGGGCGCGCCAGTTCATCGTGATAAAGGAGAACAGGCGGTGCTCGACCCGGTTCCACTTCGATGTTCCCGGGGGCAGGTGACACACCGTGATCTCAAGGCCGGTCTCGGAGGCCAGGAGGGCGAGGTTGGCCTTCCACGTCTTGGCACGGGAGCTGTTGGAGCCGCCGCCGTCCGCGGTGATCAGCAGCCGGGTGGCAGAGGGGTAGGCGCTGCGGCCCTCTTCCTTCCACCAGCGGCGCAGGCAGGCCACGGCGAATGCGGCGGTGTCGTGATCGGTGCCGATGACGACGTAGCCGGTGTTACGGGCGACATCGTAGATCCCGTAGGGGATCGCGGTGCCGGTCGCATGGGTGGGGAAGTCGTGGTCGAGGACCTTCACCGGCGCCCCGGGCGGCCTCCACTCCCGCCCCGCCTGGCCGAACAGGCCGATCTGCTCCTTCTTCTTCGTGTCCACGCTGATCACCGGGTCGCCCCCGTCCAGGAACGTTTTCACCGTGTCGTTGATGTGCCGGAACTGGGCGTCCCGGTCCGGGTGGTTGCTGCCGGCCAGGACCCGGGCGTTGCCACGCAGGCTGAACCCTGCCGCCTTCAGTAACGCGGCCACGGTGTCGCGGCCCACCTTCCGCCCCTGGGCGGCGAGTTCGTCCGCCAGTCGGCGCAGCGACTTCGTCGTCCACGTCAGCGGCCCTATCGGGTCGCCCTGCGTGGTGTCCTCGACCAGCGCCAACAGGGCCGGAACCAGGCCCGGGTCTTTCTCCGCCAGCGCAGGGCGACCGGCCCCCGGCCGCCGCACCCGCCCGTCCGGCGCCCGGCCCGCATCGAGTTCGGCCAGGCCGCGGCTGACGCAGCCCTTCGAGACGCCCGCGGCCCGCGCCACCGCAGCGATCCCACCGTGCCCGAGCTGCCGAGCCTCCGCCGCGTACAGCATCCGGCGCTGCCGCTCGTCCAGGTACGGCGTCACCGCCCCGAACTTCTCCTCCAACGAACCGATCAACTCATCGAAGCGACCCATACCGCATCAACGAGCCCAACTACCGCAAGAAACCCACTAATTCATCGACAGGCCC
>NZ_JACTVI010000256.1 GCF_014495685.1 Streptomyces sp. TRM68367 | reverse complement strand
CGGCCGTCCTCGTGCCCCGCACCCACCCCCCTCAAACCGCTGACCAGCCGCGATGAGCACAGGCAGGGCTATCTACAGCTGCCGTAACAGAGCGACGCCGTGCTAGGTACGGGCGGCCAAAACCTGGGCGGCGGTGGGATACCGGCGTCGACCCAGTACTCGCGGGGCAGGCAATCGAGTGCGGCCAAGCCGGCGTGGACGACGGCTGCCATCCGGTCAGCTCACCTTGGTCGAAGCCCCAGCCTTCATATGTCTGCGCAACTGGAGGCTGCCGCCCTTGATGCCGCTTCCGCGACCCGGTCTGTTGTGCATCGCGGCCCCCAGGCCGCGGCCTCCCGCTGGGAAAACAGACCCGGCGCCACCCCGTCGCGATCGCGGGGTGGCGCCGGGTGCATAGGGGCGGTGTCAGGTCATGGCTCCATACGATGGGCCGCGACCGCCGACCGCCCCGCTACTGCGGCCCTGGGGTGACATGAAGCTCGCCGGCACGTTCGCCGGTTGCCCGGTCCACCCGGAAGCCCGCGTACTCCAGCACCGATCGCAGCGCCTGGTACATGGATTTCTCCAGCTGCACCTTCAGCGCCACCCGTTCATCCGCTGCGAGGCGGGCGGGATCGACGGTAAGGAAGTGGTGGTAGAGGGTGGGGTGCACGCGCCAAGCGACGTACACCGCCACCTCTCCGCTCCCCGGATCGTCGATCTCGACCCGAGCCCCGGTGGAGTAGCCCGGATCCGCCGTGGCCGCAATTCCGAGACCCGCAGTCGCGAGCAGATTCTTCACCTTCTCGGCGAGGGTGAAGTGTTGCATCTCTCGCATGAGACCGCCACTTTCCGAGTTGTACACGAGTCGTTCTCCAGATCCTCAGATCCCCATTGCGCGCAATATCATGTCCTTGAGTCGCGCATTGGATTGTGTGTTGATGAGTCCTCCGAGTTCCGTCTCCGGATCGCCCCAGGGGACGGACCAGGAGATGGAGGCATCGCCCCCGAGGTGATCTGCCAGCCTACCCGCACAGCGCGGGCACGGCTGCCGCTCCGTATACAGCTCGGTGATCTTCTCCCCAGGATTGAGCTGGCTCAGAATGTCATCCTCCGCGTGGAATTCGTCACCCTTGCTAATCCCGTAGGCCAGGCCCTCCCGGCCTTCCACCTTTGCCACCGCGACATTGCGGAGCGTGGCTCCGACGGTGTTGAGCCGGTGCTGGAACGCCTTGGTCGCCAGGCCCCCGCTGTTGTACGGAACCTCACCGCAGGTGTTGTGGACCAGGACCGCGACCTTGCCCGCGAGCACGTAGTACGTGTGCAGTTGCTCGACGGTGAGGTTGTAGCGGAACGCTGTCCCAATGGTCAGGGTGATCTTCTTTACCCGGACCAGGCCGCGGCCGTTCGGGGTCTGAAGGTCGTGACCGGGCAGGAGCTTCGCAGCTGGCGTCCACTTGTGGGTCGATTTGTCGTAGAACGGGTGGTTAGCTGTCGTGCGCAGGGTCGCGGTGCCGCCGTCTGGAGTCCGGATCGTGATGTCGACCAGGTCGTGGTCGTGGTTGACCCAGGTGGCCGTGACCATACGTGTGCCCTGGTGCTTGCCGGTCTTGGGGTCGGCGGCCTGCACCTTGTCGCCGGGCTTGATCTTCCCGATCGCCTTGGTCTTGCCGTGATCCATCAGGACCTTGGTATCGGGCGAGAAACTGCACGTGCCGCCCGCGATCTTGTCGCCCTGCGCCTCTGCCGTCTGTGCGGACTCCGC
>NZ_JACTVI010000255.1 GCF_014495685.1 Streptomyces sp. TRM68367 | reverse complement strand
ATCCTGGCCACCTGGACCGGCGCCTGCTCGATATGCGGCCAGCCCGCACCCACCCCCGAACCCCACCACAGGACCTAACAAAGCCCTAGTAGAGGGGGAGGCGGAAATCGTGTTCACCATAACCAAGGAGTTCCACTTCTCCGCGAGCCACGTGCTCGACCAGCTGCCCGCGTGGCACCCTTGCGCGCGCATGCACGGCCACAACTACATCGTGGTGCTCGAACTCTCGGCCGAGGACGACGCGCTGACCCCTGCGGGATTCGTACGGGATTACAGGGACCTCGACGCGTTCAAGAAATGGATGGACGAAACCCTCGATCACCGGCACCTCAATGAATCGATGGGGGGGGGGTGCTCCCCTTCGGCGGAGAATCTCGCCAAGTGGATCTTCGACAGGTGGCGTGACGAGGTGCCTGAACTCACGGCGGTGAAGATATCGGAGACACCCAAGACGTGGGCGGTCTACCGGCCAGAGCACTAGTCTGGACGTTGTGCTCGTCGGCAGGGTCCGCATCGGCTGCTCGGGGGACGACGGCTCGGCGGCGGAGGCGGGCTAGCTCGCTCAGCGGGACGGCCCGAAGTCGGCGCCGGGAGCGTGTACAAGCTTTGCGGAATTTCACTAGGCAGGGCGGATTCCGATGGACGCCTCCAGGAAGGATTGTAGGAGTCTGACAGCTCCGGTGGTTCGGCTCTATGTGGCTGGCGGTGCCCGTCCCGGTGGCCAGCTGGTGGCCGGACGCCTTTGGACGACGTAACAAGAGGTAGTACAGACCAACCGGCCGCGCATGCTCTGATCAGGCAGAACGTCACCAGGCAGCACGACGAAGCGCCACGCAACACGATCCCTCACGGTCTCGTAATGCGTAGGTCTCGGGTTCGAATCCCGAAGGCGGCTCCGGAGAACCCCAGGACTCACTCGCCGTGTCCTGGGGTTTTTCCTTGCCCTTTAACTTGCGTTGCAGTGGCGGCCCAGTCCTTAAGCCGCTACTGAGGGGTGCCGGTGGACAAGCGTGCAGCGAGCGTGCAGAAGGGTGGACGGGCGTGGGCATGCGAACGGTGGCTCTTCGTGCGGGGCGCGAACGAGCGGCATTCCGCACACGAGGGTGCCAGCTGCCGTCACATGGGAGGGTTTCTACAAGATCGGGGAGCTCTTCCGGAGACGTTCGATACTGCCGATCGCCCGAGGGGTTTCAGTCCGTTGAGGTGCGCGATAGCCAAAGCCTCTTGATATTCAGTCAGAACCATATATGGTGCTCGGTGCACGTCTTTAGCTTTGAGATGGACCGTCTTGCCCCGTACCGCCGACGGCGGAGGGACTGAAGACACTCCAGTTGCGCGACGTCCTCCGAGAGGAGGATGACTACCGCGTGGTGAGTGTCTAGCGGACCGCGACGGCATCGGCCCGGAACTCAGACGAGTACTTCGACGTCCCCAACGGGAACTCCTGTCCTATGGATCATCACGATCCAATGATCAGGGTGTCCACGATCAATGGGAAACGCCCGTGATCTGGTCAGCTCCTACTGGATCTGACGGCCAGGTAGCGGTGGGCGGCTGGAGAATGAGCCAGCAGCCCATGCCAGCGCATCGCCACTATGCGGCTCGGTGATCAACGATTCATCGACCACGTGCAGCAAATCGCCCGAGCCGATCGGGAGGTGATGGGCGGCCCAGTGAACCCTTCTCGGTAACGTCTCGTGACGTTTAGTGATCTTCGTTCAGGCGGTGCGGCCGTGTTCGAGTTGGAGCAGGACGAGGGCGG
>NZ_JACTVI010000254.1 GCF_014495685.1 Streptomyces sp. TRM68367 | reverse complement strand
TCTCGGCCTTGGCGGCATCGGCCGTGTCCTCGCCGACGTGCGTGGCGGCCTTGGCGTCCTCCGCGAGGTGGTCGGCGTTCTTCAGCCCTTGCAGGGCTTCGGCGCCTTCCGCCGCGTACTTGGCGCCCTTGACCGCCATCCGGGCACCCAGGGCCGCATCCCCGATCACCGGGATCGCCCCGGCGAGCGAGATGCCGGCGTCCAGGTAGTCACCGTCGGCCGCGTACCAGCCGGCGTTGGCGACATCGGCGACCGCGCCGACGACCGGGATCATGCCGGCCGCGTCCAGGGCCGTGTGGCCCAGGTCGGACAGCCAGCCGTGCCCGTCCAGCTCGATATTGGAGATGGGGTTGCCGCCGCCGAAGGCGTAGCGGTTGCCGGTCAGCGGGTCGGAGATCAGGCCCATGTCGGACAGGGCACCGTTGTACATGTCCCGGGACAGGAACCGGTTCAGGCCCGGGTCGTAGGTGCGGAAGCCCATGTTGTACGTGCCCGTGGAGCCGTCCACGCGGTCGGCGTTGAACCGGTAGGCGTTGTACGGATCGCTCGGCGAGTTCGTCGTCGAGCCGGGCTTGTCCGCACCCGTGTCCTGGCTGGAGTCGTCCGAACCGTAGGCGGTGTAGCCGTACGTCGACTTGGTGTCACCGGACTGGTCGGTGACCGCCTGGACGTTGGAGTGCGCGTCATAGGTGTAGTACGTCGGCTCCTTCGTCCCGTCCGACTTGATCTTCACCTGCGAGAGGCGCTCGCCCCACGGCGAGTACTGGTAGGTCTTGGTGGTCGTCCCGTTCTCGGTCTCGGAGACCACCGCGTTGGACATCGCCAGGTAGTCGAAGACGGTGGTCTTCTCACCCGTGGCGCCCGCGTTCTGTGTCTGCGACACCGTCCGGTCGAACGGGTCGTAGGTGTAGTTGGTGGTGTCGTAGCCGGTGCCGTTCTTCTTCTGCTCGCTGGCGATGTGGTCGAAGCCGTCGTAGGTGTAGCGCTCGACCACGCTGCCGGCGGTGGTGACGTTGTCCAGCCGGCCGTAGGGGTCGTAGTGGTAGCCGGAGGACACCCCCGCCACGACGGTGGTCGCCAGCCGGTTGCGGTCGTAGTTCGACGTCGTCGTCTGGCCACCGACGGTCTGCGACGTCACGTTGCCGTTGTCGTCGTAGACATACGACTCATTCGACCCGCCACCGGCCTTCGTCACGCTCTTGACCTGATCGCGCGGCGTGTAGGCGTAGTCCAACGTCTGGTCCTTGTACGCCGTGTGGTCGTCGGCGTTCTGGACCTTGGAGACGTCCTCGGTGGTGTTGCCGTCCGGATCGTAGGTGTAGGTGTGCTCGGCCACCGTGGTCGTGCCATCCGACTTCTTCTCCAACTGGTGCTTCAAAGCACCGTCGAGGAAGTAGTCGGAGGTGACCACGTTGCCGTTGCCCTTGGTCTCCGTGGCCACCTGACCACCGGGGGTGTAGGTGAACTGCGTGACCTTCGGCGAAGTGTCAGTGGCGCTGTCCTTGTTGGTGACCTTGGACAGAAGGTTGCGCGTGTCGTACTCGAACGACGCGACCCTCGCATCGTGCGTACGCGACAGGGTGTTGCCGTCCGCGTCATAGTTGAACGACGTGGTGTGCAGCGTGGTGCCGGCCTTCTTCACCTCCAGCTTGGCCAGCAGGTTGACCCCGTCGAAGGTGGCGGCGTAGTCGTCGTAGCGGGCGCCCGGAGTGGCGTCGGCCAGGTCGACCAGGTTGCCGTTGGCGTCGTAGGAGTAGGTGAAGGCGGTCTTCTCGTTGTCGGTGTCGGCGCTGT
>NZ_JACTVI010000253.1 GCF_014495685.1 Streptomyces sp. TRM68367 | reverse complement strand
CCAAAGCGTCGGCCAGTACCTTCAGGTGGTCGGCGACCGTGTTCGAGCCGGCGCTGCCGGTACGCAGCAGCATCGCCAGGCACTCGTGCGTGTTCGCACACCACGCGGCCAGCGGATGGAACCCGAAAGTCTTCTTCCAGGTCGCAGAGGCGCCCTGCTTCTTGGACGCGGCGGTGATGATCGTGGCGTCCATGTCGATCACGACCCAGCCGTACAGCCGCTTCCCGGCGACCGTCAGCCAGGGAACCCACCCGGCCGCAGGCACAGCAGCGACCACACGTGGCGGCGCACCTTCGCCCGGGCGCGGGCCAGCGCAGCCAGCACCTGCTCGTCCAGATCGGCGAGCGCACGACGGGTGGTGGAGTCCGACACCCCCGGCCCGAACAGGCCCTGATGGTGGGCCTGCAGGGCCTCGGCATCGCTCAGGTTCCGCGCCCCCAGCACGATCGCCACGGCGAGTTGCACCAGCACCGCACCCCGCTCGCGCCAGCCGTGCCCGCCGCCACCGGGCAGCACGGCCGTCACCGCGGCCGTCAACCCCGTACGGTCCGCCAGCCGGCGCAGCAGCACCGCCCCGGCATACCCGATCAATCCCTTCCCGTCCGCGGCTACGGACAGCCGCCGATCCCACCCTGTAGGCTCGCTCACCAGATTGGTGCCCTGACTCTCGCAGCGGATACGACCTCGACACTCGCATCCTTGCAGGCCAGCGGCACCTATCTGCTACCGGGCCGTCAGATCGCCCAATTCAGCTGAATTCCCAGGGTTGGGTTATCAGGGGCGTCGTGCCCAGTACAAGGCGTGCCCGCCATCGCCTTCGGGCACGAACTCCTCCCGTTCGACGGTCAGTCCGGCCTGGGTCATCCACGCGCGGTTGGTGGCGGCATCCGCGTGGCTCAACCACATCGGGGCTCCGCCACCGAGCCAGTTCTCGTCGACGCCGGTCCACGCACGGTGTCCAGTAGTCGCCACGAGCCAGCCTCCCGGGCGCAGCCACGCGGCGACCCTCTGCAGCAAGGGCGGCTGCTCGGACAGTGGAATGTGGATGAGGGCGTAGAGGGAGACGACAGCGTCGAAGGGTGCGTCGTCGAAGGACGCGGCCGTGGCATCGACCTGGATGAACTCCGCCTCGGGCACCCGTTCCCGGGCCCGGCGGACCTGCACCGCGCTGATGTCGATGCCGGTGACCCGGTAAGCGGCATCGGCCAGAGAACGTGCTACCGGCACCCCGCTTCCGCAGCCCAGGTCCAGCACGGTGCCACCGGCCGGGATGCGTGCGCGCAGGTCGCTGAGCCATGGCTCGTACTTCGTCTCGGCGCCGTACGCCTCGTCATAGCGCACGGACAGCGCGTCGTAGCCACGCCGGACGACGTCTTTGGGGTCCTCGAGGTCCATGCGCGGCGACGGTAGCCAGTTGCCCGAGTCACAGCGAACGGATTTCGAGCTCATGCGCGAACCGGCTCAATCAACTGGGCTGGTGGCGGACGCCGTTGCCGTGTGGTCGCCGTGATCACGGGGCCGCAGAGCCGGGGCGCCGAGGGCCACCAGGAACACGAGCGCGGCGGGGATGCCCAACGCGTCGGGCAGTCCGATGAACGTGCTGACGCTGCCGATGACGATGGGGCCGACGAGAAAGCCGACGTATCCGAGGCTGACGACGAGGGACAACGCGGCGCCCGCCTGGGCCGGGTCACGCTGGCCCGCGGCGGAATAGACCCAATGCCGTGTAGTTAGGGCTTGCCGATTAATAACTCGCTGTCTTGATCTCCGGTGGGTGGGTGAGTCCTGCCGCGCTGGCGAGG
>NZ_JACTVI010000252.1 GCF_014495685.1 Streptomyces sp. TRM68367 | reverse complement strand
CAGCCCTGTCTGGCAAAGGGGAAGGAATCTGCCAGACACCAACCTCCCAACCAGACACACCGTAATTAAGCAGCGACACACCACTAGTCACTTGGGCCGGTCTAAGTCAAGCGCCGTCACATAGAGGCCAATTGACGTTAAATCAGGTTTCCTGCGGGAACAGCCTGATGTCCCGGTTCTTCCGTCGACTGGCCATCGGTATGGCGCATCGGGTATAAGGGACCGGTTTTGATCCGGATTCCGGACGCCTCGAATTCGAGCGCACCGATGGGCAAGGTGAATGTTTATGAGTGACGAAAGACGGGAACATGTAGCGACCACCGAGGTGGCCGACCCCGCCGAGCTGGCAAAACCCTGCGAATCCGCATCGACCGCGACCGCCAAGATCGCCCCACCCGCCAAGCCGAACCCAGAGTGTGAAGAGACCGCTGAGGACACCGGTGCCACTCAACAGGCCCCGGACATCGCATCCGGTGAGCCGTCCACCCCTCGCCGCCGCCCCCACCGCCCCGACCGCTCCGGCATCCTGGTCGGCGGCGCGCTGCTCGCCGCATGCGGCGCACTGGTCGTCTACGGCCTCCTCGACACCACCGGCGGCAACGACAACGGCAAGGGGCAGCACCGCACCACCCCCACCGCTCCCGTCACCTACGAAGTCACCGGTACGGGAACCGCCGACCTCACCTACCAGGCCCGCAACCAAGCCGGAAAGGCCACCGTCGTCCACCACGCCCACCTGCCGTGGCGCACCACCGTCGACGTTCCGGTCGGACACGACCCCACCATCAGCATCATCCTGGGCAAGAAAGGCGGCAACGCCCGCTGCACCCTCGCCATCCGCAGCCACCACGTCCAAAGCGCCACCGCCACCGGCGCCCACGGCCGCGCCACCTGCTCCGGCGTGCTACCCACCCCAAGGGAAAATAACAACTGAGCCCGGGACTGCAGCCGTGGATGACCCGTTCATCGAGGAGCTCGTCGCCCGTGGCGTGGTTGACCTCTGCCAGTCGGTCAGATGCCGGCGGCCACCGCAAGCGAGGATCGTGTCGGTGCCGGTGCCAGAGGTGAGCAAGCGTAGGAAGCGGCGCAACGGCACCCACATCGCCACCGCCCACGCCGCGGTGCGTGCTGCTGTCGCCCAACAGCCCGCCGCCCAGGCCGAGCGCTGTGGCCCCGCTCGCCGAGGCAGGCGTCACTTCCGTTACGGACGGGCGTACTGAGCAGGTTCGACCGAGACGCCTTGCGGTCAGGGAGGGGGCAAACCGGATGGGGAGCAATCGCAAGACCTGTGGATGCGAAGTCCGAAGTCGATGCGTCTCCTCCGGTTCCGACACGGTGATGGAGCGTGAGCCGGGTTCGGAAGCTCGACAGCATGCTTCACGGCGTGTAGTAGGCGGCGTACTGGGCGGAGTGTCCCTCGACGGAGAAGTCCTCGAAGTCGCCAGCCTTCTCACGGTCGAGCAATCGCTGAAGCGCCGCTTCGGCTTCGGGTAGACGCTGAGACAACAGGTATGCCTTGGTTCTGGCCAGTCCGCTCCCGCACAACAACTGGATGTCGATCGAGCAGTCGGCGTCCATGCTGGCGGACTTGGCCTTCCAGATGAGCAATACATCGTCGAGACTGCCGGCATTGAACAGCTGAACGCAGCACAGTTTCATCAGCTCGGTGTCGCCGTCACCCTGAGCCTGCTGCTCCAGCCGGATTTGCACTCTGAGCAGCCCGCGAACCTCGGCGAGGCCCGCGGCGACAGGGTGCAGACCGTAGCGGTGAAGGCACTCGTCTTCGTCCATTGAGCAATTGTCAAAAGCTGTGGATCAGTAGCTGTTCACACGGTCTCGTGGTTCAGATGGATGAGCCCTTCGATGGAGCCCAGGCGGGT
>NZ_JACTVI010000251.1 GCF_014495685.1 Streptomyces sp. TRM68367 | reverse complement strand
CCCGGGTTCCGCAGCAAATCGGTCTCCTGGCAGGTGCTGCGTGGTGAAGTTGCTGGTCAGCGCGTTCAGGCATAGCGGCACGGCTCAGAATCCCTAGTGACACATGGGATCGGATACATAGCTGTGACCTGGTGATTCAGCGGAGTCAGCTAGGGATCGCACCTGGTAAGGTCGCTGCCCGTGTACGTGAAGTCATCCACGCGCAAGGGCCGCGACGGTAAGACCGTGCGCTACCTCCAGCTCGCTCACAACGAGTGGGACCCGGTCGCCAAGGCATCCCGCACCAAGGTCCTGTACTCCTTCGGCCGCGAGGACCAGCTCGACCGCCCGGCCATCGAACGCCTCATTGCGGCGCTCGGCCGGATGCTGGACCCGGCCGGGGCCCCGCCGGCCTCCGGCGAGGGCCTGGCCCTGACCGACTCCCGTCCGTTCGGCGCCGCGCACGCGCTCGACGTCCTGTGGCGCTGGCTGGGCATCGACAAGGTCATGGCGAAGGAGTTGACCGGCCGCAAGATTCCCTCCCGCGTCGAGCGGGTGCTGTTCGCCCTGACCGCCAACCGCGCCCTGGATGCCTCCAGCAAGCTTGCCGCCACCGACTGGATCGCTCACGACACGATCATCGACGGCCTCCCGCAGGTCAGCGACGACGCCTGCTACCGGGCGATGGACTGGCTGCTCCAGATAGAGCCGACGCTGGCGAAAAACGTGTACTTCCAGGTCACCGACCTGCTCAACCTCGAAGTGGACCTGCTGTTCTTCGACACCACCAGCACCTACTTCGAGACCGAGGAGGCCGACGAGCCCTCCCCACGCGACGCCGACGGCCGCCTTCTGCCCGACAGCAGTGTCCCGCAACAGGCCGCCCACCACCGGGGATTCCGTGCCCACGGCAAGTCCAAGGACTCCCGTGATGACCTGCCCCAGGTCGTCGTCGGCATGGCCGTCACCCGTGACGGCATCCCGGTCCGTGTCTGGTCATGGCCCGGGGCGACCGCGGATTCCGATCTGATCCGCCAGGTCAAGCGCGACCTGAGGGAATGGTCCCTCTCACGCGTCGTATGGGTCGCCGACCGCGGCTTCACCTCCGCCGCCAACCGCCGCGCGCTCATGCAGGCAGGCGGCGGCTACATCATCGGCGAGAAGCTTCGCTCCGGCTCCCAGGAGGTCAAGGCCGCCCTCGCCAGGCCCGGCCGCTATGCGACCGTGAGCGACAACATGCAGGTCAAGGAGGTCAACATCGGCTCTGACGACCGGTTCGTGATCTGCTTCAACCCCGAACAGGCCAAACGTGACGCAGCCGTCCGCGCCAAGCTCGTCGAGCAGCTGGAGCAGGCCATCGACGGCACCGACAAGCTGAAGAAGGACGAACGCGCCCACCTGGTTGGGCAGTTGTCCACCAAGCCCGGCCTGAAGCGGTTCCTGCGGACCACCCCCGGCGGACTGCTGCGGATCGACAAGAAGAAGATCGCCGCCGAGGAAAACCTCGACGGCAAGTACCTGCTGCGGACCTCCGCCCCGAACCTGAGCGCCGAGGACATCGCCCTGGGATACAAGCAGCTCCTCGAAGTGGAACGAGGCTGGAGGGACATGAAGCAACTGCTCGACCTCCGCCCGGTCTACCACCGCCGCGAGGACCGCATCCGCGCCCACGTCCTGCTCTGCTGGCTGGCGCTGCTGCTGATCCGCGTCGCCGAGACCCGCACCGGGACCACCTGGAACCGCATCCGCGAGCAGCTCCAGCGCGTCCACGCCGTCACCCTGACCGGCCCGGCCGGCTCCTTCCGCCAGACCACCCAACTCACCAAGCCCCAGCAGGACCTGTTCACCGCTCTACAGGTCGAACCACCCAAGAAGGTCCTCGGAGTGACGACACCCGCCTGACCAGCACGTTCACCGCAGCCTAGTGACACGCCACGTCACCGGGCCATGCTGTGTTTTCGCAGGTCAAACCCTATTTCCAGCGACTATGCCGCTACCTCTGCTGCGGAACTCCGG
>NZ_JACTVI010000250.1 GCF_014495685.1 Streptomyces sp. TRM68367 | reverse complement strand
GGCGGGTTCTCCGCCAGGCAGACCCAGACATAGCCGAGCCATTCGCGGGTGGCCACCGGCGCCAGGCCGTACTCGGTGCGGCCCACGTCGGGCATCTTGGTGAGGTTGGGCGCCGCGACAAGCTTGCCGTCGAGGCCGTAGGTCCAGGCGTGGTACGGGCACTGGAAGGCCCGCTTCACCTCGCCGCTCTCCTGCGTGCAGAGCCTGGCTCCGCGGTGCCGGCACACGTTGAAGAACGAACGCACGGCGCCATCCCTCCCACGCGTGACCAGGATGCTCTCGCGGCCCACGTCGACGGTCCGGAAGGCGCCGGGCTTCGCCAGATCGGAGGAGCGCACGGCGCAGAACCACATGGTCTCGAAGATGTGCTCCTGCTCCTGGGCGAAGATGCCGGGGTCGGTGTAGGAGGAGCCGGGGAGGGTGGCGATCAGGCTGCCCGGCAGGCTGGTCGAGGTCACGGTGCACTCCTCGGGAAACGTCGTGGATCGGTCGGTCACGCGCCGGGAAGAGCGACTCCGGACGGCGTTGTTTTTTGAGCAACCCTGCGCACCATGTGCAACAACAGCACGGGATGCCCCAGGGGCGGTGTCAAGATGTGGTGCGGGCGAGTTGCTTGCGCCAGCGGGTGAAGAGCCGCGGCTGGTTCATTCCGAGCGCGGCGACCGGGTGTCCGGCACGCCGGTAGACGGCCAGGACGTTGCGGTCGTCCGGGGTGCCTTCCTCGATCGTCACGCTGTCGGCGCCGGCCGCGTGGCCGACGAACTGGATCTTGACGCCGTACTGGTCCGACCAGAAGTACGGCGGCCGGGGCACACTCGGTTCCGTGGCGCCCCAGGACAGCAGCGTGGCGACGGCCGCGTCGGGGCGTTCCCGGGCGCCGGTCCAGTGTTCGACGCGGCGATGGGCACCCGCACGGGGGTCGTACCAGTTGGCGCAGTCGCCGACCGCGACCACGCCGGCCAGGCTGGTACGGCCGTCCGCGCCGCAGGTGACGCCGTTGTCGAGCGCGACGCCGGATCCCTCCAGCCACTGGACGCACGGGCGTGCGCCCACACCGACCACGACGATGTCGGCGGGGATGCTACGGCCGTCCTCGAGCAGGACGGCGTCCACCCGGGTTTCCCCGCTCAGTCCCTTGACACCCACGCCGCACCACAGCCGTACACCGTGGTCCGCGTGGAGAGCGGAGACGACGGCGCCCATGCTCTCGCCGAGGGGTCCGGCGAGCGGCGTCGGGGCCGCCTCGATCACCGTCACGTCGACCCCGAGGGCGCAGGCGGTGGAGGCGACCTCGGCGCCGACGAACCCGCCGCCGATGACCACCAGCCGTCCGCCCTGGGCCAGTTCGTCGCGCAGGGCGCGGGCGTCGTCCAGGGTGCGCAGGACGTGCACTCCGGCCAGTCCCTCGCAGCCGGGCAGGGTGCGCGCGGCGGCGCCGGTCGCGATGACGAAGCCGTCGGCGCGGACCTCCCGGCCGTCGGCGAGGTGGACGGCGCGCTCGGCGGCGTCGAGTCCGGTGGCGCGGGTGCCGAGCAGCCACTCCGCGTCCAGGTCCTCGTCGTCCGTCTCCAGCGCGAGGTCCGCTTCACCGAGGGTGCCGGCCAGGAATTCCTTGGACAGCGGGGGCCGGTCGTACGGGCGGTGGAGCTCGTCCCCGATGACGACCAGCCGCCCGTCGTAGCCCTGCTTCCGCAGTGAGCGCGCCGCTGACAGACCGGCCAGCGAGGCGCCCACCACGGCCACTGTCCTCACGCGAGGGCTCCGGCGAGCTTGCGCGCGACGCAGGGCGGCAGGTTGGGGGCGGCCGTGGACAGCTGGACGTAGACCATGCCGTTCTCGACGAGGACCTCGTGGGTCCGGACGGGGCGCCTGGCCGGCGGGGCGTCGACCTCACCGGTCTTCAGGTTGAACTTCGAGGCGTGCAACGGGCACTCCACCTCGCAGCCCTCCAGCCAGCCGTCGGCGAGCGAGGCGTCCTGGTGGGTGCAGGTGTCGTCGATGGCGAAGAGCTCGCCGTCGTCGGTGTGGAACACCGAGACCGGCGGGTCGATGTCGAGCCGGA
>NZ_JACTVI010000025.1 GCF_014495685.1 Streptomyces sp. TRM68367 | reverse complement strand
CGCGCCCCGGCCCGCCAGTCGCTCGTGCCTCCGGGCAGCGCCGCGCGGGCGACCCGCGCCGCCCGCGCCGCGAAGTCGGCGCCACGTACTCCGGCCCGTGCCGTCCCGGCCACCGCCCCGGCGGCCACGCCGACGGCGGGTGCGGCGCCGCGCGCGAGCAGCCGGGGTCCGGCCAGGGCGACCCCGGTCGCCGCCGTCGCGGTACGCGTCAGAAGTCCGCTCATCGCCCGCTCTCAGCCCGCCTCACCGGTACGCGACGTACGCGAGGCACCCGACGTACGAGAGGTACCGGACGTACGAGACTTACCTGCCGCGGCCGAACCGCCGCCGCGCCCGGAGGCCTTCTTCTTCGGCCCGGTGGACGCCTTGCCCCCCGCCTTTGACGTACGACTCCTGCTCGTACTGGTACTCGTGCCGGACGCCTTACCGCCCGCGCCCGACGTCTTCCGCGCCGTACCCCGCTTGGCGCCCGCCACAGTCTTCGCGCCCTCGGCCACCGTGGACTCCTCGGGCTTCGGCTGCGTCAGCCAGGCCACCGCCGCTCCGGTGAGCGCGACGGGCCACTCCACGACGCCCGCGACGCCCAGCACCCCGGCCCCGGTGTACACGGCCATCCGCCGCCCGCGCGGCGACACCGCCCCGATCCTGTCCAGCGCCCCTTCGGCCGCCCGGCCCACAGCCTTGGCGCCCGGTACCCTCTGCAGCCCGTCGGCCGCGTTGCCGGCCGCTCGGTTCACCAGCCCGGCGCCCGGCACCTTCTGCAGTGTCGAGGCGGCCGTGCGCAGCGGCTCCGGCGTGCGGTCTCGCGCCGCCCTCTGCTCAGCCATGACTGTCCTCGCCTCCGGGAGAATCTGGGCATCACCTTCCGTAACACCCGTGTTCCCGCACTTCGGACAGTCATCCCCGAAGATCCCCGGGGAATGGGATCTCAGCCGCCCCCCGCCCGCTCCAGCGCAAGGGCGTGCAGCCGCTCCATCCGCTCGCGGCTCTCCTCGTCCGCAGGCACGTACGTCACCATCCTCGGACCGTTGTGCGGGCCGATCCACAGGTCGGTGTGGTCGACGGCGAGACGCCCCACGTACCGGTTGCGGAACTCCTTGCGCTTGGTGCGGTGGGCGACGACCTCGTGCCGGTCCCAGGTCTCGCAGAACTCGGGCGACTGGTCGCGCAGCCGCTTCAGGAGCATCTTCCAGGCGGGCTCGGCGAGATGGCCGGCCATGGCGGCGCGGAAGCGGGCGGCCATGAGGCGCTGGGTCTGCTCCAGGTGCACGATCGAGGAACGCCACGCGTCGTTCGTGAAGCTGAGCAGCATGCAGTTGCGGTCCTCGGGCGGCACCGCGTCCAGTTCGCACAGCAGCAGGCCGTACGTGCGGTTGTGGGCGAGGATGTCGTACCGGCTGTTCTGCAGGCACGCCGGGTACGGCTCGATCTGCTCAAGAAGCGCGCGCAGCGCCGGGGTGACCGACGGGCAGCTCGTGGCCGGCGTCGGGTCCACCGCTGCGGCCAGCCGGAACAGGTGGGCGCGCTCGCTGGGGTCGAGCAGCAGGGCCCGGGCGAGGGCGTCGAGGACCTGGACGGAGACCTGGATGTCGCGCGCCTGCTCCAGCCACGTGTACCAGGTGACGCCGACCGCGGAGAGCTGGGCGACCTCCTCGCGGCGCAGTCCGGGCGTGCGGCGCCGGCGGCCGCGGGGCAGGCCGACCTGCTCGGGGGTGATGCGCTCGCGGCGGCTGCGCAGGAAGGCGGCGAGTTCGTGACGCCGGATCTCGTCCTCGCGCGTCCGGGGCTCCTGTACCGCTCGTACCGCCGTGTCCTCGGCCATACTCGTCATGCCCTCCAGCCTGCCGCCGCACGGACCCTGTTATCCAGGTAGGTGTTCTACCAGGACAAGAAGACTCTGGTACCAGTCTGAGCGAGGCCGCAGGCTCGGGACCGTGACCGAAACCATCACCTCACCTACTTCTGTCGTCCGCCCGCCGCAGGCACCACCCGTGCTCGGCGGCCTCGGACTGTTCACGGTGCTGCTGGCCGCGGCACTTCCGCTCATCGACTTCTTGATCGTCAACGTGGCCCTGCCCACCATCGGCACGGACCTCGCCGCGAGCGAGTCGGTCCTCGAACTCGTCGTCGCCGGGTACGGGGTCGCGTACGCCGTCCTCCTCGTCCTCGGCGGCCGGCTCGGCGACCTGTTCGGCCGGCGGCGGCTGTTCGTGGGCGGCATGGCGGCCTTCGGACTGACCTCGCTGGCGTGCGGTCTCGCGCCCGACGCCTGGTCGCTGGTGGCGGCGCGGGTGGCGCAGGGCGCGTCGGCCGCCGCGATGCTGCCGCAGGTGCTCGCCACCATCCAGGCCACGACCGAGGGCCCCCGCCGCGCCAGGGCAATGAGCCTGTACGGTGCGACGGCCGGCCTGTCCATGATCGCCGGGCAGATCCTCGGCGGGGTCCTGGTCGCCGCGGACATCGCGGGGACCGGCTGGCGCGCGGTGTTCCTGGTGAACGTGCCGGTCGTGCTCGTCGGCCTGCTCCTGGCCGCGCGCGCCGTACCGGAGACCCGCTCCCAGCGCCCGGAGCCGGTCGACGGCCCCGGCACGGTCCTGCTCGCGGTCTCCCTGCTGACGCTGCTTGCCCCGCTCACCGAGGGCCGGGCGGCGGGCTGGCCGCTGTGGACGTGGCTGGCGCTGGCGGCGTTCCCGTTCGCGGCGGCGGCGTTCTACGCGGTGGAGCGCCGCGCCGACCGCCAGGGCCGTACGCCCCTCGTCCCGCCGAGCCTGTTCGCCCTCGTGTCCCTGCGCCGCGGACTCCTCCTGATCCTCCCCTTCTCGATCGGCTTCAGCGGCTTCATGTTCGTGTTCGCGGTGGCGTTGCAGGAGGGCGCTGGCCTGGGCCCGGTCGCCGCGGGCCTCGCGCTGGCCCCGCTGGCGGTGGTCTTCTTCGTCTTCTCCCTCCTCGGACCGCGCCTGGTCGCCCGGTACGGCACCCGCGTCGTACCGGCCGGTGCCGTGCTGCAGGGCCTGGGCGTGACCCTGATGATCCTCGCGGCCTGGCGCTCCTGGCCGGACCTCGGCTGGGTGGAACTCCTCCCCGGAGGAGCCGTGGCAGGCGCCGGCCAGGCCCTCCAGCTCCCGGTGATCTTCCGGATCGTCCTCTCCGAGGTGCCGCCGGCCCGCGCGGGCGTCGGCAGTGGCGTGATGATCACCACCCAGCAGTCGGCCCTCGCCCTGGGCGTGGCCACCCTCGGCACCCTGTTCCTGTCCCTCGTCCCCGGCCTGGGCATGCGGGCCGCCCTGATGACAACGCTGCTGGTCCAGTTGGCGGGCGTGGTCCTGACGGGCTTGCTGAGCCTGCGCCTGCCCCGCACCGTCGGCTGACCCGCCGTCGGCCGCCGGGCCACACCTTGGTCAACTCTCTATGGAGAATCCCCTGTTGATGTTGGTCTTGCTGCACACTCCATGCCCATGGCGGACCAGAGGCAGCAGACCGACACGAGCAAGGTGAGCCGCTGGGACCAGCACGGGCGGGAGCACGTCGTCCGTGTCCTGCGCACCGGCGTCCAGCGCACGATCCACTGCGACACGTGCGGCTGGCGCCGGGGAGCGCAGTTCCTGGCCTGGCTGAAGGCGGAGGAGCACCTGGCCGAGGCCCACCAGGCGACGGTGGATCCGACGGAGACACAGCCGGGCCGATGACGTCCGCGCACCCGGAGTCGTCAGGACAGAGCCGGGAGTCGTACGACGGGCGCACGGCCGCCCGATGACTTTCGGCCGCGGCGGCGGTCGTACTCGCACCTACGGACGTACAACCCACCCGACGGAAGGCCACCCGATGACCGGACTGCACGCCACCCTGCGACCGCACGTCGACGACGGAACCGTGCCGGGCGCCGTGGGCCTGGTGGCCCGCGGCGACGATGTCGAGGCGGTGGCCGTCGGCGCGCAGGACGCCGACGGGACCGCCCCCATGGCGCGGGACTCGATCTTCCGCATCGCCTCGCTCACCAAGCCGGTCACCGCGGCGGCGGTGCCAGGGCTGGGGCTACGGCGGCCAGGTCGACGTCACTCCCGTCGACCCGTGGAACGTCCCCGGCCGCTACGGCTGGGTCGGTGGCACCGGCACCACGGCGCACCTCGTCCCGACCACACGGACGGTCGCGGTCCTCCTGACACAGGTGGGATGCGGAGCCCGACGCCGCCCCCGCTGATGCGCGGTTTCCGGCGGTACGCGGCGGGCGCCTGAGCCTCTTGAGGGAGCGCTCCCCGCCGGGCAGGATGCTGCGGGTGACCTCCTCCCCCGCCGTACGCCCGTACCGTCCCGCGGACCGCCCGGCCCTCGACGACATCTGCATCCGCACCGCGCACAACGGCCAGGACAGCCGCCCCGTCTACACGGACCCCACCATCATCCCGACGATCTTCGCGGATCCGTACGTGGAGCTGGAGCCGGAGCTGGCCTTCGTCCTGGACGACGGCCACGGGCAGGCGGTCGGCTACATCCTCGGCACCGCGGACACCCCCCGCTTCACCGAGGCGTTCCGCACGAAGTGGCTGCCGCGGGTCGCCGCGCGCCACCCGGCACCGTCCGGACCGCCGACCACCCCCGACGAGGCGATGGCCAGCCTGCTCCACCACCCGGAACGCATGACCCTCCCCCAACTCACCGCCTACCCCGCTCACTTGCACATCGACCTGCTCCCCGACTGGCAGGGCCGCGGCCACGGCCGCACGCTGATGCGCACGTTCCTGCGGGCACTGCACGACAGAGGCGTACCGCGCGTCCACCTCTCCATGGCGACGGCCAACACCCAGGCCCGCGCGTTCTACGACCGTATGGGCTTCGTGGAACTCGACGTGCCGGGTCCGGGCCCGGTCACGTACCTCGGGCGTACGACGGAGGACGACCGGCCTTGAGGGACGGTCAGGGGGCGCGCAGCCCCCGCACGACCAGGTCCACCACGGCGTCGAACCTCTCCTCGACCCCGGGCTGTTCCCACTCCCGGTAGTACTGCGGATCGTGGAAGCAGGCCGTGGCCTGGAACACGGCGCGAGCCGCGGTAGCCGGATCGGCGACGGCGAAGGCGCCGGATGCGGCACCGGCCCGGAGGATCTCGGTCAGCTGGCCGGTCAGGTCGGCGAGGTGCCGGCGCACCGCGTCGCCGTTCTCACCGGCCAGCACCGTGTAGGTGGCGAACAGCTCGGGGTCGTCGCCCGCCTTGCGCCGCTTGGCCTCGAACAGGGCGGCGAGCCACTCGTGCAGCCGGGCCTCGGGGGCGTGGCCCTCGTCCGCGACGATGCCGGCCAGCGTCTGGGTCGTGCGGTCCAGCCAGCGCATGGTGACCGCTTCCCGCAGCGCCGCCTTCGTACGGAAGTGCCGGTAGACGCTGCCGTGGCTGACGCCGAGCGCGCGGGCCACGTCCACCACGGTGGCCTTGGCGGGGCCGTGGCGGCGCAGCACCTCCTCGGTCGCTTCGAGGATGCGCTCTGCGGTCAGGATCTCGGTGGTCGGTGCCATGGCCTAGACGGTACCCGGCGCGGTGTTCAGCGCTCGCTGTCGAGCATGGCCATCTGCCGCGCGTCGTACCGCGTCCCCGCCGCCGCGTCGGCCGGGACCGCGCTCTCGATGGCGGCGAGGTCGGCCGCGTCCAGGGTCACGTCCAGGGCGCCCAGGGACTCCGTGAGCCGCACGCGGGTGCGCGCGCCGATCAGCGGCACGATGTCCTCGCCACGGGACAGCACCCAGGCAATGGCGATCTGCGCGACCGTCGCGCCCTTCTGCTCGGCGATCTTCCGGAGGGACTCGACCATCGTGAGGTTGTGCCGGTAGTTGTCGCCCTGGAAACGGGGCGAGTAGGCGCGGAAATCGTTGGCGGCGAGCTTCCGGCCGGACGTGAAGTGGCCGGAGATGAGCCCGCGCGAGAGCACGCCGTACGCGGTGACGGCGATGCCCAGTTCGCGGAGGGTGGGCAGGATCTCCCGCTCGGGGCCGCGGGAGATGAGCGCGTACTCGATCTGCAGGTCGGCGATCGGGGCGGTCGCGGCGGCCCGGCGGATGGTCTCGGCGCCGACCTCGCTCAGGCCGATGTGCCGGACGTAGCCCTGCTCGACGAGTTCCGCGACGGCGCCGACGGTCTCCTCGATCGGCACGGCCGGGTCGAGGCGGGAGGGCCGGTAGATGTCGATGTGGTCGAGGCCGAGGCGCTGGCGCGAGTACGCGGCGAAGCTCTTCACGGCGTCGGGTCGGCCGTCGAAGCCGAACCACGCGCCGTCGGGGCCGCGCAGGGCGCCGAACTTCACGCTGACCAGCGCGTTGTCCCGGAGGGCCGCCGGGGCGGTGCGCAGGGCCTCGCTGATCAGCAGCTCGTTGTGGCCCATGCCGTAGAAGTCACCGGTGTCGAGCAGGGTCACCCCCGCTTCGAGGGCGGCATGAATGGTCGCTATGGACTCGGCGCGGTCCGAGTCTCCGTACATCCCGGACATGCCCATGCATCCGAGGCCGAGGGCGGAGACCTGAGGGCCGGTGGTGCCGAGGGTTCGTGTTGACATCGTCATGCATCCACCCTGCACGAACAGATGACAGATTTCAACATCTGTCATCTGTCACTCGTACGATCGCCTCCCGATCCCGCACCACGGCCCACGCCATGTACAGCAGATACGCGACCCCGGCGTACTTCAGCACCTGAAACGCGGTCGCGCTCGCATGCAGCAGCGCGGCGGCCCCGGTCACCGTGGACAGCACATGCAAAACGATCGCCAGCGGGCATCCGGCCGCCGCGACCACGCTCGCGCGGCGCCCACGGGCCAGCCCGGCGGCGAGGGTGTAGACGAGTCCGGTGCCGGGCGTGACGACGACAACCAGGGTCGTCAGAAGAAAGGCGAGGCTCATGCGGCCAGCCCGACAAAGCAGTGGCCCTCGGCCCAGATCCAAGACGGACCCGGCACCGAGGGCCAAAACGCTCGGAACAGCGGACCTCAGCAGCCCAGCAGGCGCCCGGCCAGGTACCCCTCGATCTGGTCCAGCGACACGCGCTCCTGCTTCATGGAGTCCCGCTCCCGCACGGTCACGGCATTGTCATCCAGCGTGTCGAAGTCCACGGTCACGCAGTACGGCGTACCGATCTCGTCCTGCCGCCGGTACCGCCGCCCGATCGCACCGGCGTCATCGAACTCGATGTTCCAGTTCTGCCGCAGCGCCTGCGCGAGCCCCTTCGCCTTCGGCGACAGCTCGGGGTTCCGGGACAGCGGCAGCACGGCGACCTTCACCGGGGCCAGACGGCGGTCGAGCCGCAGCACCGTCCGCTTCTCCATCTTGCCCTTGGCGTTCGGCGCCTCGTCCTCGACATACGCGTCCAGCAGGAACGCGAGCATCGCCCGCCCCACACCCGCCGCCGGCTCGATGACGAACGGCGTCCACCGCTCCCCGGCCTCCTGGTCGAAGTACGAAAGATCCTGCCCGGAAGCCTTGGAGTGCGCGCCGAGGTCGTAGTCGGTCCGGTTGGCGACACCCTCCAGCTCGCCCCACTCGCCGCCGCCGAAGTTGAAGCGGTACTCGATGTCCGCCGTCCGCTTCGAGTAGTGGGAGAGCTTCTCCTTCGGGTGCTCGTACCACCGCATATTCTCCTCACGGAGACCCAGGCCGGTGTACCAGCTCCAGCGCTGCTCCATCCAGTACTCGTGCCACTTCTCGTCCTCGCCCGGCTTGACGAAGAACTCCATCTCCATCTGCTCGAACTCACGGGTGCGGAAGATGAAGTTGCCCGGCGTGATCTCGTTGCGGAACGACTTGCCCACCTGGGCGATGCCGAACGGCGGCTTGCGGCGCGAAGTGGTCTGCACCTGGCCGAAGTTGGTGAAGATGCCCTGCGCTGTCTCGGGCCGCAGGTAGGCGATGGAGCCGCTGTCCTGCGTGGGGCCGAGGTGCGTCGACAGCAGGCCGGAGAACTGCTTGGGCTCGGTGAACTGACCCTTGTTGCCGCAGTTCGGGCAGTTGATGTCGGCCAGGCCGTTCTCGGGGGCGCGGCCCTTCTTCTCCTCGTACGCCTCCTCCAGGTGGTCCGCGCGGAACCGCTTGTGACAGGAGGTGCACTCGGTGAGCGGGTCCGTGAAGGTGGCGACGTGGCCGGAGGCGACCCAGACCTCGGGGGCCAGGATCACGGACGAGTCGATACCGACGACGTCCTCGCGCGACGTCACCATGTAGCGCCACCACTGGCGCTTGAGGTTCTCCTTGAGCTCGACACCCAGCGGTCCGTAGTCCCAAGCGGCCCGCTGACCGCCGTAGATCTCACTACAGGGGAATACGAAGCCACGGCGCTTGCTCAGGCTGACGATGGTGTCGATCTTGTCGGCGGCCACGGTGCTCTCTTCATTTACGACGACGGGCGACGAAGCGGAGATGCTTCCAGCGAATGCTTCAGGTTACCGGCGAGGGCCGCCCCCCGATCAAATCGGTTCGGTGTCCCAGCCCTCTGAAGCCCTCTGACCCCGGTTGTTGACAATGGTTTCCATCTTTTGTGAAAATGAGTGTCATGAACGTACGACGACAGCACATACCCGGGATCGCGGTCGCGGCGGCCACCGCCCTCGCTCTCGGTACCGTCTCCGCCTGCGCCGGCGACAGCGAGGCGGCGAGCGGCAATTCGGACAAGATCGACGTCGTCGCGTCGTTCTACCCGATGGCCTTCCTCGCCGAGCAGATCGGTAAGGACCACGTCAACGTCACCAGTCTGACCGGACCCGGCCAGGAGCCGCACGACCTCGAGATCAGCACCAAGCAGCGGGCCGAGCTCGAGGAGGCCGACGCGGCGCTCTACCTCAGGGGCCTCCAGCCGGCCGTCGACGAGGCGGTCACGCAGTCGGACATCAAGACGAAGATCGACGCGGCCACGCTGACCAAGCTGGAGGACCACGGCAACGTCGAGCACGAGCACGGCAGCGAGGGCGAGGCGGGGCACGCCGAGGAAGGCCACTCCGAGGAGCCGCACGCCGAGGAGCCGGGGCACTCCGAGGAGGAGCACGCCCTCGACCCGCATGTCTGGCTCGACCCGGTGAAGTACTCCGAGGTCGCCGAGGGTGTCGGCAAGGCCCTGGAGAAGGCCGACCCGGACAACGCGTCCGACTACAAGAAGAACACCGAGGCCCTGGTCAAGAAGCTCGGCGACCTCAACACCTCGTTCGAGGACGGCCTGAAGAACAGCAGGACGAAGGTCTTCTTCACCAACCACGCCGCTTTCGGCTACCTCGCCGAGCGCTACGGCCTCACCCAGGAGGCCATCTCCGGCCTCGACCCGGAGAGCGAGCCGAGCCCGGCCCGGATCAAGGAGCTCCAGGCGGAGGCCAAGGCCGACGGCGTGACCACCGTGTTCTACGAGACGCTGGTCTCCGACAAGACCGCGAAGACCCTCGCCGACGACGCGAAGCTGAAGACGGACGTCCTCGACCCGCTCGAGGGCATCACGGACAAGTCCCGCGGCGACGACTACTTCCAGGTCATGGAAGCCAATCTCAAGGCCCTGCAGACGGCCCTGGGAGCCAAGTGATCCAACCATCGGAGGGCGGCATGACCGAGCCCGTGATATCCCTGCGCGGCGTCCGCGCGGACCTGGGCTCGCGCCCCGTTCTGCGCGGCATCGACCTCACCGTGTCCCGCGGTGAGGTCGTCGCGCTGCTCGGCGCGAACGGCTCCGGCAAGTCCACGGCCGTACGCACGGTCATCGGCCAGGTGCCGGTCGCCGCCGGCGAGATCGACCTCTTCGGCATGCCCCGCAGGCGGTTCACGGACTGGGCGCGCATCGGCTACGTCCCGCAGCGCACCACGGCCGCGGGCGGCGTGCCGGCCACGGTGACCGAGGTGGTCTCCTCGGGCCGCCTGTCCCGCACCCGCTTCGGCGTGTTCCGCAAGGCCGACCGCGAGGCCGTACGGCGCTCCCTCGACCTGGTCGGCATGACGGACCGGGCGAAAGACTCGGTGAACGCGCTCTCCGGCGGCCAGCACCAGCGCGTGCTGATCGCCCGCGCGCTGGCCTCCGAGCCGGACCTGCTGATCATGGACGAGCCGATGGCGGGCGTCGACCTGGCCAGCCAGGAGGTCCTGGCGAGCACCCTGCGCGAGCAGGTCTCGGCCGGTACGACGGTCCTGCTCGTCCTGCACGAACTGGGCCCCCTGGAGCCGCTGATCGACCGGGCGGTCGTCCTGCGCGACGGCTGCGTCCTGCACGACGGCCCGCCCCCGAAGGCCGTCGGCCAGCATGCGCTGCCCGGCCACGACCACGTCCACCCGCACGCACCGCAGGGCGCCGAACCGATCCGCACGGGACTGCTGAGCTGATGGAACTCCTCGACTACGCCTTCATGCAGCGGGCGCTGCTCGCCGCCGTCCTGGTCGGCATCACGGCACCGGCCGTCGGCATCTACCTGGTCCAGCGCCGCCAGGCCCTGATGGGCGACGGCATCGGCCATGTCGCGATGACCGGTGTCGGCCTCGGCTTCCTGCTGTCCTGGTCCCCGGTGTGGATGGCGACGCTGGTCTCCGTCCTCGGCGCGGTCCTCATGGAGCTGATCCGCTGGTACGGCAGGACACGCGGCGACGTCGCCCTCGCGATGCTCTTCTACGGCGGTATGGCGGGCGGCGTGATGTTCATCAACCTCGCCCCGACGGGCTCCAACGCGAACCTCACGTCGTACCTGTTCGGCTCTCTGTCGACGGTCTCGGAGTCGGACGTCACGGCGATCTGCATCCTGGCCGCGTTCGTGGTGTTGGTCACCCTCGGCCTGCGCCGTCAGCTCTTCGCGGTCAGCCAGGACGAGGAGTTCGCGCGGGTGACGGGACTGCCCGTCCGTGTGCTCAATCTGCTGACGGCGATCACGGCGGCGGTGACGGTGACGGTCGCGATGCGGGTGGTCGGCCTGTTGCTGGTCAGCGCGCTGATGGTGGTCCCGGTGGCCGCCGCGCAACAGCTCAGCCGCAGTTTCGCCACCACGTTCGCGATCGCCGTCGCGACCGGGGTGAGCGTGACGATCGGCGGCACGGTCACGTCGTACTACCAGGACGTTCCGCCCGGCGCGACGATCGTGCTGCTGACCATCGGCGCGTTCGTGGTGCTGACCGGGCTGGCGACCCCGCTGGCCCGCCGCCGCGCCCGGCAACTGGCGGCGGCACAGCCCTCCGGGGACCCCGCAGAGTGTGCGATTCCGGCCAGCCGGGGGGCCGTGGACAAGGCAGGCGTCTGACCGCGCACAGGCCGGGCTGGCACAATGGCCGGGGCAAGGCAGACGTGAGCCGCTCGAGAGCCGAAGGGGCGGGCGTGCCGGTCACGAGGGCGCGAGCGCGCGGAGGCCCGGAGGGCTGAGCACCGTCGCGGTCTCGGCACCGGCTCAAAGCGCCCCGTAGGCGAACGAGCCATCGAAGGAGGAACCGGTGACGACCGCTGGACCGCCCGTGAAGGGCCGCGCCACCCGGCAGCGGGCCGCTGTGTCGGCGGCGCTCGAAGAGGTCGACGAGTTCCGCAGCGCGCAGGAACTCCACGACATGCTCAAGCACAAGGGCGACTCGGTCGGGCTCACGACGGTCTACCGCACCCTCCAGTCCCTCGCCGACGCCGGCGAGGTCGACGTCCTGCGCACGGCCGACGGCGAGTCGGTCTACCGCCGCTGCTCCACCGGCGAACACCACCACCACCTCGTCTGCCGCAACTGCGGCAAGGCGGTGGAGGTGGAAGGGCCGGCCGTCGAAACCTGGGCCGACACCATCGCCGCGGAACACGGCTACGTCAACGTCGCCCACACGGTGGAAATCTTCGGCACATGTGCGGAGTGCGCCGCGGGTTGAGCCGGGCGCCGGTTCGCCGTAGGGGGTGCGGTACGTCGGCGGCTGCGGGCACGTCGTGGCTGATCGCGCCCACGCGGCGGAGCCGCATATCGATACGGCCCCGCGCCCCTTAGGTCGGCACACTCACGTGTACCCCCGGGCGGCACGGGTGGGCGCGGCGGCACCCCGCCAGCGCCGGGCCGCGCACCCACCCCCCGGCCAGCACCAGCCGACGGTCGCCCGGTCAGCCGGGCTCGGACGGACGTCCCTCCATGGCCAGCAGCTCCTCGTTCGGGATCGCTCCGCCGAAGCGCCGGTCGCGGGAGGCGAACTCCAGGCACGCCCGCCACAGGTCACGCCGGTCGAAGTCCGGCCACAGCACGTCCTGGAAGACCATCTCGGCGTAGGCGCTCTGCCAGAGCAGGTAGTTGGAGGTGCGCTGTTCGCCGCTGGGCCGGAGGAAGAGGTCCACGTCCGGCATGTCGGGGTAGTAGAGGTACTTCGCGAAGGTCTTCTCCGTGACCTTGGACGGATCCAGCCGCCCGGCCTTCACATCCTCCGCCAGCGCCTGCGCCGCGTCGGCGATCTCCGCGCGCCCGCCGTAGTTCATGCAGAAGTACAACGTCAGCCGGTCGTTGCCCTTCGTTTGCTCCTGGGCCACCTGGAGCTCCTTGGCCACCGATCGCCACAGCTTCGGCATCCGCCCCACCCAGCGCACCCGCACCCCCAGCTCATCGAGCTGATCCCGGGTCTTGCGGATGAAGTCACGGTTGAAGTTCATCAGGAAGCGCACCTCGTCCGGCGACCGCTTCCAGTTCTCGGTGGAGAAGGCGTACAGCGAGATCGCCCCGACGCCCATCTCGATCGCGCCCTGCAACACGTCGAGCACCCGCTCGGCCCCGACCTTGTGCCCCTCCGTCCGCGGCAGCCCCCGCTCCTTCGCCCACCTCCCGTTCCCGTCCATGACGATCGCCACATGGCTGGGAACAAGCTCACCCGGCAGCTTCGGTGGCCGCGCGCCGGACGGGTGCGGCTCCGGCGTCCTGTACTCCCGGCGCTGACGCCCCAGGATCCCGCGTACGGCCATGTGTTTCTCGTCTCCTCGGTTCTTGCTACTTCTCTACTTCTACGTACCGCAGCGAGCGCAGCCCCCGCTCCAGATGCCAGTGCAGATACGCGGACACCAGCCCGCTCCCCTCCCGGACATACCGCGCCTCGCACGCGTCCGCGGTGTCCCAGTCTCCCGTGAGCAGCGCACCGAGGAGTTCCAGGGCCTGCGGCGAGGGTACGATGCTCCCCGGCACCCGGCAGTCCGCGCACACGGACCCCCCGGACCCGACCGAGAAGAACCGGTTCGGCCCCGGCATCCCGCACTTGGCACAGTGGCCGAAGCTCGGGGCGTACCCGTTGACGGCGAGCGACCGCAGCAGAAACGCGTCCAGAACGAGATGCGGCGCGTGCTCCCCCCGCGCGAGCGTCCGCAGCGCCCCCACCAGCAGCAGATACTGCTGTACGGCCGGCTCGCCCTCGTGGTCGGTGAACCGCTCGGCCGTCTCCAGCATGGCCGTACCGGCGGTGTACCGGGCGTAGTCGCTCACGATCCCGCCCCCGTACGGCGCGATGGTCTCGCTCTGCGTGCACAGCGGCAGCCCGCGCCCGACCAGCTCGCTCCCCTTGGCGAAGAACTGCACGTCGACGTGCGAGAACGGCTCCAGCCGCGCCCCGAACTTCGACTTCGTCCGCCGAACGCCCCGCGCCACGGCCCGCACCCGCCCGTGCCCGCGCGTGAGCAGCGTGATGATCCGGTCCGCCTCGCCCAGCTTCTGGGTGCGCAGCACGATGCCGTCGTCGCGGAACAGACTCATGGCTTCATTCTCCCGTACGCCCGCGGTCAGCGTGTCCGGTCGGGATGATGGATGGCGTCCCAGGGGGCGAGGTTCCACGGGCTGGAACGATTCGCCGGTTCGAGCAGGGCCCGCAGATGCGCGTCGGCGACGTCCTGCGGCGCCGGCAGCTCCGCCTCCGGCCCGCCGCCCTGCCGCAGCCCGTCCCGCCAGACCTTGCGCCCCAGCAGGTAGTGGTCGGCGTACTCACGCCACGAGCCGTACGACCCCGCCACCGCCGGCACGATGTTCTTCAGCGCGGTCCACGCGTCCGCCTCGCTGATCAGCCCGCACGCGAACCCGCGCCGCGTGATGTCGACGTACAGCGCCGCGTCCCAGGCCAGCGGCGAGACCCCGAGGAGCTGCTGCGCCCGCGCCCGGTATCCGCTGCGCGACAGCCCGTCGAGCCGGCCGACCAGCTCGGTACGCGAAGTGATCCCCCACTGGTCGGCCAGCCAGCGCCGCGCGGCGTCGTCGTCGATCCGCCGGAACGGATACAGGGTGGTCCGCGAGGCGTCCCGGTCCCGGCTCACCGGCGCACTGAGCGACACCATCCACAGCTGGTGCAGGGTGAGCGGGACGCGGTGCCGGCGCACGGCACTGCGTTTTCGCCATGTCCATGGTTTCCACAGCCGCATGCGCCCGCACCTTACGTCACGTCGCCCGCCTCAAGGGACCTCCCCCTGCTGCGTGCGTTGGCGTACGCCGTCGCCGCGCGCAGCCGCTCGGCCTGGGTCGCGCTGCGCACGGATCCCGGATCGGCGTCCCACTCCTTCCCGCCCCCGTACGGCCGCAGCTGCACATAGGGCCCCTCATGCCCCATGACGATGCCGACGCGTTCGGTCCGGGTGTCCACGACGTACGACCCCACCGGCGGCTTCATCGCACCACCGCCGCCAGCCGTCGCGCGGTCTCGACGGAACACCGGCCCAATTCCACCAGCGGGCAGGGCCTCTCTCGCGCAAGACTTACCGGGTCGAGCCCGAGTGACGGCAGGGTAATTCCGGCCTGCGCGAGCGCCGTCCGCAATTCTTTCACCGCATCCTCCGCTTCTTCGACGCAGAGCGCCGAGTGACGTACCTCCACCGTGCTCCCCTTCCCTTTTGATTTTCACGCTTCGCATCTCCACGGTGACGCTCCGCGCCTACACTTCGGAAGGCTCTGTGCCCTACAAGTGCAGGGCAGCGCAAGGGGGTTCGGCGATGGCCAACGGTTCACAGCGGCAGGCGGCGTGGGAGTTCTTCGGAATGGAGCTGAAGCGGCGCCGGGAGGACACGGGGCTGACTCAGGTGGAGTTGGGGGCGCGCGTCTTCGTTTCGGGCGGGTATATCGGCCAGTTCGAACAGGCGATCCGGAAACCGCAACTGGATGTGGCGAAGCGGATTGACGTGGAGCTACAAAGCGATGGTTTTTTCGAGCGGATGTGGCGGAAACTAATCAAAGAACAGCGCTACGCGGACTACTTTGAGCACGCCGCGGAGCTGGAGCGGCTGGCAACGAAGATCTGCGAGTGGGCGCCTGCTGTGGTCCCAGGGCTCCTGCAGACACCCGAGTACGCCCGCGCGATCTACCTGGCGAGCAATCCGCTTGCCACCGACGAGTACTTCGACGAGATGGTCGGCCTCCGCTTGGAGCGTGCGCAGATCCTCAAGGGCGCTACACGGCCCGTGCATTGGGTGCTCCTCCACGAGACGGTGCTGCGCGTCCCGGTTGGTTCTCCCGCGGTGATGGCCCAGCAGTTGGACCACATCGTGGCGATGACCCGCACCCGCAAGGTTCTGCTGCAAGTACTGCCGTTCGCTGCGGGGGCACATCCACACATGGGCAAGCTGATGGCGCTCATGGAGTTCGAAGACGCCCCGCCAACCGTCTATACAGAGGGCGTGCTTTCAGGGAACCTGCTGGATGATCCGGCCGTAGTGAAGCGGGTCCAGGCAAATTACGATCTCCTCAGGGCCGCAGCTCTGTCACGTGAGGCGTCCCTGGCACTGATCGAAGAGGCGGCGGAGGACTACAGACGATGCGCAGGTACGACCTGACCAACGCCCGCTGGCGCAAGAGCACCTACAGCGGCGGCGACGACGGCGAGACCTGCGTCGAGGTCGCATACGACTTCCCGGGCGGCGCCCGCTGGCGCAAGAGCACCCACAGCAGCGGCGACGCCGGGGAGGAGTGCGTCGAGATAGCCGACGGAGTCCCCGGCGTCGTCCCGGTCCGGGACAGCAAGGTGCCGGACGGGCCCGTTCTCGTCATCGGGGCGTTGGCCTGGACGAAGTTCGTCTCCATGTGCTCATGAGCATCGGGGCGCCCCCTGCGCCGCCGTTGGCACGGGGCCGCCCGTATGAGCGTGTTCGGCGTCCTGGTCGCGGGCGTACCGGAGTTGCTGGAGACAGGCATCGGCGGCGAATTGGTTCCAGAGCGGGTCAGTCAGCCATGATGGAAGCACGGGCACAGGCCCCCCAGTGATCACAGAGCGTCGCAACTCCATGATCACCGGGACCTGGGCCCGACTTGTCGCCGGGGACTTCCCACGCCGCCTATCTGCGCGAGTGTGGCGGATTACTGATGGGCCGCCAGGTGATGGAAGTCCCATAAGCCGACCATGAAGCGGAATTTGCTACCGCCATCCACTGCTGCAGCTTCGGGAGGTCGCACACGAGGATGTGGAGGCTGTCGCTGGGACGATCAGCGTCGCCGCAGTGACGAGTCGAGCAGCGCGGGCGGAGTGTCGTTCTTCTCGTGTGCGGCGAGATCGGTGCCGGGGGCGACGATGCCGTCGATCGCGTCGAGTACGTCGGCGGAGAGCGTGGTGTCTGCGGCGGCGAGCTGCGAGTACAGGTGGTCCAGCGTGCGAGGGCCGACGAGGGCGCTGGTCACGCCGGGGTGCGCGGTCACGAAGCCGAGTGCGAGCTGGATCATCGTCAGGCCGGCCTCGTCGGCGACCTTGGCCAGTTGCTCGACGGCGTCGAGCCTGGCCCGGTTGGAGGGGATGGTGGTGTCGAAGCGCTGCGGCATGAAGGTTGAGCGGCTGGTGGTGATCTCACTGCCCTCGCGGATCGCGCCCGACAGCCAGCCCGAGGCCAGCGGGCTCCACACCATCACTCCGAGCCCGTACTGCTCGGTCACGGGCAGGACGTGGGTCTCGATGCCGCGCTGCAGGATCGAGTAGCTGGGCTGTTCGGTGACGTAACGGCTCAAGCGATGTTCGCGGGCGGCCCACTGGGCTTGCACGATGCGGTAGGCCGGAAAGGTCGAGGAGCCGAAGTAGCGGATCTTTCCCGCGCGCTGCAGGTCGGTCAACGCCGACAGGGTCTCCTCGTCGCTGGTGTTCGAGTCCCACCGGTGGATCTGGTAGAGGTCGACGTGGTCGACGCCGAGCCGACGCAGGCTGTTCTCCAGCGCGGTGACCAGCCAGCGGCGCGAACTGCCCTGGCGATTGCGCTCGTCGCCCATCGGCATGGTCGCCTTCGTGGCCAGCACGATGTCGTCGCGGCGCCCGGCGATGGCCTTGCCGACCATCTCCTCCGACTCGCCGCCGCTGTATACGTCGGCAGTGTCGATCAGGTTGATCCCCGCCTCCAGCGCGGCGTCGACGATGGCTGTGACCTCGTCCTGGGTGGTGCGCCCGATCTTTCCGAAGTTCATCGCGCCGAGCGCGAGGGTACTGACCTGCACACCGGTGCGGCCCAAGATGCGGTACTGCATGACCGTGTCTCCTCATGAGGGGTGAAGCGCGGTGCATTACATGGCTTGGTTACCGGGCCCTGCTCTGACATCATGAGCAAAACGGAACCTTGTTCCGGAACAATACGGAACATCGTTCCGCTTTTGCAAGCGGCGAGTGGAAGGAGCGTGCGGTGAGCGACAGCGACGAGGGCGCAAGACAGGTGCCCCCGTCCGGGCGGAAGGACGCCCGACGTAACAAGGAAACCCTGCTCGATGCGGCCGCCACGGTCTTCGTCACGTCAGGCGTGGACGCGCCGGTACGCGACATCGCGGCCAAGGCCGGCGTCGGGCTGGGCACGATCTACCGCCACTTCCCGACGCGAGCAGACCTCATCATCGGCGTCTACCGGCACCAGGTCGACGCCTGCGCCGATGCCGGTCCGGCCCTGCTGGCGACTAGCTCTCCGCACACAGCCCTAGGGCAGTGGATCAACCTCTTCGTCGATTTCCTGGTGACCAAACACGGACTCGCCGCCGTGCTGCAGGCCGACAACGCCGGCTTCGAGGCGCTGCATGCCTACTTCCTCGACCGCCTCCTACCCGTCTGCACCGAACTGCTCGAAGCCGCAGCCGTCGCCGGCGAGATCCGCCCCGACATCGACGCGTACCAGCTCATGCGCGGCGTCGGTAACCTCTGCATCGGCGCGGAGAGCGATCCCCGCTACGACGCACGCCGCATGGCCGAACTCCTCGTCGCAGGGCTACGCCGATCACACCACTGACCTCGGCGACCTCGCGCGTGCGGCTCTGCTAAGAGGTCGCGCGATCGCCGCCCCGGATCGACCGCTCCCCTCGGCCGCTTCGGCACCGCCGAGGAAGCCGCCGCCTCGGCCCTCTTCCTGATGGCCAACAGCTACGTCACCGGCCAGATCATCACCATCGATGGCGGCGAAACACTCAGCTGACACCGACCCCCACCACCCGGCTCAGACCTGAGCATGACTGCAACGCATGCGCAGGTCTGCCCAGTGATCACAGAGCGTTGCAACTCCGTGATCACCAGGATCTGTGCCCGCCTTGTCGCCAGGGACTCCCCACGCCGCCTATCTGCGCGGCCTCTTAGCTAAACGCCATTGTCTGCTCCCTCACCGATCTTCGTAGCGGGTACGGGTCGTTCGGGAACATCGCAGCTCGCGAACATTCTCGGCGAACACCCGCAGATCCACAGGATTCCGAACGAGACCCGGTTCATTGTCGATCCGGGTGGCTTGCGAGACCTGGCGGACGCACTCACGATTCGATACGACCCTTACGTCGGGGACGACGCCCTCCGCAGGCTGAGCGACATCCTGACGGTGCGACTGGCCGGCAGGCGCGACAGAGATCGTGGCTATACCGTTCCCGCGGCCATCGGCGAGCGGCACCACTGGGACGCTGTGGTCCGAGCTCGTCGCGAGCACGTTCGACGAGTCCGTGCCTGCGGCAGGATTCGGGCATGGCGACTGGCCTGCCGGGCCGTTCGAGCCTCAGAGTTACGGGCGGGCGGTCCCGAGGTACTTCAGCGATCGGCGCGAACTGCTCGTCGCGCAGTCGACACGATGTTCGGCGGAGCAGCTGCCGACGCGGGAAAGCCGACCTGGTGCGAGAAGACACCGTTCAACCTTCTGTGCATGGACTTCCTCTGGGAGCTCGTCCCTGAGGCGACCATCGTCCACATCAAGCGCCACCCGGTCACGGTGGTCGCGTCACATGTCGACCAGCCATGGGCACCGCCCACGGTCGACGGCGCGCTCGCATGGCTCAAACCGGTCTATGACCGATGGCTCGCCTGGGAGGCCACGGTCGATCTGACGGGCAAGCGATATGTGGAGGTGAAGGCCGAGGATCTCGCAGCCGACTGGCCCGAGCAGCGCCGCGCCCTCTTCGAACTGCTCGGTGTCGACGACGTCGCGACCAGGTCGACGTTCCAGTCACACAGGCTGGAACATCGCAAGGGCCAATTCGACCGCGGAACCCGCGAGTTCGTCGAACAAACACTTGATCGTGAACGACAGCACATCGACGACCACGACGCACGCGACACCCGAAGCAAGCCGCTCCGCACCCGCGGGCCCCCACTCGAACCGCACGCCGTGCCCCGTCTGCAGATACCAGTCACCGCGGCCCACGGTTCCCCAGGGTCGTCGTCCATCGGTAGCAGTGGTCGAAGCCGGAATGGGTGCCTCCTGCGGTTGCTACGGCTCACAAGCCGGGTTACGACGTGATTACGCGTTCGGACGTGACTGCAGCAAACCCTGGGAGGCTTGCATGGCCGTGGAGATCAAACCTCTGATGAAACCCTCTAGGTTCAGGCGCCGCGCGGGCCTGTGGGGTGAATGCATGTCGGAGTTCCTGGGGACCTTCGTCCTCGTCTCCTTCGGTTGCGGCGTGGTGGCGATGGCGGTGGCAGCGTTGCCCGGCTCGGGCCGTACCGAGGGGCCCACGACGTTCTTCCTCGGTGCCGGGGACTGGCTGCTGATCACCTGGGGCTGGGGGATGGCCGTGGTCTTCGGGGTGTACGTGGCCGGCGGGGTCAGCGGAGCGCACATCAACCCGGCGGTGACGCTGGCGTTCGCGGTGCGCCGCAGGTTCTCCTGGGCCAAGGTCGTCCCCTACTGGGCGTCACAGGTGCTCGGTGGCTTGGCGGGGGCGGCGCTGGTCTACGCCGTGTACCACGACGCCATCAACACCTTCGACGACGCCATGGAGGGGCCCAAGACGGGGGGGCACACGCTCGCCTCGTTCTCGATCTTCGCCACCTTCCCGGCACCATACTTCCAGGGCGGCATCTGGGGCCCGCTGATCGACCAGATCGTCGGTACCGCCTTCCTGGTCATGCTGGTCGTGGCGCTCATCGACCTGCGCAACACGGCGGTGAAGGCGAACCTCGGTCCGCTGCTGATCGGGTTCACCGTCGCGGCCATCGGCATGTCCTTCGGGGCCAACGCCGGCTATGCCATCAACCCGGCCCGCGACTTCGGCCCGCGCCTGTTCACCTGGATGGCGGGCTGGAAGGATCTGGCTTTTCCGGGCAGCTTGTCCGGGGCGTTCAGTAGCTACTGGTGGATTCCAATCGTCGGGCCCCTCGTCGGTGGGGTGATCGGGGTACTGGTGTACGACCTCTTCATCGGCGACGTGCTCCACCTCCGTGCCCAGATGGGCGAGCTTCCAGAACCCGGCCGAACACGCCCCACCACCTCTGCCGATGAGTAGCCGGTAGGTCAGAACTCAGCCGACGGCTACAAGCCCGCTGCATCTGCAGCACCGTGGTGGCCGCGCTAGGCGTTAAGCCGCCTGCATCCCCGTCAGCACACCAGCGGTGGCTGCCCCGGCGCCCACCGGTCGAGCGATGGGCTCCAAGCAGGCAGTGGTGGGGGCGAATGAGCCGGATCTTCACCCGAAGGTTGAACGCACTCCTCCGTCCGGCCGATGGTGCGGTCGGGCGGCATCGGAGGGGTATGCACCCGCCCGTGATCTGCGCAGCGCGCGCTCGGTACAGCAAGGGGCCCATAGCGCATGGCAGGGCCCAGCCGACCGCACCGACGAAGCGGTCCGGGCCCAGGAATCGGGCGACGGAGAGGATGCACAGGTCCTCTTCGCCGGTGTAGCGCCCACTCGTTGGTCAGTCGTGAACTCTCGCCCGGCACCGGATAGTGCCGGTGCCGGGCGCGCTGCGGCGGGGCCTGACGGAGTTTCCCTGGGTGCTGCCGGTGCTGTGGACGGGGCTGATCGGCGTCGCCGTCCTCACTCGCTGGTGGGACTTCTGGACAGCCTGAGGCCGGTCATCCACAGGACGTTCCTGCTTTCTCCCCTCGCCGGGTGCTCCGGACACCGAGGCCGCCCGTGCTTCCATGCTCCCGCCGAGCATTGCAGGATGCATGGAACGGGGTTGTCGGCGACGCCACGGTCAGATGGCTCTGCCCGTCGGCCGACGGCGTCCTCCCTGGAGGGCGTCCGGTGGAGCCGGGTTGAGCGGGTCGTCGATGAGGCCTCCGACGCGGCGCACTTCGTCGAAGGGATCCACGGCCATCTCGTCGGCCACCTCGGTGAGCGCCGTCAGTGCGGGAAGGAGCCCGGCACGCGCCTCGACGGGCAGTCGCTGCACGAGGGTGCGGATCTCGCCCCGCCGGTGCGCGAGAACGCGCTCCACCAGATCCCTGCCGGCAGGGGTGAGCTGCAGGATGACCTCGCGGCGGTTGTCGGGGTTCGCCCTGCGGTCGATGAGGCCGACGGACTCCAGGCGTTCGACCATCCGCAGGGCGGTCGAGGGGTTGACGCCCAGGGTCGCGGCCATGGCGGCCAGCTTGACGGGCCCGCACGTGGCCAGCACCACCAAGGCGCGCAACTGGGGCAGGGTCAGAGTGTCGTCGGTGGACGCGAGGGCGCGGGCGGAGACGGCGACGAGGAGCCTGGACGCCGCCATGACGGCGAGGACGACATCCTCGGCCTCCTGGTCGAGATCCGCTTGGGAGGGCGGCTCACCGGGGGGTTGTGGCCGATGGGAATCCTGCCGCGTCATGGTGTCCGTTCCACCTCTCCGTCCAGTGATCCTGCGATCCGGCGCGACGTCTTCACCCTGCAATTATTGCAGGATGCAATGTTAGAGTGGGCCTGACGAGGTTGGCGCCGCGCGGGCGCGACGGTTCCGGCGACAAGGGCGTGATGACATTGAGGACCGAACCGATACATGAAGCCTATTCGTTCGTGTGCCTGCGCTGCGGACACGCCTGGGAGGGCTCCTACGAGATCCGGCACTCCCTCGACGGTCAGGGCCGCCCGCACGCGGATTACCACGAGAAGACCTTCAACGTCCCTTCGCCGCTGACCGAAAACAGGTGCCGGGTGTGCCTCGGGCGCCGGATCCGGATCCTGCGGCCCGGCCGAGTGCGGTCCGCCCGTCCCTCGTTCGACTCACACCACGACCGAGCGTGCGGTTGCGTGACGGTGCGCATCCGCACGCGTGTGAGGCGACGCCCGCCCTCACCGCTCCGCCGTACCACGTCCACTCCGTCACCCCCTCACGGGCAGCGCCGCCCGTTCACTCCCCCCCCCGCTGCCGCACGCGGCGCCCGCCTGTGACTCCCCCGTGAACACGCGGTGCCCGCGCCCGGCCACGCCCTGATGCCCGGAGGCAGCGGTTCCCCTCTTATGTCCGCACCGCACCAGGAGAGCCCAATGCCCTCGCCCCGCTCTGCCAGACCTCAGTCCCCGCCCCGGCCGCCGGCTTCCGGGCCACGGCCCCACGGGCCGGTGAAGATCCCTCACCTGGGCGATTTCCACGTCCCGCCCCGCGTACTGGCGATCACCGCGTTGGCCGTGCCGATCGGCGCCGCCGCGGCGCTGGTGGCCGTCGGGCTGCTCAAGCTCATCGCTCTGATCACCAACATGAGCTTCCACGGCCGCGCCAGCTTCGGCGAGGCGGTGCCGGGCGACACGACGCACCGGTGGCTGCTGCTGGTCATGCCGGTGGTCGGCGGTCTGGTCATCGGGGTGATGGCCCGGTACGGCTCGGACAAGATCCGCGGGCACGGCATGCCGGAGGCCATCGAGTCGATCCTGGTCCGGGGCAGCAGAGTGCAGCCGCGGGTCGCCGTGCTCAAACCCACGTCGGCCGCGATCTCCATCGGCACGGGCGGTCCGTTCGGCGCCGAGGGACCCATCATCATGACGGGCGGCGCGGTCGGCTCCCTCCTGGCCCAGCTGCTGCGCGTCACCGCCGACGAGCGCAAGGCGCTGCTGGTCGCCGGTTCCGCAGCGGGCATGGCGGCCACCTTCAACGCGCCCCTGGCCTCCATCCTGCTGGCCGTCGAACTCCTGCTGTTCGAGTGGCGCCCGCGTTCCTATCTGCCCGTAGCCGTCGCCGCCGTCACCGCCACGCTGGTCCGCGGCCCCCTGCTGGGCAGCGGGCCGCTCTTCGGCGGCGCCCACGTCCCCACCCACATCGCCTGGTCCGCCTACGGACTCTGCGTCGTCGCCGGCATCACCGCCGGCCTGCTGGCACTGGGCGCCACGGCTCTCGTCTACCTCTCCGAAGACCTCTTCGCCAAGCTGACCGTCCACTGGATGTGGTGGCCCGCCATCGGCGGAGCGATCATCGGCGTCGGCGGTCTGATCGAACCGCGCGCCCTCGGCGTCGGCTACGACGTCATCGATCAGCTCCTCACCGGCCGGGCCACGGCCGGACTCATCCTCGGCATCCTCGTCGTCAAGACCCTCATCTGGGGCCTGTCCCTCGGCTCGGGCACCTCCGGCGGCGTCCTCGCCCCCATGTTCATGGTCGGCGGTGCCCTCGGAGCCGCCGAGGGACTGGTCTTCCCCACGTCAGCCCCGGCTTCTGGGCGCTGGTCTCACTCGCCGGAGTCCTGGGCGGCGTCATGCGCTCCCCCCTCACCGGCATCGTGTTCTGCCTGGAGCTGACCCACGAGTTGAACGCTCTGGTGCCCATGGTGATCACCGCTTCGGCGGCCTACCTGCTGTCCGTCGTCCTCCTCAAGCGGTCGGTGCTGACCGAGAAGCTCGCCCGGCGCGGCCTGCACCTGACCCGCGAATACTCCGTCGACCCGCTTGAGGTCCACCTCGTACGCCAGCTGGAGATCCCGATCGCGGTCAGCTTCCACGCCGCCCAGACCGCGGGCTCGGCCACCACCGTGCTGCGCGCCGCCCACGACGCCGCGGACCCCGACGGGCTGCTGGCCCAGCGCCTGTATCCCGTCCTGGACGAACACGACCGCCTCACCGGCGTGGTCACCCGCGCCCAACTGCTCCACGCCGACCCCGCGGATCCCGCGCCACTGGCAGAGCTGGCCGCCCCGGCGGTCACCGCGCACCCCGACGAGACGCTGCGGACACTTGCCAACCGCATGGCACAGCACGGCGTCACCCGCCTGCTCGTCGTCGACCGCGACCCCCAGCCCGCGGTCGAGGGCGTCATCACGCTGCGCCACCTGCTGCAGGCGCGCCGCATCGACCTGCACGAGGAGCACCACGCCGAGCGTCTCCTGACGTTGCGGCCACGACCGACCGTCGCCGCGCCGACAAGGTGACGGGGCGGCGGCAGCGCCCCCGACCGGCCGCCGCCCGGCGCCACTCCTCGGCGGCGGTTGTCACGGTGCGCGTCCGGCCGGGCACAGGCAACGTCCGCCCCGTCGCGACGCCCCGCACGCCCTCTCGCCGCACCGGACGCCGCTCCTTGACGGGCAAACGTTGCCTGCCGGGGCACTGGAAGGGTGAGATCAACGCCCTGTTCAGGCGGCCGACACAAGGTGGACATGGGGCCCAACGCGCCGGGCACGAAGACGAACTTCCACCAGTGCATCTCCGAGTCCTTCTACGTCCTGTCCGGGGAGATGCGGTTCTACATCGGCGAGCGCTGGTTCACCGGACGCCAGGGCGACGTCCTGAACGCGTCGCCGAGTTCGCACAAGAACAACGCCCGCGACATCGACCGCATCCGGGCCGCGCTCGGCGAACGCGAACTGTCCGCGTGGGGCGTGTCGTACGGCACGTACGTCGGTGCCGCCTACGCCGAGATGTTCCCGCACCGTACCGACCGCTTCGTGCTGGACAGCAGCGACAACCCCGACCCGTCCGGGCGGAGCGCGCCTGGCTCCAGGCCTTCGAGGCCGGCGTCGAGGACAACTTCCCCGAGTTCGCCAAGTGGGCTTCCGCGCCCGGCAATCCCGACCGGGTGTCCGACACGGCCGCCGAGGTGCGCCCGCTCTTCCTGCGTCTCGCCGCCCGGCTGGACCGCGAGCCGATCCCCTGGCCCGGCGCCAACCCGAGGAGCTGAACGGCAACGTACTGCGCCAGACGATGCTGGACAGCTTCTACGACACCGACAAGTACCCGACCCTGGCCAAGCTGATACTGGCCGGCCAGAAGGGCACGGTGCCGCCCGCGCCCCCGGCCCCGCCGGAGGCGGCGCTGCAGAACGGAGCCGCGGTCGGCGCCGCCACCCTCTGCAACGACGCCGCGTGGCCTCGCGACGCAGCCGTGTACCGGAAGGGTGTGGCCGAGAGCCGGGCCAAGTACCCGCTGACCGCCGGCATGCCGAGGAACGCGATGGTGTGCGCCGCCTGGCCGTGGCAGCCGAAGGAGCCGCCGCTGCGGGTCACCGGCCGCGGCCCGTCCAACCTCCTGCTCATACAGAACGAGCGTGACGTGGCCACCCCGCTCAGCGGCGCCCTGAAGTTGCGCGAGGCCTTCGGCCGACGTGCCGTGATGGTCACCGTGAGCGCCACCGGCCACGGCGCCTACCTCGCCAACGGCAACGCCTGCGGCGACCGCGCGGTCTCCGGCTTCCTGGCCACCGGCGAGCGGCCCCGGCACGACACGTACTGCGACTGAGAGCGAAACCGACCCGGCCGCCCTGTGCGTGTAGAGGGAGACAAGCGATCACTTCAGAAACCCGTCCTACTCCGAAAGGGCACACCTTGCACAGCACAGGACAGCGTCCGTCCCGTCGTAGCGCACTGGCACTGGGCGCCGGCGCCGCCCTCGCCCTGGGCGGCGGTGGCACGGCGTACGCCTTACCCCGCACGGCCGGTATCACCGCACGGCTGACGGAGCTTGAGCAGGAGCACACCGCACGACTGGGCGTGTACGCCCGCAACATGCGCACGGGCCGGACGGTGGCGTACCGGGCCGACGAGCGCTTCCCGATGGCGTCGGTGTTCAAGACACTCGCCGCCGCAGCCGTACTGCGTGATCTCGACCGCGACGGCGAGTTCCTGGCCAAGCGGGTCAGGTACACCGCCGAGTACGTCGAGAAGTCGGGCTACTCCCCGATCACCGAGAAGGCCGAGAACGTCACGGGCGGCATGACCGTCGGCGAGCTGTGTGACGCCACGATTCGCTTCAGCGACAACACCGCGGGCAATCTGCTGCTGCGGGAGTTGGGCGGGCCGACCTCGATCACGCGTTTCGCCCGTTCGGTCGGGGACGGGGTTACCCGGCTCGACCGGTGGGAGCCGGAGTTGAACTCGGCGGAGCCCTGGCGGGTGACCGACACGACCTCGCCGCGGGCGATCGGGCTGACGTATGCGCGGCTTGTTCTCGGCAATGCGCTGGAGCCGGGGGATGGCGCGCGGCTCACCGAGTGGTTGCTCGGCAACACGACCAGCACGGAGAAGTTCCGGAAGGCTCTGCCCGCGGACTGGCGGCTCGCCGACAAGACCGGCGGTGGGCGGTACGGCGGTAACAACGACGTCGGTATCACCTGGCCGCCGGACGGTACGCCGATCCTGATGTCGGTGCTGACCACTCAGCCGGAGGAGGATGCCGCCGCCGACAATCCGTTGGTCGCGAAGACAGCGGCGTTGCTGGCGGCGGAGCTTCGTTGAAGGCTTGGCCGTCGGCCGTGTGCGGCGCCGTTCCGGGGGCGCGACCTGTGGACGATGCCGGCCGGCGAGCGGCGCCGGGCCATCGGACTCGGCGCCGGCATGATCTTCCAGGGCCCGTCGACCGCGCTGAACCGGCGCCTGACGGTACGACAGATCCTGCGGAACCCGCTGGACGTGCACGACCGGGGCAACAAGTCGCAACGCGATGACCGGGTACGGGAGTTGATGTCCCTGGTGGGCCCGCCGCGCGCGCTGACCGACGCCCTGCCCGGCCAGCTGTCGGGCGGGCAGCGGCAGCGCGTCGCGATCGCCCGCGCGCTGGCCCTGGTCTTCGTCTCGCAAAACATCCAGACGGTACGGCGGATGAGCGACCGCGTGATCACCATGTACCTCGGCCGGATCGTCGAGGAGTCCCCGGCCGGACTGGTCACCGACCGGGCCCGGCGCCCGTACACCCGCGCCCTGTTCTCCGCCACGCCCGGCCTGCTGGACCCGATGGACCCGATCCCGCTGGCCGGCCCGGTGCCGTCGGCGACGCGTCCGCCCAGCGGCTGCCCCTTTTGCACCCGCTGCTGGAAGGCGGATGAGGTGTGCGCGCAGGTGATGCCGGACTTCTCGGCCGCGTCGACCCCGGAGCACCGCTACCGGTGCCACCATCCTGTCGAGGAGGACGAGTCGACCCGCGACCTCGTACGACAGACGCACAGCACGCCGAGGAGCCTTCATGACGGCCCATCCGTCGCCCGCCACCGCCCTTACAAGGCCGCGCTTCGGGCCTTTTTCATTCCCGCTGACCGGTGTCATCCCGCCCGTCTGCACGCCCCTGACACCGGAGCGCGAGGTGGACGTCCCCTCGCTGCGGCGCCTGCTGGACCATCTGGTCGGGGGCGGGGTGCACGGCCTGTTCGTGCTCGGCACGACGTCGGAGGCGGTGTACCTGACGGACCTGCAGCGCAGGCTGGTGGTGGAGACGGCGGTGTCCCATGTCGCCGGTCAGGTGCCGGTGCTGGCCGGCGCGATCGACATGACGACACCGAGGGTCCTGGACCACGTCGCGTCGGCCACGGCGGCGGGCGCGGACGCGGTGGTGGTCACGGCGCCCTTCTACACGTCCACTCACCCCGCCGAGATCGCCCGCCACTACCGCCTGATCGCCGCCGCGTCCCCGGTCCCGGTCCTGGCCTACGACCTCCCGTCCTCCGTCCACACCAAGCTCCCCACCGATGTGGTCCTGGACCTGGCCGCGGAGGGTGTGATCGCCGGGCTGAAGGACTCCAGCGGCGATCTGGGCGGCTTCCGCCAGGTGGTGACCGGCGCCCGCGCCCACCCCGACGTCACGGGTTTCACCGTGCTGACGGGCTCCGAACTGATCGTCGACGCGGCACTGGCCGCCGGCGGCGACGGCGCGGTACCGGGCCTCGCGAACGTCGACCCCCACGGCTACGTCCGCCTCGACGCCCTGTGCCGCGCCGGCGACTGGGAGCGGGCCCGCGCCGAACAGGAGCGCCTGTGCACCCTGTTCGGCATGGTGAGCGTCGGCGACCCGGCCCGCATGGGCGGCAGCTCATCAGCGCTGGGCGCCTTCAAGGCCGCGCTGCATCTCCGGGGGGTGATCGCCTGCCCGGCGACCGCGGAGCCCCTGGTGCCGTTGTCGCCGGACGAGGTGGAGCGGGTGGCCGAGTTCCTGGCCGGAGCCGGGCTGCTCTAGTGCTGTGACCGGGAAGGTTCGCCGGGAGGGTGGTGCGGTCTGACGGCTGGTCGTAGAAGATCTGCCGTATGAGCGACAGCGGATTTTCGTTGCGGACAGCCACGGGCGACGATGCGGAGTTCCTCGCGGACATGCTGGTAGCTGCTGTGAACTGGGACCCCGCACGGCAGCAGGTCAGCCGTGAGCAGGTCCTGGGAGACCGCCAGACGGCCCACTATGTCGAGGGTTGGCCCCGGGCAGGTGATCTCGGGGCGGTCGCCGTCGACACTGGCGAGCAACCGATCGGCGCCGTGTGGCTCCGCCTGTTCAGCGCCGACGATCCCGGCTACGGTTTTGTGGCTGCGGACGTGCCAGAGCTCTCCCTGGGCGTCGTCCCCCAGTGGCGGGGACGAGGAGTGGGACGCGCATTGTTGACCGAGATGGCCCGGCAAGCTGGGGCAAGCGGCTTCACCCGGATGTGCCTGAGCGTCGAGCGGGCAAATCGCGCACGCGGCCTGTACGCCGACGAAGGTTTCACGACCGTGGAATCGGGGCCGGATTCCGACACCATGATCAAGATCATTTCTCGGCAGTGATGCGTGGGGTCCTGGCCCCTCAAGCAGGGGTCTGCCGCCCCAGCGGATGCCTTTCTCGCTGCGGACGCGCGCACGTTCGCGGCGTTCGGCGGCCAGGACGTCGCGGTGGCGGGTGTTGGCGTTGCGCCAGCGCAGATAGGCGTGCAGGGCCCGGATCTGCACGGTGTGGTTGGGGTGGTGGGAGTTGGCGATGGTGAACTGCCGCAGGGCGCCGACATCCGCCGCTGGGCAAAGAAGCACAAGGTCGAACTGTGCTTCACCCCGAACCTACGCGTCCTGGGCCAACCCGATCGAAGCCCACTTCGGACCGAACACTCATGACCTACCTGAAGAACGAACCAGGCCGGGCTGCCCAGGCGTTGTGAACAGGTCATTACGACTTGGTACGTGAAAGCTCAAGGAGCTTGACCTGATGTCACACATGATGGTCGAATCCGGCGCACAGAACCCGGGCTCCCCACACGACCTGCCCAGCACCGTCTCCCCGCGGAGAGCCCGTGAGCAACGACGTCCCCACCGAGGTAAAAGTGTCGCTCCGCGATGGCCACCACACCGCCGATCACGCAATATCCGCAGCGCACCATGATCCGCTCGCCGTCACCAACCCTGATCCCACGCTGTACAACGACGACCTCGCCCCACTGCCGCACGGGAAGCGGAAGTGGGGCGCATTCGCGATCTTCAACGTCTGGTCGAACGACATCCAGAGCCTCGTCGGCTACACCCTGGCCGCCACGCTGTTCACGACCTCCGGCCTGAACGGCTGGTGGGTGTTCGCCGGCATCGTCCTCGCCGGGTTCATCGTGATGCTGCTGGTGAACCTGACGGGGAAGCCGAGCGTCAAGTACGGCATTCCCTATCCGGTCATGGCCCGGGCCGGCATGGGAGTACGCGGTGCACAGTTCCCCGCACTGGTGCGGGCCACCGTCGCCATCTTCTGGTACGGCGCGCAGACCTACTTCGCCTCCACCGCGGTCGCCCTGCTGATCACCGCGACCACCGGATACCGGGGCGGCGGGAGCTTCCTCGGCCTGAGCTCCGTCGGCTGGATTTCCTACCTCATCGTGGCGGCTTTCCAGCTGGGACTGTTCCTGCGGGGCATCGACTGGATCACCCGCTTCCTCAACTGGGCCGGCCCGTTGGTCTACCTGGTCATGGTCGCGCTGATGGTGGTCATATGGAACGAGGCGGGAAGCGGGCTGCTGACCGAGCTCGGCAACATCTTCGCAGGGTCCGGCGGTGACGGAGGCTCGTCGCTCTCGGCGTTCGTGAGCGTGGTCGGCACGATGGTGGCCTACTTCGCCGCGGTGGTCATCAATTACGGCGACTTCTCCCGGTTCGTCAGGACCGAGCGGCGGATGACGTGGGGGAACTTCTTCGGACTGCCGGTCAGCCTCACGGTCTTCTCGTTCCTGGCCCTGGTCATCACCGCCGGCACGGGAGTGCTGTTCGGGAAACCGCTGACCAACCCCTCCGAGATCATTGACCGGGTCGACAACACCTGGCTGACGGTCGTCGCAGCGCTGACCTTCTTCGCCGCCACGGTCGGGATCAACCTGGTCGCGAACTTCATCCCGCCCGCCTACGACCTGGCCAACACCAGCCCCGACATCATCAGCGCCCGTGGCGGCGGCATCATCACGGCGGCGGTCGCGTTCGTCGTCGGCGCGCTGTGGGTACCCGTGATCAGCCACCTGGGACTCGCGAAGTTCGTGGACACGCTGGGCGCGCTGCTGGCCCCGCTCTACGGGATCATGGTGATCGACTACTACCTGGTCCGAAAGCAACGGCTCAACGTGCAGGACCTCTTCTCGGCCGAGCCGGGCGGCACCTACTACTACTTCAGGGGCTGGAACCCCCGGGCACTCGCCGCGTTCGGGCTCGCCGCCGTCTTCTCCGTCTCCACGGTATGGGCGCCCTCGATGAAGGACCTGACCGGGTTCGCATGGATCTTCGGAGCGGCCATCGGTGGGGCGCTGCACTACCTGCTCATGCGCTGGACCACCCCGGGGGGCGCACGGACGTACTGACGGTCGCTCAGGCCGGTTTGTCGTAGGAGTCGTGCCAGTTCCACCACTCGTACGGCGGGGTCTGGGGGTAGCCCTCCGGTGAGTCCTCCCATTGCTCCTGCCGCCCGAGCGCAGTGATGTCGAGGTAACTCCAGGTGCTGCCCATCGCCTCGTCGCCGCGGGCGTTGACGAAGTAGGTGCGGAACACGCGGCCGTCCTCGCGGATGAACGCGTTCGTGCCGTGCCATTCGTCCACGCCGAAGTCGGCGTCGAACTCGTCGGTCATGGTGTACCAGGGCATCGTCCAGCCCATCCGCGTCTTCAGGCGCGCGATGTCCGGCTGCGGTGCGCGCGAGGCGAAGGCGAGTGTGGTGTCGCGGGCGTTCAGATGGGCCAGGTGGGCGACCTGGTCGGCCACCATGGAACAGCCGACGCACCCGTGGTCGGGCCAGCCGGACACACCGGGCTCGAAGAAGGCGCGGTAGACGATCAGCTGCCGGCGGCCCTCGAACAGGTCGAGCAGGCTCGCTCTGCCCTCGGGGCCGTCGAACGCGTAGTCCTTCTCCACCGCCATCCACGGCATCCGACGGCGCTGCGCGGCCAGCGCGTCCCGGGCGCGGGTCAGCTCCTTCTCCTTCACGAGCAGCTGCTCGCGCGCCGCCTCCCACTCCTGCGGCGTGACGATCGGGGGCGTCTTCATGACGATGTCCACCTTCCGGATCCGGGCCGAGATCGTGCACAGATATCCATCTTGACCGTGAACGCCCCATCTGCGCAGCCCGAAGACCGCAGCTTCTTCGGAGGCGCGTCAGGCGCCGTCCGGCTGGATCAGCTTCCGGCCGGCGGTGCTTGCGCCGTCCACGGCGACCGACGCGCCCGTCATGTACGGGAAGTCGTCGGACGCGAGCCCGAGCACCGCGCGTGCGATCTCCTCGACGCTGGCCTGCCCCCGCGCCTGCTTGTACGTCGCCCAGTCCGCGTCCGGGATGACGGAGCGTCGGATGCTGTCCTTCAGATACTCCCCGGGGTCACCATCCCCGACTCGTACGCCACGATGACCAGCTGCGCCCGGTCCCGCGCCCCCAGCTTCCCCATGATCCGGCTGACGTGGGTCTTCGCCGTCAGCGGGCTCAGGCCCAACGTGTCGGCGATCTCCGTGTTGTTGAGGCCGCGTGCGACGAGGGTGAGCACCTCGCGCTCGCGTTCCGACAGGCAGTCCGGTCCCCCGGCCACCGGTGCCGACGGGCTGGGCAGGAACCGCTCGATCAGCCGGGCCGTGGGGCCGGGCGACAGCAGTGACTCGCCGGCGGCGACCGTGCGGATGGCGTCCAGCAGTTCCGCCGGCCTGGTGTCCTTGACGAGGAATCCGGATGCCCCGGCGCGCAGGGCGTCGACGATGTTCTCGTCCGTGTCGTAGGTGGTCAGGACGAGGACGCGGACGTCCGCCAGGTCCTCGTCGGCCGCGATGCGCCGGGTCGCCTCGATGCCGTCCAGGTCGGGCATGCGGATGCCATCACGACGAGGTCGGCGCGCTCGGTGCGGGCCAGCTCCACGGCCTGCCGGCCGGTGCCCGCCTGGCCGACGACCTCCATGTCCGGGGCCGACTCCACCAGCATGGCGAACGCGGCCCGGACCAGTGTCTGGTCGTCGGCGAGCAGCACGCGGATCATCGGCCTCCCTCCCGATCCGCTCCGGCCGGCAGCACCGCAGTCACCTCGAAGCCCCCTCCGGCCGTGGTCCGGCGTCGAGTGTGCCACCCACGCTGCGCGCCCGCTCCCGCATCCCGACGAGCCCGAAGCCGGAGGCCCCGGTGCCGGGTGCGGGTCCCGTGCCGTCGTCGGTCACCGACACGTGCAGGGCGCCGTCCTGCTCGTGCAGGCTGACGCGTACGGCCGGTTCGGGACCGGCGTACCGTACCGCGTTGGTCAGCGCCTCCTGCACGATGCGGTACGCGGCGGCGCCCACGGCGGGCGGCGCGTGCCGCACCTCTCTGGACGGTGAGCAGCGCCAGGCATACGGCGATCACGGCGAGCGCGAGCGCCAGCAGGGCGTCGTTGCGGGTGCCGTGCGGGGCGGTGCGCGGGTCGCGGTTGATCGCCGCCATGATCCGCTCGCCGAGGCGGGGCCCGTAGCGCGGGCGGGGCTGTCGTGGGTGCCTGCACGGGCTCATCCTCCGCTGGAAGGCGCCCCTCCGGGAGAGGAGGGGCGCCGGTCGGGTCAGGGGGCGGAGGCGGCCACAGGTTCCGGTTCCCTCGGCGGAACGGGCGGCTTCGGCCCGCCGTCGGGTTCGCGGGACAACCGTCCCGGCCACCACACCTTGCGCCGCAGCGCGACACTGGCGCTGGTGACCAGGTAGGTGCGCACGAGGAAGGTGTCGAGCAGCACGCCGACCGCGATGGCGAAGCCGAGTTCGACGAGCTGGACCATCGGCATGCTGGTGAGCACCGCGAAAGTGGCCGCCAGCACCAGCCCGGCGGAGGCGATCACGCCGCCCGTCGTGCGCAGCGCGGTGAGCGCCGCCGCGGCCGGTTCGGCGCCGCAGCGGGACTCCTCCCGCATGCGGTGCATGAGGAAGATGCCGTAGTCGACGCCGAGGGCGACCAGGAACACGAAGGACAGCAGGCCGAGGCCGGGGGCCGTGCCGCCGAAACCGAAGAGCGGCCCACAGCCCGAGCACCAGCCAGGGCACGGCTCGTCGTCGCCGTGCGCTTGTCCTTGCGGCCTCCATGACGGGCCCCCTTCCGTCGGGATGTCTGGGTCGGTCTCCAGACTCCCGGCGCGAAGGGTCCGCCTCGTCGGGCGCGAGGGCGAGTTGCGGCGTACTGCCGGGGCGGCAGTGGGGGCCGGATTACTCCCTGGGGAGTAACGCGCGGGAGGTGTCCTACGACGGCGTCCGTGCCTCCGCCAGCAGCCGCGTCACGTCGTCCGCGCAGATGGTGAGGGCCGCGCCGACCGTGGCGAGGGTGTCGCGCTCGGCGGGCGTGTAGGGGCCGTCGGCCAGGGCGATGCGGGCGCCCTGGAGGAGGATCGACTCGCGGCCGGCGAGGGCGAGGTGCGGGGCGAGCGGGTCCAGCGCCTCGTGCAGCTCTATGGCCAGCCCGGCGCCGCAGGGCTCCCCGGTGACCCGCCCGGTGTCCGCGGCCAGTGCCTCGACGAGGGCGGCCAGCTGCTCCTGCGTGCAGTCGTCGAAGCCGGCCGCGCGCACCGCGCCGACAGCCGCGTCCAGCGCCGTACGCGAACACGAGCCGCCCGCGGCGAGCACCGCCAGGGCGACGGTGTGCACGGCGTCGCGCAGCATCGCCGAGAAGCGGACGGTGGTCGGATGGTCGAGGACGTCCATGCCGAAGTGGCGGCGACAGGCCGCGCACTCCACGACCGGGCCGGTCTCACCACGCGGCAGCACCGGCACACCCAGACAGGTGAACCGGCGCCGGCCGGTCAGCCGCTGGTAGTTGCGGTCGCCCCCGCAGCCGGGACAGAAGAACTCCCCGTCCCCGACGGTCGTCCACGCGGTACGGGTGCCCAGGATGCGGGCAGGCCTGGCGGCACGGCCGTCTCGTCCCCGTCCTGGCAGCACGTCGCACCTCCGTAACCCCACGGCACCATCGCCGCGCTTGCGTGATGTTAGCCACATCCGCAAGGCAGAGTCATCACCCCGGACGAGACCTCTCCGTGACCTCCACAGGGAATGGCCGATATGCGACGGGCCCCGCTCACCGGGAAACGGCGAGCGGGGCAACCTGAGGGGCGTCAGCGAGCCGCCCGATTGACCGCCGACACGACCGCCTTCAGCGAGGCCCGAGTCGTGTTCGCATCGATCCCGATACCCCACAGCACCTTGCCGTCGATCGCGCATTCGATATAGGACGCGGCCTGCGCGGACGCACCCTCGCTCATCGTGTGCTCCTGGTAGTCCAGCAGCCGTACGTCGATGCCGACGGACTGCAGCGCGTCGAAGAAGGCCGAGATCGGACCGTTGCCGGAGCCGGACAGCACGGTGTCCTGGCCGTCGACCGTGGCCTCCACCGTGAGCGTGTCCACGCCGTCGGTGTCGGTGGTCGACTGGTTGTTCTTCACCTGGATGCGACCCCAGGGGTTCTCCGGGTTGGGCAGGTACTCGTCCTCGAAGGTCGCCCAGATGTCCTTCGGCGTGACCTCGCCGCCCTCGGCGTCCGTCTTCGCCTGGATGATCTTGGAGAACTCGATCTGCATCCGGCGCGGCAGCTCCAGCTTGTGGTCGTTCTTCAGGACGTACGCGATACCGCCCTTGCCGGACTGGGAGTTGACCCGGATGACCGCCTCGTACGAACGCCCCACGTCCTTGGGGTCGATCGGCAGGTACGGCACGGCCCACTCGATGTCGTCGACGGTGACGCCCTTGGCCGCCGCGTCGGCCTCCATCGCGTCGAAGCCCTTCTTGATGGCGTCCTGGTGGGAGCCGGAGAAGGACGTGTAGACCAGGTCGCCCACGTACGGGTGGCGCGGGTGGACCTCCATCTGGTTGCAGTACTCCCACGCACGACGGATCTCGTCGATGTCGGAGAAGTCGATCTGCGGGTCGACGCCCTGGGAGAACAGGTTCATGCCCAGGGTGACCAGGTCGACGTTGCCGGTGCGCTCGCCCTGCCCGAACAGGCACCCCTCGACGCGGTCGGCGCCCGCCATCAGCGCCAGCTCGGCCGCCGCGACGGCCGTACCGCGGTCGTTGTGCGGGTGGATCGACAGGCAGACGTACTCGCGGCGGGAGAGGTTGCGGCCCATCCACTCGAAGCGGTCGGCGTGGGTCGACGGCGTCGAACGCTCCACCGTGGCGGGCAGGTTGAGGATGATCTCGCGGTCCGGACCGGGCTGCCAGACGTCCATGACCGCCTCGCAGACCTCCAGCGCGAAGTCCAGCTCGGTGTCGGTGAAGATCTCCGGGCTGTACTGGTAGCCGAACTGCGTGTCCGGGCCCAGCAGCTTCTCCGCGTACTCCATGACCAGGCGGGTGCCGTCGACGGCGATCTGCTTGATGTCGTCCTTGGAGCCCCGGAAGACGACCCGGCGGAAGACGGGGGCCGTGGCGTTGTACAGGTGCACGGTGGCGCGCTTGGCGCCCTTCAGGGACTCCACGGTCCGCTCGATCAGGTCCTCACGGGCCTGGGTCAGCACGGAGAGGGTGACGTCGTCGGGGATGGCGCCCGGCTCCTCGATGATGGAGCGCACGAAGTCGAAGTCGGTCTGGCCGGAGGCGGGGAAGCCGACCTCGATCTCCTTGTAACCCATCTTGACCAGCAGGTCGAACATCGCGCGCTTGCGGGCGGGCGACATCGGGTCGATCAGGGCCTGGTTGCCGTCGCGCAGGTCGGTGGACAGCCACCGGGGCGCCTTGGTGAGCCGCTGGTTAGGCCAGACGCGGTCGGGGATGTCGACCTGCTCGTAGCGGCCGTACTTGTGGATCGGCATGGAACTGGGCTGCTGGCGGTTCGCCATGGTGCGGGGGCTCCTAGGGGGAATCAGCGTGTCCGGAAGGACGGCCGACGGCGCAGCACCAAACTCCGCGGGGAGGGGGTCGGCCTCGACTACAGGCCCTCGCCGCGGCAGCTAAGGAGGAGCAGCCCGAAATGCATGATGCTCCGCAGCATAACCGAGCCGTAATCCGTGCGGGGGCGTGTATCAGTATGCGGGACCCGGCGGACAAAGCGGGCGAAAAGTGCCGCATACCACTTCCGGGCGAGAGGGCGGGCACCTTGTCCCCACATTTCACCAATCATGGTTGCGGGTAGTGACAGCCTCGTGACGCAGTGCAATGGTTCCGGTATGACGACGACGAACGGGGGCTTCGAGCCCGTCTTCTGCACCATCGTGCCGCCTCACGTCCTCGACAAGCTGGCCCAGTCCGAGGACCCCGCGCTCTCCCGCCCCGCGCGCCAGACCCTCCAGCGCGACGCCTTCGAGCGCACCCAACGCCACCTGACCACGGTCGTCGGCGCCCCGGCCGTCGCCGCGCCCGCCGGGGCCGAGGCGGAGAAGCCGCACCGCACGATCTACGACGCCCGGCACGGCACCGACCTGCCCGGCAGGAAGGTCCGCGGCGAGGGCGACGAGCCCGGCAAGGACGCCACGGTCAACCGCGCCTACGCGGGCCTCGGCGCCACCTTCGAGCTGTTCCTGAAGGCGTACGGGCGCGACTCGATCGACGGCAGCGGACTGCCGCTGAAAGCGACGGTCCACTACGACAGGGAGTACAACAACGCCTTCTGGAACGGCGAGCAGATGGTCTTCGGCGACGGGGACGGCGAGATCTTCCTCGACTTCACCATCCCGATCGACGTCATCGGCCACGAACTCGCCCACGGTGTCACGCAGTACACCGCGAACCTGACATACTTCGGCCAGCCGGGCGCCCTCAACGAGTCCATGTCGGACGTGTTCGGCGGGCTCATCAAGCAGTACACGCTCGGCCAGACCGCCGCCGAGGCGGACTGGCTGATCGGCGCCGGGCTGCTCGCGCCGCGCGTGACGGGCAAGGCGCTGCGCTCGATGAAGGAGCCGGGCACGGCGTACGACGACGACGTCCTCGGCAAGGACCCGCAGCCCGCGACGATGGACGACTATGTCCGCACCGGCCGCGACAACGGCGGCGTCCACATCAACTCCGGCATCCCCAACCACGCCTTCTACCTCGCCGCGACCGCCCTGGGCGGCCACGCCTGGGAGCGGGCGGGACAGGTCTGGTACGACGTGCTGACCGGCGGCGAGCTGAAGGAGACGGCACTCTTCAGCGACTTCGCCACGCTCAGTGTCAAGGCCGCACGCGAGCGGTACGGGGACGGCGAGGAGCTGGACGCGGTGTCGAAGGCCTGGGAGCAGGTCGGGGTGCGAACCCTGTAGTTCCGTACTAGACAGAGTTCCATGCGTATTCAGGTGAGGCGCACGGGCGGTTTCGCGGGCATCGAGCGGCACGCCGAGGTGGACACCTCGGGCCGCGCCGACGCCCAGGAGTGGCACGCCCTGGCCGAGCAGGCGTTCGCCGCCGGCCGGGGCACGCCCCCGATCGGGGTTCCGGACGGCTTCAGCTACCAGATCACCGTGGAGGGCAGGACGGTGTACTGCTCGGACCCCCGGCTGACGGACGAACAGCGCAAGCTGATCTCGTGGGTGCTGAAGGAGGGAGCGTAACGGGCGGTTCACGCCCGCCCGTTGACTTCTGTTACCGCCGGTACGGATGATCCGTTCATGACGACTGAGGCAGGCAACCCGATCCCCCGGTTCCCGGCCGGCTTCCTGTGGGGGGTGTCGACCTCGGCGCACCAGATCGAGGGAGCGGCCGACGCACGCGAGCCGTCCGTGTGGGACGCGTTCACGGCGGAGCCGGGGCGGGTGAAGGACGGCTCGACGGCGGCGGTGGCCTGCGACCACTACCACCGCTACCGCGAGGACGTGGCGCTGCTGCGCGAGCTGGGCGTGGACGCGTACCGCTTCTCCATCTCCTGGCCGAGGGTGCGGTCCGGGGACCTCGACTTCTACGACCGCCTCGTGGACGAGCTGTGCGCGGCGGGCGTGCGCCCGGTGCCGACGCTGTTCCACTGGGACCTGCCGGCCGCGCTGGACTGGCTGGACCGGGACACGGCCGAGCGGTTCGCCGAGTACGTGTCGGTCGTCGCCGGCCGTCTGGGTGACCGCGTGCCCCAGTGGATCACCCTCAACGAGCCCGCCGAACACACCCTCCTGGGCCACGCCCTGGGCGTCCACGCCCCCGGCAGGCGGCTGCTCTTCGACGCACTGCCGGTCGCCCACCACCAGCTCCTGGCCCACGGCCTGGCCGTACGGGCGCTGCGCGCGTCCGGCGCCACCGGCATCGGCCTCACGAACTCGCACGGCCCGACGTGGCCGGCGTCGCGGGAGCAGGCGGACCTGGAGGCGGCGGACTTCTACGACGTCCTGCTCAACCGCCTGTTCGCCGACCCCCTGCTGCTGGGCCGGTACCCGGAGGGCATCGGCGAGCTGATGCCCGGGGATGCCGAGGCGGACCTGAAGATCATCGCGGAGCCGCTGGACTGGTACGGCATCAACTACTACGCCCCGACCAGGGTGGGCGCCCCGCAAGGCACGGAGATCGAGTTCGGCGGGGTGTCGATGCCCGCCGAACTCCCCTTCTCCGTGCGGGAGATCGAGGACCGCCCGGTGACCGACTTCGGCTGGCCGGTGGTCCCCGAGGCCCTGACGGACCTGCTCACCACCTTCCACGAGCGCTACGCCGACCGCCTCCCACCCGTCGTCATCACCGAGAACGGGTGCAGTTACGACGGCCTCGACGACCAGGACCGCATCGCCTACCTCGACGGCCACATCCGCGCCCTGCACCGGGCGCTGGAGGCGGACGTGGACGTGCGCGGGTACTTCGTGTGGTCGCTGCTGGACAACTTCGAGTGGGCGGAGGGGTACGCGCGCCGGTTCGGGCTGGTCCACGTGAACTTCGAGGACCCCGCGACGCTGAAGCGCACCCCCAAGGCGTCGTACCGCTGGCTGCGGGACGTGCTGCGGGCCCAGAAGGGGGCGGGGGCCTAGAGATGTGGCCTGGAGGAGGCCTGAGGGGGCTGGAAGAGACCTATAAGGCCCCCTACAGCGCTCCGGCGTCCCGGGCGGCCCACACCGTCGGATACAGCGGCCGGTAGCCCAGCTCGCGGCGGATGCGGTCGGTGGAGCAGATGGCGAGCCAGGGGTCGGGGTCGGCGTTGGTGTGCAGCTCGGAGGGGATCGCGGCGCCGTTGAGCTGGTGCAGGTCCACGGCGGTGACCGGGGCGTCGTCGAGGATGTTGTAGCTCCGGCCGTCGATGCCCGGGGCGTACAGCAGCCGCATCAGCCCCTGGGCGACGTCGGCCACGTGGACCATGTGCAGGCGCTGGGTCGCCGCCCACTGGCCGGCCCAGCGCAGGGACTCCGCCAGGTGCGGGTCGCCCTCGCCGTAGACGAAGCCGAGACGGCCGATCCGCACGCCGAGACCGTCGAGCGCGAGCAGCCCCTGCTCGGCGGCCGCCTTGGACTCCGGGTAGGCGCCCCACATGGTGCCGCCGGGCACGGTCGGGTCGTCCTCGGTGAGCGGCCGGCCGCGCCCCTTGCCGTACACCAGCCCGGTACTGACCTGCACGAACCGCCGCACCCCGGAGGCCACGGCCGCCCGCCCCAGCTCCAGGGCGGCGTCCCGGTTGACCGCCCACGCCTCCTCGTCCGGTACGTAGCGGAAGGCGGCGGCGATATTGACCACGGCGTCCGCTCCCGCGAGCGCCTTGCCGAGGACGTCGGTGTCGCGCAGGTCGCCGACGACGACCTCGGCGCCGCGCTCGGCGAAGGCGGCGCCGCGTGCCTCGTCGCGCACCAGGACCCGTACATGCTCGTCGGGCCGGGCCTGGGCGAGCAGCCGGGGAGCGAAACCTTGCCCCACGCGTCCGGTGGCACCGGTGACCAGGGTCAGCATGACTGTGCTCCTCTCGTTCGGTGCTCCGACCCTCCGGCGCCGGCGGCGACGGCGGGAGAGACCTCCCGATCGGGGGATCGGCAGTCCCTGGATAAGCCGGGCGGGCTGCCGCAGTCTTGAGGGGTGAACCGAGCCGAACTCGCCGACTTCCTGCGCCGCAGCCGCGCCCGTCTGGAGCCGTCCGCCGTGGGCCTGGCGGCCGGTGCCCGCCGCCGCACGCCGGGCCTGCGCCGGGAGGAGGTGGCACAGCTGGCCGGCATGTCGGTCGACTACTACACGCGCCTGGAGCAGTCCCGCGGCCCGCGCCCGTCCCGGCAGATGCTGACGGCCCTGGCCCGCGGCCTGCACCTCACCGACGACGAACGCGACCACCTGTTCCACCTGACCGGCGAGGAACCCCCGCGTCGGGAGGCGGCGTCGACGCACGTCCGCCCCGGTCTGCTGCTGATCCTGGACCGCCTGGACGACACACCGGGCCAGGTGATGACCGACTGCGGGGAGGTCCTGGCGCAGAACGCGATGTCCAGGGCCCTGGTCGGCGACGCGCTGTCCCGCCCGCCGCGCGAGCGCAACCTGATCCGCCGGTTCTTCCTGGACCCGGCCGCCCGCGCCCTGCTCCCGCCCGAGGACCTGCCGGAACACGCCCGCTCCCACGTGGCGAGCCTGCGCGCGGTGGCCGCGGCCCGCCCCGACGACCCGGAACCGGCCGCGCTGGTCGCCGAACTCCGCGCGTCCAGCGAGGAGTTCGCCCGCCTGTGGGAGGAACACGCCGTGTCCCTGCGCCACCGGGCCACGAAACGCTTCCAGCACCCCGTGGTCGGCCTCCTGGAACTGGACTGCGAGGTGCTCCTCAGCCACGAGCACCACCAACTCCTGATCATCCACACGGCCCGCCACGCCACGGAGTCCCACGACCGCCTGCAGCTCCTACGGGTGATAGGCACCCAGGACATGACACCTACGGCACCCTGACCACCCGGGCTGGGTCACTTCTTGGCCGACTGATTCGGCTGTGTGGGTGAACAAACTCCTGGGTGCAGGGGGCGAAGCCCCCGGGGCGGTCACTCCTTGGCCGACCGAGTCGGGTGGGCGGGTGGGCAAAAATCAGAACCCCAGCCGACGGAGCTGCTTCGGATCCCGCTGCCAGTCCTTGGCCACCTTCACGTGCAGATCCAAGAACACCGGCGTCCCCAGCAACGCCTCGATCTGCTTCCGCGACTTGATGCCGACCTCCTTCAACCGCCGCCCCTTCGGCCCGATGACGATCCCCTTCTGGCTGGTCCGCTCGATGAACAGATTCGCGTGGATGTCCAGCAGCGGCCTGTCGGCGGGCCGATCCTCGCGGGGCAGCATCTCCTCCACGACCACGGCGATCGAGTGCGGCAGCTCGTCCCGCACACCCTCCAGCGCCGCCTCGCGGATCAGCTCGGCGACCATCACTTGCTCGGGCTCGTCGGTCAGGTCACCCTCGGGATAGAGGGCAGGCCCCTCGGGGAGCAGCGGAATGAGGAGGTCGGCCAGCAGATCGACCTGCTTGTCGGCCACCGCCGAGACCGGCACGATCTCCGCCCAGGTGATCCCCAGCTCCTCGCCCAGCTGATCGACCGCGATCAGCTGCTCGGCCAGGGTCTTCGCGTCCACCAGGTCGGTCTTCGTGACGATCGCGACCTTCGGGGTCTTCCGGATCCCGGCCAGCTCCTTGGCGATGAACCGGTCGCCGGGACCCAGCTTCTCGTTCGCCGGCAGGCAGAAGCCGATCGCGTCGACCTCGGCCCACGTCGTCCGCACCACGTCGTTCAGCCGCTCCCCCAGCAGCGTGCGCGGCTTGTGCAGCCCCGGTGTGTCCACCAGGATCAGCTGCGCGTCCTCCCTGTGCACGATCCCGCGCACGGTGTGCCGCGTCGTCTGCGGCCGGTTCGAGGTGATCGCCACCTTCTGCCCGACCAGAGCGTTCGTGAGGGTGGACTTGCCCGCGTTGGGCCGCCCGACAAAGCAGGCGAAACCGGCCCGGTGCTCCCCCACTGCCTTAAAGGTGTGGGAGGTGCCCCCGCCCTCGGCCGGTTCCTCGGATGACTGGGTACGAACGCTCATGCCGCCCATTCTCCCTGATCGCCAGAGCCCGGCCGTACCAAGTCCGCTCCCCGCCCCGCACCGTGAGGTTCCGGAAACCCGCCCGCAACGAAACGTCACGGAAACGCATCCGGGCGGACTCCCCGTCGAGATCACCTCCGGCGCCTCTCCGGCCTCGCGTTGCGCCTGGTCCTCGGCCCGCGGCTCGGTTTCAAGAAGGACGCCGTGCGTCCGCACAACCTGCCCATGGTGATGCCAGTTCCTCCCCCGTCCCCACCGTCCAGAAGGTCAAGACGCAGGCATGAAGCTCATCACCGCGATCGTCAAGCCGTACCGCCTCGACGAGGTGAAGACCGCCCTGCAGGAACTCGGCGTGCACGGCCTGACCGTGACCGAGGCCAGCGGGTACGGCCGTCAGCGCGGCCACACCGAGGTGTACCGCGGCGCCGAGTACCAGGTCGACCTCGTGCCCAAGGTCCGCATCGAGGTCGTCGCCGAGGACGCGGACGCCGACGCCGTGATCGACGCGGTCGTGAAGGCCGCGCAGACCGGCAAGATCGGCGACGGCAAGGTCTGGGCGCTGCCCGTCGACACGGTCGTACGGGTGCGCACGGGTGAGCGCGGGCCGGACGCCCTGTAAGCACCGGGCACCCGGCCCGCCCGGACGGACGTCAGTCGAACACGAACGGGCCCGGCGACTGCGGCCCGGTCGCCGTGCACGTGATGGTGATGCCGAGGACGGACATCTCCAGCGAGCCGCCGAACGCCTCCAGGCTGTCGCCGGAGGCCACGGTGCCGGGGAGGGGGCCGACCTGGACGGGGTCACCGGCGGACATCGCCGGGTTCACCTTGCCGGTGAACTCGACACTGCCGCCGCCCGCCTTCGCGAGCTTGAGCGTCGAGGATATCGAGTCGGCACCGAGTGCGACCGGCGCGGTGACCGCGGAGGACTTGAGGGTGATGGTGGCGGAGGTGCCGCTCTGCGTGGCCGTCAGCGATGCCTCGCCGCCGCCGAAGCTGCCGCAGTCGGCGTCGATGGTCGCCGTACCGGGTGCGACGGCAGCGGCGCTGGGCGCGAAGGCCAGCCCGGTGGCCGCGAGGCCTGCGGCCACCAGGGCCGCTCCGGTTCCGATTCTCTTGTGTCTCATGGGGATCCGCTCCCTTTCCATGTGGGGGGAACTGCTCGGCAGGTGAGTGCGGACAAGCCGGACCTGACGGTCCGTCGGAACTGCCGGTTCCATTGAGACGCGGGCGACGGAATGCGACAAGGTTGAAAACCGGCCTATGTTACCGCCGGTACGGCCGATATCAGCCTGCGGTCACCGTCACTCGAACCGTCCCGTCCGGCCCCGCCACGAGCACCGGCGTCCCGGGCCCGCCCAGGTCCCGTACGGCTGCCCGGTCCTCCGTGGACGCGGCCTCCTCCTCCGTCACCACAGCCGCCGCCTCCAGCGACTTCGCCCCGGACGCCACCGCCATCGCGACCGCCGTCTGCAGAGCGCTGAGCTTCAGGGAGTCCAGGGCAACGGTCCCGGCGACGTACGTCCGGCCGGTCTCGTCACGTACGGCCGCACCCTCGGGCACGCCGTTGCGGGCCCGCGCGGAACGGGCCAGGGTGACGATCTTGCGGTCCTCGGGGTCGAGCGCGTTGGTGTCGGTCATGGCCTGAGCATACGTAAGCGTCAGGGCCGGTCGAGGCGCAGCCGCTCCGCTCGCGGCAGACCGGCGACGACCAGGTCGTACGAGTCCTCGACGAGTTCCCGGACCAGGCGGTCGGGGAGGCCGCCGTCCACGGTCACCGTGTTCCAGTGCCGTTTGTTCATGTGCCAGCCGGGGACGATCAGCCCCTCGTGCTCCCGGCGGAGCCGCAGCGCGTCGTCCGGGTCGCACTTGAGGTTGACCGTCAGAGGGCGCGCGTCGAGGTGCGTCAGGGCGAACATCTTGCCCAGGACCTTGAAGACCGAGGTCTCCGGGTTGAAGGGGAAGTCCTCCACGGCCGCGTTGAAGGACAGGCAGAACGTGCGCAACTCCTGCGGCGTCACTCCGGCTTCTCCTCCTCCTTGGGCTCCGCCGGGCCCACCGGCTCCACCAGCACCGTCACGATCTTGTTCCGGCGTCCGGCGGCGGCCTCCGCGGTCAGCCGCAGCTCGCGCCCGTCGGGCAGCTCCACCACGGACGACGCCCCGGCGATCGGCACCCGGCCCAGCGCCTTGGCGAGCAGTCCACCGACGGTCTCCACGTCCTCGTCGTCGTACGCCTCCAGCCCGTACAGCTCGCCGAGGTCGCCGATGTCGAGGCGGGCGGTGACCCGGTGGCGGTCGCCGTCGAGGGCCTCCACCGGCGGGAGTTCCCGGTCGTACTCGTCGGTGATCTCGCCGACGATCTCCTCCAGGATGTCCTCGATGGTGACGATGCCGGCCGTGCCGCCGTACTCGTCGATGACGACCGCGACGTGGTTGCGCTCCTGCTGCATCTCGCGCAGCAGGTCGCCGGCGTTCTTGGTGTCGGGGACGAACGCGGCGGGCCGCATGGCCGTGGAGACCAGTTCACTCTCCGCGTCCCGGCTGATGTGCGTCTTGCGGGCCAGGTCCTTCAGGTACACGATCCCGACGATGTCGTCCTCGCTCTCGCCGGTGACCGGGATGCGCGAGAAGCCCGAGCGCAGGGCGAGGGTGAGCGCCTGACGGATCGTCTTGTAGCGCTCGATCACGATCAGGTCGGTGCGCGGGACCATGACCTCCCGCACGAGCGTGTCGCCCAGTTCGAAGACCGAGTGCACCATGCGGCGCTCCTCGTCCTCGATCAGGGACTCCTTCTCGGCGAGGTCGACCAGCGCACGCAGCTCCGCCTCGGAGGCGAACGGGCCGCGCCGGAAGCCCTTGCCGGGGGTGAGGGCGTTGCCGATGAGGATCAGCAGCGACGGGATCGGGCCCATGATCCTCGCCAGCGGCAGCAGCACGTACGCCGCCGCCGTGGCCGTGTTGAGCGGGTGCTGGCGGCCGATGGTGCGCGGGGAGACCCCGACGGCGACGTACGACACCAGGACCATGACCGCGATGGCGATCAGCAGGGCCGCGCTGGTGCGGGGGAACTCACGCAGGCAGGCGTAGGTGACCAGCGCGGCGGCGGCCATCTCGCAGGCGACGCGGACCAGCAGCGCCACGTTGAGATAGCGGGTCGGGTCGGCGGCGACCTGGGCGAGTTTCGCGCTGCCGCGCCGCCCGGAGCGTACGGCCTCCTCGGCGCGGAAGCTGGAGACGCGCGCGAGGCCCGCCTCCGCGCAGGCGGCGAGCCAGGCGACGACCACCAGGGTGATCGCGCCGGAGACGAGCGGGAGGCTCATGACACGGTCGGCGCAGGGGACGGGCCGGTCAGGCCCTTCTCCGCGCGCCAGCCGTCCACGATGGCGGCCTGCAGGCCGAACATCTCGGCCTTCTCGTCCGGTACCTCGTGGTCGTAGCCCAGCAGGTGCAGCACGCCATGGACGGTGAGCAGCTGGAGCTCCTCGTCCATGGAGTGCTGTGTCGGCGCCTCGGCGCCCTGCCTGGCGGCGACCTCGGGGCACAGCACGATGTCGCCCAGGAGGCCCTGCGGCGGCTCGTCCTCGTCCTTCGACGGCGGACGGAGCTCGTCCATCGGGAAGGACATGACGTCCGTGGGCCCCGCCAGGTCCATCCACTGGATGTGGAGCTGCTCCATGGCGCCGACGTCCACGACGATCACCGAGAGCTCGGAGAGCGGGTGGATGCGCATCCGCGCGAGCGCGTAGCGGGCGATGTCGAGGATCGCCTGCTCGTCGACCTCGGTTCCGGACTCGTTGTTGACGTCGATCGACATGGTCGTGCTGGTCTACTTCCCCTTGTGCCCGTGTCCGGCCTTGCCGCGGCCGCCCTTGGGGGTGCCGTTCTGCGTGCCGTTGCGGCTGTCGTACTTCTCGTACGCGTCGACGATACGGCCCACCAGCTTGTGCCGGACGACGTCGTGCGAGGACAGCCGGGAGAAGTGGACGTCCTCCACGCCCTCCAGGATGTCCTGCACCTGGCGCAGGCCGGACTTGGTGCCGTCCGGGAGGTCGACCTGCGTCACGTCACCCGTGATCACGATCTTCGAGTCGAAGCCGAGCCGGGTGAGGAACATCTTCATCTGCTCGGGGCTGGTGTTCTGTGCCTCGTCCAGGATGATGAAGGCGTCATTGAGCGTCCGGCCACGCATGTAGGCGAGCGGCGCGACCTCTATCGTCCCGGCCGCCATGAGCCGCGGGATCGAGTCCGGGTCGAGCATGTCGTGCAGCGCGTCGTAGAGGGGCCGCAGATACGGGTCGATCTTCTCGTACAGCGTGCCCGGCAGGAATCCCAGCCGCTCGCCCGCCTCGACCGCGGGCCGGGTCAGGATGATGCGATTGACCTGCTTGGACTGCAGGGCCTGCACTGCCTTCGCCATGGCGAGGTACGTCTTGCCGGTGCCGGCGGGGCCGATGCCGAAGACGATCGTGTGCTTGTCGATCGCGTCGACGTACCGCTTCTGGTTGAGGGTCTTGGGGCGGATCGTGCGGCCTCGCGAGGACAGGATGTTCTGCGTGAGCACCTGGGCCGGGGTCTCCTCCGGGCCCTCCCCGTCCTCGCTCGCCCTCAGCATGGCGATCGAGCGTTCCACTGCGTCCTCCGTCATCGGCTGCCCGGTGCGGAGCACCAGCATCATCTCGTCGAACAGGCGCTGGACCAAGGCAACTTCCGCCGGGTCGCCGACCGCGCTGATCTCGTTGCCCCGGACGTGGATGTCGGCCGCCGGGAAGGCCTTCTCGATCACGCGCAGGAGGGAGTCGCCGGAACCCAGCACGGTCACCATGGGGTGCTGGGCGGGGACGGTGAACTGTGCTCGAGCCTGCCCCTGCGCGGGGGTGTGAGCTGTGGGTGTCTGTGTCATGGGCCGGCGCTTAAGGCCTGCATGTCCTCCTCTGCGGCTGCGCGCCGCGTGACAGGCATCTGCTGATGGGTCCAGCGTACGACGCCCCACCGACAACGCCGAGGCCTTTTCACCGCCGCGTACACGGCCCGTCGCCCGCGGTGACCGGCGCGTCACCCGTCGTCGGCGAGGCGGTGTGCGGCCGGGCGGGTCATCCCGGGGCGCGGAAGCCGATGGTGGGGACCGCCCGGCGCAGGGGCCAGCTCCTGCCCAGCTCGTCGGGGACCAGGTCGGTGAGGAAGGCGTAGCGGGTCAGGGCGGTCGGGTCCTGGGAGCGCACCGACTGGATCGTGCGCCACCACGTGGCGATCTCGGACCAGCTCGGGGCCGACAGGGAGCCGCCGAACTCCTGGACGGACAGGGCGGCGGTCAGGCCCGCGAAGGCGAGGCGGTCGGCGAGGGGCCAGCCGGCCAGGGTGCCGGTGACGAAGCCGGCCACGAAGACGTCCCCGGCGCCGGTGGGGTCGAGGGCCTCCACGGCGATGGCGGGGACCTCGGCGGTCTCGCCCGTGCGCCGGTCGACCGCGCAGGCGCCCTCCGCGCCGAGGGTGACCACCGCGAGCGGCACGTGCGCGGTGAGGGCGTGCGCGGCGGCCCGGGGGCAGGAGGCGCCGGTGTAGCGCATCGCCTCCTCGGCGTTCGGCAGGAACGCCTCGCAGTGGGCGAGGTCGGCGAGGCCCGCCAGGTCCCAGGCGCCGCTCTCGTCCCAGCCGACGTCGGCGAAGACACGGGTGCCCCTCGCCGCGGCCTGGGCGATCCAGGGCGCCTGTTTGCCCGGCACCAGCGAGGCCACGGCGGCACGCGCGCGGGGCGGGCACTCGGGGGCTGGCTCGTCCGGGGGCGGTTCGTGGCCGTGGGAGACCATCGTGCGCTCCCCCTCGTACGCCATCGAGACCGTGACCGGCGAGTGCCAGCCGGGGACCGTGCGGGACGGGGTGAGGTCGATGCCCTCGCCCTGTTCCAGGGCGTCCCAGCAGTAGTCGCCGTAGTGGTCGTCGCCGAAGGCCGCCGCGAGCGACGTACGCAGGCCGAGGCGGGCCAGGGCCGTGGCCATGTTGGCGACGCCGCCGGGGCTCGACCCCATCCCGCGCGCCCAGGACTCGGTCCCGCGCACGGGGGCGGAGTCGAGCCCGGTGAAGATGATGTCGAGGAAGACGGTGCCCGTGAGATACACGTCCACCGGCGGGTCGGAGGGGGTCCGCAGGGCGGCCAGCGGGTCGACCTGGGGCCGGTCCGGCGCGGGCCGGCCCACGGCGAAGGGGCCGCCGGCGAAGGAGGCCGGTGCCTTTGCGGCGGGTGACGGTCCCGCTCGGGTGACGACGGGAGGCGGTCCCATTATGGGGGACGACCGTCCCATTCCCGGAGACGAGGGTCCCACCGCGGGGGACGACGGCCCCCTCCCGACAGATGACGGTCCCATTCCGGGAGACGACGGTCCCCTCCCGACGGGTGACGGCCCGTTCGCGAGGGGTGACGGTCCATTCGCGAGGGGTGACGGTCCGGCTCCGGACGACGGTCCCTTTCCGACGGACGGGGCGGAGGCGGTGGACGGGCTCACGGTGCGCTCCCCTGACATGGTGCGGACCAGGCCAGTGTGCACCACGCCACTGACAACGGCCCGGACACCGTGTATCCGCCGACCGCCTCGCGCCTACCAGCGCGGCACCGCCGGCGTGACCCAGTCCGGGTCGGCGATGCGCATGGCCGCGGCGTCGTCGCGGTCGTGCAGGGAGCCGTCGTTGTCGCGCCGGCGCTGGTGGAGGAGCGCCAGCTTGTCGTGGTCGAGTTCGACGCCGAGGCCCGGGGCGTCGGACACGGTGACCTTGCCGGCGTCGAAGGTGAGGCGGTGGGTGAGGACGTCCTCCGACTGCCAGGGGTAGTGGGAGTCGCAGGCGTGGTGGAGGCCGGGGACGGTCGCCGCCACGTGGGTCATGGCGGCGAGCGAGATGCCCAGATGGGTGTTGGAGTGCATGGACACCCCTACCCCGAAAGTGCGACAGATCGCGGCGAGTTGCTGCGTGTTGCGCAGCCCGCCCCAGTAGTGGTGGTCGGACAGCACGACCTGGACGGCGTCGCGCGTGAACGCCTCCTTGATCTCGGCGAACGTCGTCACGCACATGTTGGTGGCCAGCGGCACGTCGGTGGCGGCGGCGACCTCGGCCATGGCGTCGGTGCCGAGCGCCGGGTCCTCCAGGTACTCCAGGACGTCCCCGAGTTCCTTCGCCACCTTCAGCGAGGTCTCCACCGACCAGGCGCCGTTGGGGTCGAGGCGCAGCGGGTGCCCGGGGAACGCCTCGGCCAGGGCGCGTACCGCCGCGATCTCCTCGTCGGGCGGGAAGACGCCGCCCTTGAGCTTGAAGGACGTGAAGCCGTACCGCTCCTTGAACTTCCGCGCCTGCTCCACGACCCCGGCCGGGTCGACGGCGGCGCCCCAGTCGTCCTTCTCGGCCGGCACGCCCTCCGGGTGGTCGGCCCACTTGTAGAACAGGTACGCGCTGTACTCCACGGCGTCGCGCACCTTGCCGCCCAGCAGCGCGTGCACGGGCAGCCCGAGCGCCTTGCCGAGGGCGTCGATACAGGCGACCTCGAACGCCGAGACGACGGACAGCCGCAGCTTGTCGGCGGTCTGCACGCCGCGCAGCCCGCCCACGTCGACCTGCCCGGCGACCCGGGAGGCGTCCACGGCGACCTGGTCGGCAACCGTGAACAGGCCGTTGAGATCGCCTACCTGGCGTCCCGTCAGCCGCGCGGCGAAGGGCCGGGCCAGTTCCAGGTACTTGGTGTCGCCGTACGTCTCCCCCACACCCGTGATCCCGCCGGCCGTCACCACCTCCACGATCAGCCGGGGGGTGTACGGCTGGTGCACGCCCTGCGTGTTCAGCAGCGGCGGGTCGGCGACCAGGATCGGCGTGAGCCGTACCTCGGCGATGGTCAGGTCCCGGGTGTCGGCGGCGGTCACAGGGCGGCTCCTACGAGGTCGGGTCCGGCGCGGACAGAGCGTGCCATCTCCTCGCGTGCGGGTGGTGCGGCCGTATCTCGACGAGGCGTCCGAGGCGCTGGGCGAGACGATCCACATGGGGCGGCTGGACGGGCGGGACGTGGCGTATCTGGCGACGCGGGAGTCGCACGAGTACCTGCGGACGATCAGCAGGGTGGGCCGGCGGCTGCCGGCGCACGCGGGGGCACTGGGCAAGGCACTGCTGGCCGAACGGCCCGACGGCGAACTGCCCCGGGGCCCGTACGAGGGGCTCACGCCCAACTCCCACACCACCCAGGAGACCATCCTGGCCGACCTCGCCGAGGTCCGGGCGCGCGGCTACTCGATCGACCGCGAGGAGGGCGTCCTCGGCATCGCCGGCTTCGGCTTCGCCCTGCGGTACGACTCCCCCGCCCAGGACGCCATCAGCTGCTCGGTGCCGGTGGTCCGGCTGACGCCGGAGCACGTGGAGCGGATCGTCGCGGTGATGCGGGAGATCCGGGCGAAGGTGGAGGCGACGGTTCCCTCCGGGGGTGGGGCCGTGCACTGGCGATGAACGCGGCCCGCGCTGCTCACCCCGCCAGCTTCGCCCGCCACGGATGACCGGGGTGCACGCGCTCCAGCCACTCGGCAAGAAGTTCCCGCCGCGCCCGGCCGAGCAGCGGCAGCACCCCGTCGAAGTCGGCCTGGTCCTTGGGCCGTAGCGCCTTCGCTTTGAACAGCAGCACCAACTCCGGCACCAGACAGGGAATCCCGTCCGCCGTCCGCTCGATGATCGCGTCGTACGGCAGCCGCAGACTCTCGTGCCGCCGGCAGATCCACGTCCCGCCCTCGTGCGGCTCGCGGAAGACGTCGAACAGAATATCTCCGCGTGCCGCACGCCCTGCGCAGCGGCCCGGGCGAGGTAGGCGTTCGCGAGGTCGGCGAAGTCCTGCTCGGTGCGCAGGACGGCCATGAGCGCGTAGTAGAGGTCGAGAAAGGACTGAAGGTCCTGGAAGCGGTACGCCTCGCGCAGCTCGTCGGTGTCGGCGTACGGCAGCTCGACGCCGTTGCGGGCGGCCAGCTCGAAGGCCAGCTCGGGTTCCAGGGTGCCTTCGACATGAAGGTGCAGTTCGGCTTTCGGGAGGGGCATCGCAGCATCGTACGGCGGCGGGCCCGGTGAACCGGAACCAGCCCTTCAGCGCCGCTTCGGCAGCGGCACCCGCAGCAGATCGTGCGCCACGGTCAGCTCTCCCTCGAACCCGGCCTGCCGTGCCTGCCGCTCGAACTCCTCCGGCTCGGTGTAGCGCTGGCTGAAGTGGGTCAGGACGAGGTGCCGTACGCCCGCGTCGCGGGCGGCGCGGGCCGCCTGCCCCGCCGTCAGGTGGCCGTGCTCGACGGCCAGGTGCACGTCCTCGTCGAGGAAGGTCGACTCGATGACGAGCAGGTCGCAGCCGTCGGCGAGCGCGTGCACCCCGTCGCACAGCCGGGTGTCCATGACGAACGCGAACCGCTGCCCGCGCCGCACCTCGCTGACGTCCTCCAGGCGGACGCCGCCGAGCGTGCCCTCGCGCTGGATCCGGCCCACGTCCGGGCCCTTGATGCCGTGCGCGGCGAGCCGGTCGGGCAGCATGCGGCGGCCGTCGGGTTCGACGAGGCGGTAGCCGTAGGACTCGACGGGGTGGGAGAGCTTGCGGGCCTGAAGCGTGTACGCGGGCGTCGCCACGAGGACGCCGTCGGTGTCCACCGGGGCCTCGATGAGCTGGACCGTCTCGCGGTAGGCGGTGGCGTAGCGCAGCCGGTTGAAGAAGCGGCGGCCGGAGCGGGGGTAGTGGGCGGTGATGTCGTGCGGGACCTGGTCGAGGTTGATGCGCTGGATCACGCCGGCGAGGCCCAGGGAGTGGTCGCCGTGGAAGTGGGTGACGCAGATCCGGTTCAGGTCGTGCGCGGTGGCCCCGGCGCGCAGCATCTGCCGCTGCGTGCCCTCGCCGGGGTCGAACAGGAGGCCCTCCCCGTCCCACCGCAGCAGGTACCCGTTGTGGTTGCGGTGCCGGGTCGGGACCTGGCTGGCGGTGCCGAGGACCACCAGTTCACGTACGGACAACGCGGCTTACCCCGGGGGCCACTGCATGCCACGGCCGCCGAGGACGTGGGCGTGGACGTGGAAGACGGTCTGGCCGACGCCGGCGCCCGTGTTGAACACCACGCGGTAGCTCTCCAGCTTGTCCTCGTCCGCGACGACCTTGGTCTCGCACAGGACGTCCGCGATGACGGACGGGTCGGCGGCGGCCAGCGTGGCGGCGTTCGGGTAGTGCGCCTTGGGGACGACCAGGACGTGGGTGGGCGCCTGGGGGTTGATGTCCCGGAACGCGATGGTCGTGTCCGTCTCGCGCACGATCGTCGCCGGGACATGCCCCTGCACGATCTTGCAGAACAGACAGTCGTCCTGCGCTTCCCCTGCCATACGTGTGCCTCCTCACGCCGACGCGGATCTCTCACGGGCATCGTATCGACCCGCGCGAGGCGCCGTGCCCGGTGCCGTGGCTGGCCGGGGGTGGGTCCGCTCGCCCTCGCTGACGGGGTGCCTCCCCCCACGCTCGAACGAATCAAGGCACTGGAGGAGGCACGCATTGCCCGCAGCTACGCAGGCGACGGCGCGCAACCGTGCTCGCGAGCCGCGGGCATGCGTGCCGCCTGGGGCGGCACGGGTGGGCGCGGGCGGCACCCCGTAGCGCCGGTCTGCGCACCCAACCCCCGGCCAGCACCAACGCCGGTTACGGCAAAACCGGCGGTGTCTTGGCCGGGGATTCCTCCAGCGCCGCCAGCGCCAGCCTTATCGCCTCGTCCAGTTGGGCGTCGCGGCCCGCCGCGAAGTCCTGGGGGCGCTGGAGCACTTCCACGTCCGGATCGACGCCGTGGTTCTCCACGCCCCACTCGTACCCCTCGAGCCAGAACGCGTACTTCGGTTGCGTGATCAACGTGCCGTCGACCAACCGGTACCGGCTGTCGATCCCGATGACGCCACCCCACGTACGCGTACCGACGACCGGCCCGAGCCCCAGCGCCTTGATCGCGGCGTTCACGATGTCACCGTCCGAGCCGGAGAACTCGTTGGCGACGGCGACGACCGGCCCCCGAGGCGCATCCCGCGGGTAGCTCTCCGGCTGCATGTCACGCGGCAGGTCCCAGCCGACGATCCGCCGCGCCAGCTTCTCGATGACCAGCTGGGAGGTGTGACCGCCGCGGTTCTCGCGGACGTCGACGACCAGGCCCTCGCGCGCCACCTCGACCCGCAGGTCGCGGTGGATCTGTGCCCAGCCCGGCGCCTGCATGTCGGGCACGTGCAGATACCCGAGCCGGCCGCCGGACTTCCCGTGGACGTAGGCCCGCCGGTCCGCGACCCACGCGTGGTACCGCAGCGGCTCCTCGTCGGCCAGCGGCACGACGACCGCGTACCGCACCTCACCCCCGCCGGCCGGCGAGACGGTCAGCTCCACCGGCTTCCCGGCCGTGCCGACCAGCAGCGGCGCGGGCCCGGTCACGGGATCCACGGCCTGCCCGGCGACGGCCACGATCGCGTCGCCGGGCCGCACCGCGACCCCGGGCGCCGCCAGTGGACTGCGCGCGTCCGGGTCGGAGGTCTCCGCGGGCAGGATCCGGTCGACCCGCCAACTGCCGTCCTCATGCCGGGAGATGTCGGCGCCCAGCAGCCCCTGCCGGGCGCCGCCGCCGTGCCCGCCACGCGGAATGACGTACGCGTGCGACGTGCCCAGCTCCCCGTGCACCTCCCACAGCAGGTCGACCAGGTCGTCGTGGGTGGCGACCCGGTCCAGGACGGGCCGGTACCGGTCGAGGACGCCGTCCCAGTCGACGCCGTTCATGTCCGCGCGCCAGAAGTGGTCCTGCATGATCCGGCCGGTCTCGTCGTACATCTGCCGCCACTCGGCCGCCGGGTCGCAGAACTGCCGTACGCGGGACAGGTCGACGGTGATGTTGGTGTCGCTGTCGTCGTCGTTCGAGGCGCGCCGGTCGCTCGGTACGACCTTCAGGCGGTCGCCCGCCCACAGCAGGATCCGCTTGCCGTCGCCGCTGACCTCGAAGTGGTCGGCGTCGGCGGCGAGGTGCTCGATGCGCTGCTGGGCGAGGTCGTACCGCTCCAGCTCGGTGTCCGGGTCGGGGTCGTCCGGCGTGGCCCGGGACGCGCCGAGCACGCCGGTCACCGGGTGCCGCAGCCACAGCACACCGTCCTTGGCGGCCCGCAGGTTGGAGTAGCGGGCGGCCTCGACCGGGAACGGCACGATCCGGTCGGCGAGGCCTTCGAGGTCGATGCGGGTGGTGGGGGTGCCCTCGCTGTCGGGGGTCTCGTCCTTGTCGGGCGTCTCGAAGGGACGGCCGTGCCGCTGCGGCCCGAACGGCGACGGCGTCGTCGCGGCGAGCGTGATCAGGTGCGGGCGGGCGCCCTCGACGAAGGCCAGGTCGAAGACGTGCTCGTCGTAGACCGGATCGAAGGAGCGGGTGGACAGGAACGCGAGGTGCTTTCCGTCGAGGGTGAACGCGGGTGCGTAGTCGTGGAACCGCAGCGGGGTCGCCTCGGTGACCGACAGGTCGGTGGTGTTGGCGAGCTTCAGCTGGGCCAGCGGACGCGGGCCGGGGTGGGACCAGGCCAGCCAGGCCGAGTCGGGCGAGAAGGCCAGCCCGGACACGTCGCCGTGCTCGCTGCGGTCGATCTCGCGCACCTCGCCGGTCTCGCGCTCGACCAGCAGCAGGCGCCCGTCGTGCGAGGCGACGGCGGCCCGGCTGCCGTCGGGTGCCATGGCCAGTTCCAGGACGCGGCCGAGCTGCCCGGCGGCGAGCCGGCGCGGGGTCGCGCCGGGCGTGAGTCCGGTGGCGGGCGCGAACTCCAGGGCGTCGTCGCCCTCGGCGTCCGTCACCCACACCACCCACTCCTCGCCCTCGGCCCGGAAGGTACGCGGCAGCCGGGTCCGTACGCCGGGCTGCGCGGCCAGCGCGCGGGCGGGGCCGGAGCGGTGGGTGACCCAGTGCACCGCGCCGCGTACGGCGACGGCGCTGCCGCGCGCGGTGTGGTCCGGGGCGGCCGAGCCGAAGCAGCGGGCGGCGTTCAGCGGGTACGGCTGGAGGTCGACGCGCGGCCCGCCGAGCCGCACGTCCAGCCGCCGGGGTTCGGCGCCGTCCAGGTCGTCCAGCAGCCACAGTTCGCCGGCGCTGGCGTACACGACGCGGCTGCCGTCGGTCGCCGCGTGCCGGGCGTAGAAGCCGTCGACGGGTGTGTGCCGGCGCAGGTCGGAGCCGTCGGGCAGGGAGGAGTACAGCGCGCCGACGCCCTCGTGGTCGGAGAGGAAGGCGACCCGCTCCCCCACCCACAGCGGGAACTCGATGTTGCCGTCCAGCTCCTCGTGCAGCCGTACGAACTCGCCGGCTCCCTCTTCCCCGAGGGGGGCACGGTCGATCCACAACTTGCCGACCCCACCGCCCCGGTACCGCTTCCACCAGGCGGCCTCGCGGCCCATCGGCGCGGACAGCAGCACCGTGCTCGGCCCGAACGCGACGTCGCCGACCCAGCCGTAGGGCAGGGTGGTGGCCGGTCCGCCGTCGAGGGGGATCGCGTGGGCCCAGGAGCGGCGCAGGTTGGCCTGGCCGCGGGTGCTGACGGCGAGGACCTGTCCGTCAGGGGTCCAGCCGCGCACCTGGGTCCGTGAACTTCCCCAGTACGTCAGGCGCTTGGCTGGGCCGCCGTCGGCGGGGGCGATGTGCACCTCTGGAGCGCCGTCGCGGGTGGAGGTCCAGGCGACGGTGGTGCCGTCGGGCGAGATGCGCGGCAGGGTCACCGGCACGTTGTCGGCGCTGAGCCGCCAGGCCCGTCCGCCGTCCAGCGGGGCGAGCCACACGTCGTCCTCGGCGGTGAAGGCGACCAACTCGCCGTGCAGGTGCGGAAACCGGAGATAGGCAGGCGATGCGGACTGTGTCACCCGATCACCCTATGCAGCAACGGCTCCCCCGGACAGCGGTTTGGATCAGTTCCCGCGCACGTCACACTGCCCGGTCCCGGTTCACTTGCCCTCGGCGGGCCGGCACCTGAGGTCCTCCGGGCACCAGATGGTCGTCGTGACGGTCACGGTGACGGTGGCGCCGGGCTCCCCGCCGGGCTCCCCGGGATCACCGGCGGGACGGTGGCGACGGTGTCCTCGCTCGCGGACGGCGGCGCCGTGCCGCGATCCCCGTAGGAGGCGGAGCAGCTGAGCCACTGCACGCCCGCCTTCTGCCGGTCGAGTTCCTTCGTCACGGTCTCGTCGGTGGTGTACGCCACGGTCGCCGAGCTGAGCCCGCCGGGTTCGCAGGCCACGGCCCCGCCCACGGCGACCGCCACGATCCCCGCGGCCAGAACCCCCCGCCGACTCCTCCTCAGTGCCCCCATGGACGGCAGCCTGCCACCGCCGTGCGGACCGCGGTAGGGCGCATACGGCCACACCGCGCTCCCCGCCGCCGGCCCGGTGCCGGCGCGCTGTCAGCCCCTCAGGAGCAGCCACTCCTGGAGCTCCACCAGGTTGCCCTCCGGGTCCTTGAGGTGGGCGACGCGCATCCGGTCGGTCATGGGCGCCGGGCCGTGCACAAGGGTGGCTCCGCAGCCGGTGATCTGGGCGCAGTAGGTGTCCAGGTCGTCGACGCGCAGCACGACCAGCGAGCGGTGGCCGGTGGCGGTCTCGCCCAGTTCGCCCAGGACCTCGGCCATCATCGCCCGGTCCTGCAGGGCGATGCCCGCGGAGCCGGTGGCGGGGCTGAACTTCTCGTACGGCCCGTCCGCCGCGCCCCACTGCGGCTTGAGGCCGAGGACGTCGGCGTAGAAGCGGTAGCAGGCGGCGAAGTCGGTGACCAGGAGGCGTACTTGGGCGAGTTCCACGGCTGTCTTCTCCAGCGTGTCGGTCAGGACCAGCGGCCGGTGCGGCCCAGCAGCAGGGCCGCGGCGGCCGTTCCGGCGGTCGAGGTGCGCAGAACGGTGGGGCCGAGGCGGTATGGTCGCGCGCCGGCCGCCTCGAAGAGTGACAGCTCCTCGGGGGCGATGCCGCCCTCAGGGCCGACGACCAGGACGATCTCGCCGCGCTCCGGGAGTTCGGCCGCGGCCAGCGGCGCGTCACCGGTCTCGTGGAGTACGGCGGCGAAGTCGGCCTCGGCCAGAAGTGAGGCAACCCGCTTGGTCGTCGCGATGTCCGTGACCTCCGGGAAGCGGACCCGGCGGGACTGCTTGCCGGCCTCGCGGGCCGTCGCCCGCCATTTGCCGAGCGCCTTCAGGCCGCGCTCGCCCTTCCACTGCGTGATGCAGCGGGCGGCGGCCCACGGCACGATCGCGTCGACGCCGACCTCGGTCATGGTCTCGACGGCCAGTTCACCCCGGTCGCCCTTGGGCAGGGCCTGTACAACGGTGATGCGGGGCTGGGCCGTAGGTTCCTCGTGGACAGTCTCCAGGTCCATGACGACGAGACGGTCCTTGCCCTCGGCCGCCTTCACCACACCCTGCGCCCAGCGTCCGCGGCCGTCCGTCAGCACCACGCCCTCGCCGGGCCGCAGCCGCTTCACGGACACGGCGTGCCGCCCCTCGGGGCCGTCCAGGACGTACTGCCCGCCGGGAAACTCCAGCGCGTCGACCACGAACACCGGTGCCGTCATCGCAGGTTGCTACCCGTCGGCCCCGTCGGCCCCGCAGGCAACGCTGCCCGGGCCGCCGCGAGTTCGCCCGCCAGCAGCTCCACCAGCTGCCCGGCGGGCAGTTCGCGGGCCATGCGGTGGCCCTGCCCGGCCCACAGCGCCATGCCCTGCGCGTCCCCGGCCTTGGCGGCGGCCTTGCGCAGCGGCGAGGTGAGGTGGTGGATCTCCGGGTAGGCGGCGGGGGCGTACGGGCCGTGCTCGCGCATGAAGCGGTTGACCAGGCCCCGGGCCGGACGGCCGGAGAACGCGCGGGTCAACTCGGTACGGACGAACAGGGGATTGGTGAGGCTCTGCTTGTGCACGGCGTTCGCGCCCGACTCGTGGGTGGCGAGGAACGCCGTACCGAGCTGGGCCGCGCTCGCGCCCGCGGCGAGCAGCGCGGCGATCTGGCTGCCGCGCATGACACCGCCGGCGGCCACGATCGGGATACCGACGGCCTCCCTGACCTGCGCGACCAGCGACAGTACGCCGATGCCGGAGCCGTCGGTCTCCGGGATGTCCCGGTGGGTGCCCTGATGGCCGCCGGCCTCGACGCCCTGCACGATCACCGCGTCGGCGCCGGCCCGCTCGACGGCGCGGGCCTCGTCGGCGGTGGTCGCGGTGACGAGGGTGAAGGTGCCGACACGGCGGAGGGAGTCGATGACCTCGCGGCTCGGCACGCCGAAGTGGAACGACACCACCGGCACCGGGTTGTCGAGCAGCACGGCGAGCTTGGCGTCCCAGCCGTCGTCGCGTCCGCTGTCGGGATCGCCGAGCTCGGTCTCGTACCAGGCGGCCTCGCCGGCCAGCTGGTGGGCGTAGACGTCGACGCCGGCGGGGTCGGCATACTCCGGCTGCGGCATGAAGAGGTTCACGCCGAAGGGGCGGCCGGTGAGGCTCCGCAGCTGCTTGATCTCCTGGTACATCCCGTCGGCGGTTTTGTACCCGGCGGCGAGGAAGCCGAGCCCGCCCGCCTCGCACACGGCGGCGGCGAGCTGCGGCACGGAGACGCCGCCCGCCATCGGGGCCTGCACGATCGGGTGTGGGAAGAGATCGGTCAGTGCGGAGGACATGACGGCATGTTGTCACGTCCTCCGCACAAGTCCGAATCCGGCCTTCCTCATAAGCCAAAGGCATACGGACCTCAGCGGCCCCTGCGACCGGCCTCAGCGCCCGCTGTCACCGGTCTCAGCGCCCGTTGAAGGCGTCCTTCAGCCGCGAGAACAGCCCCTGCTGCCCCGGCTGGAACTGCCCCTGTGGCCGTTCCTCACCCCTCAGCTTGGCCAGCTCGCGCAGCAGCCGCTCCTGCTCGGGGTCGAGCTTGGTCGGGGTCTGGACCTCGACGTGGACCATGAGGTCGCCCCGGCCGCCGCCGCGCAGGTGTGTGACGCCGCGACCGTGCAGCGGGATTGACTGGCCGGACTGGGTACCCGGGCGGATGTCGACCTCCTCCAGGCCGTCCAGCGTCTCCAGCGGCACCTTCGTGCCGAGGCACGCCGCGGTCATCGGGATCGTCACCGTGCAGTGCAGGTCGTCGCCGCGCCGCTGGAAGGTCGGGTGCGGCAGCTCGTGGATCTCGACGTACAGGTCACCGGCGGGACCGCCGCCGGGCCCGACCTCGCCCTCACCGGCGAGCTGGATGCGCGTGCCGTTGTCGACACCGGCCGGGATCTTCACGGTGAGCGTACGGCGGGACCGCACGCGCCCGTCGCCCGCGCACTCGGGGCACGGGTTCGGGACGACCGTGCCGAAGCCCTGGCACTGCGGGCAGGGGCGCGAGGTCATGACCTGGCCCAGGAAGGACCGGGTGACCTGCGACACCTCACCGCGGCCGCGGCACATGTCACACGTCTGCGCGGACGTGCCGGGCGCCGCGCCCTCGCCGTTGCAGGTGTTGCAGACGACGGCCGTGTCGACCTGGAGGTCCTTCGTCGTGCCGAACGCGGCCTCGTCGAGTTCGACCTCGATCCGGATCATCGCGTCCTGGCCCCGGCGGGTGCGCGAGCGCGGCCCGCGCTGCGACGCCGTGCCGAAGAACGCGTCCATGATGTCGGAGAAGTTCCCGAAGCCGCCGGCTCCGAAGCCGCCCGGACCGCCACCGGCGCCCTGCTGCGAGAGCGGGTCGCCGCCGAGGTCGTAGACCTGCTTCTTCTGCGGGTCCGACAGCACCTCGTAGGCGGCGTTGATCTCCTTGAACCGCTCCTGGGTCTTCGGATCGGGGTTGACGTCCGGATGCAGCTCGCGCGCGAGCCGCCGGAAGGCCTTCTTGATCTCTTCCTGCGACGCGTCGCGGCGCACGCCGAGTACGGCGTAGTAGTCCGTGGCCACTACGACTCCGCCAGGATCTGTCCGACGTACCGTGCCACTGCGCGTACCGCTCCCATCGTTCCCGGGTAGTCCATGCGGGTCGGTCCGACCACGCCGAGCTTGGCAACCGCCTCGCCGCCCGAACCGTAGCCGACCGACACGACGGACGTGGAGTTGAGTCCTTCGTGGGCGTTCTCGTGACCGATACGTACGGTCACGCCCGGATCCTGCGCCTCGCCGAGCAGCTTGAGGAGCACGACCTGCTCCTCCAGCGCCTCCAGCACCGGCCGGATCGTGAGGGGGAAGTCGTGCCCGAAGCGGGTCAGATTGGCGGTGCCGCCGATCATCAACCGCTCCTCGTTGTCCTCGACGAGCGTCTCCAGCAGTGTGGAGAGCACTGTCGCGACCGTACCGCGGTCCTCCGGGTCGAAGGCCTCCGGCAGGTCCTCCACCAGGCTCGGCACGTCCGTGAAACGACGGCCCGCGACCCGGCTGTTGAGCCGCGCGCGCAGATCGGCGAGGGAGGTCTCGCCGAACGGCGCCGGGCAGTCGACCATACGCTGCTCGACCCGCCCGGTGTCCGTGATCAGCACGAGCATCACGCGCGCGGGAGCCAGCGACAGCAGCTCCACGTGCCGGACGGTCGAGCGGGTCAGCGACGGGTACTGCACGACGGCGACCTGCCGCGTGAGCTGCGCGAGCAGCCGCACGGTGCGGGCCACCACGTCGTCGAGGTCGACGGCGCCCTCGAGGAAGTTCTGGATCGCGCGCCGCTCGGGCGGGCTCATCGGCTTCACGCCGGCGAGCTTGTCGACGAACAGCCGGTACCCCTTGTCGGTGGGGATGCGGCCGGCGCTGGTGTGCGGTTGCGCGATGTACCCCTCGTCCTCCAGGGCCGCCATGTCGTTGCGGACGGTGGCCGGGGAGACCCCGAGGCTGTGCCGCTCGGTGAGGGCCTTGGAACCGACGGGCTCCTCGGTGCCGACGTAGTCCTGGACGATGGCGCGCAGCACCTGAAGCCGGCGTTCACTCAGCATCGCGCACACCTCCAGAAGTCGTCCGCCTGGTGATTTGTCTGTCATGGCCTGGCACTCTGCGCGTGCGAGTGCCAGCCTTCCCCGGCCCAGTGTACGGCGGTGGGGTACGCCGCGGGCAAGGCCGGTCGCGCGGTGGTGCTGGACGCGGGCCTTGTAGCTAGCGTCGCTGTATGACGGTGACTTGGGAAGAGCTCGGGTGGGAGCGGGTGGCCGCCGGAGTGGGGCGGTGCCGGCTTCCGGTGTGGGACTGCACGGCGGGGCTCGTCGTCGGGACGGGCGCGGCCCTGCTGATCGACGCGGGGTCGAGCCTGGCGGAGGGCGCGCGGTTGCGCGCGGCGGCGCAGGAGCTCACCGGTCACCGTGTGACACATCTCGCTCTCACCCACCCGCACTTCGACCATGTCTTCGGCGCGGCGGCGTTCGCGGGCGCGGAGGTGTTCGGGGCGGTGGGGGTGGACGGAGTGTTCACGCGCGCGCGTGACCGCGAGGAGCTGCGCGCGGACGCGGTGCGCTACGGCCTGGACGCGAAGGCGGCGGAGGAGGCGGCCGGCGCGCTGGTGTCCGTGCCGCACCTCGTGTCGGGCGAGTGGACCCTGGACCTGGGCGCCGGCCGCCAGGTCCTGCTGGCCAACGTGGGCCCAGGGCATACGGCGCATGATCTGGCTGTCCTGGTGCCCGGCGACCCGGAGGTCGTCTTCTGCGGCGACCTGGTCGAGGAGTCCGGCGAACCCCAGGCGGGCCCCGACGCCGTACCGTCGCACTGGCCGGCCGCCCTGGACCGGCTCCTGTCCCTGGGCGGCGAGGACGCGCGGTACGTGCCCGGTCACGGAGCGGTGGTGGACGCGGCGTTCGTACGGGCGCAGCGCGACGAGCTGGCGGCGCGTTTCGGCGTGTCGCCGTGACGGTCGCGGGGCTTTGCTTATCGTCATCCGAATGCGCCAGTACTCGCCCGATCTCACCCCGCCGTGGAAGAAGCCCAAGCCGGTCCCGGAGGTCCCCGCGGAGCCGGGCCTGGTGGTCGAGGAGGCCGGTACCGGCTTCTGCGGCGCGGTGATCCGCTGCGAGGCGGGCACGGTGACCCTGGAGGACCGCTTCGGCAAGCACCGGGTGTTTCCCCTGGAGCCGCGCGGGTTCCTGCTGGAGGGCCGCGTGGTGACGCTGGTACGGCCCTCGGCCGGTCCCGTACGTCCCACCCGTACGGCCTCCGGCTCGGTCGCCGTCCCCGGCGCACGCGCGCGCGTGGCCCGCGCCGGCCGCATCTACGTCGAGGGCCGCCACGACGCCGAACTGGTCGAGAAGGTCTGGGGCGACGACCTGCGCATCGAGGGCGTGGTCGTGGAGTACCTGGAGGGCGTGGACGACCTGCCGGCGATCGTGGCCGAATTCGCGCCGGGTCCGGACGCGCGGCTGGGGGTCCTGGTGGATCACCTGATCCCCGGCACGAAGGAGTGGCGCATCGCGGAGTCGGTGACCAGCGAGCACGCGCTGGTGGTGGGCCACCCGTACGTGGACGTCTGGGAGGCGGTGAAGCCGTCGTCCCTGGGCATCGAGGCGTGGCCGAGGGTGCCGCGCGGGCAGGACTGGAAGACGGGGGTGTGCCGGGCGCTGGGGTGGCCGGAAAACACCGGCGAGGTGTGGCAGCGGCGGATTCTGGGGCGGGTGCGGTCTTACAAGGACTTGGAGCCGGCGTTGCTGGGGAGGGTGGAGGAGTTGATCGACTTCGTTACGGATAGCGGTGGGGCTTGACGCCGGGGAACGTTCCGAACTCGCTGGTGTCCAGCTCAACGCCCAGCACGTCCAGCGGTAGCGGCTCGCCGAACTTGGCGATGTGCTGCGCACGGTAGTCGGCGTCCTCGCCCTTCCCCTCTGGCTTCGTCAACAGGACGCACTGCGCCATGATCGGATCGACGATGAGATAGGCAGGCACGTTGCCTGCGGCGTAGATCGAACGCTTGACGCCGTAGTCCCGTGCGACGCTGGTCTTGGAGACGACCTCGACGACCATCGTGATCAATTGGCACGGCAGCAAACGCCCCGAACCGGGAAGGACGTCACGTGCCACGACCACGAGGTCCGGAACCGGCTCGCTTGCCTCATCAACGAGGTCGACATCCTGGGTCTGGAGGGGATACCAGCGATCCAGCGGGATCTGCCGCTCCGTGAGCAGCACGATCAGGTTCTGCACCAGATCAGGGCTGGCCATCATCACGATTTCCCCCCGCAGAAGCTCCACTTTGAGTCCGTCGGGCGGCTCAAAACCCTCGAAGAACTCTGCGACTCCACGTTCGTCCACAGCGGTCATCTCCGTGGCCTCCACATTCGCCGCGTACTGTTAGCGGCAGCCTACGAACCAGGTTAGGGACCGAACCGACGTTCCGCACCGATTCACTCGCCGGGGTGATCAGTCCACGAGGTCCCGTACCACCGCGTCCGCCAGCAACCGCCCCCGCAGCGTCAGCACCGCCCGCCCTTCCGCGTACGGCCCCGCCTCCAGCAGCCCCTCCCCCAGCGCCCGCCGCGCAGCCGCAAGCCCCTCCTCCCGCAGCAGCTCCAGCGGCACACCCTCCCTCAGCCGCAGCTCCAGCAGGATCCGTTCCACCCGGCGGTCCTCCTCCGAGAGGACCTCGCGCCCCGCCCCCGGTGACCGCCCCGCGGCCAGCGCCGCCGCATACGCGCCCGGGTGCTTCACGTTCCACCAGCGGACCCCTCCGACGTGGCTGTGGGCCCCCGGCCCGGCGCCCCACCAGTCGGCGCCCCGCCAGTACAGCTCGTTGTGCAGGCACCGCCCGGCCTCCGAGGCCGCCCAGTTCGAGACCTCGTACCACTCGAAACCGGCCGCCGACAGCGTCTCGTCGGCGACCAGGTACCGGTCGGCGTGCACGTCGTCGTCCGTCACAGGGATCTCGCCGCGACGGATCCGGCGGGCCAGCTGCGTGCCCTCTTCCACGATCAGCGCGTACGCCGAGACGTGGTCCGGCCCGGCGCCCAGGGCCGCCTCCAGGGACGCCCGCCAGTCGTCGTCGGACTCCCCCGGCGTGCCGTAGATCAGGTCCAGGTTCACGTGCTCGAAGCCCGCCGCACGGGCCTCCGCGACGCACGCCTCGGGGCGGCCCGGCGTGTGCGTGCGGTCCAGGATCTTCAGCACGTGCTGCCGCGCGCTCTGCATGCCGAAGGAGAGCCGGTTGAAGCCGCCCTCGCGGAGGGCCGTGAGGTACGCCGGGTCGACCGACTCGGGGTTGGCCTCCGTCGTGATCTCCGCGTCCGGCGCCAGCCCGAACTCGTCACGGATCGCCGCCAGCATCCGTACGAGATCACCGGCGGCCAGCAGCGTCGGCGTACCGCCGCCGACGAACACCGTGCGGACCGGCCGCGGATCGTCGCCCAGCACCTTGCGGGCGAGGCGCACCTCGTCGATCAGCGTCTCGGCGTAGGTGTCGCGGGAGGCGAGGACGCCGCCGGTGCCGCGCAGCTCGGTCGCGGTGTAGGTGTTGAAGTCGCAGTAGCCGCAGCGGGTCGCGCAGTACGGAACGTGCAGGTAGAAGCCGAGGGGCCGGTCGGCGATGCCGGCGAGCGCGGCGGCGGGCAGCGCACCGTCGGCGGGGACGGGCTCGCCGTCGGGGAGTGCGGAAGGCATGCGTTCCATTGTCCCGCACCGGTACGCATGCCCCCTCCGCCCACTCCGCCGGCTCCGCCTACTCGGCCTGGAGCACGAGCAGCGCCAGATCGTCCTCCGGCGGCCGCGCCCCGAACTCGTGCACGAGCCGCTTGATGCGCTCGGCGATCAGCTCCGCGCCCATCCCCGCACAGCCCGTCAGCGCCGCCGCCAGCCCGTCCCCGTCGTCGAACTGGCGGGAGCCGCAGCGCCGCTCGGTCACGCCGTCCGTGACGCACAGCAGCGTGTCGCCGGAGCGCAGTTCGAAGGTCTCGCTGGTGTACGTCACGTCCTCGACGACCCCGAGCAGGGTCTGCGGCTGCGCGGCCGTGTGCACCTCGCCGTCCGGGCCGAGGAGCAGCGGCAGCGGGTGCCCGGCGGAGGCGAGGGTGCAGCGGGCGCCACCGTCGAAGGGGACCAGCTCGCCGTACAGCAGGGACAGGAAGCGGTTCTGCGGGCCGTCGCCGGGGCCGACGGGTCCCACGAGGGCGCGGGCCGCCGCGTCGGCCGCCTCCGTCGCGTCGTCGAGGAGGAGCTGGTTGAGGCGGTCGAGGACGCCGGCGACGCCGTACCCCTCCCGGGCCAGCAGCCGCAGCCAGGGCCGGGCCAGGCCGATGACGACGGCGGCTTCGGGGCCCTTGCCCTGGACGTCGCCCAGGGCGAAGCACCAGCGGCCGTCGCGGGCCGGGAACAGGTCGTAGAAGTCGCCGCTGGGCCCGCCCTTGTCGCACGGCTCGTAGACCAGGGCGCTGCGCACGCCGGGGATCTCGGCGACGGCGCCGGGCAGCAGGCCGCGCTGGAGTACGGCGCTGATGGTGGCCTGCCGGGCGTACTGGCGGGCGGCGCCGATGGCCAGCGCGACACGGCGGCCGAGGTCCTCCACGAGCCCGGTGATCTCGTCCGGGAACCGGGCTATCCCGGCCCGCCCGATGACCAGCGTCCCCAACGGCCTGCCACCGGCGACAAGCCGGTACGCCAGCGCGACGCCGCGGGCGGAGTCGGCACCGCTGGGGTGGTCGGTTCCGTCGGCACGGTAGGCACCGCTGGCGCGGTCGCTTCCCTGTGCGCCGTCAGCGTCGTGGGAATCGTCGCCGCCGCGCGCGCCGAGCGCGTCTTCGGGCCCGGAAACGCCGTCAGCACCGCATGCCCCGTCCGCGCCGGAGGCACCGGGTGCTCCGGCGCCTCCGGAGCCTCCGGAGGCACTATCCGCGCCTGGTGCGCCGGGTACCGTAGCCGCGCCGGATGCGCGGAGTACCGCGGACCCGCCGCCCACACCGCCCGCACCGCAGGCCCCGTCCACACCGCCGGCGCCGGATGCTCCGCCCACCCCGGACACGCCAGCCCCGCCAGACCCGCGACCCCCGTTGAGGACCTCCCCCGGCCACGGGTAAGGAATCGGCCCGGTGCCTAGCGAACCGGGCGGATGCGGCGGCGGCTCCTTCTCCAGGGCCCCGCGCAGTTCCTCGATGCGGTTCTCGCTGCCGTGCCAGACGCGGGCCAGCCGGGGCCCGGGCGCTCCGGAACCCCCGCTCCAGGCACCGCGGCCCATGCCCTCGTCCTCCAGCCACACCGCGCACCAGTCGGCGAGCCGCGGCACGATCAGCTGCCCGGCGAGCGCCGCGACCAGGTTCTCGTCGAGCTGCCCGGCGAGCAGATCGGAGGCCTCGGCGAGGAAGGACAGGGCACCGCGCCCCAGCCACGTCCCGTCCCGATCACGCCCGTCCCGCCAGACCCGCCAGTCCCGGCCGCCGCTCCAGCCCCGATCGTCATGGCTGTCGGACCAGCCTCGATCGCCTCGGCCCTCGGCATGACCCCGCTCACCGTGGCCCTCGGCCCAACCCCGATCATCACCACCGTCAGGCCATTTCCGGCCACCACCACCGACGTCCCTGCTCCGATCGTCATGGCCCTCGGCCCCACCCCGCTCACCGTGACCGCCGACCCAGTCCCGATCATCACCACCGTCAGGGCACTGACCACCCTCGGGCTTCTCCCGGTAGTCACCACCCTCGCTCGGCTCCCGACCGTCACCCCCACACCACTGCGGACCGGCACCACGCTCACGCGACTCCTGACCGCCACCTCCGCCGGACCACTTCCGGCCACCACCAACGCCCCCGTCCCGGCCGTCGTGATCGCCCCGACCCGGCCAGTCCCGCCAGTCCCGCCGGACCCCCTGGTCCCCCTGGCCGCACAGATCCCCCCAGCCGTCCCCACAACCCCCCTCTTCCCACAACGGATCCGGCGCCAGAATCTCCGCCACCGTCAGCCCGCGCGCCAGCTCCTGCTCCCCGGTGTACGCCTCGATCCGCTCCGTCGCCGCGCACCTCTCGGCGGGCAGCCGTGCCCACACCGTCTTGGTGCCCGTGCGGTAGGTGATCCCCCAGGCCTCGGCGAGCGCGGCGACCAGCCCCAACCCGCGCCCGTACTCGGGGATCTCGCCGGGCACCTCGGCCGCGTCGGAACCGCGCGGGGCGCGCGAGGGGTGTTGGTCGGAGACCTCCACGAGGAGCGCAGCCGTGCCCTCCACGTCGCCCTCCATCCAGCAGGCCAGCTCCACGTCGGTGCCGGCGTGCACGACGGCGTTGGTGACCAGCTCACTGACGACCAACGAGGCGTCGTCGGCGAGCCGGTCGGTGACGTGCTCGGTGCCGGGCAGACCGAGTTCGGCCCACTCGGCGATCGCCGCCCGCACCAGCGCACGCGCGGCGCCCGGAGCGAGCGAACTTCCGGCCAGGGTCGCGTGCGCCCGCGCGCGCTCCTGCGCAGGCGCCTCAGAGGCACGGGAAACGGTCTCCCGTTGCGTCGGAATGGCCCCCATCGGCAGCTCCCCCGGCCCGTTCGTACGAATAAACCTCAGTCAGTGCCGACAGGGTGACAGACCGGGCACGCTCATAAGCGCCGAGTTACCGAAGTGGGCCGCCATGAGTGAGAACAGTGCTACAGGAGTGTTCGAAGACGGTCAGGAAACCGGCCACGGGATCGCGGCCGAACTCACCGCGGCCCACAACCAGATCATGGGCCGCAGCCTGCGCTTCCCCCCGGAAGCGCGGCGCGTCCGGCGGGAGTGGCGCGGCACGGTCGCCTGGACGAGCGGCTCGCGGCGCGCCCGGGACAGCGCTGCCGGACCTCCCACGTCAACGACGTCGAACACCTGCCCGGCATCCGCATGCCCGGCATGGACGACTCCGGCCACGCCTTCCGCGGCTACGCGACCGGCGCGGCCGACTACTTGACCAAGCCGTTCGACTCGGCTCCGCCGCGTGGGCGCGACCAGCCACCACGCAGCCGCAGCCGCAGCCGCAGCCGCCGCACAGTCCCCACCACCGCCTACGCTTCGCGCGCCCCCGCGTACATCTCCTCGATCAGATCCTTGTACTCCCGCTCCACAACCGGCCGCTTCAACTTCAGACTCGGCGTTATCTCGCCGTGCTCCACATCAAGATCCCGCGGCAGCAACCGGAACTTCTTGATCGTCTGCCACCGCTGAAGCCCTTCGTTGAGCTGCTTCACATATCCGTCCACCATCTCCACCGTGGCCGGCGCGGCGACAACCTCCGCGTACGACTTCCCCTCCAGCCCGTTCTCCTGCGCCCACTGGAGAATCGACACCTCGTCGAGCGCGATGAGCGCCGTGCAGTAGTTCCGGTCGGCCCCGTGCACCAGGATGTTGGACACGTACGGGCACACCGCCTTGAACTGCCCCTCGACCTCGGCGGGAGCGATGTACTTGCCGCCGGAGGTCTTGATCAGGTCCTTCTTGCGGTCGGTGATCCGCAGATATCCGTCGGGCGACAGTTCACCGATGTCCCCGGTGTGGAACCACCCGTCCGCCTCCAGCACCTCGGCGGTCTTCTCGGGCAGCTTGTGGTACCCCTGCATGACCCCGGGCCCGCGCAGCAGGATCTCCCCGTCGTCGGCGATCCGCACCTCCGTGCCGGGCAGCGGCTTGCCGACCGTACCGGTGCGATATGCCTCACCGGGGTTCACGAAGGACGCCGCAGAGGACTCCGTAAGTCCGTAGCCCTCCAGGATGTGGATCCCCGCGCCCGAGAAGAAGTAGCCGATCTCCGGCGCGAGGGCGGCGGAACCCGACACGCACGCGCGCAGGTTGCCACCGAAGGCCTCCCGGATCTTGGCGTACACGAGCGCGTCGGCGACCTTGTGCTTCGCGCCGAGCGAGAACGGCACGGAGGCGGTGCCGGTGCGCCGGAAGTTGTCCTGCGCGGTCTTGGCGTACTCGCGGGCCACCGCGGCGGCCCACTGGAAGATCTTGTACTTGGCACCGCCGCCGGCCTTCGCCTTGGCGGCGACGCCGTTGTAGACCTTCTCGAAGATCCGCGGCACGGCCGCCATGTACGTCGGCTGCACCACCGGCAGATTCTCGATGATCTTGTCGACGCGGCCGTCGACGGCGGTGACGTGCCCGACCTCGATCTGGCCGGAGGTGAGCACCTTGCCGAAGACGTGCGCGAGCGGCAGCCACAGGTACTGCACGTCCTCGCCGCTGATCAGCCCGGTCGCGGCGATCGCCTTGGCCATGTACGCCCAGCAGTCGTGCGGCAGGCGCACGCCCTTGGGGCGGCCGGTGGTGCCGGAGGTGTAGATCAGGGTGGCCAGCTGGTCCCTGGTGATCGCGCCGACCCGCTCCTTGACCAGGTCGGGGTCCTTCTCCAGGCGGGCCGCGCCCCGGCTCTCCAGCTCGGCGAGGGAGAGGATCCAGTCGCCGGTCTCGACGCCGGCCGGGTCGACGACGACCACATGCGTCAGGTCGGGCAGCTCGCCGCGCTTCTCGCGCGCCTTGGTCAGCTGCTCGGCGTTCTCCGCGATCAGCACCCGGCTCTCGGAGTCGGAGAGGATGTACGCGGACTCGTCGGCGTTGGTCTGCGGGTAGACGGTGGTCGTGGCCGCCCCGGCGCACATGATGCCGAGGTCGGCGAGGATCCACTCGTACCGGGTGGCGGAGGCGAGCGCGACCCGCTGCTCGGGCTGCACCCCCAGCTCGATCAGGCCGGCCGCGATCGCGTAGACCCGCTCGGCGGTCTGCGCCCAGCTCAGCGACTTCCAGTCGTCGGGGCCCTCACCGGAGGCCGAAGGGACGGGATAGCGGTACGCCTCAGCGTCCGGCGTGGCCGCCACGCGCTCCAGGAAGAGGGTCGCCACGCTCGGCGGACGGTTCTCGATCAGTGTCTGTGTGTCGCTCACGACATCCTCCGGGGCCCGCGCAGTGCGGCCGACTCAGGTGCGGCTGGTTTCACTCACGCGACGTTGTTTAACTCGCGAGTAACTATCGAGCAGGGATCAGAGTAAAGGGCGACCGGCCACCGCGTAAGGGTTCACGGCCTGTCTCTTTCGACAGAGAGCTACCCCGCGTACGCACAGGGACCCGCCGCACTTTCGCGCGACGGGCCCCTGTTGCACCCAGTTTGGGGTGTAACCCAAGGTAAGGGGCAGTTACTTCCTACCCTTCCCCGACCCCGCGCTGTCATCGCTCGACAGGACCGCGATGAAGGCCTCCTGCGGAACCTCCACGGAACCCACCATCTTCATCCGCTTCTTGCCCTCCTTCTGCTTCTCCAGCAGCTTCCGCTTACGGGAGATGTCACCGCCGTAGCACTTGGCGAGGACGTCCTTGCGGATGGCGCGGATGGTCTCGCGGGCGATCACCCGGGAGCCGATGGCTGCCTGGACGGGCACCTCGAACGCCTGCCGCGGGATCAGCTCCTTGAGCTTGGCGACGAGCCGCACGCCGTACGCGTATGCCTGGTCCTTGTGGGTGATCGCCGAGAACGCGTCGACCTTGTCGCCGTGCAGCAGGATGTCGACCTTGACGAGTGAGCTGGTCTGTTCGCCGGTGGGCTCGTAGTCCAGCGAGGCATAGCCGCGGGTCTTGGACTTCAGCTGGTCGAAGAAGTCGAAGACGATCTCGGCGAGCGGGAGGGTGTAGCGGATCTCGACCCGCTCCTCGGAGAGGTAGTCCATGCCGAGCAGGACACCACGCCGGGTCTGGCACAGCTCCATGATCGAGCCGATGAACTCGCTCGGCGCGAGGAGCGTGGCGCGTACGACGGGCTCGTACACCTCGTTGATCTTGCCCTCGGGGAACTCGCTCGGGTTGGTGACGGTGTGCTCGGTGCCGTCCTCCATTATGACGCGGTAGACCACGTTCGGCGCGGTCGCGATCAGGTCGAGGCCGAACTCGCGCTCCAGCCGCTCACGGATCACGTCGAGGTGCAGCAGGCCCAGGAAGCCGACGCGGAAGCCGAAGCCGAGGGCGGCGGAGGTCTCCGGCTCGTAGACCAGCGCGGCGTCGTTGAGCTGGAGCTTGTCGAGGGCCTCGCGCAGGTCCGGGTAGTCGGAGCCGTCCAGCGGATACAGGCCGGAGAAGACCATGGGCTTGGGGTCCTTGTAGCCCCCGAGCGGCTTCTCGGCTCCCTTGGTCTGCTGGGTGATGGTGTCGCCGACCTTGGACTGGCGGACGTCCTTCACACCGGTGATGAGGTAGCCCACCTCGCCGACGCCGAGCCCGTCGGCGGACAGCATCTCGGGCGAGTTGGTGCCGATCTCCAGCAGCTCGTGGGTGGCGCCGGTGGACATCATCCGGATGCGCTCACGCTTGCTGAGCTGCCCGTCCACGACGCGGACGTACGTCACGACGCCGCGGTAGGAGTCGTAGACGGAGTCGAAGATCATGGCGCGCGCGGGGGCGTCGGCGACGCCGACCGGGGCCGGGACCTGCTCGACGACCTTGTCGAGCAACGCCTCGACGCCGAGGCCGGTCTTGGCGGAGACCTTGAGCACGTCGTCGGGCTCGCACCCGATGAGGTGGGCGAGCTCGTCGGCGAACTTCTCGGGCTGCGCCGCCGGCAGGTCGATCTTGTTGAGCACCGGGATGATCGTGAGGTCGTTCTCCATCGCCAGGTAGAGGTTGGCGAGGGTCTGTGCCTCGATGCCCTGGGCGGCGTCGACCAGGAGGATGGTGCCCTCGCAGGCGGCGAGCGACCGCGAGACCTCGTAGGTGAAGTCGACGTGCCCCGGGGTGTCGATCATGTTCAGGATGTGCGTCCTGCCGGGTTCGTGGGTGGGCGCCCACGGCAGCCGCACGGCCTGTGACTTGATCGTGATGCCGCGCTCACGCTCGATGTCCATGCGGTCGAGATACTGGGCGCGCATCTGCCGCTGCTCGACCACGCCGGTCAGCTGGAGCATCCGGTCGGCGAGTGTGGACTTGCCGTGGTCGATGTGCGCGATGATGCAGAAATTGCGGATCAGAGCCGGGTCGGTACGGCTCGGCTCGGGCACATTGTTAGGGGTCGCGGGCACGCAGGGTCCTGATTCTTGAGGTATCCGCCGGGTGACGGTCTCGGGTCGGATCGATACGTAGCTTCCATGGTCCCACGGGTGGGCGGTGGCGACCGGTTTGGGCTGCCGAAAGGGCCGCTGGTAGTGTAGGTGGCCGTGCCTCCTGCCCTCTCAGCGCGAGGCACGCCGATCATCCAGGTCGATCATTCAGGTCGAACATTCAGACAGTCTGAACACTCTGAAAAGGCTCATTCGTGGCGAACATCAAGTCCCAGATCAAGCGGAACAAGACGAACGAGAAGGCGCGCCTGCGCAACAAGGCCGTCAAGTCGTCGCTCAAGACCGCGATCCGCAAGGCCCGTGAGGCCGCTGCCGCGGGTGACGTGCAGAAGGCCACCGAGTTGCAGCGCGTTGCCGCGCGTCAGCTCGACAAGGCCGTCTCGAAGGGCGTCATCCACAAGAACCAGGCCGCGAACAAGAAGTCCGCGCTGGCTCAGAAGGTTGCGTCCGCCAAGGGCTGACACCCGACTTGACCGCCGGAGGGAATCGAGCGGGCCCTCTCTCATCCGCTCCCGTCCGGCACCCCGAGCCTCGTTCGCGGCCTGCGTTCGCCACGCGGGAACGGGCTCACCGGCTTCAACCGAAGGCCCCGCCTTCCGCTCTTCCCCGGAGCGGTCAGCGGGGCCTTCGGCATGGCCCGGTCGGTCACGTCCAGAACTCGTTGCTGCTGTCGATGTCCTCGACGCACTCGTCGATGTCGGTCAACTTGTCCCCGACGATCCGGAAGACGAGGGCGCCGGTCTCGTCGAGCCGCTTTCCGCCCCGTTCGGCGGTGAAGCGGTGCACGGAGACCGCGTGCCCCCGGCCGTCGACGAGGATGTTGCGCAGATCGACCTGGATCGTCCCGGCGGTCTCCTCGAAGAGCCGCCGGTACATGTCGACGATCGCGTCCTGCCCCTTGAAGTCGCCCGACAGCGGGTGGCTGCCCGGCACGTGGTGGGCGCAGTCCCCGGTCATCAGGCCGCGCAAGCTGTCCATGTCACCGCGCACAAAGGCCTCGTAGCCCTTGCGGACGATCTGGGCGTGGGGGTGTTCAGCCATGACAACCGCCACCTTCCGTGTGTTCGGCGTTGGTGGGCTGACATCTCTGATTGTCCTCGCCGGGGCGGTTGAGGCGACTGGATCACCGGCTGTGCTGCAGGTGGGCTGCGGCTGGGACACAGGCGCGCTGCTGCGGATGGGCTGCGGCTGGGACACAGGCGCGCTGCTGCCGGTGGGCTGCGCACGGGCCACTGCGGACTGCGGATGGGCAGCGCCGGATACAAGCGGACTGCCGGTCGGCTGCGTACGGGTCACAGCGGACTGCAGATGCACTGTGCGCGAGCCGCAGGTGGGCAGCGCGGGGGTGGGCTGTGCGTGGACACAGGCGCTGCGGGTGGGCTTACGGGTGGCCTACGCCCTGCCTCTCGACCGGGCCGCCCGCGCGATCGTCACGACCGCCTTCTCCAGGGCGTACTCCGGGTCGTCGCCGCCGCCCTTCACCCCGGCGTCGGCCTCCGCGACCGCGCGCAGCGCCACGGCGACCCCGTCCGGTGTCCACCCCCGCATCTGCTGCCGCACACGGTCGATCTTCCAGGGAGGCATGCCCAGCTCACGGGCGAGGTCGGCGGGCCGGCCCCCGCGCGCCGAGGACAGCTTCCCGATCGCCCGCACACCCTGTGCGAGCGCGCTGGTGATCATCACGGGCGCCACACCGGTCGCCAGGGACCAGCGCAGCGCCTCCAACGCCTCCGCCGCCCGCCCCTCGACCGCACGGTCGGCGACGGTGAAGCTTGAGGCCTCGGCACGGCCGGTGTAGTACCGCCCGACGACCTCCTCGTCGATCGTCCCCTCCACGTCGGCGACCAGTTGGGACACGGCGGACGCCAGCTCCCGCAGATCGCTCCCGATCGCGTCCACGAGCGCCTGGCAGGCCTCGGGCGTGGCCGACCGCCCGGTGCCGCGGAACTCTCCCCGCACGAACGCCAGCCGGTCCGCCGGCTTGGTCATCTTGGGGCACGCCACCTCCCGCGCCCCCGCCTTGCGCGCGGCGTCCAGCAGCCCCTTGCCCTTGGCCCCACCCGCGTGCAGCAGCACGAGCGTGATCTCCTCGGCCGGCGCCCCCAGATACGCCTTCACGTCCTTGACCGTGTCAGCCGACAGATCCTGCGCATTGCGTACGACCACGACCTTGCGCTCAGCGAACAGCGACGGACTCGTCAACTCCGCGAGCGTCCCCGGCTGCAACTGCTCCGACGCCAACTCCCGCACGTCCGTGTCGGCATCGGCAGCCTTCGCAGCCCGCACAATCTCCTGCACGGCCCGATCAAGCAACAACTCCTCCTGCCCCACGGCAACCGTCACAGGGGCAAGCGGATCATCATTCGCATTCTTCCTGGCCATCGCGACAAGCATCCCACGGCCCACTGACAACGACGCCCGGACGCAGCTCGCAGGCCCCCAGGGCGGCATCCCGCAGCGCCGGGCTGCGCGACCCACTTCCCGGCCAGTACTCACGCCGGGCAACCGCCCCGCTATGGCTCCTCCCGCCACCCCTCCCACTCCCCCACAAACTCATCCAGCTCCCCCGGATCGAGCCGGCCCTCCTCATCCCGCAGCACAACCAGCCACTGCGCATCCTCCGCATCGTCCTCCCCAGCCAGCGCATCCCGCACCAACTGCGGCTCCTCCCGCACCCCGAACCGCTCCCCAAGCGCCTGCGCAACCTCCTCCGCGGCATCACGATCGGGCAGCACCAGCACATGTCTCACATCGCTCACGAGCCCATTTTCCAAGCTCACCTCTTGGGGACGAGCTGCACATCCAGATCGACCTTGATGCTCGGCCCCACCACCGCGATCCCCCGCGCCAGCATCGTCTGCCAGCTCACCGTGAAGTCGTCCCGGCGCAACTCGGTGGACGCCCGGCACGCCGCCCGCATCTCCCCCTCCATGCCGTTGCCGAGCCCCAGATACTCCGTGTCCAGCGTGACCGTACGCGTCACCCCGTGCAGAGACAGCGCCCCGGTGACCGCCCACCGGTTACCGCCCCGATGCGCGAACCGATCGCTGTAAAACTCCAGCGTCGGAAAGCGCGCCACATCCAGAAAGTCGGCGGAGCGCAGATGGTCGTCGCGCATCTTCACGTTCGTGTCGATGGACGCCGCGTCGATCACCACATGCATCGCCGACCGCTCCACCGGCTCGGCCACCCGCACCACCCCCGCGAAGGAGTTGAACCGCCCGTGAATCCGGGCCAGCCCGATGTGCCGCGCGGTGAAGGCGATCGCGGAGTGCGTCGGCTCGATCTCCCAGTCACCCGGCGACGGCAGCTCCGGCGGGCGGGCCACCTGCAGGGTCACGTCACCGAGCGAGGCCAGCGAATCCTCGGTGACCATCGCGGTCGCCCGGTACGGCGTGTACCCCTCGGCCGACACCGCGAGCCGGTACTCCCCCGCGGGAAGCGTCGTCACGAACGACCCGTAGGGATCCGCGCCCCCGCTGACCACCGTCCGTCCCATGGTGTCGCTGACCGCGAACTCGGCATGCGTCACCGGCGCGTTGACCGGATCCAGCACCCGGCAACTCAGCACCCCGGCATGCGGCGCGGTCCGCACAGACGCCAGAGGACTCATCCGCTGCACCCGGTTCGTCCGGGTACGCCCCACCCAGCGGCTCAACATGCACGACACCTCTGCGACTCGACGTCCGATTGACGAAGATGCATTCGACCACTCATGAGGCTTTCGAGCAACACGCGTCCGGACCGCGGGAAACCAGCACATGTGCTGGTACTACGCAGAAGTAGCCCTCTGTGATGCGAATTAGCCGTCCCGGTCGGGAGTCCGCACTATGGGCACCTCGCCGAGCTCGATCCCGAACCGCTCCCTGTACGCCGCGAGCACCTCCTCGTCCTCCTCCAGTTCCCGTACGTCCTTCGCCCCGTCGGCGGCCGTCACCGTCAGTCTGCGGCCACTGAGCGTGATCCTCCCTCCGTCCTGCGTGATCCGAGAACAGACCAGGGACTGCGTGAAGTGCGACCGTGGCGACGTGCTGTGCCACCACGCCCCGGCCACGAAGTCGCCGAGCACCCGCGGCCGCACCTCCAGCCGGTACTCGCGTCTGCCGTCCCGGATGACATCCAGGTCCCCGGCCCCCACCGGGTCGGACCCGCCACGCACCCCGGCCCGGTCCGGCCCCGCCTCGGCGATCCGGAACGTGCCGCCGGGATCCGCCTGTTCGCCCCGCTCCCCGAACGCGAGCGGACAATGACTGTGCGTCCCGAACCCGATGTCGGCCAGCCAGTCACCCCCGTCCTCCGTCCGCACCCGCAGCGCGATATGGTCGTGCGGGATCCCGAGCCGCCCGTCGGGCCCGTACACGCGCGCCGCGAGCAGGGTGACGTCGAAGCCCAGCGCGGTGAGCAACACCCCGAAGCCGCCGTTGAGTTCGTAGCAGAACCCGCCCCGCCGCGCGCCCACCAGCTTGTCCAGCAGGCGCTTCTCCTCCAGCACGATCTCCTCTCCGAGGTGAATGGACAGGTTCTCGAACGGCACGGTCCGCAGATGGCGCAGATGCAGCTCGCGCAGGACATCGGAGGTGGGCCGGTCCGGGTGCTCGGCTCCCAGGCGGCGGAGATAGGCGTCGACCTGTACGGAATCCATGACCCCAGTCTGCACAGATCCCATGCCCTCAGTCTCGCGCCACCCGCAGCTCCGCGCCCGCCCCGGCGACCGCCAGCGCCCCGTCCCGGTCCGTCCGCAGCACCACGGCGCCCCCGGCGCGCAGGGCCACGAGCGTGCTGGGCGCCGGATGCCCGTACGGGTTGTCCCGGCCGCACGAGATCAACGCCAGCCGCGGCGCCACCCGGCGTATCAGGTCGGGTTCCTGGTACGCCGAGCCGTGATGGGCGACTTTCAGCACGTCCACGCCCGCCAGCTCCGCCGCCGCGGGCGATCTCGCGAGCGCCTGCTGGGCCGGGGGTTCGAGATCCCCGAGCAGCAGCAGCCGCAGCCCGGCCGAGCGGACCAGCAGGGTGACACTGGCGTCGTTCGGTCCCTCCGGTGCGGGCGCCGGGTCCGGCGGCGGCCACAGCACCTGCCAGGACAGCGCGCCGGTGCGCCGCCGCTCCCCGGCGACGGCACGGGTGACGGGGATACGCCGGGCCGCCGCCTGTCTGCGGACGAACTCGGCCTGTCCCACGGGTTCCTCGTGGCCGGTCGTCTCGATGGCGCCCACCGTGCGCCCGCGCAGCACGCCGGGCAGCCCCGCCACGTGGTCGGCGTGAAAGTGGGTGAGCACGACCAGCGGGACCCGGGTGATGCCGAGGGAGCGCAGGCAGTGGTCGACGAGCCCCGGATCGGGTCCGGCGTCCACGACCACTCCGGTACCTTCGCCCGCCGCGAGCACCAGCGCGTCGCCCTGCCCCACGTCGCACATCGCCAGCCGCCAGCCCGGCGGCGGCCAGCCCGTGATCAGCCGGGTCAGCGGCGGCGGCTGCACCACCGCCGACACCAGCAGCAACCCGCACGCGGCACACCACCAGGGATGCCTCAGCAGCCGCCGGCCGACGAGCAGCACGGCGAGGGTCACCAGGGCGAGCAGCGCCGCCCCGCCCCAACTGCCCGGCCAGTCCACTCCCCCGCCAGGCAGCGCGGCCCCGGTCCGGGCGACACCGGCGATCCACTCGGCGGGCCAACTCGCGCACCACCCCAGCGCCTTGGCCACCGGCATCGCCACCGGCGCCGCCGCCAGCGCGGCGAAGCCCAGCACCGTGGCCGGCGCGAGCGCGAACTCCGCGAGCAGATTGCACGGCACCGCCACCAGGCTCACCCGCGCCGACAGCACCGCCACGACCGGCGCGCACACGGCCTGCGCGGCCCCTGCCGCGGCCAGCGCCTCCGCCCACCGTGGCGGAACTCCGCGCCGGCGCAGCGCCCGGCTCCAGCGCGGCGCGAGCGTGAGCAGGGCGCCGGTGGCCAGGACGGAGAGCAGGAAGCCGTAGCTGCGGGCCAGCCACGGGTCGTACAGCACCAGCAGCAGGATGGCCGTGGCCAGTGCCGGGATCAGTGATCTGCGGCGTCCGGTGGCGAGCGCGAGCAGCGCGACGCTGCCGCAGGCCGCCGCCCGCAGCACGCTCGGGTCGGGCCGGCACACCACGACGAAGGCGAGCGTGAGGCTGCCGCCCAGCAGCGCGGTGGTGCGCAGCGAGATGCCGAGCCGGGGCGCCAGGCCGCGCCGCTCGACCCGCTGCGCCAGACCGGGCGGCCCGAGAAGCAGGGCGAGCATGATCGTGAAGTTGGCGCCGGAGACGGCCAGCGTGTGCGCGAGGTCGGTCTCCTTGAAGGCCTCGTCCAGCTCCGGAGTGATCCGCGAGGTGTCCCCGACGACCAGCCCCGGCAGCAGCGCCCGCGCGTCCGTCGGCAAACCGTCGGTGGCCTCGCGCAGCCCGGCCCGCAGCCGGCCCGCGAGCCGCTGCGGCCCCGACGGCTCCCCCACCACCCGGGGCGCCGCCCGGTCCCGTACCCGCAGCACGGCCGCGACCCGGTCGCCGCCCACCGCAGGGGGTGCCAGCCGCGCGGTGACCCGCAGCCGGGTGGAGGGCAACAGGCCGAGCCAGGGCGAGCGTTCGGACAGTTGCGGGCCCTCTTCGGCAGCTGTGGCCCACGCACCGGCGTCGACGATCATCAGTACCGGCACCCGCGTGACCGCCGCCGTCCCGCCGGCCTCCTCCACGCGCCGCACGTCGGCCTCGATCAGCACCGCGGTCGGCGCCACACGGTTCCCGGTGACCCGCGGCCGGCTCAGCCGCGCATCGGAGGTCACCTCGACCTCGGCGGTCACGGTGGCATACTCCCGCGCCAGCCCCGGCACCGGCCCACGCCGCAGATCCGCCCCGTGCAGCCCGGCCGAGGCCGCAGCCGCGGCGGCACACAGCAGCACGGCGGCCACGGACACACGCGGCCAGGTACGCGCGGCGGCACGGGCTCGCTCGCCTGCCCCACCCCGTGCACCACGCCGCCGTACCACCAGCAGTACGCCGGCCGCCGCCAGGCAGACCACCACGACACCGGTGACCCAGCCGGGCGGGGCGTCCAGCGTCAGTGCCGCCGTCGCCCAGGTCGCCAGCGCGGGCGGTACGAGGCGGAGGTCCGTCGGTCCCTCCTGCCGTGGGTGTGCCGACCCGAGCCGCTTCCCGGAGGCGATGTGCACGGAGCGCCGCGCCCGCGTCCGACTGCTGTCAGCGACCGTGGCGGGGTCGGGCGGCGTCGTGGATCCCGGCGTCTCCCGGCGCTCGTTGTCCACGGCCGGGGCGCCCGGCAGCGCGTGTCCCGGCGGCTCGGGTACCCGGCTCATGGCCGCACCAGGTTCCGCAGGTCGGCGAAGCGGCGGTCGCCGATGCCGTTGACCTCGCGCAGCTCGTCGACCGAGCGGAAACCGCCGTGCTGGGTGCGGTAGTCGATGATGTGCCGGGCCAGCACAGGTCCGACGCCGGGCAGGGTGTCGAGCTGGTCCACCGTGGCCGTGTTGAGCGAGACCGGCGCCGCGGGCACCGCTCCCGCCGCCGATCCGGCGGGACCGGCAGGGCCTCCGGCTGCCGTGCCGCCCGTACCGGAGCCGGCGGCGGGAGCCGGACCGCCGACGATCACCTGCTCGCCATCGACGAGGAACCGGGCGCGGTTGAGGCCGTCGGTTTTCGTGCCCGGCCGCACCCCGCCGGCCGCGCGCAGGGCGTCCACCACGCGCGAACCGGCCGGCAGACGATGGATCCCGGGCTCGCGCACCTTCCCGCTGACGTCCACCACGATCTCCGGCCCGGGCGTGCCCGTGGCCGTGGGCGGACCGGTCGGCGTGCCCGCCCCGCTCGCCTTGCCGGCCCGCTGCTCCCCGTACGGCGCCGCCGCCCGCACCACCTCCGGCGCGCGCACGGACTGGGTCCGGCCGGACCAGAAGTGCTGCACGGCGAACACCGCGGCGACGACGAGCACCACGGTCAGGGCGAGCACGCTCCGCCGCTCCAGCCCGCACCTCGCCTGCAACCACACCGGCATCCGCTCCCGCAGCGCCAGCCCGGCCTTCCGCCTCCAGTCCGCCCCCGCCGCCCGATCGGGCCTGGCGTCCAGGCCGTCCTTGACGTCGCCAACGCCTCCGACGCCCCCGACGCCCCCGACGCCCTTGACAACTCGGCCATCCCCAGCGACCCGAGAGTCCTCACCGTCCTGCGCGCCGGCAGCGGTTCGCGAGCCCTCTGCGGTCCGGACGCCCCCTGCAACCCCAACGCCCGCGTCGTCCTCGGCCCACCGAACCCCGTCCGAATGCAGCACGTCGTCCGGATTCCGCACCGCGACCGGATGCCGCACCCCGACCGGACGGCGTACCTCACCCGGCGGCCCCGTCCCCGACTCCCGCCACTCCCCGCCACGTTCGGCGAAGATCACCTCCGAGCGGCGGCGGAGTTCGTCCGCCGACGCGCGGCGACGCCGTGCCCGTACGCCCCGAGGAGCGTGCGGACGGCCATGACGGGTGCGGACGTCGGACCCGGGTCCACGGCCCGGTCCGCTCGTCGCGGAAGCTGTGCGTGAACGTGATCGAAGTGCCATGCGACGAGGATCGGACAGCCCGGCACATCCGCGATGATCTTGGTCAAGTTCCGTGGACCAGCACCCAGTTGTGGATAACTCCGCCCCTCATGTGGGTGACGGCCCCCTGGGCAGACCCTGGGCAGACCTGGGCAGCCCCCTGAGCAGACCTCCGGGCAGCGCCCCGCACCACCACCCCTGACCCTCCGTCACCGAGGCGAAACCACAACCCCCAGCAACCCAGGCCCCGTATGCGCCCCGATCACCGCCCCGACCTCGCTCACATGCAGATCCGCCAACCCCGGCACCCGCCCGCGCAGCCGGTCCGCCAGAGCCGAGGCCCGGTCGGGGGCGGCGAGGTGGTGGACGGCGATGTCGACGGGCGCACTGCCCGCGCGGTCGGCCGCGATCTCCTCCAGCCGGGCGATCGCCCTGGACGCCGTCCGCACCTTCTCCAGCAGCTCGATCCGGCCGCCGTCGAGTTGCAGCAGCGGCTTCACGGCCAGCGCCGAACCGAGCAGCGCCTGCGCGGCACCGATCCGGCCGCCCCGGCGCAGATAGTCGAGGGTGTCGACGTAGAAGTAGGCGGAGGTGCCCGCGGCCCGCTTCTGCGCGGCCGTGACCGCCTCGTCCACCGTGCCGCCCGACTCCGTCGTCTCCGCCGCGGCCAGCGCGCAGAACCCGAGCGCCATCGCGACCATGCCGGTGTCCACCACCCGCACCGGCACCGGCGCCTCGCGCGCCGCGACGACCGCCGCGTCGTGCGTACCGGACAGCTCGGCGGAGAGGTGGAGGGAGACGATGCCGGTGGCGCCGGTTTCGGCCACCTTGCGATAGGTCTGCGCGAAGAGCTCGGGGCTGGGCCGCGAGGTGGTCACCGGGCGCCGTTTCTGCAGGGCCTGGGCCAGGGACCGGGTCGAGATCTCGGTGCCCTCCTCCAGCGCGCGGTCGCCCAGGACCACGGTCAGGGGCACTGCCGTGATGCCGTGACGCTCCATCGACCGGGCCGGCAGGTAGGCCGTTGAATCGGTGACGATCGCGACATGGCGGGACATGAGCTGGAGGTTACCTGGCGTATCGCCCGCGCGGCAGTCCGCCCCCTGTGCGCCGGTGCGCGCGTGGCTGGGTCAAGTGGTGCTCTCGGGGCGGGTCTTTTTCTGCCAGGGGTAGGTCGGCCGGGGTGCCGGCGGGGTGATGGCGGGCCGCGTCGGCTCCTCCACCGGGCTCTGCTGCGAGGGCTCCCGCCAGGTCTGCCCGGCCGCCGGGCTGTCGGCGGCGGGGGCCTCGGGCCAGGGCGGCGGCGTCGGCACGGACGGCGGCGGGGCGGAAGTGGAGGACGAGGAGGACGTCTGCGCCGGCGGCGGGGGCTCCTCGGTCGTCCAGTGCCGCAGGGCTCCGGCCTCCATGTCGATCTGGGCGCTCAGCGTGTCCAGATCGTCGTCGGCGAAGCGGCGCGCGCGGTCGCGGGCCGCCCAGCGCAGTGTGTCGGCAGAGCCGGTGATGCGCTCGGTGCGCTCGCGCAGGCCGGGCAGCCGCTCGGCGAGCGCGGTGCGGTCCGGCTCGGCCTCCAGGCGGCGCAGTTCGTCGTCCAGTTCGTGTCCGTGCGCGCTGAGGCGCTCGAAGAGGCCGAGGGACTCCTTGAGGGACTCGTCCTCGGCGACGGCCGCGTGCAGCGCGTCCTGGGTGGCGCGCATCGAGCTGCGCAGTTTCAGCCGCAGTTGGGCGATCTCGCCCGCCGGGCCGGGCTGGGCGAAGGACTTGGCCCGCAGGGTGTGGTCCTCGACTGTGCGGCGGGCCTGGGTGATGCTGCGGTCCACGCTGCGCTTGGCCGCGCCGACCACCTTCACCGTGGCGTAGGCGCCGAGCACGACGAAGAGCACGAAGAGCAGGGCGAACACTGCGATCACTGCTTCCACCAGCTCCTCCTCCGGCCACCAAGGGCACCATCACGTCGCTCTTCCACGGTAAACGCAACGGGCAGGTTCGGAGTTCCGAGAGAACCCCGAACCTGCCCGTACGAAGACCCGCACCATCCCCTAGGGGACCGGCCACCCGACCGACCAACCGCCCGACCACCTCGGGGCACGCGCCCCCGAGCCCGCGGGCCGACCAGGCCCCACTGGGCCAACTAGGCCGGCACGATGTTCACCAGCTTCGGCGCCCGCACGATCACCTTGCGGATCCCGGCCCCGCCCAGCGCGGCGACGACCTTCTCGTCGGTCAGCGCGACCTTCTCCAGCTCGTCCTCGGAGATGGCGGGCGAGACCTCCAGGCGCGCCTTGACCTTGCCCTTGACCTGGACCACGCAGGTCACCGTCTCGTCGACGACGTACGCCGGGTCCGCCACCGGGAAGTCCTGGTGGACGACCGAGTCCGTGTGGCCCAGCTTGCGCCACAGCTCCTCGGCGATGTGCGGCGCCAGCGGCGCGACCATCAGCACCAGCGACTCGGCGACCGGGCGCGGCACCGGGCGGCCCGTCTTGGTCAGGTGGTTGTTCAGCTCGGTGACCTTGGCGATGGCGGTGTTGAACCGCATGCCCTCCAGGTCCCCGCGCACCCCGTCGATCGCCTTGTGCAGGGCGCGCAGCGTCTCCTCGTCGATGTCGGCGCCCTCGGCGTCGACGACGGTGACGGCGCCGGTCTCCTCGTCGACGACGTTGCGCCACAGCCGCTGCAGCAGCCGGAACTGGCCGACCACCGCGCGCGTGTCCCACGGCCGCGACACGTCCAGCGGGCCCATGGCCATCTCGTACAGGCGCAGCGTGTCGGCGCCGTACTCGGCGCAGATCTCGTCCGGAGTGACCGCGTTCTTCAGGGACTTGCCCATCTTGCCCAGCAGTCGGGTGACCTTCTCGCCGCCGTAGTAGTAGGCGCCGTCGCGCTCCTCCACCTCGGCGGCCGGCACCGCGATGCCGCGGCTGTCGCGGTAGACGTAGGCCTGGATCATGCCCTGGTTGTACAGCTTGTGGAACGGCTCGGCCGAGGAGACGTGCCCCAGGTCGTGCAGGACCTTGGACCAGAAGCGCGCGTACAGCAGGTGCAGCACGGCGTGCTCCTGGCCGCCCACGTACAGGTCGACGCCCCCGTGCGGCTGGCCCTCGCGCGGGCCCATCCAGTACTGCTCGATCTCCGGGTCGACCAGCTTCTGGTCGTTGCGCGGGTCCAGATAGCGCAGTTCGTACCAGCAGGAACCGGCCCAGTTGGGCATGGTGTTGGTCTCACGCCGGTACCGCTTCGGACCGTCGCCCAGGTCCAGTGTGACGTTGACCCAGTCCTCGTTGCGCGACAGCGGCGTCTCGGGCTCGGTGTCGGCGTCGTCCGGTTCGAAGGTGCGCGGCGAGTAGTCCTCGACCTCGGGCAGCTCCAGCGGCAGCATCGACTCGGGCAGGGCGTGCGCGACGCCCTCCTCGTCGTAGACGATCGGGAAGGGCTCGCCCCAGTAGCGCTGACGGCTGAACAGCCAGTCGCGCAGCCGGAAGTTGACCGTGCCCTCGCCGATGCCCTTGCGCTCCAGCCACTCGGTGATGCGCGCCTTGGCCTCGGCTACGGGCAGGCCGTCCAGGCTGACCTCGTCGTTCGCCGAGTTGGTGATCTTCGCGTCGTACGCCGCGAAGGCGTCCTCCCACGTCGAGGTGTCGGTGCCGCGGCCGTCGGTCGGCTCGACGATGCAGGGGATCGGCAGCTCGAAGGCGCGCGCGAACTCGAAGTCGCGCTGGTCACCGGCCGGGACGGCCATGATCGCGCCGGTGCCGTAGCCCATCAGGACGTAGTCGGCGATGAAGACCGGGATCTTCTCGCCGTTGACCGGGTTGGTGGCGTAGGCGCCGATGAAGACGCCGGTCTTGTCCTTGGCCTCGGCCTGGCGCTCGACGTCGGACTTCGCGGCGGCCTGCGCGCGGTAGGCGGCGACGGCCTCGGCGGGACTCGCGTGGCCGCCGGTCCACGCGTCGTGCGTGCCCTCGGGCCAGGCGTCCGGGGTGAACTTCTCGACCAGCGGGTGCTCGGGCGCCAGCACCATGTAGGTCGCGCCGAACAGGGTGTCCGGACGGGTGGTGAAGACCGTGATGCGCTCGCCGTCGATCGGGAAGTCGACACGGGCACCCTCGGAGCGGCCGATCCAGTTGCGCTGCTGCAGCTTGATGGCCTCGGGCCAGTCCAGCTCCTCCAGGTCCTCCAGCAGCCGGTCGGCGAAGGCGGTGATGCGCATGTTCCACTGGCGCAGCTTGGCCTTGAAGACCGGGAAGTTGCCGCGCTCTGAGCGGCCGTCGGCGGTGACCTCCTCGTTGGCCAGCACGGTGCCCAGGCCCGGGCACCAGTTGACCGGCGCGTCGGAGGCGTAGGCCAGCCGGTACTCGCCCAGGAGGTCGGCCTGCTCGGCGACGCTCAGCCCGCTCCAGGAACGGCCGCCGGGCACGGCGCGCCCACCGGACTCGAACTGGGCGATCAGCTCGGAGATCGGGCGGGCCCTGCGGGCCTCCTCGTCGTACCAGGAGTTGAAGATCTGCAGGAAGATCCACTGGGTCCACTTGTAGTAGGCCGGGTCGATCGTGGCGAACGACCGGCGCTTGTCGTGGCCCAGGCCCAGCCGGCGCAGCTGGACGGTCATGTTCTCGATGTTGGCCTCGGTGGACACGCGCGGGTGCGTGCCGGTCTGCACGGCGTACTGCTCGGCGGGCAGGCCGAAGGCGTCGAAGCCCAGGGTGTGCAGGACGTTGTGGCCGGTCATGCGGTGGAAGCGGGCGAAGACATCGGTGGCGATGTAGCCCAGCGGGTGGCCGACGTGCAGGCCCGCACCGGACGGGTAAGGGAACATGTCCATGATGAACTTCTTGGGCCGGGCGACCAGCCCGGGCTCGCCCGCCAGGTCGCCGCTGGGGTTGGGCGCCTCGTAGGTGCCCTCGGCGTCCCAGAAGTCCTGCCAGCGTGCCTCGATCTCGGCCGCCATGGCGGCCGTGTAGCGGTGCGGCGCCGCCACCTCGGCGGCAGCGGGGTTCGTCTCGCTCATGATCCTCAAAGCTCCATCGATCGTCTCTGCCGGGCGGTATGACGTTCAAGAAACGAAAAATCCCCTCGCACAGGAGGGGACGCCGCGCCGATTCCGACCACCCGTCTCACCCGGGGGTCGGGACTGATCAGCGCGGCCCGCTAAGCAGAGGGCGTACGGCACGCATGGCGTCAGGGTACCGCAGCGCCGGAGCGTACCGCGACGGGCTTCCGGGTCGGGGCCCGGTATCGGGCCCGCTAGATGAACGGCCGGGCCGTTCCCCCCGTACGTCGGGGTATGAAGACGTCGAAAACGTGAACAAGGTTCAAATGTTACTTCGCGTAACGGCCACTAAGGGACACCACGAGCCTCCGGCGGCCCGTAGATAACAACGCAATAACTCAAACCTCGTACCCATCGGTATGGAGCCGCTTAGAGTGCGGCAGCGGGACCGCTTTCCCGAACTGCTCGGAGTTGCCCCCCATGAACCCTCGTCTCAACAACAGCCCGCCACCCGCCCCGGGCCAGCCGGCCCGCGCGGCGGCGCCGGCTGCCCCCTTGCTGGTCATACCCCTCGTCGCGCTGCAGGGAGGTGCGTCGTGACGACGGACAGCACGATGGACGACACGTTCGCGAACTTCCTCAACTTCGGCGTGGGCGTCCTGTCGCTCGTGTGTCTCAGTGCCTCGGTGATCTGGGGGCTCGTCGCCCAGGACCGGGTCCTGCTCGACACCCGCCAGCGGATCCTGGCCCAGGCGGTGCACCGCACGACCGCGGTCGCCTCGATCGTCTTCCTCCTGGTGCACATCGGCGTCAAGCTGGTACTGGAACACACCTCGTGGATCGCCGCGCTGATCCCGTTCGGGCTGCTGGCCACGGACGAAGCCGCCTGGGGCCGGGCCTTCCTCATCGGCCTCGGCACCCTGGCCGGCCTGCTCCTGCTCTTCGTGGGCGTCACCGGCGCCATGCGCAACCGCTTCGCCTCCCCGGCGCCCGTCGCGGCGCGCTGGCGGGCCATGCACATGCTGGCCTATCCGGCCTGGTGCGCGGCGCTGGTGCACGGCCTCTACGCGGGTCGCGCGGCCAAGCCGGTCTTCATGATCCTCTACGGCCTGTCCGTGGTCGCGGTCATGGGCGCGCTCGCCCTGCGCACGGCGCCCCGTCCGATCAAGCGGACGGTCGCCGACCGGCTCGCCTCGCTCCTCGGCACCGAGGAGCTGCCCGGCCGGGAGGCGCTGGAGGAGAGCCGGGCCCGCGCCGCCGAGTCCGCGCTGCCGGGCTACGAGAACCAGCGCCCCGACTGGTCGCGCCCGCAGACGCCGTCCGCGCCCCTGTACGAGCCCGCGGAGCGCCTGTCCCCCACGGACACGGGCAGCTTCCCCTCCGTCGAGTCCACGGGCGGCTTCGCTGCCGCCTACCGTGCCGTGTCGGCGCCCCCGCGCGCCCAGCAGCAGCCCGCCGCCGCGCAGCCCTTCAGGGCCGACCAGACGCGCATCGACCTGCCGCTGGACATGCAGCCCACGGAGTCCATGCCGCGCGGCGACGGCGGCGGCAGCACCTCGGGCAGCTGGCCGATCCCGTCCCCGCCGCCCGTCGGCGAGGCGCCCCCGTCGGCGTACGACCCGCTCAACGACACCGGATACAACATCCCGGTCTACGGCAATGCGGGTGCATCGGGCTACGGGTCGAGTGATGTGTACGACACCGGTGAGACAAACGCCGTCTACGACACGTACAACCCGAATGACACGTACAACAGCGGTCCCGCCACTGACACACTGCCCGGCGCCTCCTACGACTTCGAGGCACCGGGTTCGGGCGAACCTTGGAACACGCCTTCCGGAGGCTTTAAGTGAACGAGGCCCTGCCCGACGTCCCCGAGGTCCGCGTCGTCGGCCTTCCGCAGCTGACGTCGGGCTTCGACCTTGTCGAACGACTTGACCTGCCCATGCACCTGAAGGTGCACGGGCCGCTCGAACCCATGGGTGGCGAACAGCTCGCGCAGCTCGCCGAACGCATCAACCTCAAGGGCCGCGGCGGCGCGGGCTTCCCGTTCCACAAGAAGCTGCGCTCGGTCGCCGAGTCGGCGATCAAACGCGGCGTACGCCCGGTCGTGGTCATCAACGGCAGCGAGGACGAGCCCGCCTGCCGCAAGGACACGGTGCTCATCAACCGTGCCCCGCACCTCATCCTGGACGGCGCGCTGCTGTGCGCGGAGGCGCTGGGTGCCCGCACGCTCGTGGTGGGGGTCACCCGTGAGTCCACGCAACGGTCCATGGAGGCCGCGCTCGCCGAACGCGGCCTGAGCAACGGCCGCAGATCGGCACTACGCGCGCGTGTGCAGCGCAATCCCGTGCGCATGGTCACCGGTGCGGCCGCCTCGCTGATCCGCTCCATCGACGGCGGCCCGGCGATCCCGCCCGGCCGCAAGATCAGCGCCTCGCAGAGCGGCGTCGGCGGCGCACCCACGCTGCTGTCCAACGCCGAGACCTTCGCCCAGCTGGCGATCGCCGCCCGCATCGGCCCGGAGCGCTACGGCAACACCGGCCTGTACGACGAGCCCGGCACCGTCATGCTCACGGTGTCCGGCGCGGTCGCCCGCCCGATGGTGATCGAGGTGCCGACCGGGGTACCGCTGCGCTACGTCCTGCAGCTCGCCGGCGCCCCGCCGGTACCGCAGGGCGTACTGACGGGCGGTTACCACGGCAAGTGGATCGACTCGGCGACGGTCAACGAGGCGATCGTCTCGCGCAACTCCCTGGACGCCGTGGGCGGTTCGCTCGGTGCCGGCGCGATTGTGCCGATCAGTCAGGAGACCTGTCCGCTGGGCGAGTCGCTGCGGGTGGCGCAGTGGCTGGCGGAGGAGAGCGCGGGCCAGTGCGGCCCCTGCTATCTCGGTCTGCCGGCCGCCGCGCGCGGGTTGGAGGACATCCTGGGCGGCGGCGGCCCGGCCGCCCTGGAGGCGCTCAAGCAGGTCGCCAAGAACGTCAAGCGGCGCGGCGCGTGCTCGCACCCGGACGGCTCGGCGATGTTCCTGGAGTCGACCATCAAGGCATTCACGGACGACCTGGCCGCGCACGTCCTCGGAAACGGCTGCGGGCGGCCCGTGGAGGGCGTTCTGCCGCTGTTCGAGGACGGCAAGGCCCCGACGGGCATCCCGGGCGGCGGAGCGGCCGGGGAGTACGGCCCCAGCCGCCAGAAGATCTACGTCGACTGGACGCTGTGCCGGGGCCACGGCCTGTGCGCGGACATCCTGCCGGAGGTCTTCCAGATGGGCGCCGACGGCTTCCCGACGGTCGCCCAGGCGCAGATACCCCCGCACGCCGAGGCGAAGGCGATGCGCGCGGTGCGGCGCTGCCCGGCGCTCGCCCTGCGCATCGAGGAGGACACGCGCGGGCAGCAGCAGTCCCGCAACAACCTGCCGGTCCTGTCCCAGGGCCGGGGCCGCCGCGCCCTCGGCCGCTGACGTCCCCGCACACAAGTAAGGGGCCGCCCGCTGAGCGGGCGGCCCCTTACACGCCGTGAGCATCGGGACGGGCCCGGCGCTGGTCCTGCTGCACGGCCGCGGCCCGGACCACCGCAGCCTGCTGCCGCTGGCCCGGCTGCTGGCCGACGCCACCGAAGTCCTGCCCGACGTCCGCGGCTACGGCCGCTCGGTCTGCGCCGATCCCGCCCGCCACACGTGGGCCCAGTACGTCGCGGACGTCGTCGCCCTGCTGGCCCACCTCGGCCTGGAACGGGCCGTGGTCGGCGGCACGGGGCTCGGCGGCACCGTCGCCCTGCGGGCCCCACGCTGATCGTGCCGGGCGCCGACACCCGGCGCTCCGGTCCTTCCTCGACCGCCTCTGACGCCCTGACAGCCTCCGGAAACGGGAAGATCCCGCCGGGTCCGGAAGACCCTGCGGGATCTGCTTGTGGAGCTAAGGAGAATTGAACTCCTGACCTCCTGCATGCCATGCAGGCGCTCTACCAACTGAGCTATAGCCCCTCGCGATGGCCGCCCGGTCTCCCTGGCAGCGACGCCAACATTACACGGTCCACCCGGCCCAACACCAAATCGTTTCCGTTCCGGGCGGCCACGACCAGGACTGGCGGCCTCGCGTCGCCGGGGTCAGGCGGTGACGAACGAGTAGAACCGTTTGAGCGTGCAGTGCTCTTCGAGGAGACGGCCGTAGATCGGCTCGCCCTCCAGTTCCCGGTACGTCTCGATCGGGTCGCCCTTTATGATCAGCGCCCGCGCGCACTCCTCGCACCAGTACTGGTAGTCCGGATTGACCGGCTCCATGTCACGGACGATCGGCGTACCGCTGCCGCACCAGTCGCACTTTCGCCTGTGTGCACCCATCGATCAGCTCCAGCTGTGGCCGCAGGACGTGCACACGTAGGAGATTCCGCCGTTGTCGCCGAGCACTTGGGCCACATGGACGGAACCGCAGGAAGGGCAGAGGAGACGGGTCACCGTATCCCGTACCAACGCCGCACCGAGGAGGTGGCCGACCTCCTCGGAGATGCTCGCAGGCATCGCTACTCCCTCCCGTCGGGCCGCGCCCCCTTCCGGCCGTTTGATTCTGCCACGACCGGACCAATACGGTCAGCGACGCCTGCGTACCAGTCCGGACACGGCAGCCTTCCGGCCATGGCGTCTCCGCACGCCAAGAGGGCCCTGCGCAGACGTATACGCCTCCGGGGGGCCTTGTGACTCAAGTCGGAGGGGCAAGAGTTCGGCCGACTTGTCTCCGGCACCCCCAACGCGGCTGCCCTGTACGCGAAGAGCCGGTACGGAATCCGTACCGGCTCTTTTGTGGTCTGTGGAGCTAAGGAGAATTGAACTCCTGACCTCCTGCATGCCATGCAGGCGCTCTACCAACTGAGCTATAGCCCCTCGCATGCGGCGGAGCCGCATGTTGTTTCGCCTCCCGCCTGGCCGGGCGAACAAGAAGAACTTTAGCCTGCGACCTGCCGGAAAGTGAAATCCGGCCCCCGCCGCGACCGCCCGGCCCGGTCCCCCGCACCGCGCCCCGCTCAGTCGTCGTCGCCGAGCACCGGCTCCGGCAGCGTGCCGGCGTTGTGTTCCAGCAGGCGCCAGCCGCGGGCGCCCTCGCCGAGGACGGACCAGCAGCAGTTGGTCAGGCCGCCGAGGCTCTCCCAGTTGTGCGGGTCGAGGCCGAGGAGGCGGCCTATGGTGGTGCGGATCGTGCCGCCGTGGCTGGCCACGACGAGCGTGCCGTCGTCGGGCAGCTTCTCGGCGTACCGGAGCACGACCGGGGCGGCGCGGTCGGCGACCTCGGTCTCCAGTTCGCCGCCGCCGCGGCGCACGGGCTCGCCGCGCTTCCAGGCGGCGTACTCCTCGCCGTGCCGGGCGATGATCTCGTCGTGCGTCAGGCCCTGCCAGACGCCCGCGTACGTCTCGCGCAGGCCCTCGTCGAGGGTCACGTCGAGGCCGGTGAGCGCCGCCAGCTCGGCGGCCGTGTCGGCGGCGCGCCGCAGGTCGGAGGCGACGATCGCGTCGGGGCGCAGTGAGGCGAGCAGCCGGGCGGCGCGGCGGGCCTGGGCGGCGCCGGTCTCGGTGAGCTCGACGTCGGTGGTGCCCTGGAAGCGGCGCTCCACGTTCCACGCGGTCTGGCCGTGCCGCCACAGGATGACGCGGCGCCCGCGGCCGGCCTTCACGGCCTCACTGATGGTGCTCATCGCCACTCACCGTCCAGCTCCGCCGCCTCCTCCGCCTCCTGCTGCCGGGCGTGCTCCTCGGCCTTGCCGCGGGTCGCCCTGGCGTCGGCGGGCAGTTCGACCTGGGGGCAGTCCTTCCACAGCCGCTCGAGGGCGTAGAACACGCGCTCCTCGCTGTGCTGGACGTGGACGACGATGTCGACGTAGTCGAGCAGGACCCAGCGGGCCTCGCGGTCGCCCTCGCGGCGCACCGGCTTGGCGCCGAGCTCCTTCTGGAGCCGTTCCTCGATCTCGTCGACGATCGACTTGACCTGGCGGTCGTTGGGCGCGGAGGCCAGCAGGAAGGCGTCCGTGATCGACAGGACGTCGCTGACGTCGTAGGCGACGACGTCGTGTGCCAGCTTGTCGGCGGCCGCCTGGGCGGCGGTGGTGATGAGCTCGAAAGAGCGGTCGGTAACGGTCACTACGAAGCTTTCGGTCGGGAGCATGTAACGGCTGGGGTGTGGGAGCCCGTGGCGCAGCCACTATTGTCGCGGACCCCACATATTGCAGCCCGTCGGCGGTCTGTTGACTACAAGGGTCTCACGGCGGCTAGGGCGAGGACGGCTCGTAGTCCTGGCCGAGGACCACCGCGACGTCCGCGCTCCCCGGCACCGTGCCCTTGGTGACAGCGCTGGTGGGCAGGCCCAGGGTCTTGGCGACCTCGGTGGCGTTCTGCTTCTCGGCGGCGTCGCCGTACAGCACCTCCGTCCTGGCGGAGGCGGACGCCGTGCCGCCCTCCAGGAAGGTGAAGCCGCCGTTGACCAGCACGACCCGGGCCTTCTCGGTGTTGTCCTTCACCCCGCTGGCGTTGCGCACGGAGACGCTGACCGCCGCGTTCTTGTCGGGGCTCTTCGCGGTGCCGCCGAGGATGTCCTTGACGACGCCGGCGCTGGCCTGCGCGCTGAGCGTGCCGTCGCTCTGCACGGGCAGCAGGGCGGTCTTGTAGTCGCCGCCCTTGGCGAGGTCGGACAGCCGCGCCAGGAAGGAACCGAGGTCGCGGTCGGTGAGCGAGGGGTCGAGGATCTGCGCGAGTGTCTGGATGGTGGTCGTCGCGCCCTGCGGGTCGGAGGAGATCTTGCGCAGCACGCCCTGCATGACCTGCCCGAATCGCTCCAGCTGGGCGTTCTGCGGCTCGCCGGAGGCGCGGTAGGTGGCGTAGGCGACGGCCATCTTGCCGCTGAGGGTCTGCTGCTTGCCCTTGTTGACCAGGGGCGCCTCGCCCTTCTTCTTGGCGGCCGGGTCGGGCACGTCGGCGTTGGTGTCGACCTCGATGCTGCCGACGAGGTCGACGAGGTTCTGCAGGTAGGGGGTGTCCAGCCGCCAGGTGCCCTCGATGTCGGTGCCGAGGGCCGTGTCGAGCTCGCTGCGGGTGCCGTCGGAGCCGTCGTCCTCGACGGACTTGGCGAGCGTGGTCGTGCTGCCGTCGTCGCCGGTCAGGGCGAGCGAGTTGGGCAGCAGGACGGTGGTGCCCTGCTTGGTGGTGGTGTTGTCGACGAGCAGCGCCGTGGAGGTGCCGCCGTTCTTGGTGTCGTGCAGGTGGACGACGATCACCTCCCGCTTCTGGGCGCCGGCGGCGGTCGCGGTGCCGGCCTTGGAGCCGCCGGACGACAGGCCGGGCAGCTTCCCGGCGTACCAGAGGTAGCCGACGCCGCCGGCCGCGGCCAGCGCCAGCACGACGACCAGGGCGACGACCCGGTTGCGGGCGCGGCGCTTGGCCTCCTCGCGGCGCTCGGTGCGGTTCTCGGTGAACTTCAGCCAGTCGATGACGTCCTCGGACTCGCCGTCCGGTTCCTCGACGAAGGCGAACTGCTCGGTGTGGTACTCGCGTTCGGTCCGCTCCACGCCCGTGTCCCGCTCGGGCGGGCCGGGCTGCTGCGGGATGTGCGCGGCCTGCGCGGTCTGCTGGACGGGCCGCTGCTGCCCGCCGGCCGCCGGCCGGTCGTAGGGGTCGTCGTACGACGGGGCCGCCGCGCCGCTCTGGTGTGTGCCGGTGGCGTACGGGTCATGCGCCGGCGTCGGGGGCGGCTGCCGGCCCGTGCCGTAGGGGTCGTACGGCGGTGCGGGCTGCTGGGTGCCCGTGGTGTACGCGTCGTAGCCGTAGCCCTGCCGGCCGTTCTGCTGTGCGTACGGGTCGTACGGCTGCTGTGGCCGCTGGTGCTGCGCCGGGGCCTGCCGGTACACCGGCCGACCGTACTCGTCGTAGCCGACGAGTTCGTACTCGCCGTACTCGCCCCCGTAGCCTGACTGGTCGCCCCCGTACCCCGCGTCGTATCGGTCGTTCACCGGTGCCCCTCTCGGCTCGCTCGCCTCACTCGCCGCGGTACAGCTGGCGTTTGTCGATGTAGCGCACGACTCCGTCGGGCACCAGATACCAGACGGGTTCGCCCTTGGCGACTCTCGCACGGCAGTCCGTGGAGGAGATGGCGAGGGCGGGGACCTCGACGAGGGAGACGCCGCCCTCGGGGAGGCCGGGGTCGGTCAGGTGGTGGCCGGGCCGGGTCACGCCGATGAAGTGCGCGAGCGAGAACAGCTCCTCGCTGTCCCGCCAGGTCAGGATCTGGGCCAGGGCGTCGGCGCCGGTGATGAAGAAGAGGTCCGTGTCCGGGTTGAGGGCGCGCAGGTCGCGCAGGGTGTCCACGGTGTAGGTGGGGCCGCCGCGGTCGATGTCGATGCGGCTGACCGAGAACTGCGGGTTCTCGGCGGTCGCGATGACCGTCATCAGGTAGCGGTCCTCGGCCGGGGAGACGGAGCGGTGGATCTTCTGCCACGGCTGGCCGGTGGGGACGAAGACCACCTCGTCGAGGTGGAACTGCGCGGCGACCTCGCTGGCCGCCACGAGGTGACCGTGATGGATCGGATCGAAGGTGCCGCCCATGACGCCCAGGCGGCGCTTGCCCGCGTTCGCCGGGCCGCTGCTCGGTCCGTCGGCACGGCCGGGCTCCGGGGCCGGGTGGCTCCGGGTGCCGCTGGCCGTGTCCCGCGGCGCGCCCTGCGCCGTGCCCTTCGGCGTTTTGTTCGCCGGGCCGGTAGGCATGTCCTGCTCTCCCATGCGTGCAGACCCTACCGGCCCGGCCTGGGCGCTCCGGCCGCCAGATCCCCCCTGGGGCACCCCATTGAGGGCATCGGCGCAGGTCAGCGGTCGCGGTTGAAGCGGGTGGTGATCCACAGCATGAGCAGCAGGATCAGGAGCGCGCCGCCGCCGGTGACGTAGGGGCTGAGGCTCTGGTGGTTGCCGCCGTGCTCCTCGCCCTCGGCGGCGAGGGTGAACAACTGGGCAGCGGTGCTGTGGAAGCTCATCTTCGGCAGGACCTATCCGGTGTGGGCGGGATAAAGACGTCGGCTCATCGTAAGCGGGCGCCACTCGGGCGATCACGCCGACTCCCGCCGTTGGCGCCCGGGAGCGCCGCCGGGGAACCTTTCCGGTGTCTCATTCGTCCTTCCGGCTGTAGCCCCGCAGCAGGAACCACGCGGTGAACGCACAGCCCACGACCATCACGATCAGGACGACCCGGAGCAGATTCCCCGGCCCTTGCCGCTCGGCGGCCTCGATGAGCCAGGTGGCTGCGGGGTTGTGCTCCATGGCGGGGACTCCGTTCCGTGTGCTGCCCGTCCACGGTATCTCCGCCTAGGCTGGGCACAGCTCGGGGGACGCAAAGGGCCGCACAAGAGGCTGTAAAGGCCACACAGACGCACATGGGGGACGACATGTCCGACGGCCACGAGCACAACGGGCACGAGAACGTGCCGAGCAGGCAGCGCAGGCGCTTCCCCGGAATCTCCTCGCGCGCGTACGAGCATCCCGCCGACCGCTCCGCGCTGGTGGCGCTGCGCAAGCTGAGCGGTTTCGACACGGTGTTCAAGGCGCTCAGCGGCCTGCTGCCGGAGCGCAGTCTCAGGCTGCTGTTCCTGTCCGACTCGGTGCGCGTCTCGGACCAGCAGTTCGCGCATCTCAACGACATGCTGCGGGACGCCTGTTACATCCTGGACCTGGAGAAGGTCCCGCCGATGTACGTCAACCAGGATCCGCAGCCGAACGCGATGTGCATCGGCCTGGACGAGCCGATCATCGTCGTCACGACGGGCCTGGTCGAGCTGCTCGACGAGGAGGAGATGCGGGCGGTCGTCGGCCACGAGGCGGGGCACGCGCTGTCCGGGCACTCCGTGTACCGCACGATCCTGCTGTTCCTGACGAGCCTCGCCGTCCGGGTCGCGTGGATCCCGCTCGGCAACATCGCGATCATGGCGATAGTGACGGCGCTGCGGGAGTGGTTCCGCAAGTCGGAGCTGTCCGCGGACCGGGCGGGGCTGCTGGTCGGGCAGGACCTCGAGGCCTCGATGCGGGGCCTGATGAAGATCGCGGGCGGCAACCATCTGCACGAGATGAACGTGGACGCGTTTCTGGCGCAGGCCGAGGAGTACGAGGCCGGGGGCGATCTGCGCGACTCCGTGCTGAAGATCATGAACGTGCTGCCGCGGTCCCACCCGTTCACCACCGTGCGCGCGGCCGAGCTGAAGAAGTGGGCCGCCTCCCGGGACTACCAGCGGATCATGGACGGTCACTACCCGGGTCGGGACGAGGACAGGGACACCTCGGTGCGGGACTCCTTCCGGGAGTCGGCCTCGCACTACGCCACGCATGTGAAGAGCTCCAAGGACCCGCTGATGAAGCTGGTCACCGACATCGCGGGCGGTGCGGGGGATCTGGGCGACCGGGTGCGGCGCGGGTTCGGGGGCTTCACTAGTTCGACGCCGAGGGATGAGTCGCCGAAGGACCAGCCGCCGCGCGACGAGGAGTGAGCGGGCGGGTCGGCATGGGTTGCGGCGAGTTCGGCACCGCCGGGCCGCGCGGTCGTGTTGATCGCCGCTGCGGCGGGAAGTGGTGAGCGGCGCAGAAACAGGCGGGCGGTACGGGGGCGGGCCGTCGGACCTCCGGCCGGACGTCAGGCCCTCTCAGCCGGACGTCAGGCCCTCGGCCGCGCGTCAGGCCCTCGGCTGGGCATTGGCCGACAGGGAGCCGCACAGGGCCGTGGCGCTGTCCGTGGCGTAGGGGTTCGTGCCGGCCGGGCCGCCGGTCTTGGGGGTTTGGCCGGCGAGCAGCGGGCGCAGGTGGTTCGCGGAGTCCTCGGCGCAGGACAGGGGGCCGGCCTGGACGTAGGAGACGATCAGCTGGGCCTGGTGGAGGCGCAGGTCGTCGCGGTCGAAGCGGAAGTGCAGCTCGCGGCGGACGGTGAACAGCGACGCCTCGGTCTTGGCCGCCTCGGCCTTGTCACCGGCAGTGGCCCCACCCCCCGTGTCCGGCGGGCGCAGGGCGTACACGAAGGTGTGGTCCGCGGTGACCTCGAGGGTGGACGAGTCGGCCTCGGCGGCCTGCAGTGTGCCCTGGACCCGGATCTTGCGGTCGGCCAGCTCGGCGCGGGACGGGTCGAAGCGCACCAGCCAGCCGGTCGGCGCGTGCCGTCCGTCCACGGCCGGATGCTCGAAGCTCTGGTCGAACTGAGTGAGCTGGTCGGGATCGAGCAGCACCCGCACCCCGCGCACCTCCCCGCCGCCGAGCACCGTCGGATCCAGCGCGGACTTCACGATGTAGTCCTTGACCGTGGTGAGCGCGGACATGACCTGGCTGTCCGAGAAGTGCGCGGTGCGCCGCGCGGCCGGCAGGGTGATGCCCTCGGCGCCGATCCGGAAGTCCGCGGCCGGGCTGTTGGCGTACAGCTTCTCGGGGTCGGCGGCGCCGGGTACCGCGCTCTGCGGCGCGAGCGGGATGACGGTCATCCGCAGCGCCTCGGCGGGCTTCTGCGCGGCGGGCGTCTGGTAGGGGTGCCGTACGCCCATGTAGATCGCCGTGCCGAAGGCGACGGCGACCAGCACGACGAGGATCAGCGCCTGCCGGGACAGCCCGCGGCGCAGCGGCGGGCGGCGCCGTACGGCGGGCGCGTGGTCGGCCATGCGCTCCTGCGCGGAGTACTCCTGGAGGCGGGCAGCACGGACGAACGATTCGTCGAAGACGACGGATCGGTACTCGTCCTCACCACCTCCGGGGGCGCCCTCGGGTGTCCCCTCAGGTGGATCTCCAGGCCCTCCCATATCTTCAGGGTAGGTCGCCCGAGGCTCCGGTAAACGCCCTGCTACACGACAAGTTCTGACAGGTTCTCACCAGAACCGCAGACCGGCCGGCGGGCTCCTGCGGGGGCTGATCAGGGGTTGCGCGGTATCACCGGGACGGCCGGCGGGGAGTACTCGGCGGACGCGGAGGGGCTGGCGCCGCCGCCCTGTTCGAGGCCGGTGGAGGCGGGCGGCGTGGGGACCTGGTCGCGGCTGCCCTCGGAGGAGGCGCCGCGATACACCGCGGCGAAGGCCAGCGCGACCATGCCTACGCCCATCACGAGGGCGAGCATCCAGGCGACGGGGCGGTGCCAGCGGACCTGCCTGCCGTACGGCCCCGGGGCGTAGCGCCGGTCGTAGCCGTAGACGTCGTCCGGATCGTCGAGTTCCGGATCATGGCCGAAATCGTCGTGGTCGTCGTGATCGTCGGGGCCGTAGCCGTCGTCGTAGCGCTCGCCTCTCGCGTGGGAGCGGCGCGCTTCGGCCTCGGAGGCCTCGGCTCGCGCCTGGGCGGCGGCCAGGAGGCGTTCGACGGCGGTCGGCTCGTGCACCGTGGCCGCGCGTACGAAGGCCTCGTCGAAGACCACGGAGGCGAACTCTTCGTCCGACACCCCGCGGTCGTGGTCGTCGTCGGGCTCCCAGCCGTCAGGGAACGGCGTGCCCCCCACGTCCTCCGGCACGCCTCCAGAGTAGACCTGAGGGTTCAATTTGGGCAGACGGTATGGAAATTCATCCGCCAAGTGAGCCATCTTTCATCCGGCGCACAAGGCCGCGAGCATCCTCGCGCACCGCCCGCGCCCCGTCAGCGCCTTACGTGCCCGTCCCCGGTGACGATGTACTTCGTGCTGGTCAGCTCGGGCAGCCCCATCGGGCCGCGGGCGTGCAGCTTCTGCGTGGAGATGCCGATCTCCGCGCCGAAGCCGAACTGGCCGCCGTCGGTGAAGCGGGTGGAGGCGTTGACCGCGACGGTCGTGGAATCCACCAGCTGGGTGAAGCGGCGGGCCGCCTGCTGGGAGGTCGTGACGATGGCCTCGGTGTGGCCGGAGGTCCACAGCCGGATGTGCTCGACGGCCTTGTCGAGGGAGTCGACGACCGCCGCGGCGATGTCGTGGGAGAGGTACTCGGTCTCCCAGTCCTCGGCCGTCGCCTCGACGACGGCCGCCTTGGCGTCCTTGGCGTAGGCCAGCACCCGTTCGTCGGCGTGCACGGTGACCCCGGCATCGGCGAGGGCGTCCAGGGCGCGCGGCAGGAACTCGGCGGCGATGTCCTGGTGGACCAGGAGGGTCTCGGCGGCGTTACAGACGCCGACCCGCTGGGCCTTGGAGTTGATCAGGATCTCGACGGCCATGTCGAGGTCGGCGTGGGCGTCGACGTAGACGTGGCAGTTGCCGGTGCCGGTCTCGATCACCGGGACGGTGGACTCCTGGACCACCGCGTTGATCAGCGAGGCGCCGCCGCGCGGGATCAGCACGTCGACCAGTCCGCGGGCGCGCATCAGCTCGCGCACGCTCTCCCGGCTCTCCCCCGGCACCAGCTGGACGGCGTCCGCGGGCAGCCCTGCCCCGCCGACGGCGTCGCGCAGCACCCGCACCAGCGCGGTGTTCGACTCGTACGCCGAGGAGGAGCCGCGCAGCAGCGCCGCGTTGCCGGACTTCAGGCACAGGGCGGCGGCGTCGACGGTGACGTTGGGCCGGCCCTCGTAGATGATCCCGACGACGCCGAGCGGGACACGGACCTGGCGCAGGTCGATGCCGTTGGGCAGGGTCGAGCCGCGCACCACCTCGCCGACCGGGTCGGGCAGGGCGACGATGTCGCGTACGTCGGAGGCGATCGCGCGCACCCGCTCCGGGGTGAGCGTGAGCCGGTCGATCATGCCCTCGCTGGTGCCGTTCTCGCGGGCCCTGGCCACGTCCTCGGCGTTGGCCTCGACGATCTCACTCGTACGGACCTCCAGCGCGTCCGCGATGGCGAGCAGCGCGTCGTCCTTCACGGCCCGCGGCAGCGGGGCGAGGTCGGCCGCTGCGGCCTTGGCGCGGTAGGCGGCCCGGGTGACCGGGGACATGGAGTCGTACGGCGAAAGCGTGGTCATGAGGGAAGCGTAATGCGCCCGAGGCCGGTGTCCGGCCGTTGTCCCACGTCCCGAGACAGAACCGATACGCCCCCCTTTGCTCCGCGAGAGCGGCGCCGGTTCAGGCGTACTAGAACCAATGCCGTGTAGTTAGGGCTTGCCGGGAAACAAGCCGTGGCTTCGGGCCTTGGTCCTCGTTGTTGTGGTATGGGGAGACC
>NZ_JACTVI010000249.1 GCF_014495685.1 Streptomyces sp. TRM68367 | reverse complement strand
GACTTCACCCAGCCGTTGTCGTAGTACTCGTACGACGTGACGTTGCGGACGCTCTGGCCCTGCGACGGCGGGGCCGAGACCTGCTTGAACTGGCCCACCTCGTCGACGTGACCTTCGGCGAGGACGCCTGCCGCGCCCGCACCGGCAGCCTGCCCGGGCTCTGGCCACCTTCCGCAGCCTGGCGATCAGCCTCGCCCACCTCGCCGGATGGACGAACAACGCCGCCGCCCACGACCACTACCGCAACCATCCCGCCGACGCCCTACGCGAACTCGGTCTCACCGGATGAGCACGCACCACGCCTGTCCAGGGCGGCCTTGAGGATAAGCGCCACCTCGGAGCCTGCCCTCTGCGTATTCACCACACCTCCCGTGAGCGCGTAGCAGACGACTCTCGGAGGGCCTCAGGAGAGCACAAGCGGAGCCCCGCCCGCCGACAACGGGTCGGCGGGCGGGGCTGCTTTATCGTTCTCGGATCCCCTACTCCAGGAGGCCCACCTGCCTGAGCAGTTCAGCCCATTGGTCCTCGCGCCCCGTGGCCGACACGTCCACATAGCAGGACCCTGCCACGAAACGCAAGAAGAAAGAGGTGAAGTCGTCCGCAGCCTTCTCGAACGACGAGGACTTCCACCACTCGACTCCGGTGTCTGGGAAGTACCAGACTTCTCCGCTCAGTCGGTTTACGAAGAACGGATCGTCGACGATGACTCCGCAACACAGCCACTTCTCGCGCCCGAGGGTGATCTCCGCCCCCGAAATCGGATCGGCGTAGAACTGCATCTCTTCAGCCGTGGAAGCCGAGAAGATGGAGACGTCACCGCAAGTCGCACCGTTCGCGACCGTGAGGAACGTCCGAAGTGAGGCCGGTAGATCTGCGGGCAGATCTTTGAGCTGAGCCCCAGCGGGCAGGGAATTCATCATGCGCCATTCAGTCCGCATGTCCATCGTATTCCGCAGGGTTTCTACAACTCGCTGGAGCTCGGTACTCATGTCTCGATCACCACTCAATCCTGATCTTTACCGGAGTGTAGTCGTCCAGGTTCTTGATCTGCGGCCAGATCTGCTGGGTCCCTATGTGCCAGTTGGTGAAGCGGTCCAGCATCTTGAGGTTACCAGCCGTATCCGCGCCGCCCAGTTGGAGCTCGTGCACATGATCGGGATCCATGCGGTTCAGGATCCGGTCCTTGAGCTTGTCGGCGAAGCCCGGATTCGTTGAACCGTACTGGTCGTACACTCGCCGAATCAGGTCTCCCTTGTAGTTCTTCGTGACGGACGAGTTGCGGGCAACCGGATTCGGAGCCTTGAACAGCGTGCCTTCGTCACTGAGTTTTTGCAACGCGTTCGCCTTCTTGGCGAACTCCGTCTTCGACATTCCCTCCTGGAACCGGACCGTGACCTCTGCCGGCTCACAGCCTGCATTGTGAACGAGAACCGCAGCAGCGCCGACAGCCACGTAGTAGGTGTGCTGGCCGTCGACGGTGAGGTTGTGGACGCGCTGGGTGCGGTGGGTGTCGTCGATCGCGGTGATCTGGATCCAGGTGCCGGCTGCGGTCTGCAGCCACATGCCCGGTTCGAGGTCACCGGCCTCGGCCCACCGGCCGTAGTCCGGCAGCCAGAACGGGTGGTTGGCCGTCGCCGTGATGGTGCTGGCCTTGGCCTTGCCGTCCTTGCCGTCAGGGTCGACGGTCAGGGTGACCAGGTGCTTGACGCCGTCACCGGTGATGGTGTCGGTGACCTGACGCATCTGCAGGTCGCCGCTCTCCGGATCGGTGGCCAGGACCCATTCGCCGGCCTTGACGTCGTCAATGTTCTTCGAGGACCCATCGGCCATGAGCACCTTGGTGCCGGGGACGAAGCTGTTTTTCTTCTTCCCCTTCTTGCACTGGCCGCCCTTCTTGCTGGGCTTCTTCTGCTTGGCGTTGGGCTTGGGCTTGGGCTTGTCAGCCTTGGCCGCCTTGGCGCCCTTGCCCGCCTTGCTGCCGCCCTTGACCGCGTCGACCGCCTTGGCGCCCTTCTTGGCGTACTTGGCAGCAGTCGCCGCCATACCCAAGCCCGGAACGGCCGCCGCCATGGACAGCGCGGCGTCGG
>NZ_JACTVI010000248.1 GCF_014495685.1 Streptomyces sp. TRM68367 | reverse complement strand
TCAGGTCCGGCCTCCCGCGCGGCAGTCACGCTCCGCAGTCAGCGGCACGGCCAGCGAGAACCCCTCCCCGCCTAAATTCGAAGACCCACATTCGCGTGAAGAAGGGGAGACTTGCGGCCTCTCGATTCGGGTTAGCCGACATCGCACCGGCACCCACTCCCCCCCATTCCCAGGCTCGCTGCACCCATCGTGCAGCTCCCCCACTGCTTGGAGGAGCACGCGTCTGCTGTAGTGGCAGCACCTAGCACGAACCCACCGACCAGAGCTGCGTCGGCGAACCACCCCAACGGGGTGATCATCGAATCCACGCCAAGTCCGACGCCGACCCAGCCCAAGACACGTCACCCGTGGCGGTGATGGAGGTCAGTGTGTCCCGCTGATTCGATCCGTTGCTTCTCCTTCATAATGCTGGCGACGATTCCATCCGCCCGAGTTTTTTTATGCAACAAGACTGCGTAATTCACCTTTTCGCCGCATGCTGCCATCACGCTTTTCCCATCTCTCAAAATCACCCGAATGCCGTTATAGGTAGGTTTCATCGAAGCCACACTGGAGAGGGGAATCCTGTACCTGCGGATCGAGTCCTGAATCACTAGATACTCGTCGGATACTCCGATTGAGGTTCGAAAGGCTCGTGCAATGAGCCATGCAGTGACACCCAATGGAATGCAGGTGGCAAAAAGCGAACGCGGACTCCATCCGTATGTGATTCCATCAACGATGAGGACTCCACCCAATCCCAGGGCAATCAACGCGCCTACGCACGCACAAATCCGCTGCCACACAGCCATTCGCCAAGTCATGACACCTCCCAGCTATTACACATTCACACCTCGTGTCGAGGCTCGTTAACCATTGATCGCTTGTTGTTGGGAGTGCTCCAATGGGTTGAATCCCCGCCGGGCCTAAGCGCCCCGGCGGGGGCCGGTCTCCATTCAGCAGTAACTGGGGACGTGGTAAGTGTCACCGCAACCGAGGTGTCCGAGAACCGTATTGACACCATAGCCGACACCACGGAACAGTGAGTCCGGGATTTTTGCGTGTTGAGGGCCTTCGAAATAGCGCGCAGAATGACGACCCAGCGGCAAGTATTTCGACATCCCGATCCTCTCCGCTACCTTTCCGTAGAGCAATCCTCCGCTTATTCCCACCCCCAAGCCAATCGCGCCATCAATACTATTTGTTTCGAGGTTACCCCACGCATATTTCGAATCCCAACCATGTGTGTAGGCATCCCCAGCATACTCTGCACCGATGACCGCAATGGTCGCCACCGCGCAGAGCCCAACACTGTATACGACGCAGGCGACGAAGCCAGCTGTCTGGAGCATTCCACGCCAATGCTTTGTGAAAAATCCTCCCATTCCGCTCACGGTTGCTCCAGCCCAGCTTTTGGCGTTTTTCCAGAGTCCGCTGCCCCACCAGTGTCCGTGGTCGGCATTTCGGTTCCTCTTCTTGTATACGGGCGTGGTGTGACCGCTGTTGCTCTGGTGCGCTGTCCCCCCGCTGTTGCTATAGGTCGTGCCGCACGGGTCTTTCAGCATGTAGTAGCAGCGGCTGCCTCCGTTACCGCTCGGCTGGGTCGTGACACCGCCGCACGGGTCTTTCAGCATGTAGTAGCAGCCGCCTCCGGAACCGTCTCCCTTCGGAGTGCCGACACCGCACAGGTCGACGGGGCACAGGCCGGTGGGGTCTGAGTCGGTGACGGGGTTGCTGCCGGCGTAGGTGTAGCCGCCGAGCTCTTGGGGGGTGGTGGCTTCGAAGACGGGGTCGAGGCTGGTGAATCTGCCGGTGGTGGGGTCGTATTCGCGGGCGCCGATGTCGGTGAGGCCGGTGGTGGTGTCGGTGGTTTTGTTGAGGAAGGTGCGGTTTTCGGGCCAGCTGGTGGTGGTGCCTCGGGGGTTGCCGTAGGGGTCGAACTGGCGCCAGGTGGGAGTTTGGGCGGTGGAGTCGAGGTAGAGGGTGTTGGTGCCGTGCTGGTCGGCGTCGAGTTCGAAGCCGTAGTTGGTGCTGGCGCCGGTGCGGACGATGGTGGCCCCGCCGGGGGCAGCGTAGTAGCGGACTCCGGTGGTGGTGCCGGCGGAGTCGACGGTGATCTGTTCGCTGCCGAGGTAGAGGGTGGTGCTGCTGGGGTCCTTCTGCAGGAGCAGGTTGCCGTCGGCGTCGTAGATGTAGCCGGTGGAGGTGC
>NZ_JACTVI010000247.1 GCF_014495685.1 Streptomyces sp. TRM68367 | reverse complement strand
CACCACCACCCGAAGGACGAACCAGGACGAATCCTCAACCCCGACCGACCACCCCAGGCCGGCGCGCGCACGTGAATGATCGAGGCCGAAGTCGTCCACCAGACTCGTGTTCTTAGTGTGCTCGCGGAGCTGTTGGGCCGTCTTCTGCTGCCCTTCGGCCAGGTCGTCCTCGATGCTGTCCGCCTCTTTGAGCCGATTTCCGGCCGCGCCAATTTCCGTGCCCACTCGGCTGTTCGTGGCCTCGTCGCGAAGCGCGTTCCGCTGCTCCTGTGTCAGACCTTCGGCATCGGCTCCGGTATCGGGGGTTGCCTGGTCACCGCTGCCATCGCTCGCCCCGGCGGCTCCGTCCGTTCCGCTTGCCTCGGCGGCTCCACCGGTTGCACCGTCTGCTGTGCCGCTCGTGTCGGCTGCCCCACCGGAAGCCTCTCCGGTGCCGTTCACCTCGCCGACTCCTGAACCGTGCGTCAGTCCGCCGCCGATGCCGCCGCCGACCGCTCCGGCTCCGGCTCCGATCAGCGACTGCGACCAATCGAACTGGTCATCCTTGTCCGCCCACGGACCATAGGAGTTGGCGGCATCCCCGACCAGGCTGCCCGTCGCTCCACCGATGGCACCTGTGCCTATCGACTCGCCGATTCCTCCCCCGAGCCTCCCGCCGAGCGCGGCATCGGCAGCCTTTCCCATCCCTGCCCCAGCTATCCCGCCGACCAGGTTGTTCTCCCACTCGGGGCCCTTGCCACTGATCACGCTGGTGGCCACTCCGTTGCCGAACTCGATCGCGGTCCGGCCGGCGAACGTACTGCCGAAACGAACGCCGTACTGCAGAAACTTACTCGAGTGCTCAAATGTCCGCAGCCTCTCGAACCAACGGGCGATCGTGGCCAGGGTCCTGCCGAGCCTCGCGGCGGCCGTCGCCGCCTGCCCGGCAAGCCGAGCCGCGTTCGCGGCACCAGCGGCTGCGGAGAAACCGAGGGTGATAAAGGAGGTGGCGACGGAGACACCGATCGTGACACCGATCTCCAGGTAGATCTGATGGATCTCGCTGTTGATCTCTTCGATCTTGTCCGCTGCCTCGTTCAGGCCCTTCTTCGCCTCGTCGAAGTTCGGTTGAGCGTCCTCAACGGACTTCTTGATCTCTTCCCAATGCTTGACAAAGGCATCGGCAGCTGGCCCTAGCCAATCGTCGCCGTGGACGTCGCGGATGACCTTGTCCATGCGGACGACGAACTTGTCGAGGGCATCCCCCATCGCGCCCCACGCCTTGGCCGCGTCACGCAGAACGTCTGGCTCGCCACCGGGGTTGTAGAGCTCGAGTCCAGCTTCGTAAATGGTCTCCGCAGCCGACTCGTCACTCACGCGCTCTCACCCTTGAACAGGTCCTCCAGGGCACGCTCGGCGGCTCCAGTGTTGTGGGAGTTGCCGGAAAGGTTTTCGGCCATGTCATAAAGATGGTCCTGCAACCCCTGGATCGCCTTGGTCATGTGGTCGGCCAAGTCAATGTACGCGGTGGTCACTTCCTCTGACTCCGTCAGAAAGCCGAACCCGTCGTGGATGGCCTCGCCATCCGTCTTTGGTTTGAACTTGGCTAACTGCTCGCCGAGTTCATCGGCCTCCTCCTTGAACGCGCCGCTCAACCTTTCGAGCGCGGAGTGGCCGATGTAGAACCCGTCCGACACAAGATCCTCCCTCGGGTGTTGCCGCGTGACACGCCGAGCCAACCCTGTGGCTCCACGCCTTACGCCGCACAAACGCTTAAGCGCAATCGTCGATTTTGCCAGGCTGCAGCTGCGGCTCTGCCCGTCGGGGTGCCTGATGCACATCTCCACAGAGGCTAACGCCCTGCCCGGGTAGCTGTTCAGCAGGGCTGACAGCCCGTTCGACCAGAGCATCCCAAGATCGATAAGCTGTGGCCGTGGAGCCTGGTAGTGAGCCGTCGAACGAGGAGTTGAAGCTCCTGCTCGCGGCGAAGGACGCCACGATCGTCCAGCTGACGGGCCTGGTCGAACAGTTGACTTCCCAGTGCGAGCGGCTGGTCGCGCGGGTGGATGAGCTGGAGCGGCGGCTGGGCAAGGACTCCTCGAACTCCTCGAAGCCGCCGTCCTCGGACCCACCGTTCGCCAGGCCCGCGCCGAAGCGGTCCTCGCGCACATCGTCCGGGAGACGGTGCGGTAAGCAGGACGGTGCTCCTG
>NZ_JACTVI010000246.1 GCF_014495685.1 Streptomyces sp. TRM68367 | reverse complement strand
CACCTCCTCGAACTCCTCGGCATCGAAGTCACACGAACCCGCTGGCCACAGACCTGAATCAGTGACCCGCGAAGTACGGGGCTAGTTGGACCGGGGTGGCCTGCTCGGCGGTCAGGCTGGTGACCGCATAGACGGTCGTGATGGTGGTCTTGCCGGTCTTGCGATCGGTGCGGCGGCGCTTGATCTGGACGGCCTGGCGGGCGCCAGGGACAGCAAGTTGTTCACGGTGGCGACCTTGATCCGGCGGATCTCCGCGCGGCCGTGGCCGGTGCCTCGGGTGCGGCCCTGGAACGGGATGTCCTTCCAGGGAAGGGACTTCAGCTGTCTGCGTAGCTTCTTCTGGTTGCCCTTGACGATCGCGATGTAATGGGCCCCGCGGCCCAGGAGGTAGGCGGCGTGCTCGCGTTGCGTATGGAGCGCGTCGCTGGTGACCACGGTTGCGGCCAGGTCGGCGATGGTGTCGAGCAGCGGCTGGAAGCGGGTGACCTCACCGGTCTTCTCGCCGACGTCGAGCTGGGCCAGGACCAGCCCGCTGGTGTGCTCCACCCCGGCGAGTAGATGGATCCTCCGCCCCTGCGCCTTCGCCGCACCGCGCAGGGACTTGCCGTCCACGGACAGTCCGCGCAGCCTGGTGCTCTCGGGCCGGCGGTCGGCAAGCCATCCGCCCACCGCCCGGTCCAGGGCATCGCCATCGATACGGGCGAGCAGCCGGCGGACCGTCGCCTCCGAGGGCACCAGCCTCCGGGGCAGTACTGGATCGGGGCGCACGCCGAGTCGCTCCAGCACGTGCGGCGGCGCGTCCGCGATCCACTCGCCGACCGCCAGCAGCGAGGTCGCGCCGGTCAGCACCGCGCACGCGGTCAGCGTGAGCACGACGGCCAAGGCATGGCGCACGCCGCGCGGATCGCGCGGATCCGGCACCTGAGCCAGCCTCTCCAGCAGGCCGGGCACCTCTCCGGGTCCGACGTCGGACTGCTCGCGAAGTCGGTCAAAGGCAGGCGGAATCAAGGACGATACGTCGGCAGGCACAGGATTCCAGGCAGGTCACGGGGTCTAGAGCACTCCATGATCACGGGAACCTTCCCTGTATCGTCCCCGGTCACAGCAACGTCGCAGCCTCGCCCGCCACCCAGGTTTGCCAGACACGACAGGTGTTTGGCAGGTCGCGGCGATCAAGGAGCCAGAGCACATACCCGGCGTGACACCGGGCCCACGGACTGTCGGAATCGGCTGCCCGATCGAGCCTGCCCCGTAGGTCAGCGCTGTCGACAGCCCGGGCAACCCGTACGTATTCGCGATCCTTGCAGCGATACGCCCGGTGGACGACGATCTCGACCAGGTCGGTGAGCTTCGCCTTGATCGCCTCCTCCTGGCGAGCACGGGCCACCTCCCGGATCAGGCTCTGCTTCGTACCCCACGCCTTCGCATGCTGCGTCCACTCCAGCGGGTACCTCGCCTCCCACTCCAGGAAGAGCAACACATAGGGCAGCCCCGGCCACGCCGCCAGATCCCCGTCCACAGGACCACCCCACACTCCATCAGGCAACGAACACCTCTGAGCTTGCTGATGCCTCCGGCGCGCCTGCAGAAAGGCAGGCTCCCGGTACTGCTCGTCCGCTCCCAGGTGTCGCGTCAGTAGCCACATCTCGTTGGACCGGGCGAGCGTGTCCGTGACCTTCCTCTGGGCCTCCGCCAGATGGACGAGCGCTGCACCTCTCGCAGTCGGATCCTCCGCTATAAGCCCGAACGCCCAACCCAGTCGCTCAGCCCATGCACAAGCGTCGTCCGCATCTGTACCTGCCTCTTCAGCCACGCACAGGATCATCGCCTAGCGCAGTCGGCTCGCTCCACCCGACGGTGCGGGGGAGACGCAAGGGCTCCGGGGCGCAACGGACGTGAGTGGGAACCACCCGCTCTCCCTCCCTTCATCTCAAGTGATCACGAAACGGACGCCCGCCGACTTCGCCAAAGCCCTGTGATGAGCGCGGCCTGGAAAGCAGGCCGTCGAGTGAACCTCGCTTCAGAGTGCCACTGCGCACCGCCTGTCCGCAGTGCGCAGTGGCACTCCCGTGTCCCCTGGTCAGATTGCGTGAACCCGGTCCAGCAGGCGTGCAGCACGCCCTCGAGGCGGTGCCTCCCTGCCGCGTCCGAGTCGAAGACCTGTAGAGCCCGCAGCGCGCCGGAACCTGTCAAGTCAAATGAGACAGTTTGAGGCTATGGGTTCTGTTTCTGGGGTTCTGTCTCGGGCCGGGGTTCGTTGATCCACAC
>NZ_JACTVI010000245.1 GCF_014495685.1 Streptomyces sp. TRM68367 | reverse complement strand
ACCACCACCCGAAGGACGAACCAGGACGAATCCTCAACCCCGACCGACCACCCCAGGCCGGCGCGCGCACGTGAATGATCGAGGCCGGTTCAAGCTTCCGTTGCCGGACATCCCTGTCATCCCTACAGCCCCACCCGTAAGATCTTTGCTCATGCGGATGGCCGGTGGATGGCCGGGCAGGCCGCACCAGTCAAGCCACGGGGGGAAGGCCCTGCGGCGATCTGAACGGGAGGGAGAGCCGTCATGGCCAAGGACACAGACCTTACTTACTCCGAGATGGAGAAGAAGGCCAACGATCTCATCAAAGCCATGGGTGACATGGAAGAGATGCTGAAGGCCATCGAAAAGGGCGTCGAGGAACTGGTGTCGAACGGGTTCACCACCCAGAAGGCCTCGGGCGCCTACGACGAGTCCATCAAGGACTTCACCAAGGGCGCGCAGAAGACCATCAAGGGCCTGGAAGGCCTGTCCAAGTTCCTGACCAGCGCCAAGAAGGCGTACGAGGACCTGGACGAGCAGTTGGCGAAGAGCGCCAAGGGCTGAGCGGCGCTCAGCCGTACTCGGGTGCGACGGGGTATGTGTGGGCCCCGTCGCACCCTTCGTTCAACGTGAAACAAGCTGGTGCGAGGTCAGCGGGGGAGTTCCATGAGTGATCAGCAAGCTGACGTTGACCGGATCAAGGAGTGCTCCAGGGCGCTGAAACGTATCCGCGACACCTTTGCCGAGCGGGGTAATCCGGCCGATGGCTATGGCGTCGGTGAGATCGGTTCGCAGAAGATCCTGGACGTCTTCGAGAAGTTCGGCAGTAACTGGAAGATTCACCGCCAGCGGCTCACCGAGGAACTGGAGAAGCTGCACGGGATCACCACGACCGCAGCGGAGTTAGTCGCACCGGCGTGGCCGCACTGCTGAAGGCTGCGGGCATCCCTTTGCACGTGGTACGAGACCTGAATGATCCGCTGGTGTCCAAGAAGGCTCGGCGCGGAGGCGGCACGTCACTCAGCCCGGGGAGTGTCTTCCCGCTGTGGTACTGGCTGACGCGTGCGGTCGCGGGATTCGTCTGGTTCGCCCTGTTCACGGTGATCGTCTTCTCCGAGACGGCGGCTCCCTGGCTCATCCTCCCCTTGGCGACGGCTGCCTTCGTCGCCCCAGTGATGCGCTTGGCCCTTCGTTGGTGGACCCGACTGCGTCTGCGCAGACACAGCCCTGTTGTGAGGGATCGCATCAGACCCGCGCCCACCGACGGGCTGGGAGCAACCGTCCGGTTCCGTCGGGACGCCGAGCTGCGAGTGCAGGACCGTGACCTCGTCCTGCGAGACGTGGGCGGACAGGAGTACTGGCTCCCCCTGACAGGCCCACACGCTGTGACATCCCTGGTCCTTGTGCGCGACCGGGCGGGCACAGCGCTGGGCGCCGAACTCCGAGGCCCTCACGAGCAGGTGCGTGCCGTGTTGTCATGGCGTCTGTGGTTCGGCGGCAAGAACGGTGAGGACGGATGGTCCAGGCTGCGCCAGACCACCGGACTGCGGTTCACCGAGCGCTCCCTGAGCGGGAAGGCCGGCTGGCCTAAGGGACCCACGCTCGGTGCGCAACCGCTGCCCGAGTCCGGCCGGGACGCTCGCGGTTTGTCGCGTTTCCCCAGCACTATTGCAGGCGTGTCCTCAACCGCTGTCATGGCCTTCGGTTCCTTCTTCTCCATTGCCCAGGGGCTGCGGATCGAGGACACACACCCAGGTGCGGGGATGGCCGCGATCCTGATGGGCGCCCTCGGCAGCTTTCTACAGGCAGCTCCATACCTCGGCCACCAACTGAGCAGTCGGCTCTGGCTCGACCGGCCGGCCCCGGCACAGACACCCACGGAGAGCGTCGTATGACCAGCCCCCAGGAAACCGCGCCTCCGGACGACTACCGCCTCCTGCTCCCTGAGGGCTGGTTCCGGATCTCTCTGGATCCCGAACAGCGAGACAAGTCGATCGATGCGCTCGTGCAGCGCCAGTTCCACGGCATCGACAACGTGCCGCACCTCAAGGAGGGGCTTCGTAAGGATCTGCGGCGCCGTGCCACCAAGGCGTACCGCAGTGGCGGCATTGAGCTGTACCTCAGCCTCCAGGAGGTCGGCCCCTTCACCATTCCGGCTTCGCTGCTGGTCACCCTGGCGCCACTCCGTCACCCCGAGGCGCCTGCCGCTCGAAACCCTGGCACAGGCGCTGGCCAGGGATGGCGAGGGGACAGTTACGGCAGCTGTAGATAGCCCTGCCTGTGCTCATCGCGGCTGGTCAGCGGTTTGAGGGGGGTGGGTGCGGGGCACGAGGACGGC
>NZ_JACTVI010000244.1 GCF_014495685.1 Streptomyces sp. TRM68367 | reverse complement strand
GGGGTGCAAGGACGCGGCGCAGCCCGTCCTTGCACCCCTCCCGCCGAGGGCCCCACACTCGATCGCCGGGATGCGAAGGTGAGAATGCCGACCGCGGCCTGTCCGATCGGCGACGCGGTGGCGAGCGGGGTCACGCGGGAGGGGCGAGGAGCTCGGCGATGGCCGTTTCGCTGTAGTAGGGCGTATCGGCCACCGTGATGACGGGGGCGGGGGCGCTCTTGCGCTTGAGGAGGGTCTTCACCCTCTCTCGGCGCTGCCCGTCCGTGAGCGCGGCGGACGCCGTGGGCAGCCGTTCGGCGATCTGGCTGCGGGAGATCAGACCGCGCTTCGGGAGAACCTCCTCGGCGGCCTGCCGCAGGTAGCGGGCCGCAACGTCGGCGCTCACCCCGAGTTCCTCGGCCAGGGCCAGGCTGGTCAGGGTTTCGCCGCCGTCGAGCGCCGTGTTCAGGCGCCTGATGACCTCCTTGCGGCGGGTGTCCTTGGTGCCGGACTCGGCCGCGATCTCGGCGGGCCGGGGGCCGGTGTATCCCGGACGGGTGGTGTCGTACCACAGGAACCAGTCGGAGACCTCACCGGCGTCGCACGTGCGGTCGAACTCGTCGCGCGGCGGAAACGGGCGCTGGGGGTGGTCCCGGTACTCGGCGGCGAGCAGCCGTACGGCGGTCGGCGTCACACCGCGAAGACGCGCCATGTCAACCCAGCGCCACCGCTCGCCGGGCGTGTAGGGCATGCGATGGGGCTCCGCGGCGAGCCGGGGACCGCGGCTTACTTCCGGCGCCCGCTCGTCGGGGCCGAAGAGCTGCTTGCGCACCCACTGCGCGCCCTCGTCAAAGGGGAAGAGCTGGACGCGCCGCGCACCGGTCCGGGCTGTGTCAGCAAACTCCGGGTCGGCGTCCAGCCAGTTCCGGATCGTCTTCTCGGCGACGCCGCCGAGGTGCGCGAAGTCCTTGCGCGTGAGTTCCTGCGCCTCGCGCCGCAGCTGCGCGAGGCGCTGTTCGAACTGTTCTCTGGTCGTGGTCATCGTGGCTCATCCTGTCTCATGCAAGGCCCTACACTGTCGGATACCTCATGGGTGGTGCCTTGGTGCTGCGCTTGTGGGTTCCAGGGGCCGGCGGCTTTGCCCAAGTCAGCACACTTCGGTGGTGCTGGTACGGACTTCGTCCGTGTCGTCGGCCCCGCTGTCGTCTCCGGAGCCTTCGGCGGTTGTCTGGCGCGCGGCGAACCAGTCGGCAACGGCCTTCGCGCACGCGGCGGCGTGAGCCATGAGGTCCCATCCGGGCTGTGCCTCGTAGACGCGCTCGATGTCGCAGTAGTCCGAGCCGTCGTAGCCCTCGTATGCCATGGCGTACAAGCCGCCCGTGTACTGGGCCGCAGGGCTGCTGACATAGGCGGGGGTGCAGAGAATGATGTGCTCGCTGTCCAGGGCCTTGTCCTGGGGAAGGTGTGGCGGGTGGGCGATCACGAAGTCCTCGTCGAGTTCCAGAAAGCCGGGGACTTCGAGGACGGCCAGGGCGTGCAGCAGTACGGCGGCGACGGGAATGGCGGCAAGGTTGTTCATGGGAGGCGTGCCTTTCGACGTGAGGATGATTGCGTCGCAGGGGCGTCGTGGAGCGGAAGACGGTGGTCAGGCCGTCCGGCTTGAGCAGCCGGGGCCGGTCAGCGGGGCCCGGTGTCTACGGGGCTGAGGACGCCGACGCTGATGGCGAGGGCCTCCACGTCGGTGTCTGTGGGAGGGGCTGCCGCGGCTGTGCGCCGGGGGCGGGCGGCGACCAGGCGCAACCTGGCTGGCGTGACCAGGCGTAGGGCCTGGCGTGCCGCCCGGTCGAAGTCCGCGCCGGGGTCGGCTTGCGTGCTCGCGGTGGTGGATATGGGAAGGCTCCGCTCGTGGGCCGTTCCTGGTGGGCGGACCGGCTTGGTCCGCCCACCAGGAACGGCGTGGGTTCCGGGTCCGCCGCTCGGCTTGCCCTGCCGGACGGTGGACGAGAGGGGTTCGGTCAGCGCGGGAAGGAATCGTTCCGGGTGCTTCCGGGCTTTTCCGGGCGCGGCCGGACAAGCGTGCGGCGCTGATCGGCGTAGGCGATGACTTCTGAGGTGAGCAGGACCGTACGGTCGACCGGGTTCTCCTGGACCTGCCACATGCCACTGCCTTCGTCGCCGTGCGGCCGGAAGTCAACGATGAGCTTCAGGTCCGCCAGGGTGGCCAGGGCGATGTGCGCCTGCTGCTCGGCGCGCGGGAGCTGTTCGAACTTCAGCTGCTTCAGGTCGGCGACGAAGAACCGCAGTCCGTTGAGGAAGTTTCATCGTGATTCGTGCAGGTCAACGGCCCTGGCGTGACGGGCGGTTGGGCTGCTCGCGCATGTCACGAGCGTGATCG
>NZ_JACTVI010000243.1 GCF_014495685.1 Streptomyces sp. TRM68367 | reverse complement strand
GAGGCCGGACTGCACCTGTGTGGTGCGATGCTCTGGCTCCGCAGCATCGCACCACACTCGTGATCCGAACTCCAGACAGGACCTAGTGAGTGATCGCGGCGAGATCCTGGACATATCGACGGACGACCTGCGCTCGTCCGCGCCGACCTTCGCCAAGGAAAGCGATCAGCTGCGGGATGCCGCTGCCGCGCTCAAGTCGACTCTGGACGGGCTGGCCTCGCCGTGGGGCGATGACAAGCAGGGCAAGGAGTTCGAGGCAGCCTACGATCCGAACCGCACGAAGATCGAGCACGCCGTCGGCATCCTGGTACAAGGCCTCGCCAGCGTCCATACCGGCATGGCGGACATGGCCGACAACCACGTGGACAACGAGGACCTGGTCAAGTCGATGTTCGACCAGGGGACCGTCGAGGCCCAGGGCCGGGAGTGAGCACAGCGGACAAGGCCCGCCAGGTTGTCCAGGACCTGACGGGCATGTGGTGGCCTGCCGGCGACGAGGGTGACCTGCGAACAGCGGCCCGTGCCTGGCGTACCTTCGCTGACGCCGTCGACGACGTCACGGGAGTTACGAACAACGCGGCCCGGTCGCTGATCGAGAACAACCGCGGGCAGTCGATCGATGCCTTCGATGAGTTCTGGTCTCGTTATCACCGCGGCGGGCGTGGCTGGTTGAAGGACCTGGCCAACAGCTCGCGTTCCATGGCCGACTCGTTGGACACGTACGCGGACGCCGTCGCCGGGGCGAAGAAGAAGCTGGAGCACGAGCTTGAGATCGTCGGTGCCACCCTGGTGGCGGGCACCGCGCTGGCGTTCTTCACCGCGGGAATCTCCGAGGGTGTGGCGGCCGGCGCAGTTGCGGGAATCGTGGAACTGGCGGGCACGCTGGGCGTATCGGTGTCCACGGAGGTCGCCACGATCGCGGGGACGACTCTGGCCACGACCGCCATGGGTGGCGTCGAGTCCGTCACCGTGGACCTTGCCGTGGCCCAGCCGGTCTCCATCGCGACCGGCGAGGCCAAGGGTTTCAACCTGGACGAGGCCGTGCAGGCCGGGACCATCGGGGCTCTCACGGGCGGGGCGCTGGGCGGCGCGGGCGCCACGGCCCGTGCCGCGGCCGACGTGGACGGCCTGCGGAACCTGCGGCTGGCCGGATTGAACGGGCTGGAGCTTCCGTCCGCAGGGAGGATCCGTCCTCCGGAGGGTGAACTGCCTGCCGGGGGACGGCCCACCGAGGCCATCGAGTGTGTCGGTGACCCGGTCGACGTGGTCACCGGTGCCATGGTGCTGCCGCAGGCGGACTTCACGCTGCCGGGGCAGTTGCCGCTGGCTTTCGAGAGGGCGCACCTGTCGTCGTACCGGGCAGGCGAGTGGTTCGGTCCGTCCTGGGCCTCCACCCTGGACAAGCGGCTGCAACTCGACGAGCAGGGCGTGGTCTTCGCCGCCGCCGACGGCATGCGGTTGGTCTATCCGGTGCCGCCCGCGGACGGCAGCCCGGTGCTGCCCCGCTTCGGCCCGCGCTGGCCGCTTGCGTGGGACGGCCGCCTCGGCGGTGTCATGTCGGTCACCGACCCAGCGACCGGGGTCGTACGCGGCTTCAGTCACCCGGAGACCACCAGGGTGCGCCACGTCCTGGACCTGCCGCTGGAGTCCGTAGAGGACCGGCACGGGCACCGCATCGAGTTCGACCGCACACCCGAGGGCGTTCCGCTGGCGATCCACCACTCCGGTGGCTACCACGTCACCGTCGAGACCACCGGCCAGCGGGTTACCGCCCTGCGTCTCGGTGACGACACGCTGGTGAGCTACGGCTACGACGCCGACGGCAACCTGGCAGAGGTCGTGAACTCCTCCGGCCTGCCCATGCGGTTCACCTACGACAAGGATGGCCGGATCACCTCCTGGACGGACCGCAACGAAACCTCCTACCAGTACGCCTACGACGACCGAGGCCGTGTGGTCGCCGGAAGAGGCAGTGGCGGCTTCCTGTCCGTCCAGTTGGAGTACGACGAGGACGCCCGCACGAGCACGGCGATCGACTCCCAGGGCAACCGCCGCGTCTACCGGTACGACGCCCACTGCAAAGTCGTCGCCGAAACCGACCCGCTCGGCAACACCACCCACACCGAATGGGACGCACGCGGCGAACGCCGGCTCGCGGTGACCGACCCCCTGGGCCGCACCACCCGCCACACCTACGACGAGCGCGGCAACCTCACCGCCGCGGCCCTCGCCGACGGCAGCACCACGCACATCGGTTACAACGAACTGGACCTGCCGGCGCAGATCGAGGAACCGGGCGGAACCTGTCAAGTCAAATGAGACAGTTTGAGGCTATGGGTTCTGTTTCTGGGGTTCTGTCTCGGGCCGGGGTTCGTTGATCCACAC
>NZ_JACTVI010000242.1 GCF_014495685.1 Streptomyces sp. TRM68367 | reverse complement strand
CGAACCGATCAACTCATCGAAGCGACCCATACCGCATCAACGAGCCCAACTACCGCAAGAAACCCACTAATTCATCGACAGGCCCCGGCCAGGGACTGAGTGGACGTTAAGTCCGTTTCTGGTAGCGGCCTCGTCCGGGTTGGGTGAGGAAGCCTTGGCGGGTGAGGCGTCCGAGGCGAGCACGGGTGACGTTGACCGATGCCTCGTCGGTGGGCATGTCGAGGAGCTCGTGCAGCTCACGGGCCCGGAACTCCCGCTCAGGGTGCTCGTTGAAGGCGTTCACAATGGCCTGGTAGGCGGTGCTCGTCTCCGGTGCTTCGGGTTCGTCTCCAGCCGGGGCGAGTTCACCGATGACCTTCCGAGTGGTGGCCAGGTCCGCGAGCCGCGCCTCGTCTCGGCCAGGGCGGTGGTCAAGTGCTCGATCTGGTCGCGGAGTTCACCGACCCGAGCCATGGTCTCGTCATGCTGGGCCTGGAGCCGGGCGAGGAGTTCGGTGATGTTCACGCGGCCAGCTCGAGGGTGTCGCGCCAGGCCGGACTCGGTGTGGTGAGGCGACGGGCCATGTTCGCGATCGATGCCCAGTAGACGCGTGAGGCGGAGGTGTCGGTTCGGTGGTCGTATTCGCGGGCCAGGCGCCGATGCAGCATCAACGTGCCGTTGACCTGCTCCACGATCCACCTTTTCGGCTGCGGGACGAAGCCTTTGCCCTGGTCTTCGGGGTTGCGGCGGACAACCTCGACGTCGATGTCCAACAGGGCGCCGTGAATGACGACTTGGTCCTTGAAGCCCTGGTCCACCAGGGCCTTCTCTAGTCGATTGCCGCACCGCTCGGTGGCCTGGTCGAGCAGGGCGGTGCCGGCGGTGTTGTCGTGAGCGGAGGCGGCCAGCACCACGACGCCGATGACCAGCCCCAGAACGTCGACGGCCAGTCCCCGCTTGCGGCCCGAGACCTTCTTGCTGGCGTCCAGTCCCGTCGTGGTCTTCGGGACACCCGCGGCGGCGCGCACGGATTGGGTGTCGATGATCACGAGGGACGGGTCCTCTAATCGTCGGGCCTTCTCGCGTACTTGGCAGCGCAGGAGCTCCTGGATGCGCTTGTCAAGCCCGTCCTCGCGCCACAGGCCGAAGTAGTAGAACACCGCCGACCAGGTCGGGAAGTCGTGGGGCAGATAGCGCCACTGGCAGCCCGTCCGGTTCTGATAGAAGATCGCGTTCACGACCTCCCTCAGGTCACAGGATCCGGGATCTCCGGTCGCCGACCGGGCCACCCGGTCCTGCTTCCAGGCCGTGAGCATCGGTTCGATCAACGCCCACTGCTCGTCCGATAAGTCGCTGGGGTACGGCTCTCTCTTCACGCCCAGCATCTCAACATGGACATGTCCAACGGGCGGCCCGCACGACGATCAGTACCACGATCGAGCGATCACGAACCGAGGGAGATCGGACTTAACGTCCACTCAGGGCACCCTGAAACGTTCTAGGTACCGCCGAGGCGCTGCGTACCCCAGGGTTGGAGTTCAGTCAGCTTCGACCCGACGGGAGGCGTCCGCATGCGCGGCGCGATAAGAACCGTATTGGGCATGGCCGCCACAGGCATGCTCGTTCTGGCGATGAGCAACCCGGCAGCCGCCGCCACGATGGAGTACGACACCGCGGTGAAGGACACGACGTCGGTCAACGACTACTACTGCGTGGTCAAGGACGACCTCTGGACCACCGCCCGTGCCTGCTTCAAGCCGTACGGTGATGTCCTTTTCGCCGGCGACGAATTTAAAGACGGCGCCTCCGCCACCACCGAGTGGCAGAACGAGCTCCGTGACAGCAATGGGAACTGGGGGCTCTACCGCAACGGAAAGTGCACGTGGTCGGGCGGTTCCGGCACCCAGGGGTCCTGCAACAAGGAGATGTACGAGTACAGCAGCAAGAACGCCCACGGCGGCGTGGGCAGTCGGGTGCGGGTCAAGGCGTGCGTCGGCGACTCGTGCAGCTCGTGGAGCCGTTGGATCCTCAACGCCTGAGTGGGCGTTTGATGTTGATTCGCGCCGACAGTTTCAACATGCTTTGCCTGGTTTTATTACCAACACGCATGGCCTGAAATGCCTGGAAGCTCCCTACCAGTAGGGAGCTTCCATCCCATTGCTAAACCAGACGGAATTCGAGCGGCATGTGCGAACTAAACGGGCGGTCCGATCAGCACCTCGGAGTGCACGAATGCGCTCCTACAGGGTGAAGCGTTATGAAAGCCGCTGGCCTCAAAGGTGACACATCCCTACTGAACCTCACTAAACGCCCTCTGAGAGTCCGGTGACAGGGCCTGTCGATGAATTAGTGGGGCGTGTCGTGCTCGGCGGCCTGGGATGTCGCGTGCATGACGTAGCTGGCGAGGTCGCTGGGGTCG
>NZ_JACTVI010000241.1 GCF_014495685.1 Streptomyces sp. TRM68367 | reverse complement strand
GGGCGAGAAGCTGCACGTGCCGCCCGCGATCTTGTCGCCCTGCGCCTCTGCCGTCTGTGCGGACTCCGCCTGGGCCTTTTCGGCGGCGCACCCTCGTCCTGGCCCACTGGGCGTACGACGGCACCGGCCTCACCCCCGACCTCGAACGCCTCGCCGCACTCATCGGCAGCGGCCCGACACGCGAACAGGAGGTGACAGCCGGTGCGTGACGACGAACTCCTCACTGTCCCCGAGGCGATGGCCCGCCTCAAGATCGGCCGCTCTGCCCTCTACGACCTGATGCGCACCCGCCGCCTGGCCTCGCTGACCGTCGGCCGCGCCCGCCGTATCCCCGCCCACGCCCTGGACGACTACGTCCAGCGCCACCTGGAAGAGGCCGCCCGATGACCGCCCCCAAGCGCCGGAAGGCCCGCGCCAACGGTGAGGGCACCATCTACCAGCGCAAGGACGGCCGTTGGGAAGCCGCTGGCTACGTCCTCGCCGCCGACGGCAGCCGCAAACGCGTCCGCGTCTACGGCACCACCCGCAGAGAGACTGCCGACAAACTCGCCGAGAGGATCGCCGACAGCAACCGCGGGCTGCCCGTCGCCACCGCCGACAGCACCCTCGGCGACTACCTGAACTACTGGCTCAACAGCGTCGCCGTCCACCGGCTCCGCGAGAACACCCACACCCGCTACGCCGCCTGTGTCCGCCTCCACCTCATCCCCGGCCTCGGCACCAAGAAGGTCGCACGGCTGACCGCACGCGACGTACGCACCTTCCTCGACCGGCTTCGCACCACCTGCCAATGCTGTACCCAGGGACTCGATACCGAGCGAATGAAGTGCTGTGCGGTCGGCGAGTGCTGTCAGAAGCGGCTGTCCCCCTTGACCGTGACGTACGTGCACTCGGTTCTCAAGTCGGCACTGGAACACGCCGTCCGGGAAGACGAACTGCCCCGCAACGTCGCCCGGAACGTCAAGACCACTACGCACCAGCCCAGGCGCTTCCGGCCACTCACCGCAACCGAGGCTCGCCTGTTCCTCGACGCTGCCCGCGCCGACCGACTGCATGCGCTCTACGAACTCGCCCTGCGCACCGGACTCCGCAAAGGCGAACTCCTCGGCCTCCACTGGGAAGACCTCGACCTCAACGCAGGCACCGCCACCATCCGACACTCACTCCAACGCACCCGAACCGGCGGCCTCACTCAGCTCCCAACCAAGACCCGCGCCTCCGAACGCCGCATCGCCCTGCCCACCGAGTGTCTCCACTCGCTCAAGGAGCACCAGGAACGGCAGGAGAGGGAGCGGAAGGAGGCCGGGCCGACCTGGAGGGACAGCGGCCTCGCCTTCACCACGCCCACCGGCAGACCTCTTGACCCGGCCAACCTCACCCGCCGCTTCCGCTGCCTCCTCAACCGGGCCGGGCTCCGGCACATCCGCTTCCACGACCTTCGCCACTCGACCGCGACCCTGCTACTGGAACAAGGAGTCGACCTCGTCGTGATCAAGGAACTTCTGGGCCACGCCCACATCGGCGTAACCGCCGGCGTCTACGCCCACGTCCGCCCCCGCCTCCAGCGGGAAGCCGTCAACAGCCTCACCGAGGCGCTCGGCCAAGGCGGCACCGGCCGCATGCGATAAGACCCACCTCGCAGAACGCTGACGGCCCCACGAGATATCTCGTGGGGCCGTCAGCGTCCGGCTGCGTTGCCGTCAACAGCTGAAATCAGCCTCAAATTCCGCCCGCCAACAGGCGAAATCTTCGCGTCCGTGAAGGTATTTTCCAGGAGATTCGAGCAGATCTGCACCCGCAAGTTGATCCAAAGCGCGCCAGATCTTTGGATCAACAGCCTCGGCGCTCTCCTGCTCCATGACGAGCAGCGCCCAATCGGCCGCCTCACCGGGAGGAACCACACCGTCAGCGAGTCGCGCCAAATAGCTGCCGACCAGCTCTCGAAGATCTTCTCTCATGACACCCTCAGAAGGTTCCTGTGAAGTTTCCTTCAGGATCGAACATGTAGTGCACCTTGCGTCCACCTGTGACACTGACGTCGGGTCGAACGATTCGCACATTCCCGGAAGTGTCAAGTGTCTCGTGCCAGATCCGAGTGGAGTCCGTCCCGGGATCCCATTCGCGCACGAGGCGGCGGCCAATCATTTCACCAGGATTGCGGGCTGGCGTGACATTCCCGTAGAAGCGAATCCTCCCATTCCCAAGCTCCTTTATCCCGCCCTGCCCATACTTCTCTGCTTGCGAATAGAAGCGCTTCAGTTGGGCGGCATTCATGGCATCGCTTGCACCACTATTGCAATTGTGAACGAGGACCGGAGTCTCGCCCGCCAGCACATAGTACGTGTGGAGCTGCTGGACGGTGAGGTTCCACCGGTAGGCCGCGCCGGGTGTGGTGCGGACGGCGATGATGTGGA
>NZ_JACTVI010000240.1 GCF_014495685.1 Streptomyces sp. TRM68367 | reverse complement strand
TGTGAACGATCACGTAATTCCCCGGGCCCGGCGTCACGTAATTCCCCAGGTCCTGACCTCGTCCATGTCTACTTGATCGAGGGCTTGTTTGTCTTCTCGCCGCCTCCTCCTCGGGGCCGTTTGTTGGGCCGGTAGCTGGGGCCGTTCATGATCACCTGGTGGCTGGTGTTGATCAGCCGGTCCAGGAGTGACTCGGCGACCACGGGGTTGGGGAAGAGCGGATACCAGTCGCTCGGCGCCCGGTTGCTCGTGAGGATCAGGGACCGGCCCTGCCGCTCGCTGACCAGTTCGTAGAGGTCGTCGGCCTGGGACGCGGTCAGCTGGCGCATCGCGAAGTCGTCGAGGATGAGCACGTCGGGACGTACCAACTCGCGCAGTCGGCGGTCCCAGGTGCGGTCCGCGTGGCCGCCGGCCAGGTCCGCCAGGACCCGACTGGTCTTGGCGAAGCGGACGTTGGCGCCCTGACGAATCGCGAGATGCCCGAGCGCCTGGGCGACGTGTGTCTTCCCGACGCCGACCGGACCGAACAGAATGACGGACTCTCCGGTGTGCAGCCAGCGCAGGGCGGCGAGGTCGCGGATCTGGGCGGCGGGCAGCTTCGGGGAGGCGGCGAAGTCGAACTCCTCCAGGGTGACCTGCTGCTCGAACTTCGCCCGGTGCAGGCGGCGTTGGAAGGCGACGGTGTCGCGGCGGGTGATCTCGTCCTGGCAGAGCGTCTGGAGGAACTCGAGGTGTCCGAGTTCGCCGCCATGGGCCTGGGCGAGGCGGGCATCCAGGGTCTCCAGCATGCCCGACAGCTTCAGCGCGCGCAGTGCGTCGCGCAGGGCGGTGTCCATGATGGTCATCACGCCACTCCTTCGTCGTGACGGTGGTCATCACGGTCGTCGTTCGTCATGTCGGGGGTCGCGGCGGCCTGGAAGAGCCGCTGAGGGCCGTGCAGGAAGGCGGCGGCGCCGCCGTCACCCGCGGTCTCGGGGGCAGGCTCGGTCTCGGTGCCGGCGACGAGGATGCCCTTGATGGTGCGGTAGGACGGGTCGCCGACGAGGGTGGCCTTGGCGCAGGCGGCCTCCAGCCGGGCGTCGCCGTACTTCTTGCGCAGCCCGAGGACGCCCTGGGCGGCGCGGAGCCGGTAGAGCGCGTTGACCTCCAGCAGATGGTCGATCACGGCGCGGCAGGCCGGGCCGACCTGTGCGGACTTGGTGCGGCACCAGGTGGGGGTCCGCATATGGAAGGCGATTTTCTCGGGCGGGTAGTCGCTGCTGTGGGTGCGTTTGCCCTGCTCAAGTGCCGCATGGGTCTTGACCAGTTCGCCCTCGTGGAAGACCTGGACGAAGGCTTGGGTGGAGCGGACGTCGACGCGCTGGCCGATCAGTTTCCACGGCACCGAGTAGAGGGTGCGACCCACCTTGATGTGGATGTCCGGACCGACCGTCGCCGCACTCCAGCGGGCCAGTACGAACGGGGTCTTCGGCAGCGGCAGCAGCGTGGCGGCCTCGACGGCCTCGAACACCGACAGCGGGGATGCGCCGCCCAGCGGCCGGCACTGCCGCTGCCCGGCGACCTCGCTCGACCAGCGGATCGCATCCCTCTGCATGTGCTCGAGGGAGACGAACTCCCGTCCCCGCCACCACGAATCACGTATATAAGGCATGGGGCGCTCGACTCTGGGCTTGTCTTTTGGCCGGCCTGCGCGGGCTGGGTCCACCAACGCGCCGTAATGGGTGGCGAGTTCGGCATACGCCTTGTTGATTTTGGGGTCGTAGAGGTCGGGCTTATCGACCCCGGTGCGCAGGTTGTCGGGCACGAGCCGCCGGGTGACGCCGCCGAAGAACCGGAAGGCTTCGACGTGGGCCTCGGTCCAGGCGTGCTGGTCGAGGTGGATGACGGGGCGGACGAACATGTGCCGCGAGCAGGCCAGGATCATCACGAACGCCCAGATCCGGTGCCGTTTCCCGCTGCGCGGGTTGATCCACTGGCCCAGGAAGCCGTAGTCGATCTGGGCCTCCAGGCCCGGCTCGACCTCGTCGCGCAGGACGGTAACCTGCGACCTTCTCGTCTCCTCGGGCAGCGTCGCCGCTATCCACCGCCGCAGCGAGGACACCGACGCCGTCAACCCGTGTTCGTCCCGCAGCCGTTGGTGGATCGTGGAGACGGTCACCGTCCCCAGCAGGCTCTTGATGTAATCGCCATGCTTGTCGATCTCGGGCCAGGTCACCTGCCTCAGCCGGGCGTCGGCGAGCTCGGGGAACCAGCCCTTGATCAGCCCGGCCCAGTCTGCCGCGGTCATCGCCGGGCCGCCCGGACTCATCCCGGCGGCCTCCGCCGGGGCCAGGTACTTCCTGATCGTCTTGCGGTCCACTCCCAGCGACGCGGCCAGCTCGCTCTTGGAACGGCCCGCATACCAGTGGACGTAGATCTCGGTCACATCGACCACGTTGAACGTTCTCCTTGCCATCGTGCGCTTCCCTCGACCTCGAACCACTGATCGAGGAAGCGTCCGTGTTCTCGACGGCCAGGACTATGAC
>NZ_JACTVI010000024.1 GCF_014495685.1 Streptomyces sp. TRM68367 | reverse complement strand
CGTCCGGCGTCCGGCGTCCGGCGTCCGGCGTCCGGCGTCCGGCGTCCGGCGTCCGGCGTCCGGCGTCCGGCGTCCGGCGTCCGGCGTCGCAAGTTTCTTATTATACCCTACGCCGTGCGACAATATGACCAATTTGCCTTGTATTGCACCTAGTTCGCCGCCGTAGCTCGCCGCCACCGCAAGATCGAACGTCGTGTCCTTGGCCTGTTCCCAAGGGAGCGCCGGCAGTCCTGCCCGTGCCAACAACTCGGGCACTCCGGCGAGAAACGGGGACGAACCTGTACAGGTGGCCAGCAACTGCACGCGAACGTCGCTGTGGAACAGCGGGAGCACATCCAGCAGGCGGGTCGCGGAGGTGACGTTGTGCACGATGAACAGGACACGACGGCAGCCCACGCGTGTGACCCACCGCTCAGAGTCCTCGCCCACCGGCACTCGCAACCCCGCTGCCCCACCCATGACCGCCGGCCCGTCCCCTGAGTTGATCGAGTCTGTTGCCCTTGTCGCATTCGATGCTATCGGGCCGGCTGTGTCCCACAGAGGGTGAAGCAGTCGCAGCCGGCGGCGAACCAGGCGGCGGCGATCAGGTTCGGACTCTTCCGGCTGCTCGCCGGGCTCGGGCTCGGCGGCGTGATGCCGACCGCCGTGGCGCTCACGGCCGAGTACTCCGACCCGAGCCGCCGCAGCTTCAACAACGCGCTGATGTTCTCCGGCTACTCCGTGGGCGGCATCCTCGCCGCGGTGCTGGCCATGGCGCTGCTGCCGGTGTGGGGCTTCCGGTTCCTGTTCGGGCTCGGTGCCGTTCCGCTGCTGATCCTGCCGCTGCTGGTGCGCTACGTGCCGGAATCGCTGGTGTTCCTGGTCGCGAAGGGGCGCCTTGAGGAGGCCGAGCGGACCGCGGCGCGCCTGGGCGTTCCCGTGCCGGAGGCCCCTCCCGCCACGGCCGAGCCGCAGCCGAAGCGGGGCCCGGCCGCCCTGTTCAACCGGCGCCACGCGCTGCCCGCCGTGCTGTTCGCGGTGGTGAGCTTCTTCGGCCTGCTGCTGGTGTACGGCCTGAACACCTGGCTCCCGCAGATCATGCGATCCGCCGGCTACCCCCTGTCCAGCTCCCTGCTGTTCCTGCTGGTGATGAACCTCGGCGCGGTCATCGGCTCGGTGCTGTTCTCGCCGCTGGGTGACCGGTTCGGCATGAAGCCGATCACCCTGCTGTCCTTCCTGGCGGCCGCCGCCTCGATGTCCCTGCTCAGCATCGCCACCGCGGCGCCGCTGATGTATGTCCTCGTCGCCATCGCGGGTTTCGGCACCATCGGCGCCCAGATCCTGGTCCTCGGCTACGTCGCTCAGCACTTCCCGGTGGAGGTCCGGGCCACCGCGCTCGGCTGGACCCTCGGCATCGGGCGCTTCGGTGCCATCACGGGACCGCTGTTCGGCGGTCTGCTGCTGGACTCCAAGGTCAGCATCGAGTGGAACTTCTACGCCTTCGCCATCCCCGCCGCGCTCGCCACGGCCGTCGTACTCCTGCTGCCGGGCAAGGCCACGCAGGCCTCCGAGCAGGCGGCCCAGGTGGAGGTCCGTACCGCATGAGCACGTTGTCCAGGTCGCTGACCGTCGCCGCCGTGGCCTTCGCCACGGCGATGGCCGGAGTACCGGCCGCCACGGCCGCGAAGGACACGTCGCAGGCGCGGGCCTGGCCCGGCCCTCAGATCCTCAACGAGCCCGAGGCAAAGGCGCCCCAGCTGGAGAACACCGGAGTCTGGAAGGCCGATCCGACCCGCGTCTGCATGTCCAGCGCGTACCGCGAGGGCGAGTTCCTCTACCAGGGCTGCCTCTGGGACGACCACGGCGCCGGTCCCGACTACGAGTGGCCGGTCAACACCCTGCTGAGGACCTACACCTACCCGACCGACCCGGCCTACCGCTCCAACGCCGCCGACCTGGTCGAGCTGCGGGCCAAGCCCCTTGCCGACGCGACCGCCTTCCGCATCGCGTACACCACGATGACCGACCCGGGCCTGGTGGCCACCACCATCGCCCTCGGCGACTCGGACCAGCCGCTGCCCGCCCCGCACGGCGCGAACACCGTGATGCCGGCCCAGGTCTTCGTGACCGTGCACGGCACGACAGCCGACGTCGTGGGCGCCGCCGACGGGCGGGAGCTGGGCAGTGCCCCGGTGGCCGCCTCGAAGGCGAACGAGCTGGTGATCGACGCCAGGAACATCGGCGCCGTCACCATCGACCCGCAGCGGGCCAAGGTCGACTGCGGGGCGAAGCTGCGCGTGGTGAGCGACGGGCCGGTCAAGGTCACGCTCGCGGGCTGCGGCTCGCGGACGTTCGACGGGGAGGACGACCGCCGTCGGCTCCCTGCTGGGTTCCCTGCTTCCGTAAGGCCGTAAGACCAGAAGCCGGGCCCGTACGACGTACGGGCCCGGCACTATTTCTGTGACACCGGACGGGATCCGGCCACCTCGTCGTAGAAGGACTCGGCCGCAGGACCCAGCAGTTCGTGGGCCTCCAGGAACATCTCGTGCGCTTCGTGGCCCACCCAGCCCGCCGGGAGGAGTTCGGTCGGCAGGTCGGGATCGCGGAAGGGGAACTTGCGGTAGTCGTACGTCAGTTGCATGCGCTCGACCATCGCCTCCTCGGGGCTGAGATGCCCAGCCCGGTAGGACGGCATCCGGCCGCGGTAGGTGCGCAGCAGCTCCCGGTAGTCCTCGTTGAGGGCGGCCAGGTCCCAGCAGCGGGCGGCCATCTCGCGGTCGACGGGGAGGCCCGACGACTGGCAACGCAGGGTGTCCAGGCGTACGGCGGGCTCGTCGGCGAACTTCTCCCTCACCTGCCGTATGCGGTCGTGCGGGGAGACGTACGTGGAGGGGGCCAGGGGGCCGAAGCCCAGCCAGGCCAGCTCCTTGCGGATGCGGTCGCGTACGCCCCGCTCGGTCTCGGGGACCGAGTAGATGACCATGTACCAGTGGCGGTCCCAGTCGGACGGGGCCGGGTCGAAGATGCGTGAGCGGCCCTCGTCGAGCAGTTGGAGACTGCGCGTGTTGAGCGTGTAGAGCGTCTCTCTGCCCTCGCGCCGGACGTCGAACCAGCCCTCCTTGCGCAGGCGTGCGAGCACCACGCGCACCGTGCTGTCGCCGACGCCGAAGCAGCCCATCAGTGTGCTGAGGGTGCGCAGCCGGGCGGCGCCTCCGCGGTAGCGGACGTAGTCGCCGAACAGGTCGAAGACGATCGATCGAGGTTTCACGAAAACCGACTATGTCATACGGACGGCCGTTGCGGAGGTGCATCGCATCAGCCGTAACGTCAGGCGGCACGGCCCTTCATTTGAGTAACAGATGATTGACGTCCGTGTGGCTAGTGACACACAATGTCGGTGTGCGGGGCGGCTCGCTCCGGTACTGGACATGGAGGCACAAGCCATGGTTTCTCGGATCGCTTGCGTGGGAGGGGGCCCCGGCGGGCTGTTCTTCGCAACGCTCCTCAAGCAGGCCGATCCGTCGGTCGAGGTGACGGTCTTCGAGCGGAACCGCCCGGACGACACCTTCGGTTTCGGCGTGGTCTTCTCCGATGCGACCCTGGCCGGCATCCACGCCGCCGACCCCGTCCTGCGCACCGCTCTCGCGGAGCACGGGCGTCACTGGGACGACATCGAGGTACGGCTCAAGGGGCAGCGGATCCGCTGTGGCGGCAACGGCATGGCGGCGATCACCCGCAAGACCCTGCTCCAGTTGCTGCACCGGCGGGCGGCGGAGGTCGGTGTCGATCTGAGGTTCAGCCACGAGGTCCCCGCCGATCCGGCGCAGCTGCCCGACTACGACCTGATCGTGGCCGCCGACGGGGCGAACTCGCGCTTCCGTGACCGCCTCGCCGACGTGCTCGTGCCGGAGGTGGAGGTCGCGACCGCCAAGTTCATCTGGTTCGGCACGACGTATCCCTTCGACGGCCTGACCTTCGTGCACGAGCACGGGCCGCACGGCACGTTCGCCGTGCACGGCTACCCGATCAGCGACGGCGTCAGCACCTTCATCGTGGAGACGGACGAGGAGTCCTGGCGCAGGGCGGGGCTCGACGAGTTCGACACCTCGCAGCCGCCCGGCCCGAGCGACGAGAAGACCAAGGCGTACCTGGAGAAGCTCTTCGCCGAGCAGATCGACGGCCACGAACTGCTGGTCAACAACTCGCGCTGGGGCAACTTCCGCACCCGCCGCACCCGCCGCTGGCACAGCGGCGACGTCGTCCTGCTCGGCGATGCCGCGCACACCGCCCACTTCTCCGTCGGCTCCGGCACCAAGATGGCCATGGAGGACGCCATCGCCCTCGCCGGCAGCCTGCTCGCCCACCGCGACGACCTGCCGGCCGCCCTGGAGGCGTACGAGGCGGCGGCGCGGCCCTCGGTGGAGAAGATCCAGGCCTCCGCCCGGCCGAGCCTGTCCTGGTGGGAGCACTTCGGGCGCTACCACGACGCGTTCGAACCGACCCGGTTCGCCTTCCACTTCCTCTCCCGCAGCATCGGCAAGGAACGGATCGCGCGCCGCGACCCGGAGTTCGTCGAGCAGGTCGTAGGGGACTGGCGGGCGGCGCACGAGGGGCGGGACCCCCTGGAGACGCCGTTGCGGGTGGGCGGGCAGGAGTTCGCGGTGCGGTGGGTGACCGGCGCCGACCTCGCGGGGGTGGCGTGCCTGTCGCTGACCGCGCCGCAGGGCGAGGCGCGACTGCCCGCGGTGTACGAGGAGTTGGCCAGTGCCGTGAGCGGTACGACCCCGCCGCAACTGGTCGCCGTCCACGCCGGGACCGCCCTCACCCGGCAGCTGCTCGCGGAACAGGCCCGGCTGGTGCACGGGGTGCCCGCGCTGATCGTGGAGGACGGGATGGACGCCGACCGCGCCGAGACGCTGCTGCTGTCCGGGCGCGCCGATCTGGTCGGTTCCACGGAAGAGGGGCGGGCGTAGCCATGACCACGAACCTGACGCCGCTCTTCGCCCCCGAGGGCGTGGTCGTGATCGGCGCCTCGCGGCAGAGCGGCAAGCTCGGCGCCGCCATGGCCCGTTCCCTGGCCGCCTTCCCCGGGGCCCGCGCCCTCGTCAACGCGCGCCGCCCGGACCCCGACGAGGGTGTGTACGCCTCGGTCGCCGAAGCGGCCGAGCACGTCGGCGGACGGCTCGACCTGGCGGTGCTGTGCGTGCCGGCGGCCGGCTGCGCGGACGCGCTCGCCGAGGCGGCCGCAGCGGGCTGCCGTGCCGCGCTGATCTGCGCGGGCGGCTTCGGCGAGGCGGGCCCGGAGGGCGAGGAGTACGCGGAGGCGGTGCGCCGCGTCGCCGACGAGACCGGCATCCGGCTGCTCGGCCCCAACACCTCCGGCTTCTTCGCGCCTCATCTCGGCCTGACGGCCAGCTTCGTGCCCGCCGCCGGGCAGCTTCCCGCCGGGGACGTCGCGGTCGTCGCGGCCAGCGGCGGCGTCAACCACGCGCTCGCCTTCGACCTGGTGACCGCCGGGAACGGCATCAGCCTCGGTGTGGGCGTCGGGGCGGGCCTCGACGTGACGGTGGCGGACGCACTGGAGCACCTCGCCGGGGACGGTCGTACGACGGCCGTGGCCCTGCACCTGGAGACGGTTCCGGACGGGCCACGGCTGGTGGCCGCCGTACGGCTGGTGGCCGCCGTCAAGCCGGTCGTGGCGCTGGTCGTCGGCCGCAGTGACGTCGGTGACTTCGCCCGGTCGCACACCGGGGCGCTGGCCACGAGCTGGCGTACGACACGGGCCGCGCTGCGGCAGGCCGGGGCGGTGGTCGTGGACGACGAGCGGGAGATGGTGGACGCGCTCACCGCGCTCTCCCGGATCCAGCTGCGTCCGCACCCGGACCCGGGGCTCGCCATCGTGACCGCCCAGGCCGGGCCGGGGCTGCTGCTGGCGGACCGGGCAGGCACGGACGGCATCCGGACGCCGGAGCTGTCCGAGGCCACGCAGCGCACGCTGGGCGGGCTGCTGAGCCCGCTCACCTACCAGCGCAACCCGGTCGACACCGGCCGGCCCGGCGAGACCTTCGCCCGCGTGCTCGACACCACCGCCGCCGACCCGGAGGTGGACCTGCTGTCCGTCTACGCCCTGACCGAGCCCGACAGCGTCGACCTCGCCTCGGCCGCCCAGGACGCCGGCCTCGGTGCCGATTCCCCGGCCGTGGTGGTCGTCGGCGGCCTCCCCGAGGACGTGGCCGAGCAGCGGGCACGGCTGCACAAGGCGGGGATTCCGGTACTCACCGGACCGGCGTCCGCCGCCAACGCCGTACGGGCGCTGGTGACTCATGCCCGACAGCGGGCCCTCCCGGCCGACGGGGCCTCGCCGCCGCCGACCGCCACCGTTCCCCCCGGCCCCCTGGACGAGGACGCCGCCAAGACCTTCCTCGCCGACCTCGGCATCCGCACCCCGCACCGTGTCGCCTGCGACACCCCCGCCGACGCCCACCACGCCCTGCGCCTGCTGGGCGGGCCCGTCGCGGTCAAGGTGCTCGACGCCGCGATCCTGCACAAGACGGAGGTCGGCGGGGTCCACCTGGGCGTGCGCACCCCCGACGAACTCGACGCGGCGCTGGACGCCATCGGACGCGACCGGCGCTGTCTGGTCGAGGCCATGGCCCCGGCCGGTGTCGACCTCGTGCTCGGCGTGCGCCGGGACCCCGTGTTCGGGCCGGTCGTGCTGGCGGGGCTGGGCGGTACGGCCGCCGAGGCGCTCGCCGACGTGGCGATCCGGCTCGCCCCGCTCCCGGTGGCCGAGGCCGCCTCGATGCCCGACGACCTGGCCGCCCGCGCCCTGCTCGACGGCTGGCGCGGCGGGCCGGTGCTCGACCGCGCCGAGTTCGGGCGGGTCGTGTCCGCCCTCGCCGCCGCCCTGGCCGCGAGCCCCGGCACCGCCGAGATCGAGATCAACCCGCTGCGGCTGACTGCCGATGGACTGATCGCCCTGGACGCCGTGATCGTACGCACGGCCGACCGCACCTGAGGAGAACGCCCATGCCAAGGCCGAGCAGCAACGGCGCTGTCCCCTGGCCCGCGGAGTACGCCGAGCGCTACACAGCGAAGGGTTACTGGGAGGGCCACGCCATCGGCGACCGGCTCCACGCCGCCGCCGACGCGGCCCCCGACGCGGTCGCGCTCGTGGACGGGGACCGCCGCCTGACGTACCGGGGGCTCGCCGAGCGCGCGGACGCCACCGCACTGCGCCTGGCCGCGCTCGGGCTCCGCCCCGACGACCGGCTCGTGGTGCAGCTGCCCAACACCGCTGAGTTCGTGATCCTCACGTACGCCTGTCTGCGCCTCGGGGTCATCCCGGTGATGGCGTTGCCGGGGCACCGCAAGCACGAGGTCGGCTACCTGGTCGAGCACAGTGAGGCGGTCGCCGTCGCCGTCCCCGACTTCCTCAAGGACCACGACCACCAGGCGATGGCGTTCGAGATCGGCGAGGAGTCGTCAACCCTCCAGCATGTCCTGGTGCTCGGCGACAAGGCCGGCGACGGCGCCGTGGACCTGCGGGAGTTGTGCGCCGCGCCCGGCACGCCGGCGGACCGGGCCGCCGTCGACGCGTACCGGCCCGACAGCCGCTCGGTCGCCGTCTTCCTGCTCTCCGGCGGTACGACCGGGCTGCCCAAGCTCATCGCCCGCACGCACGACGACTACGTCTACAATGCCCGTCGCAGCGCCGAGGTCTGTGAATTCGGGGCGGACACGGTGTACTTCGCCGCGCTGCCCCTCGGCCACAACTTCCCGCTCGCCTGCCCGGGCCTGCTCGGCACGCTGCTGCACGGCGGCCGGGTGGTGCTGGGTTCCCCCAACCCGGAGAAGGCGTTCGCGCTGATCGAGCAGGAGGGCGTCACCGCTTCGGCCCTGGTCCCGGCCATCGCCCAGCGCTGGCTGGACCACCACCGCGACCACGCGGAGGCCGACCTGAGCTCGCTGCGCGTGCTCCAGGTCGGCGGCTCCCGGCTCGCCGACCACGTCGCCCGCCGCGTCCGCCCCGAACTCGGCTGCACGCTCCAGCAGGTGTTCGGGATGGCCGAGGGGCTGCTCAACTACACGCGGCTCGACGATCCCGAGGACGTCATCTGCACGACGCAGGGGCGCCCCATGTGCCCGGACGACGAACTCCGCGTCGTCGACGAGCTGGGCGATCCCGTCCCCGACGGGACCCCCGGCGTGCTGCTCACCCGCGGCCCGTACACCCCGCGCGGCTACTACCGCGCCGAGGAGCAGAACGCGCGCGCCTTCACCGAGGACGGCTGGTACCGCACCGGTGACATCGTGCGGTTGCTGCCCGACGGCAACCTCGTCGTCGAGGGCCGCGACAAGGACATGATCATCCGGGGCGGGGACAACATCTCGGCCGAGGAGATCGAGAACTTCGCCTACCAGACCCCCGGCGTCGCCCGCGCCGCCGCCGTGGCGATGCCCGACGCCGAACTCGGCGAACGAGTCTGCCTCTACGTCGTACCGGAACCGGGCCGCACGGTGACCCTCGACGACGTCCACCACGTCATGGAGCGCGCCGGTATCGCGCGTTTCAAGTTCCCGGACCGGCTGGTGACGGTCCCCGAACTCGCCGCCACCAAGGTCGGAAAGATCGACAAGAAAGCGCTGCGCGCCGACATCACGCGCCGGCTCGACGCCGAAGGAACCCCCGATGACCAGTGACACAGTGATCGCCCCGGAGGAGACGGACCCCGAACTGCGCAAGCTGTACGACGGATTCCAGGCGGCCGGACTCATCCCCCTGTGGACCGAGATCGGCAACCTCATGCCGCTCACCCCGCAGCCCGAGGCCGTCCCGCACCTCTGGCAGTGGGACACCCTGCTGCCGCTCGCCCGCCGGTCCGGTGACCTGGTCCCGGTGGGACGCGGCGGGGAACGCCGCGCGATCGCGCTCGCCAACCCCGGCCTGCCCGGACGGCCGTACGCGACTCCCAACCTCTGGGCGGCCATTCAGTACCTGGGCCCCCGCGAGGTCGCCCCCGCGCACCGCCACTCCCAGGGCGCCTTCCGGTTCATCCTGGAGGGCGAGGGCGTCTGGACGGTCGTCAACGGCGACGCGGTCGAGATGCGCCCCGGCGACCTCCTCCTCACGCCGTCGATGCACTGGCACGGTCACCACCACGTCGGTGACGCGCCGATGGTGTGGCTGGACGGCCTCGACATCCCGCTCGTGCACCGCCTCGACGCCGGGTTCTTCGAGTTCGGCGAGGACGGCGTGTCGGACCGGTCGACCCCGACCCGGTCGCGCAACGAGCGGCTGTGGGGCCACCCCGGGCTGCGCCCGATCGCGGCCGAGGACAGCCCCGACTCCCCGCTCATGGCCTACCGTCGGGCCGACACCGACGACGCCCTCACCGCCCAGCTGGAGCTGGAGGACGAGGGGTACGCGGGGGTCATCGAGCCCGGCCACGCGGGCATCCGCTTCACCAACCCCGGCACCGGCCGTGACGCCCTGGCCAGCCTGCGCACCGAGATGCACCGCCTGCGCGCGGGCGCTACGACAGCCACCCGCCGAACCGTCGGCTCCTCCGTCTGGCAGGTCTTCCGCGGAAGCGGGACCGTCACCCTCGACGACCGCGTGATCCAGGTGTCCGCCGGCGACCTGATCGCCGTCCCCTCCTGGTGCGCGCTGGCCATCGCCGCGCACACCCAGCTCGACCTGTTCACCTTCAACGACGCGCCCCTCTACGAGGCGCTCAACCTCGCCCGCACCGAGACGACCGGGAGCACCCGCACATGAAGCTCGCCACCATCCGCACCGCGAACGAAGTGAGATGGGGGTCCCCCCGGCCGAAGGCTGGGGGAGGCACGGCGGCCGTCCGCATCGACGGCGACCGGGCCGTGGAGACCGGAGCCCCCGACGTCGCCGCCCTGCTGCGCCGCCCCGACTGGCGTACGTACGCGACCGCCGCCGACGGGCCGGCGCACGACATGGCCACACTCGACCTCGCCCCGGTCGTCACGACCCCGGCCAAGATCTTCTGCGTGGGCCACAACTACCGCACCCATATCGCGGAGATGGGCCGCGAGATGCCGTCGTACCCCGCCCTCTTCGCCAAGTTCGCCAATGTCCTGCTCGGCGCCCGCGACGACATCGTCTACCCGGGCGAGACGGAGCAGCTGGACTGGGAGGCCGAGCTCGGCTTCGTCATCGGCTCCCGGCTGCACCGCCGGGCCACCAAGGAGGAGGCGGCGGCCGCGATCGCGGGCTACACCGTCGTCAACGACATCTCCCTGCGGGACTGGCAGTGGCGCTCCCCGCAGTGGCTGCAGGGCAAGGCGTGGGAGGCCAGTACCCCGGCCGGGCCCTGGCTGGTGACCGGCGACGAGGTCGGCGACGCGGCCGACCTGGAGATCCGCTGCGAGGTGGACGGCGAGGTCATGCAGCGTTCGCGCACCTCCGACCTGCTCTTCACCCCGGCGGACATCGCCGCGTACCTCAGCACGTTCACGACGCTGGAACCGGGCGACCTCGTCCTCACCGGTACACCGGGCGGCGTCGGCGCGGCCCGCGACCCCAAGGTGTTCCTGAAGCCCGGCCAGGTCGTACGGACCGTGGTCGAGGGCATCGGGGAGTGCGTGAACACGATCGTCGTGGACAAGCCGTGAAGGTCTCCGTCGCCACACTGCTGGACTGGGTCGAGGACGGGCAGTTCGCGCTGCAGCGGGCGGTCGACGCGTTGACCGCCGACGCGGTGACCGAGCCGTCCGCCCTGCCCGGCTGGACCCGCGGCCACCTGCTCACCCACCTCGCCCGCAACGCCGACGCCCTGGTCAACCTGCTGACCTGGGCCCGGACGGGGATCCGTACGCCCATGTACGCCTCGCCGGACCAGCGCGCCACGGACATCGAGGCGGGCGCCGGACGGCCACCGACCGAACAGCGGGCGGACGTACGGGAGTCCGCCGCCCGGTTCCGGAAAGCCGCCGAGGCCCTGTCCGGCGACGCCTGGTCGGCCACGGTCGTCAGCGGTCAGGGGCGCGAGATCCCGGCCTCGGAAGTGCCCTGGCTCCGGGTCCGCGAGGTCTGGATCCACCTGGTCGACCTGGACGTCGGCGTCGGCATGGACGTCCTGCCGTCCGACCTCGCGTGGGCCCTCGTGCGCGATGTGGCCGGATGGATGTCGGCCCGCGTCGAACCGGACGCGGGCGCCGAGTTGACGGCGGAGGGCCACGGCACCGTCGTGCTCGGCACGCCCTGCACCGGTGTCACGGTCACCGGACCGCCGTACGCCCTCGCCGCCTGGCTCACCGGCCGGGGCGGCATCGACGAGCTGCTTGTCACGGGTGAACTCCCGGGCATTCCACGCTGGTTGTGATTCCGGCTTTCATCACTCGATCAAGGGAGATCGGCATGAGCGAGACCTTCGTCCTGGTGACCGGAGCCTGGCACGGCGGGTGGGCCTGGCGCCCGGTCGCGAACGAGCTCAGAGCGGCCGGACACGAAGTGCACACCCCGACCCTGGCCGGCCTGGGCGCCGACGACGACCCGCGCGGCGTCACTCTCACCGACTGCGCCAACAGCCTCGTGGCATACGTCGAGAGTGCCGGACTGAACGACATCACCCTGGTCGGCCACAGCTGGGGCGGTTACGTTCTGACCGGCGCGGCCCCGAGGCTCGCTGCCCGAATACGGCGCCTGGTGTTCTGGAGCGCGTTCGTGCCGAACGACGGCGAGTCGCTGATCGAGGCGTGCCCACCGCACTACGGCGAGATGTTCCACGCCCTGGCGGCCGCCTCCGGCAACGACACGGTGACGCTGCCCCTGGAGGTCTGGCAGCAGGCGTTCATGCAGGACGCCGATGAGGAGACCCAGCGCATCGTGCACTCCCTCCTCGTCCCCCAGCCCCTGGGCACCTTCACCGAGAAGCCGGACACGTCGGCGTTCACCGCGCTCGACCTCCCTACCGCCTACGTCCTGTCCACCGAAGACCTCTCCCTGCCCGGCGACTGGGCCTGGGGCAACCGTTTCCCGCAGCGGCTCAAGAACCCGCTGATCGTCGAGACCCCGGGCAGCCACGAGGGCTGCTTCACCCGCCCCGCCGAACTGGCCGACGCCTTCGTCCGGGCCTGCGCCGCCCGGTAGCCGAGCGGCAACCCGGCCCACCCGTCCGCCGTGCGACGGACGGGTGGGCCCGCCACGTTGCTGATCGTCGGCTCCGCGGGAATGGGCAGGACGCCCCTGGCGTCCGGAGTCCGTGCCGCCTGTTTTTCGAACAGCTCATGCACCGTCCGCGTTCGATGGCGTGCTTGTGGCCTCTGCGGCGGTGGTCGCGCAACAGCGCTGCGGCTTGGTCGGTGACGTTCTTGGTGACGTCATGGACGTCGATCCGGGAGGTTACCCACCGGAGGAGCGTGCCGGGCATCAGGCTGTGGCACCGACCCACCGGCCGGCCGCCCGTCCGCCAGGAACACCACCGAGTCCGCGTAAAAAACTTGCCCGTATAGGGGACGCGTAGTGAACTGCTGCCGCCGCAACCGATTTCCTCAGGCAACATCTTGGTGAACGGCGGATCCCGCGCGGCAAGGACGTGGGCGCCGTCGCCGGCCGGATGAGGTGAGAGACGTTGGCGGAGCCGAGGATCGCGGTCGCCGTGGTGACCTTGGGAAACCGGCCCGAGGAGCTCGACGCCCTGCTGGAGTCCGTGGCCAAGCAGGACGTGCCGCCCGCCCGGATCGTGATCGTCGGCAACGGCTGCCCGCTGCCCGAGTTCGCCGGAAGACTGTCGCTGCCCGGTGAGGTCACCCCGGTAGAGGTGGACGAGAACCTCGGCTGCCCCGGCGGGCGCAACGTGGCCCTCGCCCGGCTGCGCGAATTCGGCGACATCGACGTCGTGGTCGACCTGGACGACGACGGTCTGCTCGTCGACCCCGACGTGCTGCGCCGAGTCCGGGACCTGTACGCGGCCGACGACCGGCTCGGCATCGTCGGCTTCCGCATCGCCGACGAGCACGGCGAGACCCAGCAGCGGCACGTGCCCCGGCTGGGCAAGGGCGATCCGCTGTGCGGCGGGTACGTCACCGGGTTCCTCGGCGGCGGGCACGCGCTGCGGATGGCGATGCTCGACGAGGTCGGCGACTGGCCCGGGGAGTTCTTCTTCGCGCACGAGGAGATCGACCTGGCCTGGCGCGCGGCCGACGCGGGCTGGCGGATCCTGTACGCGCCAGAGCTGTTGCTCCGGCATCCGAAGACCTCGCCCGCGCGGCACGCCATCTACTACCGGGTCAACGCCCGCAACCGGGTCTGGCTGGTCCGCCGCCGGCTGCCGCTCCCGCTCGTCCCCGTCCACCTGGGTGTCTGGGTGCTCCTGACCCTCGTACGGAACCGTTCGCGCGGCGCCGCGCTGCGCGCGTGGTTCGGCGGGTTCGCGGAGGGCCTGCGGGAGTCGGCGGGGGAGCGGCGGCCGATGCGGTGGCGCACGGTGTGGCGGCTGACGCGGCTGGGCCGGCCGCCCGTCATCTGACCCGGCGGGACCGTCGATCGCCCTGACCCGGACACTCGACAGGGACGAGGGCCCCGGTCGTTCACCTCTGCCGTCGGGGATCTCGTACGTCCCTGGATCCGGCCGCGGCGGCGACACTCCCCCGAGCTGCGCGTCGTACGCGCGCCCCCGGGCCAGATCCGAGAGGAGAGCCTGCGCATCCTCGGTGGGCACGGCGACTGGCACGGCGAGGGCCGCCCTCGCTCACTTGGCGTCCGCATAGCACTCCACCACCGCTGTAGTGAACGGAAACCGCACCGGCGTCTGACCGAACGTCAGCCGTGCCGCCAGGTCCGCCGCCTCCCGGATCGCCGCCACGACCGCCCCGGCCTCCTCCTCGGGACAGTGCACGATCACCTCGTCGTGCTGGAAGAAGACCAGCTCCGCCGCCATGTCCGCGCAGGTCCGCCGCAGCGCGGCGAGCAGCAGCAGGGCCCAGTCGGCGGCACTGCCCTGCACGACGAAGTTGCGGGCGAAGCGGCCGCGGGCGCGGGCGTTGGTGGAGGCGTAGCCGGGCACCCACTCCTGCGGGCCGGGGGCCGGGGAGTCGGCCGGATCTTCCTGGGGAAGGCCCGCCTCCTCCACGGTGTCGTCACCCGCCCCGGCCGCCGGCGGGCACGTCCGACCCAGCCAGGTCCGTACGAGCCGTCCCTCCTCGCCCGCGCGGGCGGCGTCGTCGACGTACGCGACCGCCTTGGGGAAGCGGCGGCGGAGCGCGGCGAGGTTCTTCAGGCCGTCGCCCGAGGTCTGGCCGTAGACCGCGCCGAGCACGGCGAGCTTGGCCTGGGCGCGGTCGCCGGCAAAGGCGCGGTCGGAGACCGACTGGTACAGGTCGGTCTCCCGCCCGGCGACCTCCATCAGCCCCAGGTCGCGGGAGATCGCAGCGAGGACGCGCGGCTCCATCTGGTCGGCGTCCGCGACGACGAGCCGCCAGCCGGGGTCGGCGACCACCGCCCGCCGGATCACCTTGGGGATCTGCAGCGCGCCCCCGCCGTTTGTCACCCACCGCCCGGTCACCGTCCCGCCCGCGAGGAACTCCGGCCGGAACCGCCCCTCCCGCACCCAGTCCTGCAGCCAGGACCAGCCGTGCGCGACCCAGATGCGGTACAGCTTCTTGTACTCGACGAGCGGCTTCACGGCCGGATGGTCGACGGACTCGATCTCCCACCGGCGCGTGGACTTCACCTTGATCCCGGCCTGCGCGAAGGCCTTGATCACGTCGGCGGGGAGATCGGGCCGGACCCGGCGGCCGAACGCGTCGGACACCTCGTCGGCCAGCTCGGCCAGGCGGCGCGGCTCGCCGCCGCCCGCGTACCGCTCGCCGAGCAGGCCGTGCAGCACCTCGCGGTGCACGTCCGCACGCCAGGGGAGCCCGGCGCGGTTCATCTCGGCGGCCACCAGCATCCCCGCCGACTCGGCGGCCGTCAGCAGCCGCATCCGGTCGGGGTACTCGGCCCTCTCATGCCGGCGCTGCTGCTCGGCGTAGACCGCGAGCAGGTCCGCCAGCGGCAGGTTGACACCCTCCGGCTCGAACAGCGGGGACTGCGCGCCCGGTTCGGCGGCCCGCTGGGGCGGGTCGGGCGGTACGGGGCCGCCGCGCAGCCGGGCCAGGGCGGCCGCGGCCGAGCGGGGTTCGCCGTACCGCCCCTCGTGGCCGAGCAGGAGGGTCTCGGCGTCCTCGATGTCGTAGCACCGCTCCACTCGCACCCCCGCGGCGAGCAGGCGCGGATAGACCTCGGCGGTGGACCGCCACACCCACCGCGTGACATCCGGACGGCTCCGCACGGCCCCGGCGAGATCCGGCTCCCGCAGCACCGGTCCGGCGGGCAGCCCGTCCGGGCCGAGGGCGGCGATCTCCACGCCACCGCCCTCGGCCGGAGCGAGCGCCCACCGGTCGGTCATACCGTGAGTGTGGCAGGGAGGTCTGACAACGGGCCTGACCTGCGGCCTTCCAGCCCCCTTAGGGGTCCTTGCACTATGCCCGCCCGGGTCGCGTGGTCTGGCACCGCACCTCGCCGCGTTGCCGAAAAGCCCTGGTAGCTCCTCCCCCACTCTCGGCTCCGGTCGAGCGGGGGCACCCCCATCGAGGGCTCTCCGGCGCCTTGCGATGCACGGCACCAGACCACGCGACCTAATCGGGCGCTCATAGTGCAGGGACCCCTTACCACGGGCGACCGCCTCAGCCCTCCTGCTTGCCCTGCTCCTGCTCGCGGGACTTCAGCAGCGCGCCCAGCAGCTCCGTCAGGTACGACTCGATCGCGTCCTTCCCGATGCCGAGCCCGCTGAGGACGCCCTGGCCGTTCTCGTGCTCCAGCAGGGCCAGCAGGATGTGCTCGGTGCCGATGTAGTTGTGGCCGAGGCGGAGGGCTTCCCGGAAGGTGAGTTCCAGGACCTTCTTGGCGTCGGAGCCGTAGGGGACGAGTTCGGGGACCTCGGCCGCTGCGGGCGGCAGTGCCGCGGTGGCCGCCTGGCGCACCTCGTCGAGGGTGACCCCCTGCGCGGTGATGGCCGTCGCCGCCAGGCCCTCCGGGTCCGCCAGCAGACCCAGGACCAGGTGCTCGGGGCGGCCCTCGGGGGTCCCGGCGGGGGAGTGAGACGCCGCACGTCAGCCGTACGGCTCGCATGGCACGATCGGCCGGTGACCACGCCCAGCACCGTCGACCGCGCCTTCCGGGCCGCCCTGTACGACACCGCCGACACCACCCTCGACACCGCCGCGTCCCTGCTCGCGGCCGACCCGGCGGCGGACGCGGAACTCGCCCGGCGCGGCGCGGAGTTCGTGGCGGGGACGTGGCGGCGTGGCTGGCAGCCAGCGGACGTCGTCCGGGTCGTACGGCGCGAGCTGGACGACATCCACGTACGGCTGGTGTCGGCGCTGATCCGCGCGCAGGCGGCGGACGACCGCCCGCGCGGGCGCCGCTGGGCCGCGCAGCTGGCCGCGCCGGCCGCCGGGGACCTGCCCCGCACGGACCGCTTCTCGCACGCCACTGCCGTCCTGGAGCTGTACCGCCTGCTGCTGCGGCTGCCCGCGCTCGAACCCCTCGACCAGGCGGCCTCGGACCGCCCCGGGCCGCCGTCCCCCGCCCTCGGCCGGATCCGCGCGCTGCTTGCCAAGGCGGAGGCGACCGCCTACCCGGAGGAGGCGGAGGCGCTCAGCGCCAAGGCGCAGGAACTGATGGCCCGGCACAGCGTCGACGAGGCGCTGCTCGCGGCCGACGCGCCCGCTCCGGACGCGCCCGGCGCCTGCCGGATCGGGGTCGACCCGCCGTACGAGCAGGCCAAGGCGGTGCTGCTGGACGCGGTCGCCGCCGCGAACCACTGCCAGGCCGTGTGGAACGAACCGTTCGGCTTCTCCACCGTCGTCGGCTTCGAGGCGGACCTGGAGGCGGTCGAACTCCTCTACGCCTCGCTCCTGGTGCAGGCCGAGGGTGCGATGACGAAGGCGGAGGCCGCCCAGCGGGCGGGCGGCCGCAAGCGCACGAAGACCTTCCGGCAGTCCTTCCTCGCGGCCTACGCCCACCGTGTCGGCACCCGCCTCCAGGCCGCCGCCGGGACGCAGGTGACCGGCGACCTGCTCCCGGTGCTCGCCTCGCGCGAAGTCGCCGTCACGGCGCATGCGGACCACATGTTCCCGGAGGCGACCACGACCCGCCTGCGCGGCGGCAGCGACGCGGCCGGCTGGACGGAGGGCGCGCGGGCGGCGGACCGGGCCGAGGTGCGGCGGCGGCCGCATCTGCCGTGAGTGACCGCGCCTGTCTGACTGCCGCGCTTGTCGTGAGCCGACTCAGTCGCCCGCCTGCTGGAACGCGCTGACCGTGGCCTCCGGCGCGCTCTTGTCGCCGCCCTTCCCGGCCACGGGACCGTACGTCCACGGGAACGTCTTGCTGTCGGGGCCGCCCGGCAGGCTGACCTTCAGCGTCCTGGCGTCGAGGCTCTTGCCGTCGCCCGCCGCCCCGCGCACGTAGGTGATCGTGAAGGACGCGGAGGCGCCCTTGGGGAGCGACAGCTTCGGCGCCTGGCCGCCCTGCTCCGCCGCGACCTTCACGGAGGCGTCGCCGCCGTCCAGCTGGACGGCGGGGAAGCCCTCCAGGGTGCAGGGCTCGCTCTGGTTGGTGAGGGAGACGGGGATGTTGCCCGTGTCACCGGCGGCGGGGGCGGCGCTCGCGGGGCCGACCTCGATGCCGATACCGCCGAGGTCGCAGGCGTTGCTGTCCTTGGCCTTGGTGCTGTTGCCCTTGCTGTCGTCGCCGCCGTCCGAGCAGGCGGTCAGGAGGAGGGCGGCGGCGAGGGCGGTGACGGTGAGCCGGGTGGCGCGCATGGGGGTTCCCTGTGGGTGGTCCGGTGACGGTGCCCATGGATCATCACGTACGACGTGACGCCCGCGGCGTGCGACCCCCGGTTCTCGCGAGTCCTCCGTAGCTTCGTCACGACCCCGGGCTCGGCGTGGGCAGCCCCGTCGGCAGCTTGCCGCCCTCGGCCCTGGTGTACGTCTCCTGGCCGAGGCTGCCCTCCCAGGTCACCTTCAGCGTGGACTTGGTCACGGAGTCGATCTTTCCGGCCGCCCGGTCCTTGCTGCCGTTCGTGCACGTAAGGCGGACCTGCTGCGTGCCCGACTCCTTGTCGGCGGATCCGCTGCACACGGTCCCGCCGGTCGCGAAGAGCCCGGCCTTCCTGCCGGTGATCACCAGCGCCACGGCCTTGCCGCCCGTGGTGGCGAGCCAGCTGCCCTGGAGGCCGTCCGAGTCGCCGGACGCCGAACCCCCGGAACCGCCGGAACCGCCCGTGCCGCCGCCCGTGTCCGCGGACGCGCTCGGCGAAGGGCTGGGGGTGTCCGCGGCGTTGCCCCCGGAGTCGCCGCCGTCGCTGCACGCGGTGAGCGCGAACGCGCCCGCCAGCACCGCGGCGACGGCAGCGATCCGCGCCCGCCGGCGGGACGCCCCGCGCGCGGGGCACGAGACGGCCGCCGCGGAACTCGCCGTAGAAGCCGAAGTAGCCGAAGTCACCGAAGTCACTGGAAGCTCCCAAGCAGTAGCCGGTCGCCCGCGGCCCTCGGGCCCGCGGCCGTCGGCCGGTTGGCCGAAACGACCGCAGCAAGCTACCAGGAGCGCCCGCACAACCCACCGCTGCCCACCGGCACCGGCCCACGCACCACCCCGGCGCCCGCCGGGACCGGCCCGCGCTCGCTACGACCGGGCCGCGCCCGCCACGCCACCGGCACCCACCCGGATCGGGCCGCGCCTGCCACGGCACCGGATGCAGCACCCCGGCGCCTTCCACGACACCAACGCTCGCCGCGGCACCGGCGCCCGCAGGACCCCCGGCACCCACCCGGACCGGGCCGCGCCTGCCACGGCGCCGGTCCACGCAGCATCCCGGCGCTCGCCACGACACTGGCGCTCGCCACGGCACCCGCGCCCGCCCGGAGAGGGCCGTGCCCGCCCGGACCGGGCCGTGCCCGCCCGGACCGGGCCGTGCCCGCCCGGACCGGGCCGTGCCCGCCCGGAGAAGGCCGCCGCACCCCGGCGCCTACCAGGACGACTTACGCACCCCGGGCAGGTACCCCGCGTGGGCCTGTCCCCGCAGGTTCACGCGGGACAGCCCGAACGCGCGGAAGTAGCCGCGGGGCCGCCCGTCCGCCGAGTCCCGGTTGCGCACGCGCGTGGCGCTGGCGTCGCGCGGCTGCTTGCGCAGTTCCTCCTGCGCGGCGAGCCGTTCGGCGTCCGTCGAGGACGGCCGGCGGATGATCTCCTTCAGCTCGGCGCGCCGGGCGGCGTACCGGGCGACGATCTCCTGCCGCTTCTCGTTCTTCGCGATCTTGCTCTTCTTCGCCATCAGACCTTCACTCCCCTGGCACGGATACGGGCCACGGCGGCCTCGACCCCGATCACGTCGACCGTCTTGATCCCCCTGGCGCTCAGCCGCAGTCGCACATACCGCCCCTCGCTCGGCAGCCAGTACCGCTTGGTCTGGATGTTGGGGTCGAAGCGGCGGGAGGTCCGCCGGTGGGAGTGGGAGATCGTGTTGCCGAATCCGGGCTGTGCGCCGGTCAGCATGCAGTGCGCGGACACGGGTGATGCACCTCTCTCGAAGCCGTTGTGTAAATGGAAGTCATTTTCAGTAAGATACCAGCATGGCACGCAACGAACTCCGCCCGGTCATCAAACTCCGGTCCACCGCCGGGACCGGCTACACCTACGTGACCCGCAAGAACCGCCGCAACGACCCGGACCGCATGACCCTGCGCAAGTTCGACCCGGTCGTCGGCCGCCACGTCGACTTCCGAGAGGAGCGCTGAACTCCGCCATGCGCAAGGGAATCCACCCGGAGTACGGTCCCGTCGTCTTCCGTGACCGTGCCGCGAACTACGCCTTCCTGACCCGCTCCACACTGGCCGGCGTGCCGAGCGACAAGACCGTCGAGTGGGAGGACGGCAACACCTACCCGGTCGTCGACGTCGAGATCTCGAACGTCAGCCACCCCTTCTACACCGGCACGGCCCGCGTCCTGGACACCGCCGGCCGCGTGGAGCGCTTCGAGCGCCGGTACGGGAAGAAGGCCTGACGGTGACTGAAGCATCGTCGCTCTCCGTCGTGATCGTCGGCGGGCTGCACGCCGACGCCCGCACCGCCACCGTGGCGCAGCTGCTCGCCGAGGTGCCCGGCAGTGTCGTACTCCACCACGACCTGGGGACGGCTGCCGCGGGCACCGTCGTCCGGACGATCCGGGACGCCCACGGCATCGTCACCACCGGCGAGGCGCCCCTCGTCAACGACTGTGCGTGCTGTGCCCTGCGCGAGGACCTGGTGCCGGAGCTGGAGCGGATCCGGGACGCGGGCGGCACCCGGCTCGCCGTCATCGAGCTGTGGGACTCGGTCGAGCCGAAGGCCATGGCGGAGGTGGTCGAGGCCGGCGGCCTCACCGTCACCGGCGTGATCACGGCCGTGGACCCGGCGCTCGTGCTGCCGTACCTCGGCAACGGCGACGACCTCGCCGAGGGCGGTCTGGCCGCGGCGGCCACCGACCAGCGCACGGTCGCCGACACCTTCGCGCGCCAGCTGGAGTACGCCCCCGTCCTCGCCGTCGTCGACTCCGACGAGGCCGACGACGAGGACCGCGAACTGCTCGCGCAGCTGCACCCGACGGCCCGCCAGGTCCTGATCGGCCACGGTGACCTGGCGGGCGCCGCGCTGGCCGGCTTCGACGTGGAGTCGGCCGCGGCGGCCCAGCACCCGGCGTGCGCGCTGCTGCCCGCCGAGGCCGACGCGCACGGCGTGTCCACCCTCGTGTGGCACCGGCGCCGCCCCTTCCACCCGGAGCGGCTGTACGCGGCGCTGGAGGACCTGACCTGCGCCGCCGCGCGCAGCCGGGGCCGCTTCTGGCTGGCTGACAAGCCGGACACCCTCTTCCACTGGGACGCGGCGGGCGGAGCCCTGTGCGTGGAGGGCGCCGGACCGTGGCTGGCCTCGCTGCCGGACGCGGCCTGGGAGATGGTGCCGCCGGTGCGCCGGGCCGCCGCCGCGCTGGACTGGGAGCCCGAGCACGGGGACCGCTGCCAGCACCTCGTCTTCACGTCCCCCGGCCTCGACCGCGACGGACTCGAACGGCTCCTGGAGTCCTGCCTGCTGACCGACGCCGAGTACGCCGCCGGGCGCGACGCCTGGCAGCGGTTGCCGCACGCCTTCGACACCCTTCTGGAGGTCTGACCCCGATGCCCCGCAAGACCGACCGCAAGCCGCTGAAGCACCGTCCGAACCCGCTGGACGCGGCCGGGGTCACGTACATCGACTACAAGGACACCGACCTGCTGCGGAAGTTCATCTCCGACCGCGGCAAGATCCGCAGCCGCCGGGTCACGCGCGTGTCCTCCCAGCAGCAGCGGCAGCTGGCGAAGGCCATCAAGAACGCCCGCGAGATGGCGCTGCTGCCGTACTCCAGCCGCTGAAACACCAACACGCGGACACAGGGCCGTCGCAGGTGCCGCCGATTCCGGGGCACCTGCGACGGCCTTTCACGTACCCCGCACCTCCCCGTACGGAATTACCCCCGCAGAGCGGGGCAGGCGCTGGGAACGTCTTCACCGGCCCGTCCGTCAAACAGGTCAAAGGACTCCATAGGAGTCGGCAAAGCGGTCACCAAACCTGTAATCGCGGCATGACCCCGCGTGCACGTGCATCTGCGCATGCATCTGCACATGAACAGAGCTATGATCCGGTCCAGTTGACCACTGCATCAAGGCCACACCAGCCAGTGCACTTGCACCACCGGGGAGCGACTTGTGGACCACGACGTGTACGACGGTGACGTGTACAACGGCATGGCGGCCACGGAGCTGCACGGCGTGCCGTGGCAGAAGAGCCGGCACAGCAACTCGCAGGGCTCCTGTGTGGAGTTCGCGCGGCTGCCCGGGGGTGACGTCGCCGTGCGCAACTCCCGGTTCCCGGACGGCCCCGCGCTCGTCTACACGCGCGCGGAGATCGAGGCGATGCTGGCCGGCGTCAAGGACGGGGAATTCGACCATCTGGTCGGGGGCTGAACGCCCGGGAGGCGCCATGGCGGGCGCCCGAGAACTCCCGGGTAACTCGGGGCAATCGGGACCCTACGCGTCGTAACGCGCGTAGAAACGCGGCGCGATGAAGCGCCGCGTTTCGTCAGTTGGCGGGGTCCTGCGCGCCCGGCCGTGGTAGCCGGAACAGCGCCCACACCACCTTGCCGCTCAGCGTGTCCGCCAGCGGGTGCCAGCCCCAGCCGTCGGCGAAGGACTCGACCAGGAACAGGCCCCGGCCCGACTCCGCCGAGAAGTCGTCCGTGTCACGGGCCACCGGGCTGTCGTGGCTCGGATCGCGCACCGCGCACACCAGCCGCTCGGTCCAGCGCATCAGATGCAGCCGCACCTGCGGGTTCGGCGCCGGACACGGGTCGGACACGAGGGGCGCGCCGGCCGAGTCGAAAGGCGCGGCCCGCAGGGCCTCGCCGGCAGGGCGGTGGTGCGGCAGGCCATGCCGCAGGGCGTTGGTGACCAGCTCGGAGACCACGAGACACACGTCGTCGAAGCGGTCGCCCAGGTCCCACTGGTCGAGTGTTCTGCGGGTGAACTGCCGGGCCTCGCGCACCGCTTCGTAGCGGGCGGGCAGGACACAGGAGGCGGCGCTGGACGCGGCTGCGGGGTCCAGTGGCGGAAGGCCCTGCCGTAACGGCTGGAGCATGGTCGATCCATTCGTCCCCATGCGAGGCACTCCCGGGAATTCGCGGCGGCGATGCAGCGGTGGTGCGGGACCATGGTTTCGGATGCGCACAGCAGATGCAAGGGCAGATGCACGTGCACGTGACCGAAATGGACCTTCCCGCCCCGCTTGTTGGGCAATTTTTCCGTCATCTTCTCGGCTGATCCTTGCCGTTGGCTCGCCTTTGCCATGCCTCTTCCTCACCTCCGCACGCCGCCCGCCCGCCGGATCCCGGGTTGATTCCATGGCCGGATTCCGTTTCCGTAACCGGACGAGTACTGCTCGGAGTGTTTTAGTGGCAGACTTCGGCCCCTGAAGACGGTTGGGGAGGCTGGCGAACGTGAGCGCGGGAGAGCCGGGATCGGTGGTGCGGCGCATGCTGCTCGGATCACAACTCAGGCGACTGCGTGAGGCACGGGGCATCACGCGCGAGGCCGCGGGGTACTCGATCCGCGCCTCCGAGTCGAAGATCAGCCGCATGGAGCTGGGCCGGGTGAGCTTCAAGGCGCGGGACGTGGAGGACCTGCTGACGCTGTACGGCATCACGGACGAGCAGGAGCGCGCCTCACTGCTGTCCCTGGCCAAGGAGGCCAACGTCGCGGGCTGGTGGCACAGCTATTCGGACGTGCTGCCCAGCTGGTTCCCGACGTACGTGGGCCTGGAGGGCGCGGCGTCGCTGATCCGGGCGTACGAGGTGCAGTTCGTGCACGGGCTGCTGCAGACCGAGGAGTACGCCCGCGCGGTCGTCAGGCGCGGCATGAAGGGCGCGAGCGAGGTGGACGTCGAAAAACGCGTGGCGCTGCGGCTGGAGCGGCAGAAGTACCTCGTCTCCGAGGTCGCGCCCGAGTTCCACATCGTCCTCGACGAGGCGGCCCTGCGCAGGCCGTACGGCGACCGCGAGGTGATGCGCGGCCAGCTCCAGCACCTGATCGACATCTCGGAGCGCTCCAACGTGCGCCTGCAGGTGATGCCGTTCAGCTTCGGCGGCCACTCCGGCGAGAGTGGCGCGTTCACGCTCCTCAGCTTCCCGGAGTCCGACTTGTCGGACGTGGTGTACCTGGAGCAGCTGACGAGCGCCCTGTACCTGGACAAGCACGAGGACGTCGCCCAGTACGAGAAGACGCTGAAGGAGCTGCAACAGGACAGCCCCGGCCCGGCCGAGAGCCGGGACCTCCTGCGGGGACTCCTCCAACTCTCCTGACAAGTATTCCAAGGACTCCTTCAACTCGTGTGTCACGCAAGTACGATGACATGTGATCAGCTGGTGAAGTTGATCAAGGGTCTGCCGTGGCAGCAACGGATTGAGGGATCACATGTCGTCGTACTTCACCGACCTGGCTCAGCAGTACATCGACGGTGAGTGGCGCCCGGGTACCGGCTCCTGGGACATCATCGACTTCAACCCGTACGACGACGAGAAGCTGGCGTCGATCACGATAGCCACGGTGGACGAGGTCGATCAGGCGTACCGGGCGGCCGAGCGCGCCCAGAAAGCGTGGGCGACGACCAACCCGTACACTCGCCGCGCCGTGTTCGAGAAGGCGCTGCGGCTGATCGAGGACCGCGAGGCCGAGATCAGCGAGGCGATCATCGCCGAGCTGGGCGGCACGCGACTGAAGGCCGCCTTCGAGCTGCACCTCGCCAAGGAGTTCCTGCGCGAGGCGATCCACCTGGCGCTGCGCCCCGAGGGCCGGATCATCCCGTCTCCGGTGGACGGCAAGGAGAACCGCGTCTACCGCGTGCCGGTCGGCGTCGTGGGCGTCATCAGCCCCTTCAACTTCCCCTTCCTCCTCTCGGTCAAGTCGGTCGCCCCGGCGCTCGCGCTGGGCAACGCCGTCGTCCTCAAGCCGCACCAGAACACTCCGGTCTGCGGCGGCACGCTGGTCGCGAAGGTCTTCGAGGACGCGGGCCTGCCCGCCGGCCTGCTGAACGCCGTCGTCACCGACATAGCCGAGATCGGCGACGCCTTCATCGAGCACCCTGTCCCGAAGGTCATCTCCTTCACCGGCTCCGACAAGGTCGGCCGGCACGTCGCCACCGTGTGCGCCGCGAACTTCAAGCGGTCGGTGCTCGAACTGGGCGGCAACAGCGCGCTGGTGGTCCTGGACGACGCCGACGTGGACTACGCGGTCGACGCGGCGGTCTTCAGCCGGTACGTCCATCAGGGCCAGGTCTGCATGGCCGCGAACCGCGTCCTCGTGGACCGCTCGATCGCCGACGAGTTCACCGAGAAGTTCGTCGCCAAGGTCAAGACCCTGAAGGCCGGCGACCCGCGCGACCCCGAGACGGTCATCGGCCCGGTCATCAACTCCTCGCAGGCGGACGCCATCGCGGGCGTGGTCGACCAGGCGCTCGCCGAGGGCGCGACGGCCCTGGTGCGCGGCGGGCGGGCGGACAACCTCATCGAGCCGTCCGTCCTGACCGGCGTCCCCGCCGACTCGGCCCTGCTCCAGCAGGAGGTCTTCGGCCCGGTTGCCTTCATCATCCCGTTCGACGGCGAGGAGGAGGCGGTACGCATCGTCAACGACACCCCGTACGGCCTGAGCGGCGCCGTCCACACCGGGAACGTCGAGCGGGGCGTCACCTTCGCCAAGCAGATCGACACGGGCATGTTCCACGTGAACGACGGCACCGTCCACGACGAGCCGATCGTCCCCTTCGGCGGCGAGAAGCACTCGGGCATCGGCCGCCTGAACGGGGAGACGATGCTGGACTCTTTCACCACGATGAAGTGGATCTCGGTGCAGCACGGCAGGAGTGCCTTCCCCTTCTAGCGGTTCCGGCCACGGCTGACGGCGATCCGCCGTACGTCGGTCAGCGCCTCGCTCATCCGGGCCAGCAGGAACCGGAGCTGGTCGGGCGTGGCCCGGCGGTCGGCGAGCAGGTCGTCCGCGTGGCCGAGGAGTTCGTCCGCCATGTCGAGCTGTACGGCCTCGACGATGTCGGCGAGCCGGGCGAGGTAGCCGGTTCCGTCGGTGACGAGATAGCAGGGCTTGCGTCCCTCGCCGGTCCAGGGCAGCAGCCGTGCCGTGTCGAGGTCGGTCATACGGGCATCTCCGTTCCGTGACGGGCGACGTAGGGGCGGACCAGCGGGCTGTCCTCGCCGCGCAGGGGGCGCTCCCAGCCGGGGCGCGCGGTACGGCTGCGGAGGTGCGGGCACTGGCATGGGGCGAGCACCGGCTGCCGTACAGGCTTTCGGCGCCGCCCCGTTCCGGGCAGAAGAAGCCGTAGCAGTGGTTCGAAGAGCCAGCGGGCGATACGGTGCCCCATGTCGTCAGCTCCCTAGCGTTGGTTGATGGCCACACCCCCGGACCGGTGGCTCGGTCGCGGGGGTTCTCGCGTTCTGTAGCGAACCGCTCACACTGTGCGGCCTTCGGGGCTAGCCTCGCCAGAGGGGCGCGTGTGACAAGGCATTTGTCACAAGGGGGTTGATTCAGTGAGCAACATCTACGGCGACTGGCTCAGGGAGCGGCGCGAGGCGGCGGGCCTGACGCAACAGCAGTTGGCGGACCGGGCGGTGATGACCCGTTCGCACATTGCCCACATCGAGGCGGGCCGCAGAGTGCCGTCCAAGGGGGACGCACAGCGGCTGGACAAGGCGCTGGGTACGGGGAATGTGCTGAGCAGCTTTCTGCCGCAGGAGGATGTGGCCGTTGCTGACTACTTCGAGGCGGCCCTGGAACTGGAGAAACAGGCGGTGGTGATCCGGGAGTCGGCGGTGATGTTCGTGCCGGGGCTCCTTCAGACGAAGCGGTATGCGCGGTCCGTCCTGGGCACGACGTTCCCTCCCCTGCGTGACGAGGAACGTGACAGACGCCTTGTCACACGCCTTGAGCGGGCAAAGCTTCTCGACGACCCGGTGACGCCCACCTTCTGGGCGCTGTTGGACGAGGGGCTGCTCCACCGCGTGGTGGGCGACAAGGGCGTCATGGCAGAGCAGCTCGTGCATCTCGTAGATCTCATGGAGAGCGGCCGCATCCGCGTGCACGTGATGCCGCGAGGCACGGGTGCCTACCCGGTCATGCAGGGCATGCTGAGCCTGATGTGGTTCGAGGACCAACCCCCGGTCGCCTATTCAGAGGGCATCCGCGTCGCCCAGGTCCACGACTCCCCGGCTGTCGTCGAGCAGTTGCAGGGCGCCTACTATCTCGCACTGAGCGACGCGCTTCCGCTGCGCGAGTCGCTAGCCCTGCTCAAGGCCACGGCGAAGGATTACGATCACGATGCCTAAGCACGTCATATCGGACGCTGCCACGCTCAGCGGCTGGCGAAAGTCGTCGTACAGCGGGAACGAAGCCGGCAGCTGCCTCGAAGTCCTCGACCACGACCCCTCCGGCATACCCGTCCGCGACTCCAAGATCCCCCACGGCCCCGCCCTGCTCTTCCCCGCATCCGGCTGGTCGTCGTTCGTCACGGCGGTCAAGGACGGAACTGTCATCTAGCTGTACACTAGATGCATGTCTGCTACATATCCCATTGCCGAAGCGAGGGGCAAGCTCGGGGACCTCGCCCGTCGGGCCGCCCAGCACGAACACATCACCCTGACGGACCGTGGCGTCCCCACCGCGGTCCTGATCTCTCCCGCGGAGCTCGAAGACCTCGAAGACGCGCTCGCACTGGCCCGCCTCGAGCGTGACCGCGCCCTTGGGATCGCCGCAGCTCCCGTCCCGCACGCCGAGGCGCGCCGGATACTGCTCGAAGCTGCTGGGAGGAGCCAGGCTTGACCTGGGAAGTCCAGTGGGAGCCAGCGGCGCTGAACGAGGCCACCGGTTACCTCAAGGACGAGCCGCAGGGTGTGGACGGGCTCCTCCGTGCCGCCGACCAACTCACCGAGAACCCCAGGCCTGAGGGGTCCCGAGCCTGGGGCGCAGACCACCGCCGCCTCCATCACGGGCCCTGGCGGATCCTCTATCGCATGGATCAGGACGCCAGGGTCATCCATATTGAGCACATCGGGCGTACTGTCTCCTGACAGGCGGTCTTGGCGCCCACCCAGGGCTACTCGCCTGCGCTCACCGGACTCCGAGTTCCCAACCGGGGACGAGGTCGAGTTCGCCATGCAGCGCGGCGTCGCTCTCGGCGTCCAGCTCGTCGTCGGTAGCGAGGTCGGCGAGGGTCTTGGGCGGTTGCCCGGAGGGTCAGGGCTCGACGGGCTGGGTGGTCACGGGTCCTCCCTGGTGCATTGGGGACAGAATCTGTCCTATATGGCCGCTAACTTCATCGGTGTCAGGCAGAACGCCCCCTGAACAGGGGCACCCCGATGAAAGGCGGCTGTCATGGTCACTCACGTTCCGGCCGAGGCGCACGGCGACGAGTGCGGAGCGCTGCTCTCCTTCCTCGCGGAGCAGCGCGGCGGCGTCCGGCGGGCGGTGCTCGGGCTGACCGAGGAGCAGGCGAACAGCAGGCCCAGTGCCAGTGAGCTGTCGCTCGGCGGGCTGGTCAAGCACCTCGCCGAGGTCGAGCAGGGCTGGGTGGCGATCGCCAAGGGCGAGCCGCGTGCCGTCGCGCGGGACGAGACGAACTGGCACGAGTGCTTCCGGCTGGTCGACGGCGAGACTCTCGAGGCGCAGCTGGCGTACTGGGAGAAGGTCGCAGCCGAGACGGAGGCGTACGTCCGGTCGGTGCCCAGCCTCGACGACACCTTTCCGCTGCCGGACGAGCCGTGGTTCGGGCAGGCGGAGCGTGTCTCCATTCGCTGGCTGGTCCTCCACCTGATCCGCGAGACGGCCCGGCACGCGGGCCACGCCGACATCATCCGGGAGTCCCTGGACGGCAGGACGGCGTTCGAGCTGGTGGCCGAGGAACAGCGGATGGTGGTCGCGTCATAATCTGGACCGCATGTCAGCGATCCGTCTCCTCGTGCTAGGCGCGGTCAAGATGCACGGACGGGCCCACGGCTACCAGGTGCGGGGCGACCTGGAGTACTGGGGCGCGCACGAGTGGTCCAACGCCAAGCCCGGCTCCATCTACCACGCCCTGAAGCAGATGGCGAAGCAGGGGCTGCTGTACGCGCACGAGACCGCCCCGTCCACGGCCGGCGGCCCGCCCCGTACCGAGTACGAGCTGACCGAGCAGGGCACCGAGGAGTACTTCGCCCTGCTCCGGGACGCGCTGATCACGTACGACCAGCGCGGGGACATGAAGTCGGCGAGCCTCGGCTTCATCGTCGACCTGCCGCGGGCCGAGGCGGTGGCACTGCTGAAGGAGCGGACCCGGCGGATCGAGGAGTGGCGGGCCTCGGTCCTGGAGCACTACGTGCCCGAGGAGGGCCCCGGGCAGCTCGGTCACATCGGCGAGATCATGAACATGTGGGTCCACACGGCCGACTCCGAGGCCGAGTGGACCCGCGGCCTGACCGACCGCATCGAGGGCGGCGCCTACACCTTCGCCGACGAGGGCGAGCCGTTCGTCGGAGTCCTGGCCCAGGGTGAGGAGAACCCGTACGCGACGGGGGAGCGGCATCCCGAGGACGACCGATAGGACCGCCACGGTCACTAATCAAATTTGACGAATGGATCCGCCAGGGTTACCTTCCTCCCTCGTAGTCAAGTTTGACTAGCGAGGGAGAGGGTAGTGGCCGACACGGTGATCACCGTCGAAGGGGCCACACAAGACCTACGGAGGCAAAGGCGGGAAACACGCACTGGACGGGCTCGACCTGACGGTCACGCGCGGCACGGTGCACGGGATCCTCGGCCCCAACGGCGCCGGCAAGACCACCTTGGTGCGGGTCCTGGCCACGGCGAGCGCCGTACGCGACCTGTTCGGCAACCAGGGCGGCGAACCCGGACACGTGTGGGCGGCGGTCGTCTGGCCGCTGCTGCTGCCCGCGGTGTTCTTCCCGCTGGCGATACGGCGCTTCTCCAGGCTCAGTCGCTAATGGTGAAAACCGGTGGCCGCATCCCTGCTGTGCGTCAGCGAATGCGGCTGCCGGCGCAGCTCCGGCAGGAGCCGGGACAGGTCCTCCAGGAACAGGTCGGCGAGGTCGGCCGAGAAGCCGTTGCGGCACACCACACGCAGCACGGACAGGTCCTCGCGGTGCGGCGGGAAGGTGTACGCGGGCACCAGCCAGCCCCCCTCGCGCAGCCGCCGCGAGACGTCGAACACGTCGTACGCCTGCACGTCATCAGCCGTCGTGAAGGCGAACACGGGCAGCTGGTCGCCCCGCGTGAGCAGCCGGAAGTCACCCAGCTCCGCCACCCCGTCGGCGATTTTCCGCGCCACGTCCCGCGAGGCCTGCTGCACGGCCCGGTAGCCCTCGCGGCCCAGCCGCAGGAACGTGTAGTACTGCGCCACGACCTGCGCGCCCGGCCGGGAGAAGTTCAGCGCAAAGGTCGGCATGTCGCCGCCCAGGTAGTTGACGCGGAAGACCAGCTCCTCCGGCAGCGCCTCCGCGTCCCGCCACAGCGCCCAGCCGACGCCCGGATAGACCAGCCCGTACTTGTGCCCCGAGGTGTTGACCGACGCCACGCGCGGCAGCCGGAAGTCCCACACCAGGTCCTCGTCGAGGAAGGGCGCGACCATGGCGCCGGACGCCCCGTCGACGTGCACGGGGATGTCGAGGCCGGTCCGCTCCTGCAGGGCGTCCAGGGCCGCGCACAGCTCGGCGACGGGCTCGTACGAACCGTCGAAGGTCGAGCCGAGGATCGCGACGACCCCGATGGTGTTCTCGTCGCACAGCTCGGCGGCGAGCTGCGGATCCAGGTGGAACCGGTCGCCCTCCATGGGCACCTGGCGGGCCTCCACCTCCCAGAAGGTGCAGAACTTCTCCCAGCAGACCTGGACGTTGACCCCCATCACGAGGTTGGGCCGCGCCCCCGGATACCGGTCGCCGTTGCGCCGCGCCCACCGCCGCTTCAAGGCCATCCCGGCGAGCATGCACGCCTCGCTCGACCCGGTGGTCGAACAGCCGACGGCCGCCGCCGGGTCCGGGGCGTTCCACAGCTCGGCGAGCATGGCCACACACCGCCGCTCCAGCTCGGCGGTGCGCGGATACTCGTCCTTGTCGATCATGTTCTTGTCCCGGCACTCCGCCATCAGTACCCCCGCCTGGGGCTCCATCCAGGTGGTGACGAAGGTGGCGAGATTCAGCCGGGCGTTGCCGTCCAGCATCAGCTCGTCGTGCACGAGCTGGTACGCCGTGGAGGGCGGCAGCGGGGTGTCGGGGAGCCGGTGCGTGGGCGGGGCCTCGGCCATCCCGCCGACGGGGTCGGCGGCGCCGTAGAACGGGTTCACCGGCAGGCGGCGTGCGTCGGGCTGCTCGGGTCCTTTGTGGAGCGGCATACCTACGACGGTAGATCCGGGAAATCGGGCTTGCATCTCACGCAACGTAAGGACTCAGTGTGGAGCGCGTACGAGGAAGGGAGCGGAAGTGAGCTACTCCGTGGGACGGGTCGCCGGCTTCGCCGGCGTCACGGTGCGCACCCTGCACCACTACGACGCCATCGGGCTGCTCGCCCCGAGCGAGCGCAGCCACGCGGGCCACCGGCGCTACAGCGACGCCGACCTCGACCGGCTGCAGCAGATTCTGTTCTACCGGGAGCTTGGCTTCCCGCTCGACGAGGTCGCCGCCCTGCTCGACGATCAGGCCACCGGAAAAGCAGACCCGCGCGCGCACCTGCGCCGCCAGCACGAGCTGCTGACCGCCCGGATCGAGAAGCTGCAGAAGATGGCGGAGGCCGTGGAGCACGCCATGGAGGCACGGAAGATGGGGATCAACCTCACGCCCGAGGAGAAGTTCGAGGTGTTCGGGGACTTCGACCCGGACCAGTACGAGGACGAGGTGCGCGAGCGCTGGGGGAACACCGACGCCTACCGGCAGTCCCAGCAGCGCGCGGCGTCCTACACCAAGGAGGATTGGCAGCGGATCCAGAACGAGGCCGACGAGCTCACCCGGCGGTTCGTCGCCCTGATGGAGGCCGGCGAGGCGGCCGACTCCGAGGCGGCGATGGACGCCGCCGAGGAGCACCGCCGGGGAATCGCCCGCAACCACTACGACTGCGGGTACGAGATGCACACCTGCCTGGCCGAGATGTACGTCAACGACGAACGCTTCACCCACAACATCGACAAGGCGAAGCCGGGCCTCGCGGCCTACATGCGCGAGGCGATCCTCGCCAACGCCGCCCGGCACTCCTCCTAGAAGGCGGCGGTTTCGCGGAGCACCCCGGTGATGGCGCCGGGGTGCTCGGCTTTGTGCCAGGCGCTGCACAGGGCATTCTGGGAACTACCAAGGAACCCGGGGCGTGATGGCTGCGTTGATACTTTTGGGCAGCCAACCCAGCCCGAATCCCACAGCAGCAGGAGCCACAATCCCGTGACCACGCTTGCGCTCGGCCCCGAGTGGCTCAGCCCGGACTATCTGATCTCCACCTTCAGCCTGCCCGGCATCCTGCTGATCGTCTTCGCGGAGTCCGGGCTCTTCGCTTTCCTGCCCGGCGACTCCCTGCTGTTCACCGCGGGTCTCTTCGTGGCCCAGGGGCAGTACATCAGCCAGCCCCTGTGGCTGGTGTGCACGCTGATCGTGATCGCCGCCGTCATCGGCGACCAGGTGGGCTACATGATCGGCAAGTTCTTCGGCCCGAAGCTGTTCAGCCGCCCCGACTCCAGACTCTTCAAGCAGGAGAACCTGGAGAAGGCCCACGAGTTCATGGAGAAGTGGGGCCCCAAGGCGATCGTCCTGGCCCGCTTCGTCCCCATCGTGCGCACCTTCGCCCCCATCGTGGCCGGCGCCGGCCGCATGAAGTACCGCACGTTCTTCACGTACAACATCATCGGCGGCATCGCCTGGGGCACGGGCGTCACCCTCGCGGGCTACTGGCTCGGCCAGATCGAGTTCATCCGCACCCACGTCGAGGCGATCCTCGTCCTGATCGTCCTGCTCTCCGTGGTCCCGATCATCATCGAGTACCTCCGCGACCGCGCCAAGAAGAAGCGCACGGCCGCGGCAGCTCCGGTGCAGCCCCCGCTCATGGACGCCCCCACGACCCAGCTCCGCCGCATCGACCCGGACGAGCCCTACCCCCAGCCGTACCCGCCGCAGCAGCCTTACGGCTCCCAGCAGGGCGGTCAGTCGCCTTACAACCAGGGGTACTGAGCCAACCGAGGGGCGCGGGGAACTGCGCGACAAGCCACCGACAACCAGCACCCGCCGACAACAAGTAGTCCCCGAGCTGCTAGGCGCTCAGAATCCCCTGGTCCGCTTGGCGGCTCGCCGCTTGTCCGCAGACCCGATCCGCAGGAACATCCGCGAGATCTCCGACCCGAGGTTCACCCCGATGGCGATCGCCATGGCCAACGCAACAGCCTTGGTCAGGGAAACCAACCCGGCATCGACCTGGTTCTGCGCGATCGACAACAACCCGAAATACGTCGCCGAACCCGGCAACAGCGGCCCGATCGCCGCCGTCGTGTACGGCAACGCGGACGCGAACCGGTAGCGCGACAGCAACTGCCCGAACAACCCCACCAGCCCCGCGGCCGCCGCCGTGGAGGCCACCGGCGAGATCTCCCCCACGGAGTGCATCGCCCCGAACACCGACCAGGCGACACCCCCGTTCAACGTCACCAACAGCACCGTCGACCGCTCCTGCTGCAACAGCACCGCGAACGTCAGCGCCAGCAGCATCGCCGCCCCGATCTGCCACAACGGCCGTGACGAGCCGCCCAGCGCCGTGTCGGGATGGAGCTCGGCACCCAGCTTCACGCCGAAGTACAGGACGACCAGCACCCCGATGACGATGCCGACGTAGAAGTACATGACCTCCAGCAGGCGCGCGGCCGCGGTGATGTAGTAGCCGGTCAGCCCGTCCTGGACGCCCGCCACGAGCGCCCGCCCCGGGAGCAGAGCGAAGAGCCCACCGGTGACCACCGCGGAGGCGTTCACGTGGACGCCGGTCAGCGTGAGCGCCACCCCGACCGCGGCCGGCGGCATCGCGGCCACGATGAACTGGTAGAACTCCGGCAGCCCCCGCCCCGCGCACAGCCACGCCAGCCGGTCGCCCAGGCTCGCGCCCAGCACGGCCGCGACGAACACCACGAGGCCGCCGCCGACCAGCACCGAGGCCGCGCCCGCGAGCAGTCCGCTGGCGGCGGTGAGCGTCCAGGTGGAGTAGGGGTGCCGGTTGCGCCGTATCTCCGCGAGCCGCCGGTAGGCCTCCTCCAGGGAGATCTGCGTCTCCGGGTCGCTGAGGTCGTCCACCAGCTGGTACACGGCCGCGAGCCGCGTGTAGTCGGTACCCCGGCGCCGTACCGTCCGGGACGCCGTCACCGGGTCGTCCACCAGGGACGGCTGGTACGAGATCGCCAGCAGCGTGAAGGTAACGTTCGGCTCGCAGCGGTCCAGGCCGTAGGAGCGGCAGACGGCGAACATCGCCGCCTCCACGTCCTCGGCGCCCTCACCGCCCGCCAGCAGCAACTCGCCGATACGCAGCGTCAGGTCGAGCACGCGCGGGACGGCGGGCCCGGACTCGTCGTGCCGGTGCGCCTGCTCCAGCACGGGCCGCTCGGCCACCGGCATGCGCAGCATCGTGCGCATCCGGTCCTGCCAGGGCACGTCCTTGGTCAGGCTGATGACCGGCACCCCGCTGGGCGGGGTGAACGCGGGCGGGGCCTGCCGGGCGCTGTACGTGCGGGGCGGAGAGAACGCCGACCCCTCGGCCTCGACGGCGGACACCTGCGGTACGTCGAGCCCCTGCGGAACAGCGAAGTCGGACGTGGTCTCCGGCTCCGTACCGCCCCTGGGGACCGCGAGCCCTTGGGGAACGGCGAACTCCGATGTGATCTCGGGATCGAACGTGGCCCTCGCCTCGTCCGACTGCGGCTTGCGGTCCTCCGCGTCCGTCACTTGAGTAGCGCTCCCTGTACGACACCTCCGTCAGGCCTCAGTATGCGCACATACACGCGAACGGGCCGCACGCGCGTGCGCACGGCCCGTTCTCAGGACAGGCTGAGGTAACGGCGTCAGTGGCCGCCCGTCTCCTTGAATCGCTTGTACGACCGCTCGATCTCGGCCTCGGCGTCCGTGCGGCCCACCCAGTTGGCGCCCTCGACCGACTTGCCGGGCTCCAGGTCCTTGTAGACCTCGAAGAAGTGCTGGATCTCCAGACGGTCGAACTCCGACACGTGGTGAATGTCACGCAGGTGCTCCACGCGCGGGTCGGTCGACGGCACGCACAGCAACTTGTCGTCGCCACCGGCCTCGTCCGTCATCCGGAACATGCCGATCGCGCGGCAGCGGATCAGGCAGCCCGGGAAGGTCGGCTCGTCGAGGATGACCAGCGCGTCCAGCGGGTCGCCGTCCTCGCCGAGGGTGTTCTCGACGAAGCCGTAGTCGGTCGGGTAGGCGGTCGACGTGAAGAGTCGCCGGTCCAGGCGGATACGACCGGTCTCGTGGTCCACCTCGTACTTGTTGCGCGAACCCTTCGGGATCTCGATCGTGACGTCGAACTCCACCGGTGGCTCCTCCATGATCAGCACATAGTTCTGGTGGTTAAGTGTCCCTCACGCCGGTGTGTGATCGCGAAAGGGGCTGGTGTTCGTGCCGGAACTGAGGCCTTGGCGGGCCGCCAGACCGCATGTGGTGCGGGTGGCGGGCGCCGTACGACCGCGTCTCGCCCGGGCCGCGGACACCGTACGGCCTCATCTCACCCGGGCCGCAGGGGCTGCGCGGCCACGGGTCACGCGGCTCGCGCGGGCCCTGTCGTCGCAGGTCACACGGGTCGGGCAGGTGTCACAGAGCTGGCGGGGCTCCCGGGCGAAGAACTGGCAGTACACCGCCGGTGCCGCCACTGCCGGTCTCGCCCTGGCCGCCGGTGTGGTGACCGCCGCCGGTCCCTGGGACTCCAGCGGTCAGCGTACGGCCGAGCGGGACTGGGCGGTCGCCCACGACCGCACGGGTGGCGCAGATCACGGCCGTACCTCCGGTACGTCAGGTTCCTCCGGTGCGGTGGCCGAGGCGCCGCGGCCCGCGCCCAGCGCCGCCTCCGTGCTGGCCGGCCTCGGCGGCGCCGGCGGCACGGTGAAGCCGGCCCCGAACGGCGCGGCCCTCGCGCGCGTCCTCGACCCGCTCCTGAAGGACCCGGCACTCGGCTCCCGCCGTACGGCCGCGGTCGTCGACGCGGCCACCGGCAAGCTCCTGTACGGCACGGGTGCCGACGTGCCGCTCATCCCCGCGTCCACGACGAAGATCGCCACCGCGGTCGCCGCCCTGACCGCGATGGGCCCCGACCACCGCCTCACCACCCGCGCCGCGCTGGAACCCGACACCAAGGAGGTCGTCCTCGTCGGCGGCGGCGACCCGACACTCACCGCCCGCAAGGAGGCCGGCGGCTGGGCGAGCCTGCGCGCGCTGGCCGCCGGGACGGCCGCGGCCCTGAAGAAGCACGGCCTGCGCGAGGTGACGCTGTCGTACGACACCACCCTGTACGCGGGCCCCGAAATGCATCCGATCGGGGTCAACGGCAACCTCGCGAAGATCACCGCCCTGATGGCCGACGAGGCCCGCACGGACGACTCGACCAGCGGACCGGCACCGCGCGTGCCCGACCCGGCGGCGGACGCGGCCCGCAAGTTCGGGCAGTTCCTGAAGGAACACGGCATCAGCACGACGCCTCCCGGCCCCTCCAAGGCCACGGGCCGCGCGGAAACCCTGGCCAAGGTCTCCTCGCCACCCCTCTCCTCGCTCGTCGAACGCATGCTCACCAACAGCGACAACGACATCGCCGAGCACCTCGCCCGCCAGACGGCGATTGCGACGGGGAAGCGGGCGGACTTCACCGGCGCGGGCTCGGCCATCCACGCCCAGTTGGCGAAGCTCGGCCTCCCCTTGAAGGGCGCCCGCTTCAAGGACGGCAGCGGCCTCGACCGCGCCGACCGTCTCACGGCCGACCTCCTGACCGCCCTCCTCACCAAGTCGGCCGCCCCCAGCCACCCCGCCCTCCGGGCCGTCCTCACCGGCCTCCCCGTCGCAGGCTTCACCGGCACCCTGACCAGCCGCTACGCGGACGGCGCAGCAGGCGTCGTACGCGCCAAAACAGGCACCCTCACCGGCGTCAACACCCTCGCAGGCACGGCAGTCGACCAGAACGGCCGCCTCCTGGCGTTCACCTTCCTGACCTCGAACACCAGGAACCCGGGCGCAGCCCAGTCGGCCCTGGACAAAACAGCAACAACCCTGACGACCTGCACCTGCCGCTAGCCACACGAAGCCGTCGCAGCCGCGGGCAGTCGTGCGTAGCTGCGGGCAGTCGTGCCGCTGGGGCGGCACGGGTGGGCGCAGCGGCACCCCGCCAGCACGGGCGAGCGCACCCACCCCCGGCCGGCGCCAACCAACGGCACCCCGCACACCCACGCCCCTCAGCCCTCACACCGACCACCTCCACAGCCCACCCGGCACTCTTCGGCCTGCCCCCAGCGGCAGCGCTCACGTACGGTTGACGCATGACGAGCATCGGTGGAGCCGAGATGGTCGACTGGAATCTCGCGGTGGCGACCGCGACCCGGCTCATGCGGCCGGGCCCCGAGGTGAGCCGCGACGAGGCCCGGGCCGTCGTCGCAGAGCTGCGCCGGCATGCCAAGTCCTCGGAGGAACACGTCCGGGGCTTCACTCGTATGGGCACCGAAGACACCCACGACACCCCCGTCCTCGTCGTCGACCGCCCCGGCTGGGTCCGGGCGAACGTCGCCGGGTTCCGGGAGATCCTCAAACCGCTGCTGGACAAGATGCAGGAGCGCCGCAGCGGCACCCCCGGCGGCGCGGTCCTCGGCGCCGTCGGCGGCAAGGTCACCGGCGTCGAACTGGGCATGCTGCTGTCCTTCCTGGCCTCCCGCGTCCTCGGCCAGTACGAGACCTTCGCCCCGGCCACCCGCGAGCTCCCGGCCGGCGAGAACGGCGGTGGCCGCCTCCTCCTCGTCGCCCCGAACATCGTGCACGTGGAGCGCGAACTCGACGTACAGCCCCACGACTTCCGCCTGTGGGTGACCCTGCACGAGGAGACGCACCGCACGCAGTTCACCGCGGTTCCCTGGCTGCGGGACCACCTGGAGGGCGAAATCCAGTCGTTCTTGGGGGAGACCGACGTCGACCCCATGACCGTCCTGGAACGCATCCGGGAGGCCGCACAGACTCTGGCCGGCGGCCGTCCCGAGGCCGAGGAGGGCGACGACGGCCGCTCCCTCGTCGAGATCGTGCAGACCCCGGCCCAGCGGGAGATCCTCGGCCGCCTCACCGCCGTGATGTCCCTGCTGGAGGGCCACGCCGACTTCGTGATGGACGGCGTCGGCCCGGCCGTCGTCCCGTCCGTGGCCGAAATCCGCGAGAAGTTCCAGCAGCGGCGGGCCCGGGGCGCCTCCCGGCTGGACCAGGCCCTGCGCAAACTGCTGGGCCTGGACGCCAAACTCCGGCAGTACCGCGACGGCGAACGCTTCGTCCGGGCCGTCGTCGACGAGGTCGGCATGGACGGCTTCAACCGCGTGTGGACATCCCCGAACACTCTCCCCACCAAGACGGAGATCGCCAAACCGGCGGACTGGATCGCGCGGGTGCACCGCAAGCACGAGGCGTGAACGAGGTGGGACGGGTGTGAAAGGAATCCGGCCGACGGCAGGCGAGAGCCCCTTCAATCACCCGTCCGAGGGACCGTGAGCCATGGGTAGGCGTGCAATGCTCGGGGAACCGCCCGTTTCTGTCACCATCTACACACTCTGAGTGACCGACTCGGGCTCACCCCCGGACAACTTCATGAAGGGAACCGGACATGGGTCCCCATCCAGCGGTCGCGGCGATACGCCTGGCGGTCCGCCGCGTCCTCCACGACATCCTCACCGACCACAGCCGCACCAGCGAGCAGACAACCGCACAGGCAATCGCACAGCCCGCCGCGCAGGCCTCCCGGCAGGCCCCCGCGCAGACCCCGCACGAGCAGTCGCCCCCGCCGCTCGTGCTCGTGGCCTGCTCCGGCGGCGCCGACTCCATGGCGCTCGCCTCCGCCCTCGCCTTCGAAGCCCCCCGGCTCGGCATCCGCGCCGGCGGCGTCACCGTCGACCACGGCCTCCAGGACGGCTCAGACCTGCGTGCCGAGGAAGTCGTCCTGCGCCTGCGCGAACTCGGCCTCGACCCGGCCGAGTCCGTCGCCGTGACCGTGGGCCGCGGCAGCGGACCCGAAGCCGCCGCACGCGACGCCCGGTACGCCGCCCTCGACGCCGTCGCCGTACGCCACTGCGCCACCGCCGTCCTGCTCGGCCACACCCGCGACGACCAGGCCGAAACCGTCCTGCTCGGCCTGGCCCGGGGCTCCGGCATCCGCTCCCTGTCCGGTATGGCCGTGGTCTCGGGGGCCGGCGGCCGCTACCGCCGCCCCTTCCTCCAGCTCGACCGGCAGACCGCCCGCAAGGCCTGCATGGTCCAGTCCCTGCCGGTGTGGGACGACCCTCACAACACCGACCCGGCCTACACGAGATCCCGCCTGAGGCACGAGGGCCTGCCCGCCCTGGAGAAGGCGCTCGGCAAGGGCGTCGTGGAGGCGCTCGCCCGCACCGCCCGGCTCTCCCGCGACGACGCCGACGCCCTCGACGCCTGGGCCCGCCAGGCCGAGGCCACCGTCCGCGACGCCGCCGGCCGCCTGGAGTGCGCCAAGCTCTACGCCCTGCCGCCCGCCGTACGCCGCCGCATCCTGCGCCGGGCCGCCATCGAGGCCGGTGCCCCGGCCGGTTCTCTCTTCGCCCGGCACATCGAGGAAATCGACCGGCTGATCACCGGCTGGCGCGGTCAGGGGGCCATCAACCTCCCCGGCAAAGTCGTCGCCCAGCGGCAGGGTGGCAGACTGGTGATTCGGCAAGGCTGAAACCGGGCCCCAGGAGGGGATCGCCTCCGGGCCGGTCCTTCAGACAGCGGGACGACCGAAAGTGATGCGGGTGGACGCGAAAGACATGGGTGCCGACCTCAAGCAGGTACTCATCACCAAGGAAGAGATCGACGCGAAGCTGGCCGAGCTGGCCGCGAAGATCGACGCGGAGTACGCGGGCAAGGACCTGCTCATCGTCGGCGTCCTCAAGGGCGCCGTGATGGTCATGGCGGACCTCGCCCGGGCGCTGTCCACCCCCGTCACCATGGACTGGATGGCCGTATCCTCGTACGGGGCGGGCACCCAGTCCTCCGGTGTGGTGCGGATCCTCAAGGACCTCGACACCGACATCAAGGGCAAGCACGTCCTCATCGTCGAGGACATCATCGACTCCGGCCTGACCCTGTCGTGGCTGATCTCCAACCTCGGCTCGCGCGAGCCCGCCTCCCTCAAGGTGTGCACGCTGCTGCGCAAGCCCGAGGCCGCCAAGGTCGCCATCGACGTGGAATGGGTCGGATTCGACATCCCGAACGAGTTCGTCGTCGGCTACGGCCTCGACTACGCCGAGAAGTACCGCAACCTCCCGTTCGTCGGTACGCTCGCGCCTCATGTGTACGGCGGCTAGCCCAGTCCCGTGAGACGGTCGGGAACCCCAGCGGGTTTCGCGCCGTTGGAGCATGCAGACGGGTTCGCCAGCCTCCCGGTGCGGCTTCGGGCCGCAATGCTGGGGTACCGTCAGAAGAACTGTCTTATCAAACTCACTATGGCAGGAGGGACGGGGCGGCACCGCTCCGTATGGATGGACGTGAAGCGATACTTCCGTGGGCCGGTCATGTGGATCGTGCTGGCCGTCCTTGCCGTGGTCGTGTTGATGCAGGTCGTCGGCTCGTCCGGCGGCTACAAGACGGTGGACACGGGCCAGGTCGTCCAGGCGATCAACCAGAACCAGGTCGAGTCGGCCAAGCTGACCACCGGCGACGAGCAGACGATCAAGGTCCAGCTGAAGGACGGCCAAAAGGTCGAGGGCAGCTCGAAGATCCAGGCGAGCTACATCGGGAATCAGGGCGAGGAGATCGCCAGCACGCTGCAGAACAAGTACCAGAGCAAACAGATCCAGGACGGCTACACGGTCTCGCCGTCCAAGCAGAACCCGTTCGTCAGCATCCTGATCACCCTGCTCCCCTTCGTCCTCATCGTGGTCATCTTCCTGTTCCTGATGAACCAGATGCAGGGCGGCGGCTCCCGCGTCATGAACTTCGGCAAGTCCAAGGCGAAGCTCATCACCAAGGACACCCCGAAGACGACGTTCACCGACGTCGCGGGCGCGGACGAGGCCGTCGAGGAACTGCACGAGATCAAGGAGTTCCTGCAGGAGCCGGCCAAGTTCCAGGCCGTCGGAGCGAAGATCCCCAAGGGCGTCCTGCTGTACGGCCCGCCCGGCACCGGCAAGACGCTGCTCGCGCGTGCCGTCGCGGGCGAGGCCGGGGTCCCCTTCTACTCGATCTCCGGTTCCGACTTCGTCGAGATGTTCGTCGGTGTCGGTGCCTCCCGAGTCCGTGACCTGTTCGAGCAGGCCAAGGCGAACGCCCCGGCGATCGTCTTCGTCGACGAGATCGACGCGGTCGGCCGCCACCGCGGCGCCGGCCTCGGCGGCGGTCACGACGAGCGCGAGCAGACTCTGAACCAGCTGCTCGTCGAGATGGACGGCTTCGACGTCAAGGGCGGTGTGATTCTCATCGCCGCGACGAACCGGCCCGACATCCTCGACCCGGCGCTGCTGCGCCCCGGCCGCTTCGACCGCCAGATCGCGGTCGACCGCCCGGACATGCAGGGCCGTCTGGAGATCCTCAAGGTCCATCAGAAGGGCAAGCCGGTCGCTCCGGACGTCGACCTGTCGGCGGTCGCCCGCCGCACGCCCGGCATGACCGGTGCCGATCTGGCCAACGTGCTGAACGAGGCCGCGCTGCTCACGGCCCGCAGCGACAAGAAGCTGGTCGACAACCAGATGCTGGACGAGGCCATCGACCGTGTGGTCGCGGGCCCGCAGAAGCGGACCCGGATCATGTCGGACAAGGAGAAGAAGATCACCGCGTACCACGAGGGCGGGCACGCCCTGGTCGCGGCGGCCTCACCGAACTCCGATCCGGTCCACAAGATCACGATCCTGTCGAGAGGCCGGGCGCTCGGCTACACGATGGTGCTGCCGGACGAGGACAAGTACTCCACGACCCGCAACGAGATGCTGGACCAGCTGGCCTACATGCTGGGCGGCCGCGCGGCCGAGGAGCTCGTCTTCCACGATCCGACGACGGGTGCCGCCAACGACATCGAGAAGGCCACCGGCGTGGCCCGCGCGATGGTCACGCAGTACGGCATGACCGAGCGCCTCGGTGCGATCAAGTTCGGCGGAGACAACACCGAGCCGTTCCTCGGACGTGAGATGTCTCACCAGCGCGACTACTCGGAAGAGGTCGCCGCGCTGGTCGACGAAGAGGTCAAGAAGCTCATCGAGACCGCGCACAACGAGGCGTGGGAGATCCTGGTCGAGAACCGCGACGTGCTCGACAACCTCGTCCTGGCCCTCCTCGAGAAGGAGACGCTGGGCAAGGAGGAGATCGCCGAGATCTTCGCCCCGATCGTCAAGCGCCCGCCGCGGCCCGCCTGGACCGGTTCCTCCCGCCGTACGCCGTCCACCCGCCCGCCGGTCCTCTCCCCGAAGGAACTGGCGCTGACGAACGGCGCGAACGGCTCGACCCCGGCGATCACCACCGCGAAGAGCACCGCGGCGGAGCCCGCCCAGGCCCCCGAGCGAGCCCCGGAGGACCGCCCGGAGAGCTGACCCACGGCTCTCCGGCAGGTCCCACCAGGCCCGGAATGGATGCCGCGCCCCCCTGGTTCTAGGCTGGGGGGCGCGGCATTTTGGCCATCTGCACCTGCCGCCCCCGGGTAGACACAGGAACGAGGCACCACATGACCGACCCCGTGACGCTGGACGGCGAGGGCCCGATCGGCGAGTTCGACGAGAAGCGGGCCGAGAACGCCGTACGCGAACTGCTGATCGCGGTCGGCGAGGACCCGGACCGCGAGGGGCTCCGGGAGACGCCGGCGCGGGTGGCGCGGGCCTACAAGGAGATATTCGCGGGGCTGTGGCAGAAGCCCGAGGACGTCCTGATGACGACGTTCGACATCGGGCACGACGAGATGGTGCTCGTGAAGGACATCGAGGTGTACTCAACATGTGAGCATCATCTGGTCCCGTTCAGGGGTGTGGCTCACGTCGGGTACATCCCCTCCACCAGCGGAAAGATAACCGGCCTGTCCAAGCTGGCGCGGCTCGTGGACGTCTACGCCCGCCGCCCGCAGGTGCAGGAACGACTCACCACGCAGATCGCGGACTCGCTGATGGAGATCCTGGAGCCGCGCGGGGTGATCGTGGTCGTGGAGTGCGAGCACATGTGCATGTCGATGCGCGGGATCCGCAAGCCCGGCGCGAAGACCCTCACCTCGGCGGTGCGCGGGCAGCTGCGGGACGCGGCGACCCGTAACGAGGCGATGAGCCTCATCATGGCCCGCTGAGGCTTCCTCCAGGGTCAGGCCGCCGGTGCCGCGCCCGCGCCGTTGTGTTCGTCGTCCTCGGGGAGTTTGCAGACGCGTTCCAGGAAGATGGCTGCCGCCATGACCGCGATGCCGGCCAGGACCGAGAAGCCGGCGTAGATGGCCTGGTCGCGGCGGGCGGGGATGTCGAGGGATTCCAGCAGGAAGACGCCCGTGCCGCCGTACATGCCGGCGACGAGGGCGGCTACCAGGGCGCTGGCATGGCCGAAGACGACCGCGCGGGCCGCCATCAGGGGGTCGACGCCCTTGGCGCCGGGCTGGCGCTCGCGCTGCGCCTTGAGGCGGGCGCGGATCGACAGCGCCGTGGCGAGCAGGATGACGGCGATCAGGGCCAGGACGATGGGGGCGGCCAGGGGGACGCTCGGGAGGGTCCCGATCGAGTTCCAGAGGCGGGCGCCCGCCCAGGACAGCACTCCGGCGACGACGAAGACGCCGACCAGCAGCCTGATGCGCAGCTCTCTCACGATGCCCCTTCGCGTTTCCCCCGGTGCCCGGTGCCCGGCCTGAATGGTCGTCTTGACCTTAACGGCTACTCGGGCAGTCGGAGTTCCAGGTCCTTGCGCGGTGCGACATCCTCCCGGGTGACGCCAGCCAGCAGATCGGCGACCTGGCCGCGGCCGGGGAGCTGAGCCTTGGGTTCCACGTCGTGCCAGGGGGCGAGGACGAAGGCGCGCTCGTGGGCGCGCGGGTGGGGGAGGGTGAGCTGCGGGTCGTCGGAGACGACATCGGCGTAGGCGACGATGTCGACGTCGAGGGTGCGCGGGCCCCAGCGCTCGTCCCGGACGCGGTGGAAGGCCTCCTCGACCGCGTGCGCCCGCTCCAGCAGGGAGGACGGGGGGAGCGTCGTCTTCAGGACCACGACCGCGTTGAAGTACGGCGGCTGGGTGCCGGGCTCGACGCCCCAGGCTGCCGTCTCGTACACCGGGGAGACCGCCTTGATGCGGACGCCGGGGGTGTCCTCGAGGGCGTCGATGGCGCCCTGGAGGGTCTCCAGGCGGTTGCCGAGGTTGGAGCCGAGGGAGATCACGGCCCGTTTCGGGTTCTGCAGCGTGGTGTCGGCTGCGTCCACCTTCTCGACGACGGAGGCGGGCACCGGCTGTACGGTCGGGTCGGTCGGACCCCTGGTGAACGATGCGGTCATACTCGGCTCCGGGTGATGGTGACGGTCACGTCGTCGAAGGGGACCGTGATCGGCGCGCCCGGCTTGTGGACGCAGACCTCGACCTCTCTGACCCCCTCGTGCTTCAGACATACCTGGGCGATGCGCTCGGCGAGCGTCTCGATGAGGTTGACGGGCTCGCCCTCGACGACGGCCACGACCTCCTCCGCCACGATGCCGTAGTGCACGGTCTTCGCCAGGTCGTCGTCGGCCGCGGCCGGGCGGGTGTCCAGGCCGAGGACGAGGTCCACGACGAAGGTCTGGCCCTCCTCGCGCTCCTCGGGGAACACGCCGTGGTGCCCGCGGGCCTTCAGGCCGCGCAGCGCGACACGATCCACGCGAATCACTCCTGCAATCGTCGCTGTCGGCCGGCTGGTGCCGTGTGCGGGCGGCACACCGGCCACAGTCGAATCTACCTGCGCGCACGGGCGGGGCCGGGCCACAGGGGCGGCACCCAGGGCCGGGGCCAGGAGGATTCATCGTGCGTTTCCCCTGGGGAACCCGGCGGCTCACGGGTTGGTAGCCGCCCATACCCACGGGTCCGTGATTCCAACCACTTCCCGGTCCTCAGGGGTGCCTACCCGCTCAGGCGGGTGTGTCGTCCCCTTCGTCCCCGTCGGTTTCGGCCAGAACGGGCGAGGCATGGTGCGACCAGAGCTTCCAGCCGGCGGGTGTGCGCCGGAACACGTTGGTGGCGACCACCAGCTGGCCGACGAGCGGTCCGAGCTCCTCGCTGCCCTGGGGGGCGGGCCCGCCGCTGAGGATGTTCTCGGTGCAGGTCACCAGGGCGGTGTCGCCGGTGACCGAAACGTGCACATCGGTGAGGAAGAACTGGATGTAGTCGGTGTTCGCCATGATCAGCGCGTACGACCTGAGGACCTCGCCGCGCCCCGTCAGCGCGGGCCAGCCGGGGTGCACGCAGGAGACCACGCCGACGTCGGCCGGGTCGTGGTACGACTCGTCGACGCCCAGGTCGGACGGGGTGAGCCAGAGCGCGGAGACTTCGTCGAAGTCGCCCCGTTCCATCGCCTCGTAGAAGGCGGTGTTGGCGGCCTCGACCTGCTCGACGTCGGTGTGGGGGGCGCTCACCGGGCTCCTTCTGGGCCGCTGCCTGCCGTGCGCGCCTCCTCGAGGGCGCGTGCCACCCGTACGGCGTCCGCCGTCGCGCCTACCTCGTGCACGCGCACCGCCCACGCGCCGGCGTGCGCCGCGAGGGCGGAGACGGCGGCGGTGGCCGCGTCGCGCTCCCGTGCGGGCGGGGGCGCGCCGTCCGGACCGGCGATGACCCGGCCGAGGAACCGCTTGCGGGAGGCGGCGACGAGCAGCGGGTGCCCGAGGCCCAGCAGGCGGTCGAGGTGGGCGAGGAGCACGAGGTCGTGCTCGGCGTCCTTGGAGAAGCCGAGGCCGGGGTCGACGACGATCCGGTCGGCCGCGATGCCGCCCGCGAGCACGGCCTCCACGCGCGCGTGCAGCTCGTCATGGACTTCGGCGACGACGTCGTCGTAGACGCCCTTGATGTTGCCGCCCTGCAGGTAGCCGCGCCAGTGCATGACGACGAAGGGGGCGCCGGAGTCCGCCACGACCGGGATCATGCGGGGGTCGGCGAGGCCGCCGCTGACGTCGTTGACGAGGGCGGCGCCGGCGGCGAGGGCCTTTTCGGCCACGGAGGAGCGCATGGTGTCCACGGAGATCGTGACGCCCTCGGCGGCCAGGCCGCGGACGACCGGCACGACGCGCCTGAGCTCCTCGGCCTCGTCGACCCGGGTGGCGCCGGGGCGGGTGGACTCGCCGCCGACGTCGACCAGGTCCGCGCCTTCGGAGACCAGGTCGAGGCCGTGCTTGATGGCGGCCGTCGTGTCGAAGAAGCGGCCGCCGTCGGAGAAGGAGTCGGGGGTCACGTTCACGACTCCCATGACCGCGCAGCGGTCCCATGCGGGCAGGCCCGCCACTTGGCGGCGGCCGGTCTCAGTGCTCATGGGTTCAGCGTAGGCCGTGGGCGGGTGCGGGTTCGTGGTGGGATTTCGTTTCCCGCCCGAACCGCCCCCGACCGACTCGCCGCGCCCGCGCGTGAAGCGGCCCGAGCGAAAGCCCCCGGGGCGGGGGGCTCGGGCTTCCGCTCGGGCCAGTCCGGTGGGTCACGCCGCTCTGACATTGCGTTCGGACGTCGTGCCGTGGGCGCACGCCCGCCGTTCGGCCGTACGGCGGCGCAGGAATCGCGGCAGCGGCAGGGCGAGGTTGACGAAGCCCTCCGCCTGCATGGCGGCCAAGCCGATGCGGGGCAGGTCGGCGGAGGCGCGGTAGACGACGAACCGCGGCTCCCAGCGCGGCTGGAACTTGGCGTTGAACTTGTACAGGGACTCGATCTGGAACCAGCGGGAGAGGAACACCAGCAGCCCGCGCCAGGCGCGCAGCACCGGGCCCGCGCCGATCTTCTCGCCGCGTGCCAGGGCCGAGCGGAACATGGCGAAGTTCAGCGAGACCCGCTCGATGCCGAACTTCGGGGCGTCCTGGAGCGCGGCCACGATGAGCAGTTCGTTCATGCCGGGGTCGGCCGAGCGGTCCCGGCGCATCAGGTCCAGGGAGGCGCCGTCCCCGCCCCACGGCACGAAGTGCAGGATCGCCTTCAGATCGCCGTACGGACCGGGCTGGTCGTCAGTCTTGTGGGCGGTGGCGATGAGGCAGTCGCCGTCGGACGGGTCACCGATGCGGCCCAGCGCCATGGAGAAGCCGCGCTCGGTGTCGGTGCCGCGCCAGTCGTCGGCGGCGCCGCGGATGCGCTCCAGCTCGGCGTCGCCGAGGTCACGGATGCGCCGTACCCGGGTCTCGTAACCGGCGCGCTCGATGCGCTTGACCATCTGACGCACATTGCGCATCGCGCGGCCGGAGAGCGAGAAATCCTTGACGTCCACCACCGCCTCGTCGCCCAGTTCGAGGGCGTCGAGGCCGGTCTCGCGGGTCCACACCTCGCCGCCCGTCTCCGAGCAGCCCATGACGGCGGGGGTCCAGGAGTGGGCCCGGGCCTCGTCCATGAACCGCTCGATGGCGCCCGGCCAGGCCTCGACGTCGCCGATCGGGTCGCCGCTGGCGAGCATCACGCCGGAGACGACGCGGTACGTCACCGCCGCCTTGCCGCTGGGCGAGAAGACGACGGCCTTGTCGCGGCGCAGCGCGAAGTGGCCGAGGGAGTCGCGGCCGCCGTGCTTCTCCAGCAGGGCGCGCAGCTTCGCCTCGTCCTCCTCGGTGAGGCGGGCGGCGGGGTGCTCGGGGCGGAAGGCCAGGTAGATGGTGGTGACCGCGGTGAGCAGGCCGAGGGCGCCGAGGGAGATGCCGACCGTCCAGGAGGTGGTGCCCTGGTAGTCGACCGGGCCCTCGAAGCCGAACAGGCCGTAGACGACGTGGGTGATGCGGTCGGCGAGGCCCGGGTTGCCCTCCATGCGGTGGCCCTGGACGCTGACGATGACCAGGCCCAGGGACAGCGAACCGGCGCTCATGAGAACGAAGTTGGCCAGCGCCCGCCACCGGCTGCGCGGGTCGGGCAGGGCCGCGAACTGGTCGCGGTGCCGGATCAGGGGCGCCAGCAGCGCCAGCGAGATCAGCGCGCCCACGATCGAGTGGCGGTAGATGAACTGCGCCACGGCACCGGCCGGCAGCAGCGCCACGGCGGCCCGCCAGGCCCGGCGCTTGCCGCGCTTGAGGCCGTGCGCTAGCAGCAGCAACAGCACGCCGGCGCTGAGCGAGAGCGCCGCCGCGAACGGGCCGAGCGCGCCCGGCAGCACCTCGGCCATTGTGTGCATACGGCTGTGCCGGAAGCGCGGGAAGACGCCCGCGGCGATGTCCAGCACGCTCACCAGGGCGCAGGCTCTGCCGACGAGGACGGGAACGGCCTCGGGGCGCGGCCCGCGCAGTACGCGGCGCACGCGGGGCATCCGGTCCGTACGACCCGCACGGCCCGTACGACTGGGAACCTCGCCCGACTTTTCGTCATCTGTCCTGACAGACATCGCATCCCGTAGTTCTGCGAGAGAGCTTGGATCCGGTGCCCGATTCGGGCATCCGGCGACATTGCGCCCTCTAGGACGGTGTCTCGGAGGGAGAGGTTCACTGCCCTCTCCAAACCGTTTCTAAAGGTCAGGGAAAGCCCGGGGCAAGTCCGCGCGAAGGTGCGGGCGCCGCCCGGGCGGAAAGCTCAGGCAGGTGCCAACGCATGGGGCTCACGAGCAACAAGGTGTTGTGGCTGGCGGTTCTGTCCGCCGTGCTGCTGTTCGCCGGCACGGTGTGGCTGTGGCCACGGCTGGCCCGGCGGACCTGGCGGGCCGTCGGCGGGCGCATCGGCCTGCTGTTCGCCACCCAGCTGGCGCTCTTCGCCACGGCCGGCCTCGCCGCCAACCAGGCCTTCGGGTTCTACGCGACCTGGGCGGACCTGTTCGGGCAGGAGGAAGGTCAGGGCGTGGTCGTCGACCACACGGCGGCTGAGGCGGGCGGCCCGCTCAAGGTGACCGCTGTCCGGCGGGTGCAGCTGGCGGGCAGTGCCCGGCCGGCGGTCGGCGGGCAGATCCAGCAGGTCGGCATCGTGGGCCGTACGACGCACATCGCCACGCCCGCATACGTGTACCTGCCGCCGGAGTACTTCCAGCCGCGGTACCGCACGCGCACGTTCCCGGCGGCCGTCGTGCTCACCGGCTATCCCGGTACGGCCGCTGCGCTGGTGGACAAGCTGCACTATCCGCGTACGGCGCTGCAACTGGCCAAGAACGGGCGGATGCAGCCGATGATCCTGGTGATGCTGCGGCCGACGGTGGCGCCGCCCCGGGACACGGAATGCGTCGACATTCCCGGCGGCCCGCAGACCGAGTCCTTCTTCGCCAGGGATCTGCCCGAGGCCGTGGGCGCCCACTACCGGGTGGGCCGGAAACCGGGCAGCTGGGGCATCATCGGCGACTCCACCGGCGGTTACTGCGCGCTGAAGCTCGCGATGCACCATCCCCGTGCGTACGCCGCCGGGGCCGGGCTGTCCCCGTACTACAAGGCGCCGGTCGACCCCACCACGGGCGACCTCTTCCACGGCGACCGGCACCTGAAGAATCGCGCCGATCTGTGGTGGTACCTCAAGCACATGCCCGCGCCCGACACGTCGTTGCTCGTCACCAGCAGCCGGATCGGGGAGTCCAACTACAAGGACACGCTGAAGTTCATAGACCGCGTGAAGGCCACGGGGATCACCCGGATCTCGTCGATCATCCTGGAAAGCGGCGGGCACAACTTCAACACGTGGCGGCGGGAGATTCCGGCGACGTTGCAGTGGATCAGCGGGCGGTTGAGCGACCGCTGAAATGATCTTGCGGAATTCGGCGAATGGCCTTCTGCGGAGCCGGGGGAGCGGCCCTGTTGCCCTTGATGGCCCGTGAACTCATCGTAATGGAGGTGTTTTTGCGGGGCGGGGCACCACGATTCACCTACGCGCGGTAAGTTTCTGGCCATGCCACGTGGACGTCACCGCCATTCACCGCCCTTGCACCGGCTGCTGCCCCCGTCCGCGATCGCAGGCGTCTCCACCGTCTGCGCGCTAGGCCCCTGGGCGTTCAGTGAACAATCGGTGCTCCGTGGTCTGGCCGCGGCCGCCGCGGTGACGGCGGTCGTCGGCGCGGTCGTCATGCGCCGCTGGGACATCCAGGCGGGCAAGCAGGTCGCCGACCTCACGCGCGCGCGGGTGAGCGACGAGTGGCGGTACGAGGAGCGGGTCGCCGAACTGGAGACCGACCTGGAGGAGTCGCGCGAGCTGCGCGTCAAGCTGGAGCACCGGCTGCGGGCCAAGCGCGCGGAGCTGACGGCGCTACGCAACGAGCACGCGGCCCTGCTGCGCCGGTACGCCACGGCCGAGACGCAGCGGGCCAGCGCCCTGGAGGGCCGGCGCCTGCTGGAGACAGAGGCCGCGGCTCCGGCGTCCTCGGGGCGCGAGCTGACGGCGGGTCCGTCGGCGGAGACGCCCGCGCGGGAGGCCGCGGCCGAGGAAAGGCCGGCGATTCCCGCGGTGTTCTCCCCGGAGGGCTCCCAGCTGTTCCTGCGCGCCAGGGCGGCGCTGGCCAGGTTCGACGGCGGACCGGCCGACGGCAAGGGTACCGGTGGCGACGGTGACGGCCCGGGCAAGGGAACGGGCGAGCCCGCGGCGAAGGACGACGACAAGGCCGCGCAGGTCGCGCCGGTGAGGACGGGCGCCTTGGCGTCGGCCGACGCCGGTGATACGGCGGCCGCGCCCGCGCAGGAGGACGAAGCGCAGGGGCAGCCCGGGGCGGCCGACGGGCACGAGCACGCGGCCGCCGCACCGACGCCGGGCGCGTCCGCGCAGACCGCGCAGCCTGACCCGTCCGCCCAGTCCGCGCAGGCGTCCGGGCACTTCACCGTGCCCAGGGCGGTGGCCGTCGTACCGCCGACGATGCCCGTGCGGCGTCCCGCGGCCGAGGGCGGGTTCGACTTCTTCGGCACGCACAAGGGCGCCTCGCAGGCCGCCCTCGAATCCGTCCAGAACGAGGACCTCGCCGACGTCGTCGGCCAGGAGGCCCTCGCCCTGCACAAGGCCGAGACCGAGTCCCAGTTCAAGCCGGCCGACGAGGAGTCCCGCTCCGTGGGCCAGGTCATCGACCTGACGGCCCACGACGAGACGGAACAGATCGACGTACAGGGCTTGCGCAGCGCGGTTTCCTGACGGACGGCACCTCTCGGTGCCGGGTCGGTCCATCTCCACTGCGATCATCTTCACGGCAATCACCCGACTTGGCCGTGTCCCCGAGAGGGGTCCTCCTGTTGCGGCGCGACCCCGACCCCGAGTCGGCCTTCCCCGAACTCCAGCACCTCCTCGACGAAACCGGCGCCCTCGCCCGGGCCAGCGCGATGGCGGAGACGTACGCCCAGTGAGCCCAGGACCGCCTGCGTGGCCTCCCCGACTCCCCTCACCGCACGCGCCTGCGCCACCTGGCCCGACAGACCGTACGACGCTCCAACTGACCCGAACGCGGGGGTCTGGGGGCGCAGCCCCCAGCACCCACCCAACGGCCACCACCAAGCCCCCGCTCACACCATCCACCGGTCCGGCCGCGCCGCCTTCCGCCCCGTCCGCGACCGCTCCGCCTGCGCGGCCAACAACTCCCGCGCCTCCCCAACCCCCCGCAACCGCGCGGTCACCGTCTTGTTCGCCCCGGTATCGACATGCACATCGGCAACTCCCCACACCCGCTGCCAAGGCCCCTGAACCAACCGCACACTCTGCACCTTGGCATGCGGCACCAACGCCAGACTCCGCCGCAACAGCCCATGCCGCGCAGCGAACACCGCATCGGTCACGGCCAGCCCGTACCCCCGCCACCACACCGGCACACACCACTTCGCCCGCGCCGGCGCCCCCGACACCGATTCCCTCGCCGGCACCGAAACCCCCGGCAGCACACGCGCGATGACCGACTCCGCGACATCCCGCGGAGCGACCGGCAGCAGCATGGAGTTGGCCGACCCCGCCACATCCAGCTCCACCCGCACCCACCCCCGCCGCCGCCACAGCAACGGCTCGACAACGCGCACGGTCTGCACCCGCCCCGGCGGCACCGTCTCGTGCGCCCGGTCCAGCAGCCCGTGATCGATCCGCAGCCCGTCCGGCGACTCGCCCACCGTCCAGTCGTACTCGGTGACGAACCGCCCCACACTGCTCGCCCCCGCCGCCCCGAGCATCGGCAGTCCGGCCGCGAGCAGCGTCCACGGGCTGTGGGTGAGCAGCCACACCCCCGGCACCGCGAGCACCGCGACCACCAGCCACCCCCAGGTCGCCCCGGTCAGCAGCAGCGCCACCGCGAGCACCCTCGGCGGCACCCGCAGCAGCTCCCGGGCCGGCGCCTCACCCACCTCGTGCGCGGTCTCGGGCGCGAACCCCGCCGCCCGCGCGAGCAGTTCGGCCCGCAGCGTCCGCGCCTCGTCCGCACCCAGGAAGGCCAGCTCGTCCTTCTTGTCGGTCCCTATGACGTCGAGTTTGAGCTTCGCCACCCCCGCCACCCGCGCGAGCAGCGGCTGGGTGACGTCGATGGCCTGGATGCGTTCGAGCCGGATGTGCGCGGTGCGCCGGAACACCAGGCCCGTCCGTATGCGCAACTCGCTCTCGGTCACCGCGAAGTGCGTGAACCACCAGGAGCCGAAGCCGTAGAGCGCGGCGGCCGGCAGCAGCACGGCGAGGGCGATCAGCAGCGTGCCGGTGGTCAGCCGGGTCAGCTGGCGCTGCGTACCGTCGGGGTCGTGCACCGCCCACCCCACGAGCACGGCGACCGGCGCCCACGCCCGCCGCAGCGGCGTCACGGGATGCAGCCGCAGCTCAGTCACCGGCTCCCGCGCGCGTACGTCGCCGCCGGCGCCCGGCGCCGTCACAGCCCCGCCGATCGTGCCTCGCCCAGCTCGGTGAGCCGGTCGCGCAGCCGTTCCGCCTCGACCGGGTCGAGGCCGGGGATGGTCGCGTCGGTGGCCGCGGCCGCCGTGTGCAGCTGCACGCTCGCCAGCCCGAAGTGCCGTTCGACCGGCCCGGAGGTGACCTCGACCAGCTGCATCCGCCCGTACGGCACCACGGTCTCCTGCCGCCACAGCACACCCCGGCTGATCAGCAGGTCGTCGGCGCGCTCGGCGTACCGCCAGGAGCGCCAGTTGCGGCCGACCATCACCCAGCCCCACCCGGTCAGCGCCAGCGGCAGCAGCGCGAACGCGGCCCAGCCGGGCCCGGCCAGCAGCCCCGGCAGCAGTCCGGCGGCCAGTGCCAGCAGTCCCAGCCACACCACCAGCAGCAGTCGCCGCATCCGCAGCAGTCCCGGCGGCAGTCCCGTCCACACCGGCTCGTCGCCCACTGCCTCGGTCGTCTCGTGCTGGCTCCCCGTCTCCATGAGGCCAGCGTACGTAGGGGAGACTGTGTTCATGACTCCTACGACGGAGACCATGGTCGGGATCGGCGGCGCGGCGGAGAGCACCGACATGGTGCTCAACATCGGACCGCAGCACCCGTCGACGCACGGCGTGCTGCGGCTGCGGCTCGTCCTGGACGGCGAGCGCATCACGCGCGCGGAGCCGGTGATCGGCTATATGCACCGGGGCGCGGAGAAGCTGTTCGAGGCGCGCGACTACCGCCAGATCATCATGCTCGCCAACCGCCACGACTGGCTGTCGGCGTTCTCGAACGAGCTGGGCGTGGTCCTCGCTGTGGAGCGCATGCTCGGCATGGAGGTTCCCACGCGCGCGGTGTGGACGCGGACCCTGCTCGCGGAGCTGAACCGGGTGCTCAACCACCTGATGTTCCTCGGGTCGTATCCCCTGGAGCTGGGCGGTATCACGCCGATCTTCTACGCCTTCACGGAGCGGGAGAAGCTCCAGCACGTGATGGAGGAGGTCTCCGGCGGGCGCATGCACTACATGTTCAACCGCGTCGGAGGTCTGAAGGAGGACCTTCCGGCCGGGTGGACCACGCGCGCGCGTGCGGCCGTCGCCGAGGTCCGCTCGCGCATGGACCGGCTCGACGACCTGGTGCTCGGCAACGAGATCTTCCGGGGGCGCACGCGCGGGGTGGGGGTGCTCGCGCCGGAGACCGTGCACGCGTACGGCGTCAGCGGGCCGATCGCGCGCGGCTCGGGCGTCGACTTCGACCTGCGGCGCGACGAGCCGTATCTCGGGTACGGCGACCTCGGCGACGTCCTGAAGGTGGTCACCCGGAAGGAGGGCGACTGCCTGGCCCGCTTCGAGTGCCTCCTGGAGCAGACGCACAACTCCCTGGACCTCGCCGACGCCTGCCTCGACCGGCTCACCGAGCTGCCGCCCGGCCCGATCAACCAGCGGCTCCCCAAGGTGCTGAAGGCGCCCGAGGGGCACACGTACGCGTGGACCGAGAACCCGCTCGGCATCAACGGCTACTACCTCGTCAGCAAGGGCGAGAAGACGCCGTACCGGCTGAAGCTGCGGTCGGCGTCGTACAACAACATCCAGGCACTGACCGAGCTGCTGCCGGGCACGCTGGTCGCGGACATGGTGGCGATCCTGGGGTCACTGTTCTTCGTCGTGGGGGACATCGACAAATAGGCCGCCCGCCGCCGGACGACCGGCAGACTGGTCGCCTGCCTCCGGGACCCCGGCGAACAGGTCGCCGGCCTCCGGGACGCCGACCGGCTGCACCAGCCAGCCGAAGTCGCCGAGTCCGTCCGCCGCGGTGAGCTCCGCGGCTTCTCCGGCGCGCGCGAGGGCGCGGACGTACGCCGTGGGATCCGTGGAGGCGAGCGTGAGCGGAGGGCGTGCGCCGGTGATGCCCAGGGCGCGCAGCGCGTCCGCCTGGCGCAGCACGCTCCCGCCGGGCAGCGCGCACGCGTCCAGCGCGACATGCGCGGTGATGTCGCACGACCCGTCCGGCACGGGCGCCGTCTCGCGCCCCTCCCGGAACCCGGTGAGCGTCCCGAACGGCGGCCGTGCGTCCGCCGTGTGCGCGTAGTCCACGGCGACGGCGAGCCCCCGCTCCAGCGCTGCCACGGCCGACGCCCACGCCGCGGCGCGGGGCAGCCCGATCTCCGCGCGCAGCCCCTCCTCGGCCGGCAGCGGCCACCAGCGCGCCAGCCACCGCGCCTGCTCCCCGGACACCGGCTCCCCGAGCCGTTCGGTCCCGTCCCGCCGGACCAGCACCCGCCGCGGCACGCCGGCGGCATCCACCTCTGCGACCTCCACGGGTACGTTGTCCAGCCACTCGTTGGCGAACAACAGCCCCGTGACGCCCTCGGGCGGCTCGGCCAGCCACTCGATCCGGTGATCGAGCCCGGCGGGGCGGCCGGCGACCTCGACGGCGTACCCGCGCGCGCGGGCGGCCACGCCGGCGGGCAGCGCGGCGAGCACGCCGGTGACCAGCTCACCCCGCCCGGCCCCCATGTCGACGAAGGCCAGCTCGGCGGGCCGGCCCAGCGCGGCGTCGAGGCGGCACAGCAGCTCCGCCACGGCCCGGGCGAACAGCGGCGACGCGTGCACGGACGTACGGAAGTGCCCGGCCGGGCCCTCGGACCTGCGGTAGAAGCCGCCCGGCCGGTACAGCGCGTCCTGCGCGGCAGCCCGCCACCCGCGCCACTCGTCCGGTTCTCCCACTGTCCCCACTGGCCTCAATATCTCTCACTGTCCCCACTGGCCTCACCGGGCCAGGCTAGCCCTGTGCGCGGCATGACCCGCCCAAGCGCACAGGGCCACGGGGACTCCACCTTGGGGAGTAGGCGCGCGGGGCGCGGATCGGTCCTCCGGTTGACTCCTGCACGCATCTCGCTTCCCTACGCTGGGTTACGTGCAGCGCCTCTACGACTTCCTCCGCAGACACCCCACCGGCGTCGACACCGCCTGGGCGATCGTCCTGCTCGGGATCGCGGTGGTGACGGCGGCCTCCCAGCACGTGGTGCAGGGCGAGGAGGCCACGGCGGCGCTCGTGCCCATCCTGCTCCTGCTGTGCCTGGTCATCGCGCTGCGCCGGCGCATGCCGGAGAAGATGCTGCTGCTGGCCATCGGTGTCGGCGCGGCGCAGCTCGCGCTCGACGTCGAGACGATGCCCGCCGACTTCGCCATGCTGGTGATCGTCTACACGGTCGCCGCGACCGGCGCCCGCTGGGCGTCGCGGCTCGCCCTGGGCGTCGGCCTGTGCGCGGCCCCCATGGCACAGCTGCGCTGGCCCAACGAGGTCACGGGCACCGGGGGCAACATCGCGCTCATGGTCTTCCAGACGGTTCCGTTCGCCCTCGCCTGGGTGCTCGGCGACTCGATCCGCACCCGCCGCGCCTACTTCGCGCAGCTGGAGGAGCGCGCCGCCCGCCTGGAGAAGGAGCGCGAGGCGCAGTCCAAGGTCGCGGTCGCCGCGGAACGCGCCCGGATCGCCCGTGAGTTGCACGACGTCGTCGCGCACAACGTGTCGGTGATGGTGGTACAGGCCGACGGCGCCGCCTACGTCCTCGACGCCGCGCCCGACCAGGCGAAGAAGGCCCTGGAGACCATCTCCTCCACCGGCCGCCAGGCCCTCGCCGAGATGCGCCGCCTGCTCGGCGTGCTGCGCACCGGCGAGCACCAGGAGTCCGGGGAGTACGTCCCACAGCCCGACGTGCAGCAGATCGAGGACCTGGTCGGGCAGTGCCGCGGCTCCGGGCTGCCCGTCGACTTCAAGGTCGAGGGCACCCCGCGCCCGCTGCCCAGCGGAGTGGAGCTGACCGCGTACCGCATCGTGCAGGAGGCGCTCACCAACACGCGCAAGCACGGCGGGCCGAACGCGGGCGCGAGCGTCCGGCTGGTCTACTTCGACGACGGCCTCGGCCTGCTCGTCGAGGACGACGGCAAGGGCGCCCCGCACGAGCTGTACGAGGAGGGCGGCCTCGACGGCCAGGGCCACGGCCTGATCGGCATGCGCGAGCGGGTCGGCATGGTCGGCGGCACGCTGGACGCCGGCCCGCGCCCTGGCGGAGGATTCCGCATCAGTGCCCTGCTGCCGCTCAAACCAGCGCACTGACACCGACGCACGTCCCCTGTTGACACCTGTAACGACCCGCCGACGGCATCGGCGGACTGCGGACTACGGAAGAGGCCCCTGATGACGATCCGCGTAATGCTCGTCGACGACCAGGTGCTGCTGCGCACCGGGTTCCGGATGGTGCTCGCCGCCCAGCCGGACATGGAGGTCGTGGCGGAGGCGGGCGACGGCGTCGAGGCCCTCCAGGCGCTCGACTCGACCGGCGTCGACGTGGTTCTGATGGACGTGCGTATGCCGAAGCTGGACGGCGTGGAGGCCACCCGCCGCATCTGCGCCCAGCCGGATCCGCCGAAGGTGCTGATCCTGACCACCTTCGACCTTGACGAGTACGCCTTCTCCGGGCTGAAGGCGGGCGCCTCCGGATTCATGCTCAAGGACGTCCCGCCCGGCGAGCTGCTGGCCGCCATCCGTTCCGTGCACAGCGGCGACGCCGTGGTCGCGCCGTCCACCACCCGCCGCCTTCTGGACCGCTTCGCGCCGATGCTGCCCAGCGGCGGCAAGCGGCCCGAGCACAAGGAGCTGGAGCGGCTCACCGAGCGCGAGCGGGAGGTCATGGTGCTGGTCGCGCAGGGCCTGTCGAACGGCGAGATCGCGGCCCGGCTCGTGCTGTCCGAGGCGACCGTCAAGACGCACGTGGGCCGCATCCTGACCAAGCTGGGCCTCAGGGACCGCGTCCAGGTGGTCGTCCTGGCGTACGAGACCGGTCTGGTGCGGGCGGGCGGGCACGGTTAGTGGACACGGTGACCCGCGCGTGACCGCCGCCCACTAGGGTGCGCGCATGCTCCTGTGGATCAACGGCCCTTTCGGGGGCGGCAAGACACAGACCGCACACGAGATACAGCGACGGCTGCCGCGCAGCGTCATCTGCGACCCCGAACACGCGGGCTTCGGACTGCGCCGCATGCTGCCGCCCGACCTGCGGGGGGACTTCCAGGACCTGGGCGCCTGGCGGCAGGGCGTGGTCGAGGTCCTCGACCTGGCCCTCACCAAGCACGACGGCGTGGTGATCGCCCCCATGACCGTCACCGACCCCGGCTACTTCGCCGAGACCGTCGGCCGCCTGCGCGAACTCGGCCACGACGTACGGCACTTCACACTCCTCGCCGAGCGCGCCACCGTTCTGAAGCGGCTGAACGAGCGCGGCCTGGGCCACCTCCTGCAGTACGTCGCCGGGAAGAACGCCGGGCTGCGCCGGGAGAGCTGGGCCGTACAGCAGCTGGACCACTGTCTGGAGCGGCTGCGCGAGCCGGAGTTCGCCGAGCACCTGTGGACGGACCACACGACCGTGCCGAAGACGGCGGACCGCATCGCCACCCTGGCCGGGCTGCGGCTGAGGTCCAACACCGAGGGCCGGCTGCGCACCCGGCTGCGGCAGGCGCGGGTCGGGATCCGGCACATCCGGTTCGACTGAGCCCGGCGTGGGTCCGGATCCGGCACATCCCGTTCGACTGAGTCGGCGCGGCTCGGAGTCCGCACATGCGGTCCGACCGAGCCCCGGCGGGCGGCTCAGCGCAGAATCCCCTCCACAAAGTCGCTGCCCGGCCGGGCCACCACTCGACACCTACCGCGCCCAGCGGCTCGGCGAGCCGGCCCCGCCCGCGCCCGGCGCCCACGACGGGCAGGTCGTGCGCGAGTGGCGCGACCGCCGGCAGTTCCGGGCGGTCCTCGCCGGGCGCCCCGCGCGCGGGCGGATACGGCGGACCCTGGGCCGGTGGCTGCCCATCGGCTGACCGCCGCAGGTTGCCCGCCGGGTGGACCGCCGCCGGTTGCCTACCGGCTGGCCTCCTCGGTCAGCCGGGCAGCAAATTCCGCGACCGCCTCCATGACGTCGTCGGCAGTCCACTCCAGGCCGGCCGCCCGCACGTACACCTCCGTGACGGACAAGCCCGGCCCGCTCTGGTCCCAGCCGCCCGCGAACAGGACGGTCTTCGTCTCCTCAGCCGTGCGGACCGCCGCCTCGGCGACGACGTCGGCGTCGTATGGCAGCCAGACCTGGAAGTCGTGGGTGTGCGGCACCTCGGGATGGACGCGCGACCAGGGCACTCCGGCCGCGGCGAACCCCTCCCGCAGCGCCGCGGCGACCATGCGCGCATGGGCCACATACTCAGGCAGCCGAGGCAGCTCTCTGTCGAGGCCGATCAGCGCGGACAGGGCTGTCGGAAACTGCTGGAATGCCTGGCCGCCGTACCTGTGGCGCCAGACTTTCGCCTCGCTCACGAGCGTCTGTGAGCCGGCCAGGGCTGCGCCTCCGAGCCCGTCGAGAGATTTGTAGAGCGAAACGTAGACGCTGTCCGCCAGGGCCGCGATCTCGTCCAGGGACCGGCCGAAGTGCGCCGTGCACTCCCACAGGCGCGCCCCGTCGAAGTGCACCACCGCGTCGCGCTCCCGCGCCGCCTCCACGACCTCGGTGAGCTCCTCCCAGGTGGGCAGCACGAAACCGGCGTCCCTGAGGGGCAGCTCCAGCATCAGCGCCCCGAAGGGCTCCTCGAAGTCGCGCACCTCGGCGGCGGTGGGCAGCCGCGGCTCGCTCGTCACCCGCACCGGGCGCAGGCCGCTGACCCGGCTGAACGCCTGCCGCTCGTGGACCTCGGGGTGGCTGAGGCCGTGCAGGGCGACGACCGGGCTGCCGGTGCGGCCCGCCCAGCAGCGCAGGGCGACCTGCTGGGCCATCGTGCCCGTGGGGAAGAAGGCGGCGGCCTCGGTCCCGAGCAGCCCGGCGACCTTGTTCTCCAGGGCCTCGACGACACCGTCGCCGTACAGGTCCGCGCGCTTGTCCAGGTCGTAGACGCTCTCCGCCGTGTCGAGCAGCGCCAGGCGCTCCCGGAGCGTGCCCAGGAAACCGAGGCGCGCGAGTGCCCGCCGTGCGCTGCGGGCGGCGTTGATGCGCCGCTCCCTCAGCTGCCTGCGCCGCTCTTCCTCCGGCGCGGACTGCGCCTGCGGTCCGCCCTGCTCCGCCGTATCGCTCATGCCCCGGATCATCCCGCGCGCCGCTGCGCGCGGGCACGCGCATTTTTTTCCGTACGGTCTCCCGCGCGCGGGCACCCGTGGATCCGTACGGACTGCCGTACGGGCGTGCGTCAACCCACAGGCCTGTGGACAACCGAACGCCTCTCGAACCGATCGCGTTAACATGACGAGAAATCGTCCGGTACCCGGAGCGGACTGGAACGGGAAGGCCGCCGTCGAGTGAACACAACCCCACAGCCAGACCCCAAGGACCGCCCCGCGCGGCTCACCGTCGGCGTCGTCGGCGCCGGACGCGTGGGTCCCGCGCTCGCGGCCTCCCTCCAGCTCGCCGGGCACCGCCCGGTGGCCGTCTCCGGGGTCTCCGACACCTCCCGGCGGCGCGCCGCCGAGATGCTCCCGGACGTGCCCGTCGTCCCGCCCGCCGAGGTTCTCGACCACGCCGAGCTGGTGCTGCTGACCGTCCCCGACGACGCCCTGCCCGACCTGGTCACGGGACTCGCCGACACCGGCGCCGTACGGCCGGGGCAGCTGCTCGTGCACACCTCCGGCCGGTACGGCGCGCGCGTGCTGGACCCCGCGCTGCGGGCCGGCGCGCTGCCGATGGCCCTGCACCCGGCGATGACCTTCACCGGCACACCCGTGGACGTGCAGCGGCTGGCCGGGTGTTCCTTCGGCGTCACCGCGCCCGAGGAGCTGCGGCTGGCCGCCCAGGCGCTGGTCATCGAGATGGGCGGCGAGCCGGAGTGGATCGCCGAGGAGATGCGGCCGCTCTACCACGCGGCGCTCGCCCTGGGCGCCAACCACCTGGTGACGCTGGTCGCCCAGTCCATGGAGCTGCTGCGCTCGGCCGGCGTCGAGGCCCCCGACCGGATGCTCGGCCCGCTGCTCGGCGCGGCCCTGGACAACGCCCTGCGCTCCGGTGACGCGGCCCTGACCGGCCCGGTCGCGCGCGGGGACGCCGGCACGGTCGCCGCGCACGTCACGGAGCTGCGCAAACACGCCCCGCAGGCCGTCGCCGGCTACCTGGCGATGGCGCGCGCGACCGCCGACCGGGCGCTCGCCCACGGGCTGCTGAAGCCGGAACTTGCCGAAGACCTGCTGGGGGTGCTCGCCGACCGGGCGGCGCGACCCGAGAGCCGGGGAGACCAATGAGCCGCGACTTCGAACTCGTCCCCACGCGCGAGGACCTGGACTACGTCCGGGAGCACTTCGCGGTGCCGGGCCGCACCGCCGTGGTGATGACGATGGGCGCCCTGCACGAGGGGCACGCCACGCTGGTCAGGACCGCCCGCGAGCACGTCGGGCGCAGGGGCTTCGTGATCGTCACCGTCTTCGTCAACCCGCTCCAGTTCGGCGCCGGCGAGGACCTCGACCGCTATCCGCGCACGCTCGAGGCCGACCTGAAGACCGCCGAGCAGTCCGGCGCCGACGTCGTGTTCGCGCCGTCCGTCGACGACATGTACCCCGGCGGCCGGCCCGAGGTCACCCTGCGCGCCGGGGCCATGGGGGAGCGCCTGGAGGGCGCCTCGCGGCCCGGGCACTTCGACGGCATGCTCACCGTCGTCGCCAAGCTGCTCCACCTCACCCGCCCCGACGTGGCGTTCTTCGGCCAGAAGGACGCCCAGCAGCTGTCCCTGATCCGTCGCATGGTGCGGGACCTGAACTTCGGCGTCGACATCGTCGCCGTACCCACCGTGCGCGAGGAGGACGGCCTGGCCCTGTCCAGCCGCAACCGCTACCTCTCGCCCGCGGAGCGGCGCACGGCCCTCGCCCTGTCACAGGCCCTGTTCGCCGGCCGCGACCGGCACGCCGCCCAGGAGGCGCTGCGCGCGCGGGCCCGCGAAGTGCCCGCCACGCACGCGCGTGCCGAGGCCCTCAGCGCCCTCGGCGAGTCCCGCGCGGCCGCCGACGCGCACGCCGTCGCCCAGGCCCTGCCGGGCGGCCCGGCGGCCGTGCGGGCCGCCGCCCGGCTGGTCCTCGACGAGGCCGCCCGCATGGACCCGCCGCTGAAGCTGGACTACCTCGCCCTCGTGGACCCCGACGACTTCACCGAGATCGGGGACGACTTCACCGGCGAGGCGGTCCTCGCCGTCGCCGCCGGGGTCGGCAGCACCCGGCTGATCGACAATCTGCCCCTCGTCTTCGGAGCCGCCTCGTGACCAGCACAGGCATACGCCCGCCCGTCGCCCACCACCACCCTCAGCCGAGAGCGCTTCGCGCTCGCCTCCCTCGACTGCACGCGCCCGCCCCAGGGTGGTCCGTCCCGGCGGACGTCGTGGTCGTCGGCTCCGGCGTGGCCGGCCTGACCGCGGCGCTGCGCTGCGAGGCCGTCGGCCTGAACACCGTGGTCGTCACCAAGGCCCGCCTCGACGACGGCTCCACCCGCTGGGCGCAGGGCGGCATCGCCGCGGCCCTCGGCGAGGGCGACACACCCGAGCAGCACCTCGCCGACACCCTGGTGGCGGGCGCGGGCCTGTGCGACGAGCAGGCGGTCCGCATCCTCGTCACCGAGGGCCCCGACGCCGTGCGGCGGCTGATCGAGACGGGCGCGCAGTTCGACGAGTCCTCCGCGGGGGAGCTGGCCCTCACCCGCGAGGGCGGCCACCACCGCCGCCGCATCGCGCACGCCGGCGGCGACGCCACCGGCGCGGAGATCTCCCGCGCGCTCGTCGAGGCGGTACGCGCGCGTGGCGTCCGTACGGTCGAGAACGCGCTCGTCCTGGACCTCCTCACGGACGCCGACGGCCGCACCGCCGGCGTCACCCTGCACGTCATGGGCGAGGGCCAGCACGACGGCGTAGGGGCCGTCCACGCACCCGCCGTGGTCCTGGCCACCGGGGGCATGGGCCAGGTCTTTTCCGCCACGACCAACCCGTCCGTCTCCACGGGCGACGGCGTGGCCCTGGCCCTGCGCGCGGGTGCCGAGGTCAGCGACCTCGAATTCGTGCAGTTCCACCCCACCGTGCTCTTCCTCGGCCCGGACGCCGAGGGCCAGCAGCCACTGGTCTCCGAGGCGGTACGCGGCGAGGGCGCCCACCTGGTGGACGCCGACGGCGTGCGCTTCATGCGGGGCCGGCACGAACTGGCCGAACTCGCCCCCCGGGACATCGTCGCCAAGGGCATCATGCGCCGCATGCAGGAGCAGGACGCCGAGCACATGTACCTCGACGCCCGGCACTTCGGCGCCGCCATGTGGGAGCACCGCTTCCCGACGATCCTCGCCGCCTGCCGCGCCCACGGCATCGACCCGGTCACCGAGCCCATCCCGATCGCCCCGGCCGCGCACTACGCCTCCGGCGGCGTCCGCACCGACTCCCACGGCCGTACGACCGTCCCCGGCCTGTACGCCTGCGGCGAGGTCGCCTGCACCGGCGTCCACGGCGCCAACCGCCTGGCCTCCAACTCCCTCCTGGAGGGCCTGGTCTACGCCGAGCGCATCGCCGCCGACATCGCGGCGGCCCAGACGGAAAACGGCCTCCACGCGCGCGTACCCGAACCGCTCCCGTACCCGGAGGCCCCGGAGCACCCCCTTCTCGCGCCCGAGGCCCGCTTCACGATCCAGCGGATCATGACGGAGGGAGCCGGGGTCCTGCGCTCCGCCGAGTCCCTCGCCAAGGCCGCCGCCCGGCTCCAGCAACTGCACGCCGACGCCCGTGACGCCCTCGACGAGAACGGCAAGACGGCCGAGCCCGGCGTCGACACCTGGGAGGCCACCAACCTCCTGTGCGTGGCACGCGTCCTCGTCGCGGCGGCCGAGCTGCGCGAGGAGACCCGCGGCTGCCACTGGCGTGAGGACCGCGCCGGGCGCGACGACACGGCGTGGCGCCGCCACATCGTCGTACGCCTGAACCCCGGTCGCACACTGGCCGTGCACACCACCGACACCACAGACTTCCCCCCTGTCCGGCAGCCACAGCAGGAGCAGTGACACACGTGACGACCCCCGACCTTCCCCTCGCCTCCACCGGCGGCTGCGGCGACGGCTGTGCCTGCGGTGCGGACGCCGAAGAGGGCTACGCCGAGTACGCGGAGTGCGGCCTCGACCCCGCCCTCGCCCAGCTCCTGGCCGACGCCGGCCTCGACCCCGTCGAGGTCGAGGACATCGCCAACGTCGCCATCCAGGAGGACCTCGACCACGGCGTGGACGTGACGACCGTCGCGACCATCCCCGAGGACGCCGTCGCCACCGCCGACTTCACCGCGCGCGAGGCGGGCGTCGTGGCGGGCCTCAGGATCGCCGAAGCGGTCCTCTCCGTGGTCTGCACGGACGAACTCGCCGTCGAGCGGCACGTGGCGGACGGCGACCGGGTAGAGGCAGGCCACAAGCTTCTCTCGATCACCACCCGCACCCGCGACCTCCTGACCGCCGAGCGCAGCGCGCTCAATCTCCTGTGCCGCCTGTCGGGCATCGCCACGGCCACGCGCGCGTGGGCGGACGTTCTGGAAGGCACCAAGGCCAAGGTCCGGGACACCCGCAAGACAACCCCCGGCCTGCGCTCCCTCGAAAAGTTCGCGGTGCGCTGCGGCGGCGGCGTCAACCACCGCATGTCCCTCTCGGACGCGGCCCTGGTCAAGGACAACCACGTGGTCGCCGCGGGCGGTGTCGCGCAGGCCTTCCGGGCGGTTCGCGAACGCTTCCCCGACGTGCCGATCGAGGTCGAGGTCGACACCCTGCACCAGCTCCGGGAGGTCGTGGACGCCGGCGCCGACCTGATCCTCGTCGACAACTTCACGCCGATCGAGTGCGAGGAGGCGGTGGCGATCGTGGACGGCCGCGCCGCGTTGGAAGCCTCCGGCCGCCTCACCCTCGACAACGCCAAGGCGTACGCCGACACGGGCGTCGACTACCTCGCCGTCGGGGCACTCACCCACTCCTCGCCGATCCTGGACATCGGCCTCGACCTGCGACCGGCGGAGTAGGGGAGCGGGTACCGGCCATGCTGCTGACGATCGACGTAGGCAACACGCACACCGTCCTCGGCCTGTTCGACGGCGACGACATCGTCGAACACTGGCGCATCTCCACGGACGCGCGCCGTACGGCCGACGAACTGGCCGTGCTGTTGCAGGGCCTGATGGGCATGCACCCCCTGCTCGGCGACGAGCTGGGCGACGGCATCGACGGCATCGCGATCTGCGCGACCGTCCCCTCGGTGCTGCACGAACTGCGCGAGGTGACGCGCCGCTACTACGGCGACGTCCCCGCGGTCCTGGTGGAACCGGGCGTCAAGACGGGCGTACCGATTCTCACGGACAACCCCAAGGAGGTGGGCGCGGACCGCATCATCAACGCGGTGGCCGCGGTCGACCTCTACGGCGGTCCGGCGATCGTCGTCGACTTCGGTACGGCGACGACGTTCGACGCGGTCAGCGCGCGCGGGGAGTACGTCGGCGGGGTCATCGCGCCCGGCATCGAGATCTCCGTGGAAGCGCTCGGCGTCAGGGGCGCCCAGCTCCGCAAGATCGAGGTGGCCCGGCCGCGGAGCGTGATCGGCAAGAACACGGTCGAGGCGATGCAGGCGGGCATCATCTACGGCTTCGCCGGCCAGGTCGACGGCGTGGTCAACCGCATGGCCCGCGAACTGGCCGACGACCCCGACGAGGTCACGGTCATCGCGACCGGCGGCCTGGCCCCCCTGGTCCTCGGCGAATCCTCGGTCATCGACGAACACGAGCCCTGGCTCACCCTGATCGGCCTACGCCTGGTCTACGAACGCAACGTCGCCCGTATGTAGCAGGGGCCGACGTTTGCGGCCTGCCCGGCGTTGGTGCGGGCCGGGGGTGGGTCGCGCGGCCCGGCGCTGCGGGGTGCCGCTGCGCCCACCCGTGCCGCCCTGGGGGTACCTCCCAGGCCCTTAAGACACTGGGGGAGGCACGCCTGCACGCAGCTACGACGGGCCGCAGTCGCCGACGGCGGGAAGGGGACGGGTCGGGGAGTGTCCGCCTGCAGCGGCCGGCGTCAACACACGACCACCCCTGTAGCCCACCACATCGCCGGACCGAGGACGGACACCCCCCTGGCGCGGCCCCGACCCACCCACCGCGCCGTAGGCGCTACGCGAACCCCCACCCCACCCGCGCAGGCCGCCGCAGGCATACAACACAAACCCGCACTCACTCACCGGCCGTACAGGCACCTCGCACCCCACACGGCAACCCCGTGCACCCGCACCCCCGCCCGAGTGGCTCGCTCACGCCACGCCCCTCGCTTAGTGCCTCGTTTGTCTGATTAGCGCGTATCGTCGCCGCATGCCCACGCCATACGGATCCCGCGGCGGCATGGCGTTCGGCGTGGAGGAGCTGCGTGTGCTCCGCCGCGCTCTCGCCCTCGCCCTCCATCCCACCTCCGCCTCGGCCGAGGACGTCCAGGACTGCCTCCGCCTCGCCGAGTCGCTGGACGAGGCGACGCGGGAGGGGGCCAGGCTGCGCGCCTTCCTCGTGGCCGACCTCGCCCGCTACCGCGACGCCCTCCCCGGCACCGCAGCCGGCTACCTCACGCTCCTGGAGGAGGCCCTGGCCGCCGGATACCGCCCGAACCCCGACGACCTCGCCGCCCTCCGGGCCCTGCGCGGCAACCCCACCGCGGCCGCCCTCCTGTACCGCTGCCAGACCCTCGCCGAGCAGGACGTGCGCACCCGTCTCGCCGGCTGTACGGCCCCCATGCCCCGTCCGGCCACCTCCCCCGTCCCGACGCCCCGCACGGCCGTCCCCGCGTCCCGTACCCGCCTCCTGGCCCTCCCAGGGGGCCTCTCCGAGGGCCTCTCCGGGCCGCTCTCCACGGCAGCCGACCAGGAATCCGCCAAGGAACCCGAGAAGAGGCCCGAGAAGAGGCCCGAGAGGAAGCCCACCGAGAAACCGGCCCCCGCCCGTCCCGCCGCACCCAAACCCTCACCGGCCACCCCGAAGCCCACCCGTCCGATCCCCACCCCGGGCGAGGTCTTCCCCCGCCGCAAACCGACCCCACCCCCCGCCAACCCCCAGGAACAGCGACTCGCCGCAGGCTGACCCACCGAGCCCCACCCAAAGACCCCCAGCCGCGCCCTCCGACCCGGCTCCCAGCCGCGCAGCGCCCCGTGGCTACTCTGGACGCATGGACTATGTCTCCGCGCTCCTGCCCCCGGTCGTCATGGCCGTGTTCTTCATCGGCGTGATCAGGGTGATCGTGAAGACCCAGGGCGGTGCCAACAAGGCCAAGGAGGACGCGGCCGTGGACGCCGCCATCGCGCGCGCGGAGGGCGCCCGGCAGTCCTCCGCGACGTCCACGAAGACCGACGTCTGAGTCACGGGCCACAAGCCCGAGCTGTGCCGACCACGCGACGTCGAGTCCCGCCTGACCCGCACGCCCCTTTTCTCCTCATTCGTCACTGAATGTGCACGTCCGTCGCGTCAATGCCCTGATCTCCCACTATTGTGCTGAGGTGTGCCTCGCCCATTGGGAGAACTCGAAGACGCGGTCATGACGCGGGTGTGGAAGTGGAACCGCCCGGTGACCGTTCGAGAAGTCCTGGAAGATCTCCAGCAGGAACGGTCCATCGCCTACACCACGGTGATGACCGTTTTGGACAATCTCCATCAGAAGGGCTGGGTGCGCCGCGAAGCGGAAGGCCGGGCCTATCGATATGAGGCGGTCACCACCCGCGCCGCCTACGCCGCCGCCCTGATGAACGAGGCGTGGTCGCAGAGCGACAACCCCGCCGCGGCTCTCGTCGCCTTCTTCGGCATGATGAGCGACGAACAGCGTCAGGCCCTGCGGGATGCCATCCGCATCGCCCAAGGCCCGGAAACCCACGAACCCGATACGGCATCCGAAGACCCGCATACGGCAGCGCAACACCCGCATACAGTCCAGGAGAACCCCGGCTCGGCGCAGGGCGGCGGCGGGCGATAGCGTCCGCTCATGTCAGCAGAGAGCCCGGAAGCCACCGCAAAAGCCATCACCGTCCGACGGGCCCGCACCAGCGATGTCCCGGCCGTGCGCCACCTCCTTGACGCCTACGTCCGCGGCGGCATCCTGCTCGACAAAGCGACCGTCACGCTTTACGAGGACATCCAGGAGTTCTGGGTCGCGGAACGGTACGACACCCCCGAGGTGGTCGGCTGCGGCGCCCTGCACGTGATGTGGGAAGACCTCGCGGAAGTGCGCACTCTCGCCGTCAAGCCGGGACTGAAGGGCGCCGGGGTCGGCCATCAGTTGCTGGAGAAGTTGCTGGAGACCGCGCGCTGGCTCGGCGTTCGGCGCGTTTTCTGTCTGACCTTCGAAGTGGACTTCTTCGGCAAGCACGGCTTCGTGGAGATCGGTGAGACTCCGGTCGACACCGATGTGTACGCCGAGCTGCTGCGTTCCTATGACGAGGGCGTCGCGGAGTTCCTCGGACTCGAACGAGTGAAACCGAACACCTTGGGCAACAGCCGGATGCTTCTGCATCTGTGATCGACGGCCGCGGTCAAGGCCGCCCGGCAAGGTACGTCACGACATATTCCGCGCGGCGACCCCTTGCCCCGGTTCCCTATGTCCGAAACGCGCATGTTTCCGGGCGGGGCGGGCGGTCGGTCTCCGGCGAGGGTTTGTGTTTTTCCGGCAAAAGCGGTTTGCTTTCCGACGTACTGCAGTACTGCATATAACAGGGGACGGCGATACGGCGGACGCCGGACACCCCCGGTCCTCACGTTATCGATGGAAAGGAAATCCGGTGGCACAGAAGGTTCAGGTCCTTCTTGTCGACGACCTCGACGGCGGCGAGGCAGACGAGACCGTGACGTTCGCGTTGGACGGCAAGACGTACGAGATCGATCTCACGACCGCCAATGCGGACAAGCTCCGCAGCCTTCTTGAGCCTTACGTGAAGGGCGGTCGTCGAACCGGAGGCCGTGCTTCGGGCGGGCGCGGAAAGGCGCGCGCCTCTTCGGGCGGCAGCCAGGACACCGCGGCCATCCGCGCGTGGGCGAAGGAGAACGGCTACGAGGTCAACGACCGCGGCCGCGTCCCCGCGTCCATCCGCGAGGCCTACGAGAAGGCCAACGCCTGATCACGAGGCACGAGAACAGGTCCACGGCCGAACGCAGAGGCCGGCAGGACCGGCGGCCGGTCGAGCGGCCGCGTGCACGCGCACGGGCCTTCGGTCAGGAGGCCCGCGGGCGCGGGGCCCGTGGACGCCGGGCCGACGGGCAGCATGCCCGGGCGGACGGCGCCCGCCAACGGGGGGCTCACGCGCGCGAGGTCCGCGAGAGAGCCGGCGGCCGGGCGCACGCGCGCCGCAACCGGACCCGGTGACACTGTGCTGCCACCGTGTCGACCAGCCGTACGAGATCGGGGGCGACCCCACCGCCTCCCAGGGCCGACAGCGTCGGCAGCGAGGCCTCGAGCTCGCACCCCGGCTCGGGAGCTCGCAGCCACACGGCCGCCCCCTGCGCATCGCACCGGCCCACGGTCCCCACGGCGATCGGTACCGGCCGCGCGGGCAGCGGCCGTACGACGGCGGCCGGGCCGCGTCCCGGGGGCTCGGGCGCGTCCATGAGGCCGCCCGCGCCGATCACCGTGAGATCGAGCGCCAGCGCACCCCACTCCAGCCACTCCAGCAGCCCGGGCAGCTCCTCGGCGCTGCCCGCGGCCACCAGCAGCCGCATCCGGTCCCCCCGCACGGCCACCGGAGAGCCCGGCGACAGCCGCCCGAGCGCGGCAACGCCCGCCTCGGCCGGCACGTCCAGGACGTCGAAGCGCACGCCCACGCGAAGCCGTACCGGCTCCCCGGGCTCCGTCGGCCACCCCAGTTCGTTCTCGTACCAGCCCCTGACCCGATCGCTCGCGGACCCGTCGTACGGAATGCCGTCGCCCGGGTCGAGTGGCCGCCGGGGCGGGGGAAGCGGGACAGCGGTGACTGCGGGAAGGGCGCCGACCATGCCAAGTGCAACCGTCACAAGCGCACAGGTTACGCTGAGTGTTCTTGCGAACGCGCAGAGTGTCGAAAAGAGGGGGCGTGCGGGGGTGCGGCGAGGCGCAAGGTTGTTCGCCCGTAGCGGAGGGAACGGGGGCGCGCGGCATGGACTGTCAGTGCGAGCGGGTAAGACATCCCTAGTGGGAGGGGGCGACACGCAGGAAAGGCCGTCTCGCGTTCGCCATCGGCGTACTGGCGACTGGGGTAAGTGTCTGGCCTGCGGGAACATCGTCTCGCACCATCGGGTTGGAGCAGATGTCGGCGCACAGGGTCAGGAGGCCAACGATGGTGTCGGCAGTTGGAATGAGCGGTCCCCGCTTGCGGGACTAAGCTGCGGAAGGACAGGGAGGGGAAGTTCCCCCCACTGCCTGACCGCTCTGAGGAGCGATTAACGATGTTCGAGAGGTTCACCGACCGCGCGCGGCGGGTTGTCGTCCTGGCTCAGGAAGAAGCCCGGATGCTCAACCACAACTACATCGGCACTGAGCACATCCTCCTGGGCCTGATCCACGAGGGTGAGGGTGTCGCCGCAAAGGCCCTGGAGAGCCTCGGCATTTCGCTTGAGGCGGTCCGCCAGCAGGTGGAGGAGATCATCGGTCAGGGCCAGCAGGCCCCGTCGGGTCACATCCCCTTCACCCCCCGTGCCAAGAAGGTCCTGGAGCTGTCGCTCCGCGAGGCCCTTCAGCTGGGCCACAACTACATCGGCACGGAGCACATCCTGCTCGGCCTGATCCGCGAGGGCGAGGGCGTCGCCGCCCAGGTCCTGGTCAAGCTGGGCGCAGACCTCAACCGGGTGCGGCAGCAGGTCATCCAGCTGCTCTCCGGTTACCAGGGCAAGGAGACCGCCACCGCGGGCGGGCCTGCCGAGGGCACCCCCTCGACGTCCCTGGTCCTCGACCAGTTCGGCCGGAACCTCACCCAGGCCGCTCGTGAGTCCAAGCTCGACCCGGTCATCGGGCGCGAGAAGGAGATCGAGCGGGTCATGCAGGTGCTGTCCCGCCGTACGAAGAACAACCCGGTGCTGATCGGTGAGCCCGGCGTCGGCAAGACGGCCGTCGTCGAGGGCCTCGCGCAGGCCATCGTCAAGGGCGAGGTGCCCGAGACGCTCAAGGACAAGCACCTCTACACGCTGGACCTCGGCGCGCTGGTCGCCGGCTCCCGCTACCGCGGTGACTTCGAGGAGCGCCTGAAGAAGGTGCTCAAGGAGATCCGCACCCGCGGCGACATCATCCTGTTCATCGACGAGCTGCACACGCTGGTCGGTGCGGGTGCCGCCGAGGGCGCCATCGACGCGGCGAGCATCCTCAAGCCGATGCTGGCCCGCGGCGAGCTGCAGACCATCGGTGCGACCACGCTGGACGAGTACCGCAAGCACCTGGAGAAGGACGCGGCCCTGGAGCGCCGCTTCCAGCCGATCCAGGTCGCCGAGCCGTCCCTGCCGCACACGATCGAGATCCTCAAGGGCCTGCGCGACCGGTACGAGGCGCACCACCGCGTCTCCATCACGGACGAGGCACTGGTCCAGGCCGCCACGCTGGCCGACCGGTACATCTCGGACCGCTTCCTGCCGGACAAGGCGATCGACCTGATCGACGAGGCCGGCTCGAGGATGCGCATCCGCCGGATGACCGCGCCGCCGGACCTGCGCGAGTTCGACGAGAAGATCGCCGGTGTCCGCCGGGACAAGGAATCCGCGATCGACTCGCAGGACTTCGAGAAGGCCGCCTCCCTGCGCGACAAGGAGAAGCAGCTCCTGGCCGCCAAGGCCAAGCGGGAGAAGGAGTGGAAGGCCGGCGACATGGACGTCGTCGCCGAGGTCGACGGCGAGCTGATCGCCGAGGTCCTCGCCACGGCCACCGGCATCCCGGTCTTCAAGCTGACCGAGGAGGAGTCCAGCCGCCTGCTCCGCATGGAGGAGGAGCTGCACAAGCGGGTCATCGGCCAGGACGACGCCGTAAAGGCGCTGTCGAAGGCGATCCGCCGTACGCGCGCAGGGCTCAAGGACCCGAAGCGTCCGGGTGGTTCGTTCATCTTCGCCGGCCCGTCCGGTGTGGGTAAGACCGAGCTGTCCAAGGCGCTGGCCGAGTTCCTGTTCGGTGACGAGGACGCGCTGATCTCCCTCGACATGTCGGAGTTCAGCGAGAAGCACACGGTCTCGCGTCTCTTCGGTTCGCCCCCCGGCTACGTGGGCTACGAGGAGGGCGGTCAGCTGACCGAGAAGGTGCGCCGCAAGCCGTTCTCGGTCGTCCTCTTCGACGAGGTCGAGAAGGCCCACGCGGACATCTTCAACTCGCTGCTGCAGATCCTGGAGGACGGTCGCCTGACCGACTCCCAGGGCCGGGTCGTGGACTTCAAGAACACGGTCATCATCATGACGACCAACCTCGGCACCCGGGACATCTCCAAGGGCTTCAACCTGGGCTTCGCGGCCTCGGGTGACTCGAAGTCCAACTACGAGCGCATGAAGAACAAGGTGTCGGACGAGCTCAAGCAGCACTTCCGGCCCGAGTTCCTCAACCGCGTCGACGACGTGGTCGTCTTCCCGCAGCTGACCCAGGGCGACATCCTGCGGATCGTCGACCTGATGATCGGCAAGGTGGACGAGCGCCTGAAGGACCGGGACATGGGCATCGAGCTCTCCCAGTCCGCCAAGGAGCTGCTCGCGAAGAAGGGCTACGACCCCGTGCTCGGTGCGCGGCCGCTGCGCCGCACCATCCAGCGCGAGATCGAGGACTCCCTCTCCGAGAAGATCCTCTTCGGCGAGCTGCGCCCCGGCCACATCGTGGTCGTGGACACCGAGGGTGAGGGCGAGACCAAGACCTTCACCTTCCGCGGTGAGGAGAAGGCGGCCCTGCCGGACGTCCCGCCGATCGAGCAGGCGGCCGGCGGTGCCGGGCCGAACCTGAGCAAGGAGGCGTAGGCCTCACGGTCACGTGAGAGGGGCCGGTGCTTTCGAGCACCGGCCCCTTTCGCATGCGTACGGGGTTACGACAGCTTGCCGTCGTAGTCTGGCAGCTTGAACGTCTTCTCGGCGTGGCCGCCCGACAGGTCGGTGGGGCTGTTGCCGATGTTCGCGATGATCGTGTAGCCCTTGGACTCGATGGCGGCGCGCTGGGCGGTCTTGTACTCGGCCACGTCCCGGAACAGGTCGCCGAAGCTGCGCACGTGAAGCCCGGCGACCTTGTAGCCGACCTGCTTGAGGTTGTACTCGGTCGCCGAGTAGATGATGCCGGGGCGGGCGGTGACGAAGAACAGGGCGACGCCGTGGTCCTGGGCGTACTTGGCGGCCTCCAGGACCGGCTTGTTGGCCGGCGACGGATAACTGAAGCCGAAGTCGGTCTCCAGGGTGGTGTTGTCGATGTCGAAGACGATGGCCTGCTTCTCGCCCGGCCTGGTGTCGGCGATCCGCTGCTTCAGGTAGGGCAGGGCCTGGTCCATGACGGCCCGGCAGTCCTTCTGCCAGGTGTCGTAGTCGACATCGTCGGCGGCGGTCGCCGCGGTGGCCGCGGTGGTGCCGGTGGGCGTCGCCGCGTCGGCGGGTGCGGCCAGGGCGACGAGGGCGGCCGCCGAGACGGCGGTCACCGAAAGGCGGCGTGACCAGGCACGTCGGCTTCTCATGTGGGGGTCCTCTCACGTCAGTGACGCTGCCAACATGTCGTGTGCATGTTCGTGTACGAGAGTGGCGCGAGAGGAACCGTAAGGTTACCGAACATTAGTCGGCCAGAGACGTGCGTCACACAACGCTGCGCAACCGCTTGATGGTTGGGGCGACCGGGAGCGGTGCGAGGACCTCATCCGGTATGTCGGTCACGTCTGGGGCGGGGGCGACAGTGATCGTGTGCAGGCCCGGAAAACCACGTCCGCCCACTGCGTGTCCGCGGCGCCCCGCACCAGCAGCCCGAAGTCGCCGTCCTCCACCGCGGTCTTGGCGCCGAGATGGTCCTGGAAGGTGCGGTGCACGAACTCGACGGTTCCGGCGCCGGGTTCGCGCAGCAGACCGCTGCGGACGACGAGGTGGCGCAGGATCTGCCCGGCGTCCCCCTGCGCCGCTGCGGCCGGCAGCGCGGGCAGCACGTCGGCGACGATCCGCTCGGCGCGCTCGCGGTCCAGCTCGGACTGGTTGTTGCGGATCAGTCAGTACGCCAGGCAGCAGCTGGATCTGGGGGAAGTTCGGTCAGCCGGATGTCCCGGCCCCGTCGCCCTGCGGGAACATGTCCCGCTGGTCGTCCCGCCGCGCCAGCAGCATCGACAGGGCGGCGTCGTACAACTCCTGCCGGCCGTGCGGGAGATAGCCGCGCCGGTCGCGGTGCAGGGCGCAGATCAGCCCGCACATCAGCGGGTTGGTGGCGAGCCGGCCCAGGTCGGGCTTGGTCCCGACGGCGTCGAGCAGGGAGCGTTCGTAGGTGTCGAGGCGGTCCGGGTCGGGCGCGTCGCTGCGGGCGGCCGTGTGCCAGCGGGCGATGAAGGCGGCCGCGTCGGCCTGTCCCATGGGCGTGAGCGAGCTCCGTGAAGCCGTCCGGGGCCAGCCAGTCCTCCCGTGCGGCGGAGGGGCGGGAGGTCACCAGCCACTGATTGCCGGGGTAGACCTCCAGCAGCTCGCCCAGCCAGCGGCGGGTGCGCTCGCGCTCCGCTGCGGGATCTCGTCGATGCCGTCGACGAGCAGCAGCCCGCGCCGGGCGCTGAGCACCCGGTCCGCCCAGTCGGGCGGCTGGGTGGCGTGGAAGGGGACGCGTACGGCGTCCATCCAGGAAGGCGTCCGGGGCCGGGAGCCCGCCGGGGCGGCGGACGAGGGTGCGCAGCTGCAGCACGAACGGGACGCGGTCGCCGTGCTCGCCCGGGTCGCCGTGACCGCGAGCCACTGCACAGCGTGGTCTTGCCGGACTCCGCGACCCCGCGCAGCAGCACCAGGTCGTGGTCGGCCAGGGCCTGTTCGGCGGGCAGCGCGGTGGCGGCGGAGGCGAGACGTATCCCGCCCGGGCCGGTCTCCTCACCGTCCTCGTCCGGACGCGAGCCTGGTGCCGAGCACTGCCGGAGCCAACCCGTGTCCTCCCCGGTCGTCGTACGGATGCGTCTCGTACGGATGAGCTCAGCGTAGTCCACGTCACATTCCGGAGCCTTTCCCTCCGGTTGACCGGTGACATGCCGCACAGGTGATTTGTCCGTTACTAGCGGGAATAGTGGAAGACCTTATCGGGCAAAAAGGACTTTTACCCCCGGGAGTGGCAGGTAAATGGGCCATACTGGCCCGATTCGCACCGAATCGTGGCTGTGTCAAGGGTCTGGGGACTTTGGCTAGATGTACTAATTTCCGTCGTAGATCACGTTTTTGGGGGTTTGTTGGGGCGTGGGTTACCAAGGTGTGGCCCATCCGGCGACTGGCTGTGCGCCGGGTGTTTTTCTGTCCCCGTCCCCATGAGGTTTCGATGTTCCAGCGCGTCATGTCCCGTTCTTCCCGTACGTCCCCGCTTCGCGCCCGCGCCGCCGTGCTGGCCGCCGGACTCGGAGTCTCCACCGTGCTGGGAGCCGGGGTCGCGGTCGCCGCCGACACGACGGCGGCCTCCGGTGCCGCCAGTGCCGTCCATGCGCAGGCCGCGCAGGCGGCTAAGGCGAAGGCTGTCGCGAAGGCGAAGGCCGCCAAGGCGAAGAAGGCCGCCTCCTGGGTCGACCCGGTGAAGCGCTACACGCTCACCGCGCGCTTCAACCAGAACGGCGGCATGTGGCAGTCCACCCACAGCGGGCAGGACTTCGCGGTGCCGAGCGGCACCAACGTCGTCGCCACGCACGGCGGCAAGGTCGTCAAGGCCGGCGGCAACGGCGCCGGTGACGGTCCCGCGTACGGCAACGCTATCGTGATCAAGCACGGCAACGGCACGTACTCGCAGTACGCCCACCTGTCGCGGATCGACGTGCGGGTCGGCCAGATCGTCAAGACCGGTCAGCACATCGCCCGCTCCGGCAACACCGGCAACTCCAGCGGCCCGCACCTGCACTTCGAGATCCGTACGACCCCGAACTACGGCTCGGCCGTCGACCCGGTCAAGTTCCTGCGCGCCAAGGGCGTGCACCTCTGAGCCACCTCGTGGCTCTCTGCGGCAGCTCAGGGTGCCTGCCTGGTGCGCCCCGCACTCTCGTGGGCCTGCGTGACCAGGTCCGTGGCGACCTCGAGGACAGCCCTGCGCTTGTCCTCGGGGTCGCCGTCGAGGTCCTGCATGACATGCATCCCGGCGTGCAGCGTGAACATCGCGCTGAGGCAGCGGACCTGGTCCACCAGCTCGGCGTCCGGGTCGACCAGGATGTCCCGCAGGCCGAGCATGCGGTTCTTGAACATCTCGCCGATGCGCAGCTCCCGCACCGTGGCCTGGTTCTCCTGCATGAACCGGAACAGCGGGGACGCGCCCTTCAGGGTCTCGCTGTAGCGGCGCACGATCTCCTGCTTCGTCTCCAGGGTGTGCGGCTGCTGCCTACCCCACTCGATCAGCTCCGCTATGGGCCGGGTCAGGTCCTCGAAGACGCTGACCAGGATCTCTTCCTTGGTCCTGAAGTGGTAGTAGAGCGCCGCCTTGGTGACCTCGAGGCGCTCGGAGATCTCGCGCAGGGATGTCTTCTCGTAGCCCTGCTCGGCGAAGAGGTCGAGGGCCACGTCCTGGATGCGCTGGCGGGTGTCCCCGCGGCGCCGCTGCCTGGTGCCGTCCATGGTGCCGCCCATCCTTGTACTCATCGCGCTTTCCGAAAAACTTACTTGACGCCCGGCTAGTTAGAAGTCTACGTTCTCACGGTACAGAACTAGCCGGGCGGCAAGTAAGTGTCCCGGGAGTGGGGGAGTGGGAGCGATGGCGGACATGCAGACGGCCGAAGCCGAAGCCGAAGCGGAGGCGGGCAAACGGCCCAGGAGTGTGCGGGTCGTCCTGCTCGCGCTGATGATCGCGATGATGCTCGCGATGCTCGACAACATGATCATCGGTACGGCGATGCCGACGATCGTGGGCGAGCTGGGCGGCCTGGAGCACCTGTCGTGGGTGGTGACCGCCTACACGCTCGCGACTGCCGCGGCGACCCCCGTCTGGGGCAAGCTCGGTGACATGTACGGCCGCAAGGGCACGTTCATGACGTCGATCGTGCTCTTCCTCGCCGGCTCCGCGCTCAGCGGCATGGCCCAGGACATGGGGCAGCTCATCGGCTTCCGCGCGATCCAGGGTCTGGGCGCCGGCGGTCTCATGGTCGGCGTCATGGCGATCATCGGTGATCTGATCCCGCCGCGGGAGCGCGGCAAGTACACGGGCATGATGGCCGGGGTGATGGCGATCGCGATGATCGCCGGTCCGCTGGTCGGCGGCACCATCACCGACAACTTGGGCTGGCGCTGGGCCTTCTACATCAACCTGCCGCTCGGCGCGGTCGCGCTGGCCGCCGTCGGCGCCGTACTGCACCTGCCGAAGAAGCGGGCCAAGGCGGGCATCGACTACCCCGGCGTCGTCCTGCTGACCCTCGGCGTCACCGCGATCGTGCTGGTGACCACCTGGGGCGGCACGGAGTACGCCTGGACCTCCGCGCGGATCATGGAGCTGATCGGTATCGGTGTCGCCTCGCTGGTCGGGTTCGTGTTCTGGCAGACCCGGGCCACCGAGCCTGTCCTGCCGCTGCACATCTTCCGCAGCCGGAACTTCACGCTGATGTCCGTGATCGGCTTCATCGTCGGCTTCGTGATGTTCGGCGCCACGCTCTTCCTGCCGCTGTACCAGCAGTCCGTGCAGGGCGCGTCCGCGACCAACTCCGGGCTGCTGCTCCTGCCGATGCTCGGCGCGATGCTCGTCACCTCGGTGATCTCCGGACGGTTGATCACGAGCACCGGCCGGTACAAGATCTTCCCGATCCTCGGTGGTGCGCTGATGATCGTGGGGCTGTACCTGCTGTCGACGATGGACACCGGGACGAGCCGACTCACGTCCGGCGTGTTCATGGCCGTGCTCGGCCTCGGCATGGGCTGCCTGATGCAGATCACCCTGCTGGTCGCGCAGAACAGCGTGGAGATGAAGGACATGGGCGTGGCGTCCTCGTCCGCCACTCTCTTCCGCACGCTCGGGGCCTCCTTCGGCGTCGCGATCATGGGCGCCCTGTTCAACAACCGGGTCCAGGACGTCATGGCCGAGCGGGCCGGTGCGCTGGGCTCCAAGGTGACCGAGCAGTCCGCGCAGCTGGACGCGGCGAGCCTGGCGAAGCTGCCGGCGGCGGCGCGGGAGGCGTACCAGCACGCGGTGTCGGCGGGGTCGCACGGGGCGTTCCTGCTGGGCGCCGTGGTCACGGTGATCGCGCTGGCGGCGGCCGTGTTCGTGAAGGAGGTCCCGCTGAAGGGGGCGGGGCCGAAGACGGACGACACGACGGACGGTACGGCGGCGCAGGCGCCGGTGGCCGAGGCGGTCTGACCCCAGCGGACCCCCGTTGTCAGTGCGGTCCTTGCGCGATGCCCACGCGAACCCGGGCGGGCATAGCGCAAGGACCCCTGAGCCGCCGCCGCGTCACTACGGCAGCATCGGATAACTCCCCGTGTTCGTCGGCGCGTGCTCCGGCAGCCACAGCACCGCGACCGCGCCCTCGGCCGGTATGTGCTCCGGCGCGCCCATCGGCCGTACGTTGCGGAAGGTCAGCCGGGCGCCCAGCACCCGGGCCTGACCGGCCGCGATGGTCAGCCCGAGGCCGTGGCCCGCGCCGGAGCGGTCGCTGCGGCCGGTGCGGAAACGGCTCGGGCCGTCCGCGAGCAGGTCCTCCGGGAAGCCGGGCCCGTGGTCGCGGACCCGGATGACCCGGCCCTCGACGGTGACCTCGATGGGCGGCTTGCCGTGCCGCGCGGCGTTGGCGAGCAGGTTGAACAGCACCCGCTCCAGGCGCCGCGGGTCGGTCGTGACCTCCGACTCGTGCACCACGCGCACCTCGATGTCCGGGTCCTTGGCGGCCACCCGCCGGGCGACGAACTCGCCCAGCATGATGTCCTGCAGCTCGGCCCGCTCCGAGGCGCCGTCCAGCCTGGCCACCTCCAGCACGTCCTCGACCAGCGTGCGCATGGCCTTCGCCCGGTCCAGCACCAGCTCCGTAGGGCGGCCCGGCGGCAGCAGCTCGGCGGCCGTCAGCAGCCCGGTCACCGGAGTGCGCAGCTCGTGCGCGATGTCGGCGGTGACCCGGCGCTCGGCCTCCAGGCGCTGCTGGAGCGTGTCCGCCATCGCGTCCACGGCGCGGGCCAGGTCGTCGGTCTCGTCCTGGACGAGCCCGCCGATGGCGTCCCGCACCCGCACGTCCGCCTTGCCGCCCGCGACCTCGTGAGCCGCGGCGGCGGCCTTGCGCAGCCGGCGCGACAGCTGCCCGCCGATGAGCACGCCGAGCGCGCTGCCGCCGAGAACGACCGCGATCGAGCCGATCACCAGGGCCTGGTCGAGGTCCTTGAGGATGTCCGAACTGCGGTCGGTGAACCCGGAGTGCAGGGACATCACGTGCCCGTTCTTCAGCGGCACGGCGGCCCATATGTCCGGCGCCCGGTCCGGCCGGTCGGCCACGTACGTCGCCCGCCGGCCCTCCTCCACCTTGTCCCGCAGCGCCGCCGGCAGGTCCGGGTCGTCGAGTTTGGTGTTCGGGAAGTTCAGCCGCCCGGACAGCTCGTAGTTGCGCTGGGCGATCATGATGCGCTCGTCGGCGAGATCGCGCGCGTTGTCCAGCATCGACACCCGTGCCGCGTTGTGCACGACCAGGCTCAGCACGATCGCCACCAGCGCGCCGACCAGCGCGATCGCCGCGCTCAGCTTCCACTTCAGGCCCGTACGGATGCTCGCGCGCCCCGGGTGCGTGGCGGCCAGGCGCCGAAAGTACCCCCGCATACCGCTGCTCAGGCCTTCAACTTGTAGCCGAAGCCGCGGACCGTCTCGATCCGGTCCTGGCCGATCTTCTGCCGCAGCCGCTGCACATGGACGTCGACCACGCGGGTGTCCCCGCCCCAGCCGTAGTCCCAGACCCGTTCGAGCAGCTTGTCGCGGGACAGCACCGTGCCCGGCGCGGAGGAGAACTCCAGCAGCAGCCGCATCTCGGTCGGCGTGAGCGCCACCGGCTGCCCGGCCCGGCGCACCTCCATGCCCTCGGTGTCGACCTCCAGGTCGCCGAAGGCCAGCACTCCCGCGGTGGCCGAGGTATCGCGCTCCTCCGCCTGCGCGCCGCCCGCGTGCCCGAACCGGCGCAGCACCGCGCGGATCCGGGCGACCAGCACGGCACCGTCGAACGGCTTGGTCACATAGTCGTCGGCGCCCGCCTCCAGGCCCAGGACCACGTCGATGGAGTCCGCGCGCGCCGACAGCATGATCACCGGCACGGTGGACTCGTCGCGGATCCGGCGGCACAGGCTGACGCCGTCGAGGCCGGGGACCATCACGTCCAGCAGCGCGATGTGGGGGCGGTTCGCCCGGAACGCCTCCAGTCCCGACAGTCCGTCGGGCATGGCGGTGACCACGAAGCCGTCCCGCTCCAGCGCGAGCTGGGTGGCCTCGCGGATGACGTCGTCGTCCTCGACGAACAGGACATGGGTCTGCTCTGCCATCCGGGTGCTCTCAGTTCTCGTAGCGTGCCATCGACAACATGCCTTCGAATGTCTTCTGTCCGCGAGGCGGTGCGCGATCCGCGGCGTCAGCCGGACGGGACCGGCGACGGGGCGTCGGCGACCTTGCCGTAGTCGTTGTGCGTGCGGTACTTCTCGGTGAACCTGCCCGAGGTCCAGCGGTACGTGATCACGTTCTCGCCGGACGGACTCGACACCGGGTCGCCCTTCTCGTACACCTGCTTGGTCACCACGAGGTCGCCGCGATCTATCTCGGCATAGACCGGAGGCTCCTCGGCCTTGAACACATTCTCGTACCTCCCGCGCTCCTCGCGATACACGTACGAACCGACTCCCACCGCGTCGCCACAGGTCAGCACGTTGACCACGACGTCGTCGTCCGGACCGCCGGTGAGGTTGCCGTACGACACGTCGACGGGGTACTCGTCGGCGACGCACGGCTTCAGCTCATGCTTGACCTCCGCGGAGACCGAGGGGTCGTCCTTGACGAGCTTGACCGCGTTCACGCCGTCCGGCGTCCTGGACGGGCTCGCGGCCGGCGAGGCGGCGGCACCCGCCGCCGAGTCGGAGTGCGCCGGGCCCTCGTCACGGGCACCGGTGCCGCCGGCCCCGCAGGAGGCGAGGAAAAGGCCGAGGGCGGCGAACCCGGCCGCCGCCGTGATCGCCGCCTGGAGGGGCTCCCGGTTCCGATCGGATCGATCGGACTCCCCGCCGGTCAGGCCGCGCACCGCTCCCGCTCCTCACGCTCCAGCGCGCGTGCGTCCAGATCGCGGGCCTCCAGCTCCTCCCGGAGCCGGGCGAGCGCCCGGTGCAGCGTGCTCTTGACCGTGCCCGTCGACATGCCGAGGGCGGCGGCCGTCTCCTCCGTGGACATCTGCTCCCAGTGTCGCAGCACGACCACGCTGCGCTGTTTCGGGGCGAGCACCTTCATCACGTCCATCAGCAGGGCGCGGTCCGCGTGCTGCTCGGTGGCGTCGTCCACGCAGGCGTCCGGGAGCTGCTCGGTCGGCACCTCCTCCAGCTTGCGGGCCCGCCACCACTCGGTGCGCGTGTTGATCATCACCCGGCGCAGGTAGGCGTCCGCCAGCCGCTTGTCCGCGATGCCGTCCCAGCGGCCGTACGTCCGGGCCAGCGCCGTCTGGAGCAGGTCCTGGGCGTCGACGGGGTCCGGGACCAGCCGACGCGCGCTGCGCAGCAGCGCATCCTGCCGGGTGCGGACGTACTCCTCGAACTCGAGCACCTCGCCCTGCGCCATGGTGACCGCCTCCTGATCCCCGTTCCGGCGGTTCGTACCGCCGGTCCCACTGCCTGTGTCCGTTGTCGTCCCGTGCCTTGCCGGGCATGGGAAAGAAGTTACGGACGGGTTGTCACGGCGCGGTGCGAAGCAGCCTGCGGGAAGCGCTCGGCTGTCCGTCGGTTGTGTAACAGCCGTAGGAGCGGGGTAAAGGAGGAGGCTCTTTGATGCCGCTATGGGTGATTTGGCAGGTGGGGGCGGCTGTCAGACGGCTGTGACACAGCCTGTGCGCCTGTGATCTGCCTGTACGTCGGGTCGGCCGGCTGACCTCATGTCAGGGGCAGCCGGTACAGCCCGCCCGGCAGCGGTTCCACCAAACCGTCCGCGACCAGGCCGTCCAGGGCTCGCGCCCGCTGCACCGGCTCGTGCCACACGCGGTCCAGGGCCGCCTGCGGGACCGGCGCGTGGGCCTCGCGCAGGACGGCGAGCAGCCGCCCGCGCACCTGGCGGTCGGTACCGGCGTACGTCTGGCCGCGGCGCGGCGGACCCGCGTGCTCCGGCTTGCCCGCCAGCCGCCAGGCGCACTGCGCGGCGATCGGGCAGCGCTGGCAGGACTCGTTCTTCGCCGTGCACACCAGCGCGCCCAGCTCCATCGAGGCGGCGGCCCAGCGGGCGGCGGTCCGCTCGTCCTCCGGCAGCAGCGCGCGGGCCAGCCTGCGCTCGGCGGCGGTGGTGGCGTTCGGCGGGTACTGCACGCCGGTGACCGCGCGCGCGAAGACCCGGCGGACGTTGGTGTCCAGCACGGGGTGCCGCTGGCCGTAGGCGAAGGAGGCGACCGCGGCGGCCGTGTACTCGCCGATACCGGGCAGGGCGAGCAGTTGGGCGTGGTCGGACGGTACGTCGCCGCCGTGCCGTTCCGTTATGGCGACGGCGGCGCCGTGCAGGCGCAGCGCGCGGCGCGGGTAGCCGAGCCGGCCCCAGGCGCGGACGGCCTCGCCGGGGGCCTCCTTGGCGAGGTCGGCGGGGCGCGGCCAGCGGGCCAGCCACTGTTCGTAGACGGGCAGGACGCGGTTGACCGGCGTCTGCTGGAGCATGAACTCGCTGATCATCACGCCCCACGCGCCGGCGTCCGGGCTCCGCCACGGCAGGTTGCGGGCGTTGGCGTCGAACCAGGTGATGACGGGGCCGTGCAGCGGCCGACCGACGGGGGGTTCCTCGGACCGGGGGGCGGTGACGGTGCTGTGCGGGGGCTTTGTGGGCGCAGTCATGGCGCTACCGATCCTGCCATGGGTCGGGGGGCCGACCGGGTACGTGGGGCCGCGTTTTCGGGTGCGGGTTGTTCGGGGGTTGCTGTCCTGGGGGCTGCGCCCCCAGACCCCCATCGGCCTCGCGGCCTCGCCCTCGAACGCCGGACGGGCTGGGATTTCACCGGCCGGCACCGAGAAGGTGCGCTACCTGACGATCGGCAGCAGTGCCGCCCCGTCGGCTGCTTGTAGCGTCGGCGGGATGGAAGGTCGTCTTCTCCGGCTCGGCCCGCTCGGCAGGGGCGCCCTCGGCTGGGCGGGCCTCGCAGTGCCGGCTTCGTGGCCGACCGGATCGGGCTGAACGAGCCGCGGCCCCGCTGGCAGTCGCCGTGCGGCGGGCAGGCCATGAGGGACGGGGCCGCGTCGACGACCGCCCGGTACGGACGCTCCTCCGCGACACCGGACTTGAGCAGCTCGCCGCACACGTACGCCACAGTCGTGGCCAAAGGTGCAAGGGCCGCGATCGCGAATGCGCGGGGTTATGGCGGCGCGCTCGCCACCAGGCGGCGACGAACAGCGCCGTGAACAGCAGCAGTCCGGCCTCCGTCCATGTCTCGGCCGCGTGCTGTACCCACGTTGGGGTGTCATGGGCGAAGCCGGTGATGTCGCGGTAGAGCTCGGTGTCCTCGAAGTCCATGTTCACGGACCGTAGGCGGCCGACTGCTGCCGTCACATCCTGCGATCGTCCGGTGCCGCACCTGACGAAAGGCGGGGGTGACAGGTGGGTTTCCGGGATGATGATCCGGAAAAGTTGTGGTTCTGCGCGGCGGGTGGGGCCAGTGAACGCGCCGATCTCTCGTAAGGTTTGCGCCGTGGGATCTCTGCGCAATCCGGTCGGGCCGCTTCCCTCCTCCATCTACTGGCGACGGAGGGCCGTACTGCTGTCTGTGATCGCCCTGTTGGCGCTGCTGATCACATGGATCGTCACGTCGGGCGGCGGCGACAGGAACGAACGGCAGGACGGTGCCAACGGCCGGAATCCCACGGCCTCGATCACTCCCGGTCCGTCGAGTTCGGGACCGGCGATCAGTCAGGCGCCGGGCGGACGGGATGAGTCGGGGAACGGTTCGGGTTCCGGCGGGTCGTCGTCGGGTGCTGGTGGCGGATCCGGGGCTGGATCCGGGGATGGTGCCGGGGTTGGTGCCGGGGCCGGTGGTGCGGGTGGTTCCGCGGGTGGCGGCTCCGAGGGCGGTGCGGCGGGTGGTGTCGGCGCGGGGGACACGTTGCCGGCCGGGTCCACGCTGCCCAACTGCACAGCCAGCGTGGTGAAGTTCAGCCTGCGCAGTGTGCGGAACACGTACCACCCCGAGCAGACGCCGACCTTCCAGCTGACCGCGCGGAACACCTCGGCCAGCGACTGCAAGGTCGATCTCGGGCCGAAGAACGCGGTGCTGACGATCACGCCGGCGAGCGGTGACGACGCGTACTGGTCGTCGGCGGACTGTCCCCGGGCGGCGGCGAGTCAGTGGTTCCGGGTGCCCGGCGGTAGCGGGATCACGTACACCGTGAAGTGGGACCGCCGGCCGAGCGCTCCCCAGTGCGAGACGCCTCCGGCGGGGTCCGCCGGGGCGGGGACGTATCTGGTGGAGGCGAAGGCTCCGGGCTTTGCGAAGGTGCAGACGTCGTTCGTGCTGGATGCGGATTAGCTGGCGCCGGTTTGCCGGTGACCGTCGGCTGGTGTGGGCCGGGGGCTGGGTGCGCAGCCCGGCGCTTACGGGGTGCCAGGGCGGCGCGGGTGGGCGATGGGGGTGCCCCCGCGCGAGCTCGTTCGAGCGTGGGGGAGGCACCCCGCCGGCGCGGGCAAGCGAAACCCACCCCCGGCCAGCCCCAACGCCGGGCTCCCGGCAGACACGGCCCGGCCGACGCAGTCACCCCGCACCGACCATCGGTCACCCTCAACCGCTTGCGGCTCGCGGTCAGACGTAGCGCTCCAGGATCGACGACTCCGCCAGCCTCGACAGGCCCTCCCGTACGCTCCGCGCGCGGGCCTCGCCCACGCCGTCCACCGTCTGGAGGTCGTCGACGCTGGCGGCGAGGAGTTTCTGCAGGCCGCCGAAGTGCTCGACCAGGCGGTCGATGATGGCGCCGGGGAGCCGGGGGACCTTGGCGAGGAGGCGGAAGCCGCGGGGGGAGACCGCCGAGTCCAGGGTCTCGGGCGAGCCGGTGTAACCCAAGGCGCGGGCCACTGTCGGGAGTTCCAGGAGCTCCGCGTGGGTGAGCGCGTCGAGTTCGGCCAGGGCCTCTTCGACCGTGCGCGAACGTTTGGCCGTCGGCTCGGGCACGTAGTCCCGGACGACCAGCTCGCGCTCGGGCTCCACGCCCGCGATCAGCTCGTCCAGCTGGAGGGCCAGCAGGCGCCCGTCGGTGCCCAGCTCGACGACGTACTCGGCGATCTCCGTGGCGATACGGCGCACCATCTCCAGGCGCTGGGCGACCGCCGAGACGTCCCGGACGGTCACCAGGTCCTCGATCTCCAGCGCCGACAGCGTGCCGGCGACCTCGTCGAGGCGCAGCTTGTACCGCTCCAGCGTGGCGAGCGCCTGGTTCGCGCGGGAGAGGATCGCCGCCGAGTCCTCCAGGACACGGCGCTGACCGTCGACGTACAGGGCGATCAGCCGCATCGACTGGGAGACGGAGACGACCGGGAAGCCGACCTGCTTCGAGACGCGGTCCGCCGTGCGGTGACGGGTGCCCGTCTCCTCGGTCGGGATCGTCGGGTCCGGGAGCAACTGCACGCCCGCCCGGAGGATCTTCGACAGGTCGGAGGAGAGCACGATGCCGCCGTCCAGCTTGCACAGCTCCCGCAGCCGGGTCGCGGTGAACTCGACGTCCAGGACGAAGCCGCCGGTGCACATCGCCTCGACGGTCTTGTCGGAGCCGAGCAGGATAAGTCCGCCGGTGTTGCCGCGCAGCACCCGTTCCAGACCGTCTCGCAGGGCTGTGCCGGGCGCCACCGCGCTCAGTGAGGCACGCATCAGGCCATCGGCACCGGCACTCCCACCGTACTTTCCGGGAGCTGCTCCCCGGTCGTTGGCTGCCACTGCACTCCTCCGGTCGCAGGTTCTGGGGCGCTCCCGTGTCGCACACTCGGTTCGTACGGACGGGCGAGACCAGGGCAAAGTCTACCGGCGGTCCTCCTCGTCCCGTGGGGCCTCTCGGCGACGCGAGCGCGGAAGGACCCGGAGAGCGTCCCCCATGTCGGCCACTTCCAGCACCTTCATACCCGGAGGGATCTTCCCGGGATCGTTCGGCACGAGGGCGTGCGTGAAGCCCAGGCGGTGCGCCTCGGTGAGCCTGCGCTGGACGCCGGTCACCCGTCTGACCTCGCCCGCGAGGCCGACCTCGCCGATCGCCACGAGATTCTTCGGCAGCGGGGTGTCGCTCGCGGCAGAGGCGAGCGCGAGGGCGATGGCGAGGTCGGCGGCCGGTTCGGAGAGCTTCACACCGCCGACCGTTGCGGAGTAAATGTCCCGTTTGCCCAAAGCGCTGATCCGGCCGCGCTGTTCCAGCACCGCGAGCATCATCGAGACCCGGGAGGTCTCCAGGCCGGAGGTGGTGCGGCGGGGGGAGGGAATCTGCGAGTCGACGGTCAGGGCCTGGACCTCGGCGACCAGGGGGCGGCGGCCCTCGAGGGTGACGGTCAGGCAGGTGCCGGGGACCGGTTCGGCGCGGCGGGTCAGGAACAGGCCGCTGGGGTCGGCCAGGCCGGTGATGCCCTCGTCGTGCAGTTCGAAGCAGCCGACCTCGTCGGTGGTGCCGTAGCGGTTCTTGACGCCCCGTACGAGCCTCAGGCGGGCGTGGCGGTCGCCCTCGAAGTGCAGCACCACGTCCACGAGGTGTTCGAGGAGCCGTGGTCCGGCGATCGCGCCGTCCTTGGTGACGTGGCCCACGAGGAGCGTGGACATGCCGCGTTCCTTGGAGGCGCGGATGAGGGCCCCGGCGACCTCCCGCACCTGTGCCATGCCGCCGGGGGCGCCGTCGATCTCGGGGGAGGCGACGGTCTGCACGGAGTCCATGATCAGGAGGGAGGGCTTGACCGCGTCCAAGTGCCCGAGCACGGCGGCCAGGTCGGTCTCGGCGGCGAGGTACAGGTGATCGTCGATGGCCTTGATCCGGTCGGCCCGCAGCCGGACCTGGCTGGCCGACTCCTCTCCCGTCACGTACAGCGTGCGGTGTTCGTCGCTGGCCGACTTGGCGGCGACGTCGAGGAGGAGCGTGGACTTTCCGACGCCGGGTTCGCCCGCGACGAGGACGACCGCGCCGGGGACGAGGCCGCCGCCGAGCACGCGGTCCAGTTCGGGTACGCCGGTGGGGCGGGCGGTGGCCTGGCGGCCGTCGACCTGGCCGATGGGCAGCGCGGAGGTCGTGACGCGGCCCGGTGTCGTCGTACGGACCGCGGGCGCGCCGTACTCCTCGACCGTGCCCCAGGCCTGGCATTCGGGGCAGCGGCCGAGCCACTTGGCCGTCTGCCAACCGCACTCGGTGCAGCGGTAGGACGGGCGCTCCTTGGCGGTCTTCGTACGGGCAGCCATGGACGAAACCGTAGCCTCCGCCACTGACAACGCGGATTCGCCCCCGCCGCCCTACCCGTCCCGTCCCGAGGGCTCTGACGCCCCCGGACCCCCGCTCCGGCCTGTACGGCCTCGTCCTCAAGTGCCGGACGGGCTGAGCTGGACGACCGATCCGGCGTCGAGGGGTGCGCCTGAGTTGGGCAGCAGGACCGGCGTCAGAAGTGCCGCCCCCGGTGCTGTGCTGCGCGCTCCGCGCGGAACAAGGGGTTGCTGTCCCTTTATGAGGGATCGTTTCACCCGTACGGATTAAAAGTGCTGGAGGTGGGCGAAGGGGTCGTCCGGCGCCGCCTACGGTCGCCGAATGACGAGCAGTAGGCCGGAGACCCCGACCCGCACGACGGGAGCGCATCGAGCGCACCGGGAGGCGCGTGATCGCGCGGCGGCGCGCACGTTGGCGCGGCGGCCGCCCGCGCGCTACGAGCCGTATCTGGACGGCCTGTTCACCTACTGCCTGTCCGTGCTGTGCGACCACGACGCCGCGATCGCCGCCCTCGGAGAGGTCCTGGCGCTCGCCGAACGGCGCGGCCGGCACGTGCCGGAGGCGGCGGGCGACCGGCGGGCCTGGCTGTACGCGCTGGCCCGCTGGGCTTGCCTGCGCAAGCTGGCCGAGGCCAAGCAGAAACGTCAGGGCACGCACGCGGCGAGCCGCCGCGGCGATGACCGGCGCCGACGGCGGGCGCGGGGACGCGGCCCGGGATCGGGGCCGGCGTCCGGACCGGCGTCGGGGGCGGCGGGGTCCAGCCCGGGACTGGCTGCGGGGGCCGGTTCGCGGGCGTCCGGATCTGGTCCGGGAGCAGGGTCGCCGCCGGGATCTGCACCCAGGCCGGGATCGGCATCGACACCGAGGCCGGGATCAGCCGCAGGGTTTGCGTCGGGACCGACGCCGGAACCGGCGTGGGGATCCGCACCAGGGTCTGTGCCGGCGTCAGGACCAGCCGCCGGGTCTGCATCCGGACCCGGGTCGGCGTCGGCACCGCGGTCGGGGTCGGCGTGGGCATTCGCACCTGGCCCGGCGCCGGGAGCGGCAACAGGCCCGCAGTCTGGATCGGGACCGGCGTCGGGGCCGGGCGCTGCACCGGTGCCGGGTACAGCGGCTGCGTCGGGGTTTGCGGCCGGACGCCCGGCTACCGGGGCAGGGCGTGGCCCGCAGCCGGCCGGAGATGGCCTCCCCGAGGACGTTCAGGAGCGGCGGCGGCGTGAGTTGGGGCTGCTGGCCTGGCCGGAGGCCGCCGGGACCACGCCGGAGCAGCGGGAGGCGCTCGAGCTCGCCATCCGGCATCACCTTGCCGCCCACGAGGTCGCCGCCGTCCTCGGTCTCGACCTCGCCGCCGCCCGGGAACTCCTCGCCTCCGCGGCCTGTGAGGTGGAGCGCACGCGCGCGGCCCTCGCCGTCGTGGAGACCGGCACCTGCCCGAGCGTCGCCCACCTCACCGGCGACAGCCGGCTCGTGCTCAGCGCGGCGCTGCGCCGCGAACTCGTCCGGCACGTCGACGACTGCCCCCGCTGCCGCCGCACCGCGGAGCGCGCGATCCCCGGCCGCTGGCCCGGCACCAGCGTCACGCCCGCCGAACTGCCAGTCCTGGAGGCGCCCCGCGCGGCCCTGCACGGCGCCCTGGCCCACCACCCGCGCGCGCGAGTCGCCGCACCCCGCTTCGACCGCCGCGGCTTCCCCATGGACCCCAAGGACCACGCCGCCCGAAGAGACCGCCTACGCGCGCGTGCCGTCACCACGACGGTCGTCGCCACCGTCGTGGCCGCTCCCGTGCTCGCGCTGTGGGCGGCCTACCGCGGCACCCCGATCGGCGAGGGCCAGGGCGGCCCCTCCGTCTCCGCGCGCGAGGAGTACGGCCCCGGCGGCCTCGACGGCGAGGCGACGGGCGGCGGCTACGAGAACGCCGGCAACGCCAGCACCCAGCCCGGCGCCCGCTTCGGCAAGGACGGTCCGTCCGACGTCTCCGTGGAGGTCACCAGCGTGCCCGTCAAGGGCACCGGGCACCTCGACGTGCGGGCCGCGAACAGCGGCGACACCACCCTCGTCACACTCACCGCGACCGGTTCCGCACCGATCCGCTGGTCCGCGTCCACGACCGTCTCCTGGCTCTACCTGAGCCGTTCGTCGGGAACCCTCCGCCCCGGCGAGTCGTTGACGATCAAGGTGTACGTCGACCACCTGCGCGAGCCGTCCGGCCACTGGACCGCACGCGTGGCGATCGCACCGGCCGGTGCCGTGGTCGCCATCACCGGCTACGGCACCGCCCCCAGCCCCTCCGCCCCGGGCCCCGGCCCGAACCCCGGCCCAGGCAGCCCCAGTACCCCTGGCAGCCCCGGCACCCCCAGCGACCCGCCGCCGTCCCGCCCGGACCCGACCCCGACGACCTCGGCACCCCCGGACCCGTCACCGTCCCCGTCCGGCCGGCCCACATCGCCCGCGCCCGACCCCACGCCCAGCGACCCGACCCCGTCCGGCTCCTCCGACCCGCCGGGCTCGTCACCGCCGCCCAGCGACAGCGGCGACCCGAGCCCGACCACGTCGTAAACCGGCACACCCGCACAGTCGTGGACGGCCTAGGCAGAACACCTAGTCCACCTGGCCCACGGGATCCGCCGGATGCGGTGCCAGCAACGGCAGCTGGGAGTTCAGCCGCTCCTCGCACAGCTCGGCCAGCCGGTCGTAGCCGGCCTTGCCCATCAGCTCGGTCAGCTCCGCGCGGTAGGAGACGTACACCGGATCGCCCGCGCCGTGCGCCGAGGTCGCCGACGTGCACCACCAGTGCAGGTCGTGGCCGCCCGGACCCCAGCCGCGGCGGTCGTACTCCCCGATCGAGATCTGCAGCACACGCGTGTCGTCGGGCCGGTCGATCCACTCGTACGTGCGCCGGACAGGCAGCTGCCAGCACACGTCCGGCTTGGTCTCCAGCGGCTCCCGGCCCTCCTTCAGGGCGAGGATGTGCAGCGAGCAGCCCGCGCCGCCCGGGAAGCCGGGCCGGTTCTGGAAGATGCACGACCCCTGGTAGGGGCGGGTCTGGCGCTCGCCCTCGTCGTCCTCGGAGTCCTCGGAGTCCTCCGCGATCCAGCCGTGCTCCATGCCCTCGTCGTGGTGCTGCCAGATCTCCGGCGTGAGCCTCGCCACATGCCCGGCGACCCGTTTCTCGTCGTCCTCGTCGGAGAAGTGCGCGCCCAGCGTGCAGCACCCGTCGTCCGCGCGGCCCGCCTGGATGCCCTGGCAGCCGCTGCCGAAGATGCAGTTCCAGCGAGAGGTCAGCCATGTCAGATCGCAGCGGAAGACCTGCTCGTCGTCCGCCGGATCCGGAAACTCCACCCACGCGCGCGCGAAGTCGAGGCCCTTCTCGTCGTCCACCACTGCCTGCTCCGACTTCTCCGGTGCTTCCACCCGGGAAGAACCCTTGGGTGCTTTGGCCTTCTTGGCGGACTTGTCAGCCTTTGCGGCCTTGTCGCCCTTCGCCTTTTTCGTCTTTGGCACCCGTCCAGGGTAAGTCGCCCGCGGCCCCTCCCGGGACAGCTCCCTGGCCCGCTCTTTACGCTGTTCCGGGGCCCGCGCACCGTTCGACTGGCAGTAGCGTTCCGTATATGAGACTCGGTGTCCTCGACGTGGGTTCGAACACGGTGCATCTGCTGGTGGTGGATGCACATCCAGGCGCGCGCCCACTGCCCGCGCATTCGCACAAGGCGGACCTGCGCCTTGCCCAACTGCTCGACGAGAGCGGGGCGGTCGGCCCCGACGGCGTCGCCAAACTGATCGCGGTCGTGCACGAGGCCCTCCAGGCCGCCGAGGACAAGGGCGTCGTGGACGTGCTGCCGTTCGCGACCTCCGCCGTGCGGGAGGCCAGCAACGCCGACGAGGTCCTCGCGCGCGTGCAGGACGAGACCGGCGTCGAACTGCAGGTCCTCGCCGGCGAGGAGGAGGCCCGGCTCACGTTCCTCGCCGCCCGCCGCTGGTTCGGCTGGTCGGCCGGAAAGCTGCTGGTCCTGGACATCGGCGGCGGATCCCTGGAGATCGCGTACGGCATCGACGAGGAACCGGACGCGGCCGTGTCCCTGCCGCTGGGCGCCGGCCGCCTCACCGCCGCCTGGCTGCCCGGCGACCCGCCCGACCCGGACGACGTCCGCGCGCTGCGCCGCCACGTACGCGCCGAGATCGCCCGCACCGTGGGCGAATTCAGCCGCTTCGGCGCGCCCGACCACGTGGTCGCCACGTCCAAGACCTTCAAGCAACTGGCCCGCATCGCCGGCGCCGCCCGCTCCGCCGAGGGCCTCTACGTCCAGCGCGAACTCAAACGCGAGTCCCTCGAGGGCTGGGTCCCCCGACTGGCAGGCATGACGGCCGCGGAACGCGCCGAACTCCCGGGAGTCTCGGAGGGCAGGGCGGGCCAGCTCCTCGCGGGCGCCTTGGTGGCCGAGGGCGCGATGGACTTGTTCGGCGTGGAGACGGTGGAGATCTGCCCATGGGCTCTGAGGGAGGGAGTGATCCTGCGGCGCCTGGACCACATGGGTTCGGTGTAGCGCGCCTGAAAGGGGCGCGGGGCCGTATCGATATGCGGCTCCGCCGCGTGGGCGCGCCAAGCCACAGATCACCCGTACCCGCCTATGGCGATCACCACAACGGCGAACAGGCACCCCACACCCACCCACCCCCACCCCGTAACCTGTCCTCGTGGTCGAACCAGCCGTACGCGTCCCGGATGCGAAGGTCGCCCTGTCCACGGCCTCCGTCTACCCGGAGTCGACAGCGACGGCCTTCGAGATCGCCGCACGCCTCGGCTACGACGGCGTGGAGGTCATGGTCTGGACCGACCCGGTCAGCCAGGACATGGAGGCCCTGCGCCGCCTGTCCGACTACCACCAGATCCCGATCCTCGCCGTCCACGCCCCCTGCCTGCTCATCACGCAGCGCGTGTGGTCCACCGACCCCTGGACCAAACTCCAGCGCGCCCGGGCGGCGGCCGAGAAGCTCGGCGCCAGTACGGTCGTCGTCCACCCCCCGTTCCGCTGGCAGCGCCAGTACGCCCGTGACTTCGTCACCGGCATCTGGCGCATGGCGGGCGAGACGGACGTGCGGTTCGCCGTCGAGAACATGTACCCCTGGCGCTACCGCGACCGCGAGATGCTCGCCTACGCCCCCGACTGGGACGTGACCAAGGACGACTACCGCCACTTCACGATCGACCTCAGCCACACCGCGACCGCCCGCACCGACGCCCTGCAGATGATCGACCGCATGGGCGACCGCCTGGGCCACGTCCACCTCGCCGACGGCCGGGGCTCGGCCAAGGACGAGCACCTGGTGCCCGGCCGCGGCACCCAGCCCTGCGCCGAGCTGCTGGAACGGCTCGCCCTGTCCGGCTTCGACGGTCACGTCGTCATCGAGGTCAACACCCGCCGTGCCATGTCCGGCGCCGAGCGGGAGGCCGACCTGGCCGAGGCGCTGGCCTTCACCCGGCTGCACCTGGCCTCCGCGATGAGGGTGCCGCGGCGATGACCGACGCGCCCTCCCGGGGCCGGGGCCGCCCCCGCCGTACGGAATCCGCCGGCACCCGCGACCGCATCCTGAGCGCGGCCCGCGAGGAGTTCTCCGAGCGCGGCTACGAGAAGACGTCGGTGCGCGGCATCGCCAAGGCCGCCGGGGTCGACTCGGCGCTGGTCCACCACTACTTCGGCACCAAGGAGAAGGTCTTCGAGGCGGCGGTCGAGGTGGCGTTCGCGCCCGCGTTCACGGCGCGGGACGAGGTCCTGGAGGGCCCCCTGGACGCCGTGGGCGAGCGTATGACCCGCATCCTCTTCGGCCTCTGGGAGAACCCGGTGACCCGGACGCCGCTGCTCGCGATCCTCCGGTCGGCGGTGAACAACGAGACCGCGGCGGCGGTCTTCCGCCGGCTCGTCGCCACCCAGCTGCTGCGCCGTATCGCGGACCAGCTCGACCTGCCGGACCCGGAGCTACGGGCCGAACTGGCGGCCTCGCAGCTGGTCGGGATCGTGATGATCCGGTACGTGATCAAGATCGAGCCGCTGGTATCGGCGGACATCGAGCAGATCATCGCGCGGGTGGCGCCGGTGGTGCAGGCACACCTGACGCAGCCGTGAGGCCCTGAGACGCACCGAGATGCCCTGAGATGTTACATCCCGTATTCCGGACACCGCGTCCCGCCCCCTGGATGTCCGGCGTACGCTCAGTAGCAGTCAGAACTCTCCGAACTCTCTGACAGCCGTATCCGAAGGAGCGAGCGACGATGCCCGAGCTGAGGTCCCGCACAGTCACCCACGGCCGTAACATGGCGGGCGCCCGCGCCCTTATGCGCGCCTCCGGTGTACCCGGTGCGGACATCGGCCGCAAGCCGATCATCGCGGTCGCGAACAGCTTCACGGAGTTCGTGCCCGGCCACACGCACCTGGCGCCGGTCGGCCGGATCGTCAGCGAGGCGGTCGTCGCGGCGGGCGGCATCCCGCGCGAGTTCAACACCATCGCCGTCGACGACGGCATCGCGATGGGCCACGGCGGCATGCTGTACAGCCTGCCCTCCCGCGACCTGATCGCGGACAGCGTGGAGTACATGGTCGAGGCCCACCGCGCCGACGCCCTGATCTGCATCTCCAACTGCGACAAGATCACCCCGGGCATGCTCAACGCGGCCCTGCGCCTGAACATCCCGACGGTCTTCGTCTCCGGCGGCCCGATGGAGTCCGGCCGGGCCACCCTGGTCGACGGCACGGTCCGCACGCTCGACCTGATCGACGCGATCTCCGACGCCGCCAACGACAGGATCTCGGACGAGGACATCCTCCGTATCGAGGAGAACGCCTGTCCGACCTGCGGCTCGTGTTCCGGCATGTTCACCGCCAACTCGATGAACTGCCTCACCGAGGCCATCGGCCTCTCCCTCCCCGGCAACGGCTCGGTCCTGGCCACCCACACCGCCCGCAAGCAGCTCTACGTCGACGCCGCCAACACGGTGATGGACATCACCCGCCGCTACTACGATCAGGACGACGAGACGGTCCTGCCGCGCAATGTCGCCACCTTCGCGGCGTTCGAGAACGCGATGGCCCTCGACATCGCGATGGGCGGCTCGACCAACACGATCCTGCACCTGCTGGCCGCGGCCCAGGAGGCCGGCGTCCCGTTCGGCCTCGCGGAGATCGACGCGGTCTCCCGCCGGGTCGCCTGCCTGGCCAAGGTGGCTCCGAACGTGGCGAAGAACCGCACGTACTACATGGAGGACGTGCACCGCGCCGGCGGCATCCCCGCCCTCCTCGGCGAGCTGCACCGCGAGGGCCTGCTCAACGAGGACGTGCACTCGGTCCACAGCCCGTCCCTGTCCGACTGGCTGAAGACCTGGGACGTGCGCGGCGGTTCCCCGTCGCCCGAGGCGGTCGAGCTGTGGCACGCGGCCCCCGGCTGCGTCCGCTCCGCCGAGGCGTTCTCCCAGTCCGAGCGCTGGGAGGCCCTGGACGAGGACGCCGCGGGCGGCTGCATCCGCTCCGTCGAGCACGCGTACTCCAAGGACGGCGGCCTCGCGGTCCTCAAGGGCAATCTCGCGGTCGACGGCTGCGTGGTGAAGACGGCCGGGGTCGACGAGTCGATCTGGACCTTCGAGGGCCCGGCGGTCGTCTGCGAGTCGCAGGAGGAGGCCGTCGAGAAGATCCTGCTGAAGGAGATCAAGGAGGGCGACGTCGTCGTCATCCGCTACGAGGGCCCCAAGGGCGGCCCCGGCATGCAGGAGATGCTCTACCCGACCTCGTACCTGAAGGGCCGCGGCCTCGGCAAGGCCTGTGCCCTGATCACCGACGGCCGCTTCTCGGGCGGCACGTCCGGTCTGTCCATCGGCCACGCCTCCCCGGAGGCCGCGTCGGGCGGCACCATCGCCCTCGTCGAGGACGGCGACCGCGTCCGCATCGACATCCCGAACCGCTCGATCGAGCTGCTGGTCGACGACGCCGAGCTGGCCCGGCGCGAGCAGGCGCTCGGCGGGACGTACGCCCCCAAGAACCGCGACCGCAAGGTGTCGGCGGCCCTGCGGGCGTACGCCGCGATGGCGACCAGCGCGGACAAGGGCGCGGTGCGGGACGTCAGCAAGCTGGGCTGACACAGACCGCCTTGAGGGCCGCTCCTGCCGAGGGGCGGCCCTTACGCGTGGCGGCAGTCCCTATGCGTCTATGTGTGGTGGCTGTTCCTACGCATGTGTTGTGGGTGTCCTTACCCGCGCCAGGCCGACGGGTCGCGGGCGTCCACCGCGAAGACGGTGCCGTCGGGCGCGGTGGCGTAGACGCGGCCGTCGACGATCAGCGGTTCGGGCAGGGTGGCTGCGACCCGGTCCGCCTGCGCGCCGAGGCGGGGCGCGGTCTGCCCCGCGAGCCGCCCCTCACGGGCGTCCACGGCGAGCAGCCGCCCGTCGGGGGCGCTTACGAACACGTGCCGGGCGTCCGCGACCGGCCGCGACCCCCGGCTCACGGCCGCCTCGAGGCTCCACAGCCGCTTGCGCGCACCCACGTCGACGGCCTCCACCGAGCCGCCGGCGGCCACGAGATAGACGACGTCCCCGCGTACGGCGGCCTGGGCGCCCTGACGGGGCACGGGCAGCGGCACCCGGCGCGTCACCTCCGTCTCCCGGGTGTAGCGGACGACGGCCTCGGCCTGGCCGTAGACCTGGTCGAGGGAGAGGAAGAACACGGAGCCGTCATGGGCGCCGACGGGCTCCAGATTGCCGTTCAGCCGTGCCGTCCACCGCACGTCGCCGGTGACCGGGTCCACCGCCGTGACGCGGGTGCGCGAGCCGTCGGCGGAGGTGCTCGTCGCGTACGCCAGCCGACTGCCGGGGAACGAACGGAAGTACGGCGCGCTGAGCCCCGGGATCGGCCGGCTCCACTTCGTGTGGCCCGTCGTGCCGTCCACCGCGGTGACCTTGCCGTCGGCGCCGGTGAGCAGGAGCATGCCGCCGATGCGCGTCACCCCGCTGTACGGCGGCACGGGGCGCTGCCAGCGCGGATCGCCGGAGGCGGGGTCGAGCGCCTCCAGGCGGTGGCCCTGGCTCGCCATGGGCTGCACGAGGCCGCCGGACAGGACCGGGGCCTCGCTCCTGACCTCCTTGGGCACAGGGTGCTTCCACAGCAGTCCGCCGTCGGCCGGATCGACCGCGAAGACCACCCCGCTGCGGGCGCAGAACAGCGTCCCGGCGCCGTGGGAGCACTCGGGCGTGCCCTCGCCGCGCGGGGCGGGCCGCACCGCCCACGCGCTGATCCGGGCCGACGCCGTCGTGGCGCTGCCACTGCTCCGCGCCGCCGGTTCCCGGTCGTCGAGCAGCCGGACCGAGGCGAACACCGTGCCCGCGACGAGCGCGAGCGCTCCCGCCGACAGGGCCGCCAGGGCTGTTCGCCGGCGCGTGCGCGGCGCGGGCGTCGGCACCGAGTCCGCGGCACGGGACCCGCCCGCGTCCGGCCGCGGCACCTCGTCCGCCGCCTCCGGCAGGTCTCCCGGCCGTACCGGCCGTACCAGCTGTCCCGGCTGTCCCGCCTCTCCCGGCTGTTTTGCTTCGGCCTCATCCGTGTCGTGCGTCCGCGGCGACGGTACGAACGCCTGCGTGTCGTACGACGCCGCCACCGACCGCAGTTCCCGCATCAACTCGTCCGGCGTGGGCCGGTCCTCGGGCTCCTTGGCGAGACAACGCAGCACGACCGGCGCGAGTTCTTCCGGTACGCCGGTCAGGTCGGGCTCGTCGTGCACGACCTGGTAGGCCACGATGTACGGGCTGTCGGAGTCGAACGGCCCGCGCCCCGTGGCCGCGTGCACCATCACCGACCCGAGGGCGAAGACGTCGGCGGCCGGACCCACCTCGCGCGGGCGCCGGAACTGCTCCGGCGCCATGAACGGCGGTGTGCCGATCAACTTGCCCGTCTCGGTCCGCAGTTCGCTGTCCTTCGGCCGGGAGATGCCGAAGTCGATGACCTTCGGGCCGTCGCCCGCGAGCAGCACATTGCTCGGCTTGAGATCCCGGTGCACCACACCGACGCGGTGAATGTCGCGCAACGCCTCCGCCAGCCCGGCCATCAGCCGCCGCAACTGCCCGGGCGCCATCGGCCCGTTCCGCTTCACCTGCTCGGCCAGGGTCGAACCCGGAATGAACAGCGTGGCCATCCACGGCCGTTCGGCCTCCGGGTCGGCATCCACGACGGGCGCGGTGAACGCCCCGCTCACCCGCCGCGCCGCCGTCACCTCCTGCCGGAAACGCCCCCTGAACTCGGGGTCCTCGGCGAACTGGGCATGCACGATCTTCACCGCGAGCTTCATCCCCGAGGTGCTGCGCGCCAGATGCACCACGCCCATGCCGCCCGACCCCAGACAGGACTCCAGACGATAGTGACCGGCGAACTCCGGAAGTTCCGCTTCCGCGCCCGCTCCGGTGTTGCGCTGTGGCGCCATGGGACCACCCCCGTGCTGGTTCGTTCGCGCGCGCGACGCACGGAGCCTAGTCGATGACTCGTATGAGCCAGAGGCGGCTTGCTAGTGCCCCGGCAGGCAACGTTCGCCCCGTCGCGGCGCCCGGCACGCCTTCTCGCCGCACCGGCCGAAAGCCCAAGTACGTCCAGTACGAGGGCTTCCGGCCGACACGCCGAGAGCACGCACCGGACGCCGCTCCTTGACGGGCAACGCTGCCTGTCGGGGCACTAGCCTCTCCGTGCGAGTTTGCGTACATGTGTTTCATTGACGTGATTTAGGGGAATCAACGGGACCCCATGGCAGTCATGGGGTGCAAACGGGGGAGGGTGCATGTCAGTTGACCGTGTCCAGGAGACCGCGGGCAGAGCGTCGCACGGGGGAGGGGAGGCGGAGGCCGCCGCCACGGTCGTCCGCTACTACTCGGTCGCGCCAGGCTACCGCCTCAACGTCCGCAGCGGCCCCGGCACCGGCTACCCGGTCGTCCGCGTCCTGCCCGAGGGCGCCAGGATCCCGATCTACTGCCAGACACCGGGCACGTGGGTCTCGGGTCCCTACGGCACCACGAACATCTGGGACAACATCGCCGACGGCCAGTACGTCTCGGACGCCTACGTCCGCACGGGCAGCGACGGCTACGTCGCTCCGCGCTGCGGCTAGAACCTGGCCCAACCGGAGCCCGTGGGCACACCGGCGCCATAATCGACGCGTGAGCGAAGAGAACGGCAACCCGGACAACCCCGCGGGCTCCGAGGGCTCTCAGAGGGCCAAGGGTTCTCGGAAGGCCAAGGGTTCCGAGGATGCCCAAGGCTCCCGGAGGGCCAAGGGGTCCGAGGAGGCCAAGGGCTCCCCGGGGCCCGTGGTCCCCACGGCCCCGTCCGGCCCCCGCCCCGAGCCCCTCCGCTTCTTCGGCACGACCTGGGTGCACCACGACCACGGCTACACCGCCCGCCGCGTCGCCGCCTCCGTCGGCTCGCTCGCCGCGGCCGTGGCCTCCTGTCTCGTCCTGCGCATCGCCTACCAGGGCCTCCAGATCGCCGACATCGGCAGCTTCGTCACACTCCTCATGGTCGTGATGTTCGCGGTCTGCAGCGCGCTCGCCTTCCGCCACACCTGGGACGGCTTCACCCGCCGCCCCGACCCCGACCGCCAGGCCTCCTTGCGCGGCCTCCTGGCCATCGGCTTCGTCGGCTCCCTCCTCGCCTACTTCCTCCGCTCCCTCACCGAGGCCCCCGGCGAGAAACTCCACCGCACCGAATACGAGGCTGCCCGCAAACACCACGAACAGCGCACGTCCCGCCGCTCGGGCAACCCGTCGAAGAAGCGCCGTCGGTCGTAGGTGGCCGGGTGAAGGGGACCTGAACCTCCAGAACACCGAGTTCCTGCCGGCGCCTCACTTCTCACCAGAATCCAACTGCCGCCCACCCCCACTCCCAGCCACCATGGCCGTATGGCCACAACGCCCCCGCCTCCCACCACGCCCGCCGGCTCCTCGACCCAGACCACCCGGACCACCCACACCGCCCGAGCCCACTCCTTCAACGCCGTCGCAGCCCAGTACGCCGCCAACCGCCCCTCCTATCCGCCCGCCCTCTTCGACGCGATCGAGGACATGGCCGGCCTTCCCCTCACCGGCGCCCGCGTCGCGGACGTCGGGGCCGGTACCGGCATCGCGACGGCCCTCCTGCACGGCCGCGGTGCCGACGTGGTCGCCGTGGAGCCGGGGGACGGCATGGCGGCGCAGTTCCACGGCACGCTCCCCCGTATCCCGATCGTCCGCGGCAACGGCAACGCGCTGCCCCTCGCCGACGCCTCGGTCGACTTCGTGACGTACGCCCAGGCCTGGCACTGGACCGACCCGGCCCGGGCGGTGCCGGAGGCGCTGCGCGTGCTGCGTCCGGGCGGGGCGCTGGCGCTGTGGTGGAACACCGACGCCATCGACGTGCCCTGGATCGCGCAGGCGGCCGAGCGCACCGGGCGCCGCTTCGGCGTGCACATCCCGGCTGAGAGGCGGAACGTCAACGCCCGCGTCGCCGACCCCACCGGCCGCCTCCACTTCGCCCACCGCACGGTCCGCTGGAGCCGCCGCGTCCCGCTGGACACACACCTCGCCAACATCGGCAGCCACTCGATCTTCCTCGTCGACGCGGAGCGCAGCGCGGCCTTCCTCGCCGAGGAGCGCGAGCACCTGACGCAGGTGTTCCCGGACGGGATGGTCGAGGAGGTCTACGACGTCGTTCTGCTGGTCGCGACCAGCCCGGCCGCCGTCACCCCCTGACCTCTCCCCGCAGCCCACCTCTCCAGGGCCGCCGCGCAGGCGTGGTCCAGGTGCCGCAGCCCGCCCAGCTCCAGCCGCACCGCCCGCTCGCGCGGCAGGCCCTCCAGCGCGTCCAGCAGCTTCGGCAACCGCAGGAAGGTGGCATGCCCGGCCGCCCGGCGTGCCCCTCCCGCTTGACGCCACCCACCGGCAGGAGGATTATTCATCATATGATGAATTACGTGTCCGACCCACCCCGAACCGGCCCGGACGCGACCGGCTCACCCGCCGTCCGCGCCGAGGGCCTCACCGTCGTCCGCGGCCCCCGCACCGTGCTGCACGGCATCGACTTCACCGTCCCGCGCGGCCAGGTCACCGGCCTCCTCGGCCCCTCCGGCTGCGGCAAGTCCACCCTCATGCGCGCGATCGTCGGCACCCAGGCCAAGGTCACCGGCACCCTGGACGTCCTCGGCCACCCCGCCGGCCACCCAACCCTGCGCACCCGCATCGGTTACGTCACCCAGGCCCCGTCCGTCTACGACGACCTGACCCTCCGCCAGAACCTCGACTACTTCGCCGCGATCCTCGCACCCGGCCGCGCCTCCGCCGAACGCCGCCACGGTGTCGATCGCGTCCTCGCCGACGTCGACCTGACATCTCACGCCGACGCCCTGGCCGGCAATCTCTCCGGCGGCCAGCGCAGCCGCGTCTCCCTGGCCGTCGCCCTCCTCGGCACCCCCGAACTCCTGGTCCTCGACGAACCCACGGTCGGCCTCGACCCCGTCCTGCGCCGTGACCTGTGGAACCTCTTCCACACCATCGCGGCGGAACGCGGCGCGACCCTCCTCATCTCCTCCCACGTCATGGACGAGGCCGAGCGCTGCCACCGCCTCCTCCTCATGCGCGAGGGCGAGATCCTCGCCGACGACACCCCCGACGCCCTGCGCACCCGCACCCGCTCCGACACGGTCGAGGCCGCGTTCCTGCACCTCGTGGACGAGGCAGTCGCCGCGGCCAACCGCAAGGAGGAGACCGCCCGATGAGCAAGACGCCCGCCACTACGACCACGACCGCGCAGCCGATCACCCCCGCGCCCCCGAGCGCCCTCAACGCCTCCCGCACCGCCGCCACCGCGGCCCGCGTCCTGCGCCAGCTGCGCCACGACCCGCGCACCATCGCGCTGATGATCCTCATCCCGTGCGTGATGCTGTTCCTGCTGCGCTACGTCTTCGACGGCAACCCGCGCACCTTCGACAACATCGGCGCGTCCCTCCTGGGCATCTTCCCGCTCATCACGATGTTCCTGGTGACCTCGATCGCCACCCTGCGCGAACGCACCTCCGGCACCCTGGAACGCCTCCTTGCCATGCCCCTGGGCAAGGGCGACCTCATCGCGGGCTACGCGCTCGCCTTCGGCACCCTCGCGATCATCCAGTCGGCCCTGGCCACCGGCCTCGCGGTGTGGTTCCTGGGCCTGGACGTCACCGGCAGCCCCTGGCTCCTGCTCCTCGTGGCCCTCCTCGACGCCCTGCTCGGCACCGCCCTGGGCCTGTTCGTATCGGCCTTCGCGGCCTCCGAGTTCCAGGCCGTCCAGTTCATGCCGGCGGTGATCTTCCCGCAGCTCCTCCTCTGCGGCCTGTTCACCCCGCGCGACGCGATGCACCCTGTCCTGGAGGCCATCTCCGACGTCCTGCCCATGTCCTACGCGGTCGACGGCATGAACGAGGTCCTCAAGCACACCGACATGACCGCCGCCTTCGTACGCGACGTGCTGATCGTCGCGGGCTGCGCCCTCCTGGTCCTCGGGCTGGGAGCAGCAACGCTACGCCGCCGCACCGCGTGACCAACCTGCCAGGCCAACGCCGGCTCCCTGCCCGACCGACCCGGAGGACGGTTACTTCTCGGCCGACCGTGCCGGGCGGCGGTCGCTTCTCGGCCACCACGGCCGTCCGCTCCGCCACCGTGTCCCGAACGGCCGCACGGGTCGCGGGGCCACGGATGGTCAAGGCGCCAGCCCCACCCCCGTCCTTCACCACCGTGGGAGGCGACCGACCAGGTCCTTCCGCACGCCGGACCGGCCCCGCGAGCCGGTCGACGCACCGGCAGACCGCCGCTTCCGCACGCCGCGCCGACCAGCACGAGCCCGTCGGCGGCCCGACGGCCGACGTCCGTTCAGCGGACACCTCCGCCGCGCACCCATCCCCGGTGCGAGGATGAACCCGGACGACGCAACCTCCGGAGGACACCCCAGCCATGACCCAGAAAGTCGCAGTCCTCGGCACCGGCAAGATCGGCGAAGCCCTGCTCAGCGGAATGATCCGCGGCGGCTGGCCCCCCGCAGACCTCCTGGTCACCGCCCGCCGCCAGGAACGAGCCGACGAACTCCGCACCCGCTACGGAGTGACCCCCGTCAGCAACCCCGAGGCCGCCAAGACCGCCGACACCCTGATCCTCACGGTCAAACCGCAGGACATGGGCACCCTTCTCGACGAACTCGCCCCCCACGTCCCCGCCGACCGCCTGGTCATAAGCGGTGCCGCAGGCATCCCCACCTCCTACTTCGAGGCCCGCCTCGCGACCGGCACCCCGGTCGTCCGCGTCATGACGAACACCCCCGCCCTCGTCGACGAGGCCATGTCCGTCATCTCCGCCGGCACTCACGCCACCGCCGAACACCTCGCCCACGCCGAGGAGATCTTCGGTGCCGTCGGCAAGACCCTCCGCGTCCCCGAGTCCCAGCAGGACGCCTGCACCGCCCTCTCCGGCTCCGGCCCGGCGTACTTCTTCTACCTGGTCGAAGCCATGACCGACGCCGGCATCCTGCTCGGCCTGCCCCGTGACAAGGCCCACGACCTGATCGTCCAGTCCGCGATCGGCGCCGCGACCATGCTCCGCGACAGCGGCGAACACCCGGTCAGGCTCCGCGAGAACGTCACCTCCCCCGCGGGCACGACGATCAACGCCATCCGCGAACTGGAGAACCACGGCGTGCGAGCCGCCCTCATCGCCGCCCTCGAAGCCGCCCGCGACCGCAGCCGCGCCCTGGCCTCCGGCAACAACAGCTGACCCGCACCCGCCCGACGGGGGCGGTCACCCCGCCGCGTCCACCACCTCCTTTGTGGTCACCACACGCGCGAAACCGCCCCCGTGCAGCGACACCGCCGACGCCTGCGCCAACTCCTCCGCACTCCGCCGCCAGCCGAACGGCCCCGCCAGGCCGAACGTGTACGTCGCGTCCCCTCCGCCGTCAGCCAGGCGCCCAGGTCCGGCGTCCCGAGGAAGGCCGAGTTCACGGTCTTCGTGATGAACAGCTCAGCCCCGTCCCCCTTCCCGCGCCGCCGCTCCACCGCACCTTCGCCCGCCACTTCGCCGCCGAGACCGGCACCACACCCCTGAGCTGGCTCCTCGACCAACGCATCGCCGCAGCTCAGAAACTCCTCGAACGCACCGACCTGCCCATGCCCGAGGTCGCCCGTCGCGCCAGCTTCGGCAGCGAGGTCACGATGCGCCAGCACTTCGCATCGCGCCTCGCCACCAGCCCACGCGCCTACCGAGCTGCGTTCAGCACGGCACCCGTATCAGAAACGGCCGGCAGCAAGCCGATCGCGCGATAGGCGGCATCCACGGTCGGCCGCGCCATGGCCCGCGCCCGCTCCGCACCATCCCGCAGCACCCCCTCCACATAGCCAGGATCCGCGCACAGCGCCCTGTGCCTGTCCTGCACGGGCCTGAGAACCTCCACCACGGCCTCCGCGGTGTCCTTCTTCAAGGCGCCGTACGACTCATAAACGCTGCTCAAGGCCTCTGGGTTCCCACCCGTGCACGCAGCGAGGATCTCCAGCAGATTCGCCACCCCCGGCCGCGCCTCCCTGTCGTACACGACCTCCCGCCCGCTGTCCGTCACGGCCCGCATGACCTTCTTCCGCGCCACATCGGGCTCATCGAGCAGGTAGACGATCCCCGACCCCGAGTCGTCCGACTTCCCCATCTTCGACGTCGGCTCCTGCAGGTTCATCACTCGCGCGGCCACTCTCGGCAGCGTCGCCCGAGGCACCACGAACGTGTGCCCGTACCGCTGGTTGAACCGCACCGCCAGATCCCGCGTCAGCTCCACATGCTGCGACTGATCGTCCCCGACCGGCACCTCGTCGGCCCCGTACGCCAGGATGTCCGCCGCCATCAGCACCGGATACGTCAGCAGTGACAGCCGCACACTCCCGCCCCGCGCCCGCTCCCGCGCCGACTTCTCCTTGTACTGGATCACCCGCCGCATCTCACCGTCGGAAGCCACGCACTCCAGCACGAACGACAGCCGCGCGTGCTCATCCACATGACTCTGTACGAACACCGTGCACAGTTCCGGATCCAGTCCGGCCGCCAGCAACAGCGTCGCCGCCTGCCGACTCAGCCGGCGCACCCGCGCCGGATCGTGCTCCACGGTCAGCGCATGCAGATCGACGATGCAGAACAGCGCATCGGCCTGGTGCTGGTCGACCGCGGCCCACTGCCGCATGGCCCCCAGGTAGTTCCCCAGCGTCAGGTGCCCGGTCGGCTTGACCCCGCTGAAGACTCGCGTCATCTCTTCTCCACCTCCTGGTCGAGGCCACCGCCCCCGGCCGGCCGGCCCTCAGGGGTTCTGGAGGGAGAAACGAGAACGGCCGCCGAGGCAGCGACCGTTGAGTGCATACGTGTGTACGGCCGCCGTCAGGCGGCCCACCACTGCTGGGAACACGTATGCGTCGTCATGCGTCACAGACTACGCCGTCGGAGTGCCCTCCGGAGCGAAGTTGACACACCCCGGCTCCCTCCGTAGTGTTCTCCGAGTTGTCCGACGTGAGCGCCGACTCCGGTCGGTCCCCGGACAGCCACTCCGCAAGACCATCCACTACTCGACGACAGTCGTGCTGTCTGTCGTCGCGTAATTGGCATGCGTATTTACGGAATGAGGAATCCACGTTCGAAAGGACGCGGCCCCCCGATTAGGTCGGGAGCCGGGAATCCGCTAAAGTCTCACTCGTCGGAACGGCCCAACGGCCGCGAAGACAACCCCCGCTGACTGGGGATCGGGTCGAGAAAAGATCTGATAGAGTCGGAAACACCGAA
>NZ_JACTVI010000239.1 GCF_014495685.1 Streptomyces sp. TRM68367 | reverse complement strand
CACCACCACCCGAAGGACGAACCAGGACGAATCCTCAACCCCGACCGACCACCCCAGGCCGGCGCGCGCACGTGAATGATCGAGGCCAAAGGTGCAGGTCGTGGTCGCCTCGTACAGCACCGCGTTGACCATGGCGCTCTCGCGCTCACGGCGAAGTTCGGCGTATGCCTCGGCATTGACCGCGCCGGGCAGCAGATCAATCCGCAGCTTCTATGAGTTCTGGATCGAGTCGGGCAGCGGACCGCTGATCAAGGGTGCCGTTGGCCCGGAGCGTGAGGCGGTGCCCGCACGCTCATCCGGCGTCCTGGTCGGCGACCAGCGGGACTCGCAGCGCAACGGCGTGATCTCCGGGATGAACCACCTGATGGCCAACCGGATCGTGCTACCGGGCTACGGCTTCCTGCGCGGCTACAAGGCCACGCGGCTCTTCAAGAATGTCCAGCAGCTCTTCCCCGACGGCAAGCTGGAGCAGATGCGCCGCTACGGCGTCGAGGTCGGCATGACGGCCCGCCACATCGACGAGGGCCTGCGCCTGATCTCGTCGATCATCCTGCACACCGGCCGGGACCTCGATCAGCTCACTGCGGAGGACATCTTCTACCTGCGGGCCCGCGCCCGGCGCGAGAACGGCGAGGCATACGTCGGCACCCACAGCGCCTGGGACCTGCTGCGCGGGGCCGGCGTCATCCATTCCAAGGACACACTCAAGGACGCGCTCCGGCACGGGCAGCGGCCGACCACCGAGCTGGTCGACTCCTACAACATCCAGTCCACCCAGATCCGCAATGTGCTCGTGCGCTACCTCGAAGAACGTCGACCCGGCGTCGACTACGGCACCTTCCGTGGACTGTACGCGAACTGGCTGGCGTCTTCTGGGCCGACATCAAAGCCCACCACCCCGGCATCGACACCCTGCGGATTCCCGACGACGTCATCGACGGCTGGAAGCAGCGGCTGGTGACCTACACCGACAAGAGCGGCCAGGCCCGAGAACGACGCTCACGCATCGACGTCATGATGCGCATCCGCGGGTTCTACCTCGACATCCAGGAATGGGCACATGAAGACCCGTACTGGGCCCAGTGGGCCGTGCCCAGCCCCATCACCCGGGGCGACGGCGTCGGCAACCACAAGATGGTCAAGCAGACCACCGCGCGGATGCACCAGCGGGTGCGGGAACGGCTGCCCCACCTGCCGGTGCTCGTCGAGACCGCGGAGCGAGTACGCCGCGAGGCCGTCGCGCTGCTGGACGCGGCGCGGGCCACCCCGTTCAACGAGATCTTCGAGCACGACGGGAAGCGCTACTTGCGGGTGCTGCCCGCGGTCAACCAAGTGCCCAGCCGCCTCGACCACGGCTCGCCACACGTCTACATCAAGGAAATCAGCAGCACCGGCACGCGGATCAACCAGAGCGTCGTCGAGGACGACGCCTTCTGGGCCTGGGCCGTCATCGAGACCCTGCGGCATACCGGCGTCCGAGCCGAAGAACTCACCGAGCTGACCCACCTGGCACTGGTCTCCTACACAATCCCCGACCAACTCCCCGAGAAGGGCGAGGTCGTCCCGCTGCTGCAGATTGTGCCTTCCAAGAGCAACGAGGAACGACTACTGCTGGTCAGCCCCGAGCCGGCCAGCGTCCTGGCCACGATCATCAACACCTACGCGACGCGAACGGCGGGAAGATCCCACTCGTCGCGCGCTACGACTCCCACGAGCGCGTCACCGGCCCCCAGCTCCCGCACCTCTTCCAGCGCCGACCCTACTGGCAGCCGCAGGCCATGAGCGAGGCCGCCGTCAAGCGGCTCCTGGACCGCACCCTGGAATGCACCGGCCTGCGGGACCGGGCGGGCGAGCCGCTGCGCTACACACCCCACGACTTCCGAAGGATGTTCGCGACGGAAGCCGTCACTGGTGGCCTGCCGTCCACATTGCCGCACGCATCCTCGGACACAAGACGCTGACCACCACTCAGGCGTCTCTCGCGGTCTTCCAGGACGACTTGATCAGGACCTACCGCGGCTTCCTCGACCGTCGTCGCGCCGCGCGTCCCCAGGAGGAGTACCGGGAGCCCACTCCGCAGGAGTGGCGCGACTTCCAGCAGCACTTCGAACTCCGCAAGGTCTCGCTCGGCACCTGCGGGCGTCCCTACGGAACCCCCTGCAAGCACGAGCACGCCTGCATCCGCTGCCCAGTCCTCCAGATGGACCCCAGCCAGAAGCCCCGCCTCATCGAGATCATCCAAAACCTCCGTGAACGCATCCGCGAGGCCCGCGCCAACGGCTGGCTCGGCGAGGTCGAGGGACTTCAGGTCAGCTTCGACGCCGCGATGGCCAAACTCAAGAGCCTCAAGGACATCCCCACCGACGGACGCCCTCAACTGGTTCACCTCGGCATGCCCGTCTTCACTGACGACACACCACCGCCTCAGCCAGATGAGGTTTTTCTTCCTAGTGTCCTGCGCCTGAAATTGCAGTCGTAAGTCTGTAGGCTGTTTTCATGTCGCATCGGGGTCCGCGTGCTGTCGAGGTTGTGCT
>NZ_JACTVI010000238.1 GCF_014495685.1 Streptomyces sp. TRM68367 | reverse complement strand
ACTGCTTCAGCAACAGTGATCATCCACAAGTGCCGCGGGCGGTTCGCGTTCAGGTCCGGCCTCCCGCGCGGCAGTCACGCTCCGCAGTTCGCGGCACGGCCAGCGAGGACCCCTCCCCGCCTAAATTCGAAGACCCGGCTTGTCGGGCCGCGAGGCGGAATATCTCGGAACTCGCCATCATCGCTGTGGACCTGGCATCATGCCGCAGACGACGGACTTATGCAGCTCGTGCCACGAATACAGCACGAAGCTCCAGGAAACCTACAGAATCTATTCCATCCGGGAGGTGTTGGTGGATTCTCAATCTGGAGGTAAAAACTCCCAGCTCAGGCTAGGTGACGTGCTGCGGGACATCGATCATATCGACGAGAACCTCACGATCTACGGTGAAGAGGGTCAGCCAATCGGGCCATCGATCTTGGTTGCACTGATCGATGAGGAGATTACAGGCCAACCCAAAGGAATGACCTACTTGCTAGAAGTGCATCTAGTGAGGGACGTCCTGCGAGTCTGGAAGAGTTGGCGGGGCGGCCGTGAGCCAAACATCGAGGAAGCATGTTCAGCTGTCGGCTTCTATGCAGCGCACGACGCGTATCAGCCGGTCGAATGATGAACGGCTGAGAGTTAGGAGCCGCGCCTTGCGGTGAGGTCGTGGGATTGATTGACCTCCTCGATGACTGGCTTTTGGGGGACGAGTTAGCAGCCTCACCGGATTTTGTTTCCGGTGGGGCTGCTGCTGCTGGTGTGTGTGGGGTCGTTTGACGGGAATCGGCAAAGGTGACCTGGGTCATCCCCGCGTCCGCGGGGATGACCCAGGTCGAATGGCGGTGCCGCCGGACCGCGGCGGTCCCGTTCCTGCGGCGCCAACCAACCGCGGGCACCCCGCACCCGTTGCCCGCGTCACACCCGCAGCGGGGTGCGGTTTGCCGCAGAGCGGGTGTCCGTGCGAGGGAGGGTGCCGGTCGACCGTGTGCGGACCGTCCCTGCCGGGTGTGACGAGGGTCAGCCGGAACCAGGGAGCGGCGAGGAGCAGTCAGCGGCGGACGGCGGGATCGGAGCTGTCGCGCTCGTCTTCCTCGTCCTCCGGGTCGTCCACGGTGTCGAGATCGTCGTCGGCGGGTGTGGGCAGGCGTGCGCCCCGGCTCACCGCGATGCGGTGCACGTTGCCGAGCGCTTCGGTCAACTGGACTGTCAGCAGATGCAGTTCGCCGGGCGTCCACTGCCGCTTGTCCAGGACACGCTGTGCCTCCTGGAGGAGTTCACCGGCCAGACCGAGTTGGGTCACCTCCATGTTGTCGGCGAGCCGGGACAGGTATCCGACCCCGTCGCCCGCGAGGTAGCAAGGGTTCCCCTCCGGGCCCACCCACGGCAGGAGGCGCGAAGGTGGACACTCGCCGGAGGCGATTGCGGGTTGGCTCGCGCAGCGTGGCGGCCGGATGGGTCCTGCCGCCACCGAGAGCGGCGTGGACTCCATCAAGTCGTCCCTCCGGGCGATGTGGAAGGGGAAGCCCTTCAATCCCATGATCGCGGACGATGATGCCGCTGTACTGGATTCTGCAGTGCAGGAGGGCCTGTCGATCATCACAAACGACAAAAGGTTCTACAAGAACATCGAGAGACTCGGATACTCCAGTGAGCGATATTAGGGTGACGTGATGGACAGGTCGCAATCCGTATCGGACGAAGAGTTGGCAGAGATCGAGGAGCTGTGTGGTGCAGCTACACCTGGCCCTTGGTTCGTCAGGACGCTGGACGACGCTCACGCGATGAATTTGGTGGTCGTGAGTACTGCGCCGGACACCGGCCGTGCGGAACGCTGGCCCGAATTCGACCACCGCGAGATGGTCGCTGCGACTCTTGTCCAGCAACCGAGGTATGTCGACGTGGCTGACGAACGGTGGGACGAGAACGCGGCCTTCATTGGGATGGCGCGTGAGATGCTGCCGCGGTTGGTCACGGAAGTGAGGCGCCTGCGGAGAGCAGGCGACCGGATAGAGCCGCAGAGTCTCCCCCTCGGTTGCGAGCCGAGGGGGAGACTCCGTTTGGTGGCTGACGTGTCATCGTGACGCGGCCGATTCCGCCAGGCCGAGAAGGCCGCAGCCACCGAGAAGGCCGCGGCGGAGAAGGCGGCTGCCGAGAAGGCTGCAGCGGAGAAGGCCGCCGCCGAAAAGGCCCAGGCGGAGTCCGCACAGACGGCAGAGGAGCAGGGCGACAAGATCGCGGGCGGCACGTGCAGCTTCTCGCCCGATACCAAGGTCCTGATGGGCAACGGCTCGGCCAAGCGCATCGACCAGATCCAGGTCGGCGACACCGTCGAGTCCGGCAACCCCAAGACCGGCAAGCAGCAGGGCTCGCACACCGTCCAGCACGTGTGGATCAACCACGACCACGACCTGGTCGACGTCACCGTCCGCACCAAGGACGGCCACACCGCCACGGTCCACACAACGGCCAAGCACCCGTTCTGGGACGACACCATCCACACCTGGGTCCCGGCTGGCAAACTCCACCGTGGCGACGCCCTGAACACCGCAAGCAACGGGCACGTCCACGTCATCGCCGTCCGC
>NZ_JACTVI010000237.1 GCF_014495685.1 Streptomyces sp. TRM68367 | reverse complement strand
CGCTCAAGCCCTGGCAGCACCAGTCCTGGATCTTCATCACCGACCCCGCCTTCCGCCCCAAGGCCGAGCGGGTGCTGGATCTGTACGCGTCGACAACGGCTCCTCCCACCGCGGCAAGAAGGCCGCCGACCGACTGTCGGCCGCGTTCCCGAACGCGGTCCTGGTCCACACCCCCGTGCACGCCTCCTGGTTGAACCAGGTGGAGATCTACTTCTCCGTCGTGCTGCGCAAGGTCGTCTCACCCAACGACTTCACCGACCTCAACGAGGTCGAGAACCGGCTCCGAGCCTTCGAAGACCGCTACAACGCCACGGCACAGCCGTTCCAGTGGAAGTTCACCACCTCCGACCTGGACGATCTACTGGCCAGACTCGACCGGCACACCGCCGATCACCCAGAAGAATCCTCCGCCACACCGGAAACATGATCAACCCCCGAAGGACTTACGACGCAGACCACTTAGGACACGCAATACGCCCGCCGTGCTCGCCGCTGTCCGCGACTTGATCCGTGGCGCCCTCAAGCTCGCCGGGTACGTCAACACCGCCGCCGGACGCCGAGTCCACAGCGAACGCCACCGCGTCCTCGCCCTCTACGGCATCACATGATCAACCGGACATCCGCGACAAACGCCGGGGCCCTGGCAGCACCACAGCCGCCCATACCACCAACTAGCTTTCAACCAAATGATCACAACAGCACAACAGCGGAGATACCCCCGAACACCACTGCAATCAAAACCAGCAGATCGGCTAGCGGGTTGATCACAAGCCTGCGGTTCACTTCATCAGAGCTTCCCTGGCCCCCCTTTGCCTGGTCGAAGTAATCACGCACGGTTGCCGCCGCCCGGTCCGTGGTCCCGAACAGCATATCGATCAGCGAACCGGCAAACCCAACAGCAAAAACGCCTTCCTCATCAGGATCGGCCGATTTGGGAATGACAACGAGAGCACCACGCCTGACATCCACCTTGCGCACCGCACATTTTGGAAAATCGTAGCTGTAAAGGGGATTCACGATGACCACTCGACCCCCCTGAAGATGAATCCGTGAATGCATGATTCGGCAAATCACAGCACCGCCCAGACAGATAATCGAAACAGCTGGAAGTGCCTCAGTGTTGCCGCCCACAATTGCCTGCCGGGCTGGGATTTCCGCACCAACGAGCGCAGAGAGGAAAGCAACGGGACCTATAAGCAGGAAAGAGCGGCGACTGAGTACCCCCTTTGCTCGAAGCCTGAATTGCAGTATGTAGAAATTCGACGTCAGCACGACCCCACAGCCTTTCCTGTGCTGTAATTCCCTGCACCGCAGAAGCCGAAGTTGAATGCAGTGTTCGTGGCAGCGTTACTTCGAGTCGCTGCCCAGTCGACCGCTCTTGTGTATCCATGGATGACGACACGGCCGTCGGGCGACCGATATGTCGTCTTGATTATTCGGCGTGAGCTCGATCGAGCGATTGCGCCGCCCCACAATGCCTCTTCCTTCGTTGCTCCACCCCACCGGGCAAACTTGAACGCCGACACTCCACCGAAGAGAGCCCAGCCCGAGTTCTTTGCCAGGTTGGCGTACTCCCAGCTCCCTGTCCTTTCACCGTCGATCCCAAATGTTGTCAGAGCAGCAGCCACTCCAGCCCCGACACAGACTCCTGCGGAAGCCACGACGCAGGTGATGAACCCTGCGGTCGGCAGGACCCGATTTTTCCACCCATCCCAAGTGCCGAAAGTGTCTTTTGCCCAACCTGCGGTCGCATGCGCGGCATGCCACCACCATCCGTGGTCGGCATTTCGGTTCTTCTTCTTGTGCACGGGCGTGATGCCACCACTGTTGCTCTTGTGCGCTGTCCCGCTGTGCGCCGTCGCCCCGCTGTTGCTATAGGTCGTGCCGCACGGGTCTTTCAGCATGTAGTAGCAGCGGCTGCCTCCGTTGACACCGCCGCACGGGTCTTTCAGCATGTAGTAGCAGCCGCTGCCTCCGTTGACACCGCCACCACTGGCCTCGATCTCCTTCTGCTGGTGTTCAAGGGTGGCAACCGTTCCTCCCGAGGCCCCAGTTCCGGGGTCGTAGTACATGAGCCCGGTGGGATCGCTGCCGGTGACGGGATTGTCGGCCGCGTAAGTGTAGCCACTGAGTTGTTGCGGGCTGGTGGCTTCGAAGAGTGGGTCGAGGCTGGTGAATCTGCCGGTGGTGGGGTCGTATTCGCGGGCGCCGATGTTGGTGAGGCCGGTGGTGGTGTCGGTGGTTTTGTTCAGGAAGGTGCGGTTGTCGGGCCAGTTGGTGGTGGTGCCGCGGGGGTTGCCGTAGGGGTCGAACTGGCGCCAGGTGGGGGTTTGGGCGGTGGAGTCGAGGTAGAGGGTGTTGGTGCCGTGCTGGTCGGCGTCGAGTTCGAAGCCGTAGTGGGTGCTGGCGCCGGTGCGGACGATGGTGGCCCCGCCGGGGGCAGTGTAGTAGCGGATGCCGGTGGTGGTGCCGGCGGAGTCGACGGTGATCTGCTCGCTGCCGAGGTAGAGGGTGGTGCTGCTGGGGTCCTTCTGCAGGAGCAGGTTGCCGTCGGCGTCGTAGATGTAGCCGGTGGAGGTGC
>NZ_JACTVI010000236.1 GCF_014495685.1 Streptomyces sp. TRM68367 | reverse complement strand
GGCGGCCGTCCTCGTGCCCCGCACCCACCCCCCTCAAACCGCTGACCAGCCGCGATGAGCACAGGCAGGGCTATCTACAGCTGCCGTAGCAGCACTTGTCGATCGCCGAGCCGTGAAATGTCGATGAGAACTGACACCGCTCGGTGGCCGAGTCGATGTCTTTCCTCTGCTATTCGGTGATGTTGGGGTTGCTGCGCAGGATGTCCTCGGTGATCTGCCAGAGCCGCGGCAGGAACCGGGTCACCTCTTCGGCTCGGTGGATGAGGTCACGGGTGGAGCTGATGCCGAGATCGGTGACGGCCGCCTGGAATGCTGGGGCGAGGGCTTCGTGCAGCTGGGGGGCATCGGCGGCCAGGATGGTGTGGCAGCGGGCGAAGGTCGCGATGATCCAGAAGACAGCCTCGTGGTGGTCGCCTGAGTCGATGAGCCTCTGGCTTCCGTCAATCGCGATCGGCCGTGCGGTGGGCGTGATGTCGCTGCTGAAAAAGAACGGGGTCTTCGCCACTTGGACGGTGGCGTCGAACGTCGCGGCGAGTTCACGCAGATGGTGCTGGACACGCTGCGCGGGCAGGTGTGAGCAGCCGAGAAGGTTCAGAAGTTCCGGGTAGAGGCTGAGGTGGCCGTAGTCGGTGAGGACCTCGCGAGCGGCCAGATAGCGCAAGCGGACGGTGGGGTTACGCAGGGCGGCGACGAGAAGGACGTGGCAGGTCACGCCGGTGGGGAATAGCCAAGAGATCACCTGCTCGTGGAACGGCGCCGAGGTGTCGATCGCAGCGAGGCGGGTTTCGATCCGGTGGCGGGCATCCTGGCATCTGCGGCGGACCCAGGGTCGGGCGGCGAATTGGCGCGAGATGTGTGCGTGCAGTTTGTGCAGATCGCCGGTGGGGTCATCGATGATCGCGTCAGTGCGGAAGCTGCCGGCCAGGTGATAGGACGCCAGGACGTCGTCGGCGGAGGCGAGTTCGGTCCAGGGTAGGTAGCTGACTTCCAGCAGGGCGTCCTGGAAGCGAAGTTTCCCTGGCTTGGCTGGTGGGTCCTCCTGGGCAGTGACGACGAAGATGTCGATGTCCGAGGAGGGCGACAGCTCCGCGTCGTCCGGCAGCCCGACGGTTGAGCCGCTGAAGTACGCGCCCCGGAAGCCAGCATCGGGTTGGGCATGCTGGGCAACCCACTGGATCGCGGCGGAACGTGCCAGTCCGACCTTCACAGTCGAATCTCCCCTCTCCCCGGTGACGTCTGCAAGATCGTTCATTGTTCCAGTTGCTGAAGTTCAGGGGTGCGACGCCGCCTCCTGGCGAAGTGAGTCCCAGGGCGGTCAGCCTGCCTTGCCGTCCTGGGCGGCGGCCCGGGGGATCAGGTTGCCGCCGAAGGTGAGCCGGTCGACGATGGCCGCGCAGAGCCGGGGGTCGGTGAAGGTCTTGGTCCAGCCGCTGAAACTCTCGTTCGAGGCGATGGCGACACTGTTCTTCTCCTCCCGCTCCGTCAGCACCTGGAACAGCAGCTCAGCACCCCTGCGGTCCAGCTCCATATGTTGGGTCGGGGACGGGACGCCGTGCGCCCTTTCAGGTGTCGGTTTTCCCACCCCCGCCCGCCGAACCCGCCGTGCGAGTTGGCCCCGCAACGGGCTCTCCACGTGATCCGGTGTGTCAGGCGAGGTATTCGCTGACCTGGCCGACGAAGGCCACATCGTCGTGGCTGGTCCGGCGAAAGCGAGCCTTCTCCGGATCGACCTCGTCGATGTTGTATGGCGTACTGATCTGCGCTCCGCGGAAGCGGTAGCGCTCAACCTTCATCTTCGCCGGGTTGTAGAGGACGAGACCGCCCTCTGCGATGCGGTCCGCTCCGAAGTAACGGCGCCGCAGTTGCTTCCAGGTCATGTGGGGGCGCTTGTAGCGAATCCAGCGGAGCACTCGCCACCACGCATACCAGCCGAGGTAGGCGAATGTCCGTTGGGTGCGGCTCTGTTTGAGGGACGGTGATCACGCCGCGAGTGCGAGGCTGTCGCGGTAGCGGATGGCGTGAACCCGCAGGTGCTCGCGCTGCGCGTGATACTTCCAGTACTCCTCGAAGTCGCCGTTGCTGATCACCGTGCGGAGCCTGAGGACGGCCTCGGCCCCGGCCAGGCCCCAGCGGGCACCGGTGATGTCCATCCGGTCCTTCACCAGGTGCCGGCACGCCCCCTCGATCACGCCTGTCGCGATCGGCCAGCCCTCCGCCAGCGCGATGTCATAGCCGAGGTAGGGGAGCTTGGCCCGCAGGTAGCAGACCCGCCTTGTCCGCCCCCAAGCGCCGCTGGCCGTCCAGTTCCGCCGCGTCCGCGTGCGCTTCGAGGGTGTCGGCGACCTGCTCGGCCCGGCCCTGGAGGATCTCCAGGGCCCTCTCGCCGACCCAGCTCTCGGCGGCGGGGTCGGTCTTGGCGAAGAAGCACCAGGCCGCGCCCACGCGTACTCCAGCACGTGAACGAAGTCGATCAGCAGGCGTACCTCCAGCCCGCGCGCGTCGCACTGATCATGGATCAGGTCCAGCTGATGGCGGGCGCCGTCGACCAGCATCACCCATTCCCGCTCCCGGTCCGGGTCGCGGCGC
>NZ_JACTVI010000235.1 GCF_014495685.1 Streptomyces sp. TRM68367 | reverse complement strand
CACGCCACGTCACCGGGCCATGCTGTGTTTTCGCAGGTCAAACCCTATTTCCAGCGACTATGCCGCTACCTCTGCTGCGGAACTCCGGACAGAGCTACAGATCGACCCCAAAACCTACTGGGGCGACTACGGGCAGCTTCACGACATGCTGATCGCGAAGCATGTCGAGGAAGCTCGCGTCGCGCTGGAGAGCAAGCTCGTCAAAGCGCGAGCGATCTTCGCGCAGCGTTACGGTCACTTGGCTGCGAAGGAGCGAGAGGCCGTGCTGGCCACGGTCACTCAGCCCCAGCCATCACCTATCCACGGGGAACACATCGAGGAAGCGCTATGCCCCGCTTGCGGGTCACGGGGCGGACTCATTGGAGAGACATACGTCCTGAGTAGTGATGAAGGTGTCTGGTTCGCTCCCTATGCCTTCAGCTGCTCTGCCTGCGGCCTTGACCTCGATGGCGCCGAGGAACTGGGAGATCTTGCTGAGGAAGTTCCCATCGACATGACGCTCGACGAGTACTACGCCGACTGGGAGCCCGACGAGGACATGTATCGAGACAGGTGATACCTCCAGATCCGAGGTATTCCCCAACATCCGTTAGCCGTGGTTACCAATATCAACGGCTCCAGCTACCGGCTCAAGAACCGGCTCGCTGCCATCGAGCGAGACCAGGACAACGCAGCCTGACAACGACGTGGCCGACAATGAGCGCATGGACGTCCCTGAGCTGCTCGAATCGGCTTCCCTGCTGGTTCCGGAAGAGACCGCCACCGAGAACGACATCACGGTGCGAGACATCTGGGCCTACCTCGTCCACGACGAGTGGGAGATCGCCCTGGGCCTGCTGGAGGAGCTCGGGGACGGTCTCCCGCTTCCTCTCGCATTCTGGGAAAAGCTCGCCGACGCGGCTGAACAGCTCCGCCTTGAGCGGAGCTCGGCCTGGTGCCACTGGCGGTGCTCCGAGATCCGCAACGGCGTGATCCGGGCGGACCTGACGCTCCGTCTTGCCGCCGAGGGACGACGCACGACGTCAATCGCTGGCCAGGGTGTTCTGCGACCCATGTGGGACATCGGACACCTCTCACCCGCCGGTGAACGCGCGGTCAACATCGCCCGGCTCTGGGTCGAGGACATGCCTTCTCTGGAGCCCGGCGGGCGAGCCACGGTTCGCCTCGTGCCCCTCACTCCCGCGCAGTGGAAGCACGTCCAGCCCGGCCAGCTGATCACCATGCACGAGGACCGATCCGTGGCCGGCACCGCAGTCATCCTGGAGGTTCACCGCCCTGCCACTGCCATGCCCGCGGGATGACGTCGATTGATCGCAGGGCCCTTGCTGGTGCACATACCTCTGTACTTGGTGGAGCGCTCAAAGAAGTACGCCGACAGCAAGGTTCCTGCACAGGCCGAAGGCGTAGATGGCATCCTCTGGACACTGATCGCTCTCTGATTCGAGGTGTGCCCATGACGACGGCAGCGCTTACTCCAAGCCTGCAGCTGAGCGTCGATCGGTTCGCGCGTTCGCTCAGTGTTCCGTCGCGGCTGCTGGAGCTTCATCCGAGGAAGCGAGGCAACCCGGGCAACCACGGTGCCTTGGCGCCCGCGATCGCGCTCGGTGCGATCTCAGCCTTCGAAGGGTTCGCTGAGGATTTTTTCGCGACCGCCTTCTATTTGCAGGGGGCCAGTTTCGCGCAGATTGCGAAGAACGTGAACCTCACGAACCCGAGCCTGGCAGAGGTGCAGAAGCTGGTGAATCAGAGCTTCCCGGCCGTGCGCGCCAGACTGGTCAGCAATTTCAACCTAGGGGTATGGGTGCCCCCCGCTATCGGTGCGAACGGCTGGTGGAAAGGGGGCATGATCGGCTGGGATGACGCAGTTGCGGCTTCTCAGTCCTGGATCCAGGTGCGGCATTGTCTGACCCATGGGCTGACGAGCGGGTGGCGGACCGAGGTCTGGCCGGGGCCCGTAACCAAGGGGAACAACGCCAACAATTCTGTCCCGTCCGCTTCGGACGTACTGAGGGCCATGCCGGGGGGCAAGCATTCGCTGGTCGTGCATGGCGCGATCACCTGTGCCAGGATTTTTCGGGACGGGGCTGAAGCCGTCGCCAACGAGGTGGCAGCGGAGCTGGGGAAGACGTTGTCCTGGTCGCAAGTGCCGGACTTCCCACTGGAATCCGCTGCTGCGTGAGTGCGGCCGAGTCAAGAGCCGCTGTCAGGGACGGCCCCGGAGTCGAGGAGCAACATCTCCAACTCGGAGATGCGTTTGTCCGCGAACCTGGCGTTGGAGCGGGCTGCTTGAAGGCGGTCGCTCAGAGTTCGGTTCTCGGCTGTGAGCTGGCGGAACTTCTGCTTGAGAGTGGTGTTCTCAGCGACCACCCGGCCGTGGGCCTCGGCGGGCAGATCGGTCTCGAAGTCGCGTATTCGGGCTAGGAGTTGACCGATCTGGCTCCGGTGGGCGGAGATTTCAGCGTATGCCTTCTTGAGACCGTCTTCGGCGTTGAGGGCCCGGTCCTTCCAGGCTTCCTCGACTTGAGCGGCATGTTCGGCGCGGTCGTCGGATCGGGCCCGGCCTCGATCATTCACGTGCGCGCGCCGGCCTGGGGTGGTCGGTCGGGGTTGAGGATTCGTCCTGGTTCGTCCTTCGGGTGGTGGT
>NZ_JACTVI010000234.1 GCF_014495685.1 Streptomyces sp. TRM68367 | reverse complement strand
CGGCCGTCCTCGTGCCCCGCACCCACCCCCCTCAAACCGCTGACCAGCCGCGATGAGCACAGGCAGGGCTATCTACAGCTGCCGTATCCGTCGTAGACGGGTGTCACGCTGTAGTTGACCGTTTCACCCTTCGCTACGGCACCGTAGACCTGGGACTCGAAGCCACGCATGATCGGGGTGTTCACGGGATCCTGGACCAGCGTGACGAGGTTCTCGGGGATGTCGCCCGACCCGCCCAGCCGGTTGGCGAGCAGGTGTCCGCGTGCGTGGTTGCCAATCGGCATGCCTCCCTTGAAGCCCGGCGGGCGGATACTCCTCTTGGCGTCAGTACCCTCGTCGAGCATGTCACGTTCGATCTTGGCGGTCATGCGTGTCGGTCGGCCGAGTGAGTCCAGTTCGCCGTAGTTGACCCGCCCGCCCCACGTGACGTCGACCCTGCAGAGCTTCGAGCCCTTCAGACCGAGGGCGTCTGTGGCCTGCAGAGGGTTGCTGACGTAGCCGTGGTGGTTGGGAGCGGGCTCCAGCCCGAGCGGGTCAGGGCTGATGTAACGGGCGGTTTCCGGGTCGTAGTACCGGTAGTAGTTGTAGTGCAGACCGGTCTCGTCGTCCTGGTACTGCCCGGCGAAGCGGAGCGGACAGGAGACGTTCTGGGCCTTTGGGTCCGGCGCCGGCAGCGGGGCGCCCCACAGGGATGTGCGGCGTTGCCAGGCGGTCTCCCCGTCGGGTGACACCAACTCGGTCGGGGTGCCGACGAGGTCGGTGACGATGGCGTGGAAGCGGGCGCCGTGGGCATCCTGGGTCGTCTGCGTGATCGGGGCGTGGGTTTCCGGGGAGCAGTCCCACGTGACGGTCGTACCGTCCGACCCGGTCTGCTCCGCCAGGGTTGTGGCGTCCCATGAGTAGGTGACTTCCTCGGCGACTGATCCGTCCGGAGCGAGTCGGCGCTTGGCGGTGCGCCTGCCGAGGGGGTCGTAGCAGTAACGCCACTGGTGGCCGTCGGGCGTGATCACCCCGGCGAGGCGGTCCTCGGGTGTCCACTCGTATGTCCATGAGCGGGCCTGGCCGCTCAGGAGCCTGCGGGTTTTCCTGGTCAGTCGGCCCTGGGCGTCGTGTTCGTAGGCGGTCCGGCCGGCGCTCGCGATCAGGGTGCCGGAGAACGCGCGGTCGCCGGTTGGGAAGTCGTCGCCAGGCGCGGTGGCGCTGGTGAGGTTGCCCGCGGCGTCGTAGGCGTAGTTCTCCGTCCAGCCGTGGGCGCGTACCCCGGTAATCCGGCCTGCGCGGTCGAGCGCGAGGAGCTGGGTGCCGGAGGCCAGGTCGCGGATCTCTTGCAGGTGGCCGTCGATGCGATAGACGTAGGCGCGGTGCTGGAGGATGCGCTGTCCGCGAGTGGTGATGGTCTGGCTGGTGAGGCGGTCGGCTGCGTCCCAGGTCTGAGTGAGGGCCAGGCCGGGGCCGAGACGGCGTTCGGTCTCTCGACCGGCTGCGTCGTAGGTGAAGGCGAGGGCTCCATGGCTGGTGTCGAGCGCTGCGGGGCGGCCGACCGGGTCGAAGGTCCAGGTGGAGGTGGTGCCGGAGGGGGTGGTGCGGCGTATTCGGTGGCCGAGGGCGTCGTAGCCGTACGAGACGGTGCGGCCGTTCGTGCTCTCCGCCAGGACCCGGCCCATGGGGTCGCGCTGCCACTCGACAGTCGCGTCCGGGCTGGTGGCGCGTATCAGGTGGCCCGCCACGTCGTACTCGAACGTGGTGCTCGCGCCCTGCCGCAGGGTGCGGCCAAGTGCGTCATGGGTGAAGCGGACCGTTTCTCCTGCGCCGTTGGTGCGGGCCGTGAGCTGTCCGGCGGCGTCCCGTTCGTAGGCGACGGTACGGCCGTTGAAGTCGGTCTCGGAGGTGAGGCGGCCCGCTGGGCCGTAGGCGTAGGTCCACTTCCAACCGAGCGGGTTGGTGACCTCGGTCAGGCGCATCTCGGTGTCGTAGGCGAACGCGTAGGTCGTGCCGTCGGAGTCGGTGCGGGAGACCGGAAGGTCGAAGGGGCCGGTGGTGGTGCGGGTGGTGTTGCCGGCAGGGTCTGTGTGGGCGAGCAGGTTGCCTTCGGGGTCCCAGTTCCACGTCTCCCGGGCGCCGTCCGGTTCCTCACGCCAGGCGGGCTTGCCCTCCGAGGTCCAGCCCATGTGGGTGGTGCGGCCGAGGGGGTCGGTGATCGTGACGATGCGCCCGAAGGCGTCCCGCTCGACGTGCGTGGTGGCACCCGCCGAGTCGGTGAGGGAAACGGGCAAGCCCGCTGGGTTGCAGGTGCTGTTCCGTGTACTGCCGAGGGCGTCGGTGATGGCGGACAGGTGGCCGGTGGCGTCGTAGGCGTACCGGGTCTCGGCGCCGGCGGGGTCGGTGGAGGTGAGCAGGTTGCCGCGCTCGTCGTAGGTGTGGTGCCAGGTGGCGCCGCCCCCCTCCCTGTCAGTCTGTGGTGAGACACCCGGTATGCCGGGTTATCCTTCCTGGGCGAGACAGGAGCCCCACCCCAGATGACCAGCACGGACGGCCCGGTGGCCGAGTCCGAGGACCCGGCACCGAGACCGACCCGTCGCCGCTTCTCCCCGGAGTACAAGCTGCGCATGGTCGCCGAGTACGACGCCGCCCCGGCCGGAGAGAAAGGCGCGATCCTGCGCCGAG
>NZ_JACTVI010000233.1 GCF_014495685.1 Streptomyces sp. TRM68367 | reverse complement strand
GGAGATCCTGTGCGCTCTGTTCGCTGAGGTGCTGGGTGTGGAGCGGGTCGGGATCGATGACGACTTCTTCGCGCTCGGCGGCCACTCGCTGCTCGTCGTCCAGTTCGTCAGCCGTATCCGCACGATGCTGCGTGCCGAGACCGCCATCCAGCAGGTCTTCGAAACCCCCACCGTGGCGGGGCTGGCCGCGGCCCTCGACCGTGCCGAAGGCGCGCGCGCCTCGGTGACCGCACGTACCCGGCCGCCCCGGGTTCCGCTCTCCTTCGCACAGGAGCGGCTGTGGTTCGTCAACCGCTTCGAGGGCGCCGGCCAGGCGTACAACCTGCCCTTCGCCCTGCGGCTGTCCGGGTCTCTCGACGTGGCCGCGCTGCGGACCGCGTTGGCGGACGTGGTCGCGCGGCACGAGGTGCTGCGGACGGTGTTCGCGGAGGACGAGGACGGTCCGTACCAGGTGGTGCGGGAGGACTCGGCCGTGGACCTGGTCGTGGAGCCGGTGTCCGAGGCGGAGCTTGCGGGCCGGTTGCGGGAGGCGGCCGGGCTCGGCTTCGACCTGTCGGCAGAAGTGCCCCTGCGGGCCCGGCTGTTCGAGCCGGCCGCGAACGAGCACGTGCTGTTGCTGGTGATGCATCACATCGCGGCCGACGGCTGGTCGATGCCGGTGCTCGCCCGCGATCTGAGCCGGGCGTATGCCGCGCGGTGTGCGGGTCAGGCGCCGGTGTGGGCGCCGCTGCCGGTGCAGTACGCCGATTTCGCGCTGTGGCAGCGTGAGGTGCTGGGCGCCGAGGACGACCCGGACAGCGTGGCCTCGCGTCAACTGGAGTACTGGAGCGAGCAGTTGCGCGACATGCCGGAGGAGCTGGAGCTGCCGGCCGACCGGCCCCGGCCCGCCGTCGCCACCTACCACGGCGGCACGGTCGAGTTCACCGTGCCGCAGGAGACGGCGGAGCGTCTGACGCAGGTCGCCCTGGAGAACAGGGCAAGCCTGTTCATGGTGCTCCAGGCGGCGCTCGCGGTGCTGCTGACCCGGCTGGGCGCGGGCACCGACATCCCCGTGGGCACGCCGGTCGCGGGCCGTACCGACGACGCGCTGGACGACCTGGTCGGCTTCTTCGTCAACACGCTGGTGCTGCGCACGGACACCTCGGGTGACCCGGCCTTCACCGACCTCGTGGCCCGGGTACGGGAGACGGACCTGGCGGCCTACGCCCACCAGGACCTGCCCTTCGAGCGCCTCGTCGAGGCGGTCAATCCCCATCGGTCCGCCGCCCGCCACCCGCTCTTCCAGGTGACCCTCGCCATGGGGCCGGACGACCGTGGCCGCGGCTCCGACGCCCTGCGCCTGGACGGTCTGACCGCCACGGGGCTCACCGTCGGTGACGCCACGGCCAAGGTCGACCTCGGTTTCCACATCCAGGACCTGCAGCGCGCACAGACTCCCGGCGGGCTGCTCGGCGCCCTGGAATACAGTGCGGACCTTTTCGACCGGGCGACGGCCGAGGCCTTCGTACGCCGCTACACCCGGATCCTCCAGGCGGTGGCCGCCGAGCCGCTGAGCCGGGTCGGCGCCCTCGACGTGCTGGAGCCCGGCGAGCGCGACCGCCTGCTGGTGGAGTGGAACGGCACGGACCGGGAGACCGGGGGCACGACCCTGCCCGCCCTGTTCGAGGCCCGGGCCGCCGGCACCCCGCAGAACACGGCGGTGGAGTCAGGCGGGCGGCGGCTGACGTACCGCGAGCTGAACGAGCGCGCCAACCGCCTCGCCCACCTGCTCATCCGCCGGGGTATCGGCCCCGAGTGCGTGGTCGCGCTCGCGGTGGACCGGACCGAGCAGTGGATCGTGTCCATGCTCGCGGTCCTCAAGTCGGGCGCCGCCTACCTGCCGCTCGACACCTCCTACCCGGTCGAGCGCTTGCGGTACATGCTCGACGACGCGCGACCCGATCTGGTGCTGGCACAGCGGACGACGCGGTCGCTGGTCACCGCCGAGCCCGCCGACCAGCGGGTGCTGCTCGTGGACGCCGACGACACCGGGGCCGCTCTGGCCGCTGTGCCCGCGACGGACCCGACGGACGAGGACCGGACGGTACCGCTGGCCGCCGACCACCCGGCGTACCTCATCTACACCTCGGGTTCGACGGGGCGGCCCAAGGCCGTGGTGGTGCCGCACAAGGGCGTGACGTCCGTGATGGCGGAGCACATCCGCCAGGCCGCCATCGGCGAGGGCAGCAGGGCCCTCCAGGTCGTCTCGCCGAACTTCGACGCGGCCGTGGCGGACGTGGCTCAGACTCTGCTCTCGGGCGCCACGCTGGTGCTCCCGCCGGTCGGCGAACGCCCGACGGGAGACGAACTGGCCGAACTGATCACGGCCGACCGCATCACCCACATCATGCTGCCGCCGCCGGTGCTGGCCACGGTCCCGGCCGACCGCGTGCCCACCCTCCGCTCGGTGATGACCGGCGGTGAGACCTTCACCGCGGACCTGGCACGCCGGTGGACCGCGGGCGGGCGCCGGGTGATCGACGCCTACGGTCCGACCGAGGCCACCGTCACGGCCACCATGAGCGACCCCCTCGCGCACGGAGAGACCCCGCACATCGGACGTCCGGTGGCGAATACGCGGGTGTTCGTGCTGGACGGGGCGTTGCGGCCGGTGCCGGTGGGTGTGCCGGGTGAGTTGTATGTGGCGGGTGCGGGTCTGGCGA
>NZ_JACTVI010000232.1 GCF_014495685.1 Streptomyces sp. TRM68367 | reverse complement strand
CCGCCTCTGCCACTGCCGTTGGCACGCGTACGCCGACACCACACCGTGATCAGAAAGCTCAGCAGCGGCTATCTACAGCTGCCGTAACAGTGAGCATCGAGGAACTGCACTCGGGCACCGCCGTCCGCGTCCGCAAACTGACGCCGCAGGGTGGCGACGAAACCCCGGAGCGCTGGCACAATTCGCTCTCGGTGGAGTACCACATCCCCGTCCCCGGCGCGCTAGCGTTCATGCTGCTCACCTTCTCCACCCCGTTGGAGCCCATCGCCGATGCGATGGCCGAACTCTTCGATGCGATCGCCAACTCGCTGACGTGGACGGAGTGACCAAGCGCATGGCCGACGACCTCTCGAATCTTGGCCTGGAGTGCTCTGAGGACTGGGTGCCTTTTCCAGTCGAGGGCTCTTTGGACCTGGACTATTGGGCCAAGCATCAGGCGGACCAACTCGTTGATCGGTTTGTGCGTGACGGCGAGACGGGCGACGCCCGCCTCCTGGCACGGGATCTCAAGCGCGCTGCGGCCGACAGCCACACACGCGAACCCCTCGGGGCCTTCGGCTGGTACCTGAGCGGCCACAACTCGGTGGCAGCCATCCTCGAACTCGACGCCCTCCACCCGGACGCCACGTACCCCGAGGTCACTCTCTCCCTGCTGACCGAGCACATGACGGCGAGGGACTTCGGCGAACCGGACGTCCGAGACGTACGTCTTCCGCTCGGTGAAGCCGTCCGTATTCGCCAGAACTTCATCGGAGAAAAGAAGCGCCTGTTCGGCGCCCGCCCTGTGGTCCACAGCCTTTTCTACGGGGTTCGCCCGGAGAACGTGGGCGCGGCCATCACCCTGATGGTCTCCTGGACTGAACCTGTCCTGGACGAGCCACTGGAGCAGATCGTCGACAACATCGCGCAGACGCTGTCAGTGTGACGCGGACCAGGAGGCGCCATGAACGAGTGGCGGCTGAAACCGAGGCACGGGCCGATCGACGGCGATGATGGAGGAGGCGGCCGCAAGACCGTCCCTGAGCTTGCGGCACGCCTGGCGCGGCGAGGAGTCCGGTCGCGACGTGCTGGTCATCATCGCGGGCACCGGACCCGCGTCGCATCGGCAGCCCCATGGACGACACAATGCCTTCGTCTGGCGGATCCGTGTGGCGCCTACTGCTGGCTGGCGGCGAGCAGGACGTCACCATCCAAGAAATCAGAGCCGGTCATGGCCCTCGCACAAGCCGACTTCGTCGATGCGGCTTCGTGGAGCAGGACAACAGCCGCCGTATGCGCTAAAGGTCGCCCGGCTTCGGCTGACCAGGATTGCCCCAGTCGTCCATCAGGATCGAATGCGTCTCGAAGAGATCGTTGCCGACCTTCGCGGGAACGCGGGCTTCGACCAGGACGATTCCGCTGGGAAGTCTGGTGTACACGGGCGGTTGTACGGTGTCGGGGAGGTCGGCCATGAAGCGAGCCACCCGCTGGCGCTGTGCCGCCGACAGAGCGTTTTCGGGCAATGCCTGTGCGCCTCCGGAGAGGAGCGCGGCGAGTCTATCGCCGGTGTCCGGGTCTCCGGTGAAAAGGCGGATCCAGGACTGGTCGGTGAACGTGATACGTACGTCCGCACCGACCTCGCTGAACTTCATTCGTCGGGCCCCGGCGAGGGAGTCGCGCGGAAACTCGCCCAGTACGTCGGCCCTGTCAAGGGTGCCGGTGTGGGTGCCGAGGAAGAGCAGGCGTCGGCTGGTCAGCACGAGATCCGCGCTATATCCCTCTGGGCGTCGCCCGGGGTCCAGTTGCCACGGAACCATACGTGCGAGGGACCCCGGCGCGGCCCACATCACGGGGAAGTCGTCGACCTCGTTCTCCGGCTCCTCTGGTTTTCCTCGTACGGGTACGTTACCGAAGGGTGAGCCGGGGGCTCCGCCGATGTTGGCGATGAGGTTCGCGATCAGTGGGATACCGGTGAGGAAGGCGCGGCCTGCGCGGCGTGCGGTCTTGTCGCCCGTTGAGTGCGGCGTGAAGACTGGGCCAGGCGGCCATCCGGGCAACTCGCCCTGGATGTCCTTCCGTTCGGTGTCCCGGAACCATCGGCTACCGGAGACCGCAGGAGCCACACCGGTGGCGAACTTGGCCTTGGTGCGCAGGAGCAGGTCTTCATCAGCGGCGGGATACCAGTCCATCAGTACGTCATCCTCCTGCGTTACCCCCGGTGGGCGAATGCGGCCGAATCAGCCGGGCTGACCGTTCTCGGCGGGTTCGGGGAATTCCAACGATCCAACGATGCCGGCAATGGCGTGCGTGAACTCGTCCCACTGCTCCACGGAAGCCGTGTCCAAAGTGACCACTGCAGTGTACGGGCCTGTCGAGAAGGGGATATGTACCTGGATCTGCCCCATTGCCAGTTCCTCGTCGTTGCCGCTCTTTGTGTAGCTGCCGTCCACCAAGAGCTTACGGAAGGAGATCACGGAGACCGCGGGACCACAAGGCAGGTCGAGCCACGTCACGTCGCGCATGGGATCGGGGCTCAGGGTCGCGAAGATGCCCTGGGCGACGACGTCCTGGTCCGTCTCACCGGACTCGAACACGGCCACGGTGAGAGAACAGTGCGCCACGCCGCTGTCCCCGATGTCATACAGCCCGATGCCGAAGAACGAGATACCGGCCGACAGCATCTCCTGGGCTGCCGCGCTGTACAGAGCGCCCATGGTCTCCCACCTCACGAATTCACGGCACCAGGAGCTTCAGTGACAGCCAGTCACTTCATGGAGGAAGGGTGCTTCCGACCTGCGATGATTCAGCTT
>NZ_JACTVI010000231.1 GCF_014495685.1 Streptomyces sp. TRM68367 | reverse complement strand
CCGCCGCGGCCTTCTCGGCGGCTGCGGCCTTCTCGGCCTTGGCGGCATCGGCCGTGTCCTCGCCGACGTGCGTGGCGGCCTTGGCGTCTTGGTGGTTGTCCCGTTCTCGGTCTCGGAGACGACCGCGTTGGACATGGCCAGGTAGTCGAAGACGGTGGTCTTCTCACCCGTGGCGCCCGCGTTCTGTGTCTGCGACACCGTCCGGTCGAACGGGTCGTAGGTGTAGTTGGTGGTGTCGTAGCCGGTGCCGTTCTTCTTCTGTTCGGAGGCGATGTGGTCGAAGCCGTCGTAGGTGTAGCGCTCGACGACGCTGCCGGCGGTGGTGACGTTGTCCAGCCGGCCGTAGGGGTCGTAGTGGTAGCCGGAGGACACCCCCGCCACGACGGTGGTCGCCAGCCGGTTGCGGTCGTAGTTCGACGTCGTCGTCTGGCCGCCCACGGTCTGCGACGTCACGTTGCCGTTGTCGTCGTAGACATACGACTCATCCGACCCGCCACCGGATACCGTCAGGCGCCCTTGGGGCGCTTGGCTCCTCGGCCCTGGCTTGCCTGCTCCAGGCGCTCAAGACGCTCGTGCATGTCGGCCATCTGCTCCAGGATCAGGTCCAGCTTGCCCGCCAGGTCGACATCCCCGGACCCTGGCGGCGCGGACTGCGGCGGCTGTGCGGAACCGTCGTCGGTACCCCGCGTCTGCCGGTTCTTCCCAGAAGAGGCTTTCGCCGATGACGTACGCCAGCTCTTCCGGCTGCGGCTCGCTCGGCCAGGTGAGCGAGGGAAACACTCGACCGCGACCCTGCTCCTGGAGCAGGGCGTCGAGCTCGTCGTGATCAAGGAACTTCTCGGACATTCCCACATCGGCGTCACCGCCGGCGTCTACGCCCACGTCCGGCTCCGCCTCCAGCGCCAAACCATTGACGCCCTCGGCCCGACCGACGACGACCCCAACGGCCCACCCGCCGCAGCCGTCGTCCGCTGACGTTGCCGTCAAATGACTCAGGGCCCTGCCGACAGTCAGCAGGACCCCAAGATTCTGTCACCGCCAGAATGGAAGCGCTCCTTGCGATCCTGCACGCCACAGATGAATTCAGCGGCGCGTCAGGAGTTCACGTGTGCTTCGTTCCATACTCAGCTGCCTGCCAGTTCGAGTCCCCATACATCTGTTATCCCACACATGACCGACCCGTCAACCACGGCCTCAAAGATCAGTACCAGCCCCCACCACCCCGTGAATGGACACACCCGGACAGGCCATTGGCCGAGAACGGTGGCGCTCCCAACGATAAACCCCGCGACGTGCCAGTAGACTGCGCTTGTAAAACCGCGCGAATTCTGCGCGGAATATCAAACGCGGAGCGGCGCCCCACTGGGAGTGCCCCAGGAGGCGCCGCTTCCTACCCTTCAGCAGTCGTCTGCCTCAACCTCCTTGAACAGCTTGCGTGAGTTCCGCCTCCAAGAAGCCCAGGTACCCGGAGAGGCCGTCAGAGACGATCTCCAGGCCTGGTGGGTCGACCTCGTACACCGCTCCGACGAGCGCCCCGCCGCTTAGGCGATACACCTTGTCCTGGGCCGCATTCAGCGCAAAGAGCCCGCCACCGCCATCGGAACCGAACACCGTGATGGAGTCCTCGACTGCTCCGACAACGCGATTCGGCTGCCCGCCTCGCATACCCTCCAGCAATTCGTCGGCCGAGTGAATGAAGTAGCCATTCTCCAGGTCAGGGAGCGACACGGTTTCCAGCTGCGAGTAGAGATCGACAAGATCACCACTCACGTTCGCGTCTTCCAGACGCCGCCTGACCTCGGCCTCGTCACCGGGGGAAACCGCGATCACCTCATGGTCGTCGGGTGGATACCCATACGTCTCCTCGAACTGATCGACAAACCTTTCAGCGAGCTCGCGCATCGACCGGAGCCAACTACTTAGGCTCTCCCCAGAAATAGGCACCGTACCCTCTATCTATTTGCCCTGCGAAGTCTTCGGTCTCGGCGCGCGTCGCGTTTGGGTTCATATCACCGAACCACTTCCATTGGTTGGTGATGTCCTGATGCACGTTCGCTCCGCGCGATCCCATCCTACTGCCTGGAATACCACGCATGTTGGACGACGCATCGAAATCGAAGTCCTGGAACTCGGGATGATCCCGGTACTCCTGCGGTATCGCGTGGTGCGCGTCCCAGTCCTTCGGGAGCCTCTTGAACCCGTTCCTGTTGAGCCAGGCGTTGAACCGTCCCCGATAGTTGCTCAACTTGATGTTGGGGAACTCCGGGTCGTATCCGTCGCAGGTGTTGTGGACGAGCGTGGGCACGCCTTCTGCAACCACGTAGTACGTGTGGAGTTCCTGCACTGTCAGGTTGTAGCGGTTCGCAGCCCCCGGAGTGGGCGTGACCGACTCGACCCGGATATCGCTGTGGCCGTCAAATGCCTGGAGAGCATCGCCGGGAGCGAGTGAACCAGCCGGCGTCCACTTGTGGGTGGACTTGTCATAGAACGGGTGGTTGGCCGTGGTGTGGAGGACGTCGGTGTGACCATGACCGATCCCCGCGGCGGGTGCAAGCCGTCCGGTGGGGCGTGGCCACCAACCAGACACCCTCGATCTGGGCGTGTCCGCCCTTCACGGATGCGGTGCTGGCGGAGCTGCGCGGGCACTGAGCAAGCCCCCCATCGGATTGTGATCGGGTGGGGGCTTGCTCAGCTGGCCGGTGAGGCCGGCATCGGTCGGAGGACTATTGGGATCCGGCTTCGCCAACCGAACGCAGCAGGCCCAGTACGGTGCCGATCTCGGCCTGAGCGGCTGCCCTGTCCTCT
>NZ_JACTVI010000230.1 GCF_014495685.1 Streptomyces sp. TRM68367 | reverse complement strand
CGGACCCAGTACGGGCCGAAGCTCGCTGCGCGGGCCGCGTGGCTGGTGTGCGCGCACCACCTGCCGGTGCGCCGGGCCACGGCCGTGCATCCTTTACGCTCGGGGACGCACGCCAGAATCCTCGATTCGGTCCACGACATCCTGCAGGGCGACTGGATCAACTAGTTTGTGGCGCCTGCATCACTCCAAGGTGTATCCCTCAAGAACGGGTTCCGCCCACGCCGCATGGTCCAGGATCGGCCGGTGGGTGACACGTCCGGCGGAGTCATCCACGAGGGTCAGGCGAACCCTGAGCCCGTAGTGCACGCGGTATTCCAGACCTTCGATCTCAACTCGGCCGCACTCCGTGCCGCCCCGCAATCCTTGGAACCCTGGGTTCTCGGTGACGTTCCACCCCGCCTTACGGGCGAAGTGCACCCAGACCTGGTAGGCGCGCTCGGGGTCTCCTCCCTGCGGACCGGGACCGGAAACGCGCGCGAGGATCTCCACCGGATCTTTGCGTTCTTCACGTACCACTCTTGACTCCCCATGTGCGTGGCCCTGCCCGGTGACCGAGGCTGTATGCCCTCGGTCACCGGGCAGGAACCTTACGTGGCAATCCGCCAGGCGCGTCATGCCTTCGCCGCGTCCGGCCTGTCGGCGCCGGTGAAGCGGCCCTCGTCGTCCGAGCCGTACGCCGTGTAGCCGTACGTCGCCCGCGTAGTGCCATCGGGCTTGGTGACCGCCTCCACGTCACCCTTGGGGTGGTACAGGTAGTGCGAGTACTCCTTCGTGGCGTCGGTGTTGTGCTTGATCTGGGTCAGCTTCTGGCCCCACGGCGCGTACTGGTAGGACCTGGTCGCCTTACCCGCGACCTCCTCGGCCAGCACCTTGTTCTCCATACCCAGGTACGTGAAGACGGTCGTCTTCCCGTTCGTTCCGGACGTGGTCTCCGAAGCCGTGCGGTCGAAGGCGTCGTACTCGTACGTCGTCGACTTCGCCGACGCACCCGTGCCCGCCGTGTACTTGGCGATACGGTCGAACCCGTCGTACGTGTACTTCTCCTGCACGCTGCCGTTGGACGAGACGGTGTCCAGGCGGCCCAGCGGGTCGTAGTTGTACGTCGACGCCACACCCGCCGTCGTCGTCTTCAGCAGCCGGTTGCGGTCGTACGTCGACGTCGACGTCACCCCGCCGGTCGTCTGCTCGACGATGTTGGAGTTGGAGTCGTAGACGTACGCCTCCGTACCCGCCGCGTCCCCGGTCTTGGTGACCTTGGCGATACGGTCCTGCGGGTCATAGTCGAACACCGACACCGTGTCAAGTCGCGCATGACCATCGCGACCTACCGGCTCACCCCGGACGGAAAAGACATCGGCCGAACCCGCCGGCGCACGATCAAGGCCACCCCGGACCCGGAACGGGTCGCCGACTCACTGGCATGGCCCCCATGCCGCTGCCCCCGCTGCCGCACCGGGTACGACCCGCGCGCCCGGTAGCGGCCGATGATCGGCCGTGCGTCCCTTGTCCCTCCCAGAGGGCGGGCGGCCTTTCGACCGGGCCGTCCGCCAAGCTGGAACGACCGGCAGACGGTCGCCTACGGTCGTCAATCACCCACGTCGGCGGCCTGACAGAACCGCGGCAGAGCCGGGGCGAGCCCTCGGCTCCCCGATCCCGACCATGAGCGCGGTCAGCCGATTTGACTCGGTACTGTATCCCTCGGCTCTGAAACGGGACTTGATCGAAAGCTCCCAACTTGCCAACGCTTGACAACAGCGCTGCTGCTCACCCATAGCATCTACTGTAGTTTCAAATTCATGGATTCAACAAAAGCATTCGGACGGCCTGCATACATGTCGTCGATGCGTTGCTCAACGTGCTCAGCGGCCCACACAGCGCTCCTCTCCAAACCCACACACTCCGCAGGGGTTGCCTGTTGAACATTCCCCTGGGCATCGACAATCTCGCAATCATTCAAGTTGAGGGCGTTCTGCCGGAAGAAGCAAGGAATAGGGGGAAGAGACGCCCTCTTCACACGCCCCAGTACAGCACTCCACCTGCCTCGCGAATACGCAGAACTGTACACAGACACAACAAAAAGGGGGGCGCCTGCGAGGTTGCCTAGGCGTACAGATTCTTCGGATTGCGAGACATCGGAGAAGAATGCGAAGTACGGGCGAACGGTGAGCATGACGCAGTAAGCAAATCTTTCACCGGACACCGGGACCTTCAAGGTACTTCCAGCGGAAAATCGCACAGTCATACTGTCCACCCTCTCCTTCGGTTGACTCCCGAGTCAACCGAAACGGCCCGCCGGCAGAACCGGCGGGCCGTCGCAGGTGCGCAGTTACAACGCGCCGAACCTTGCAGTTGCCGCCCTCAGCACGTAGTAGGTGTGCTGGCCGTCGACGGTGAGGTTGTGGACGCGCTGGGTGCGGTGGGTGTCGTCGATCGCGGTGATCTGGACCCAGGTGCCGGCCGCGGTCTGCAGCCACATGCCCGTTGCCGGTCTCCGGGTCGGAGGCCAGGACCAGCTCGCCCTGCTTGACGTCCTCGATGGCCTTCGTGGACCCGTCGGCCATGAGCACCTTGGTGCCGGGGACGAAGCTGTTCTTCTTGCAGCTCTTCCGCTTGACCTTGTTCTTGACCTTCTGGCCGATCTCCTTGCCTTCTTGCCGGCGTCCTTGGCCTTCCTGACGCCGCTCTTGGCCTTCTTGGCCGCCTTGCTGCCGCCCTTGACCGCGTCGACGGCCTTGGCGCCCTTCTTGGCGTACTTGGCAGCAGTCGCCGCCATACCCAAGCCCGGAACGGCCGCCGCCATGGACAGCGCGGCGTCGG
>NZ_JACTVI010000023.1:102684-105722 GCF_014495685.1 Streptomyces sp. TRM68367 | reverse complement strand
TCGCCCGGGGGAATCTCACCCCCGGGCGACCCGACTACAGGTGCCGGTTGAGAATGCCTCAGACCACCATGGGTGGGTTGCCGAGCCGGGCGTGTCCCTGGCGAGGGGTCCCGGTGGTTCTGTCCGAGTGAAGAGCGGAGCCAGCGCACAGCTCAAGGCGACACTACTACGGCAGCTGTAGATAGCTCTGCCTGCTGCGAGACCCGGGAGACGTTCGCGCGGATGACCCGGGGCATGCTGATGGAGCTCGAGGACGTCAACTGCTGGAGCCTGGCAGAAGCGATCGGTGAGCGGGGCCCGCACGGCCTGCACCATCTGCTGTCCCGTGCGGTGTGGGACGAACAAGCGGTGCTGGAGCGGACGGCGGCCTGGGCCAGGTCTACGGAGGGCGGGGGTTGCGTACCGCCTGCCGCGAGCTGGGCCTGGGCTACGTCGTGGGAGTGCGCTCCAACCACCAGGTCGCCACCCCGGCCGCGAAGCTGAGCGTGGCCCGGGCCTGTAGGGTTCCAGAAGTGACGTACAGCATCTGACCAGGCACTTTGCGACTCCGGGCGATCACGACAAGCTCGGACCCCATGGCACTGCGCATGCTCTACCTGGTCTTCCTCCGACTCCTCGGACTGCTCCTGCTGCTCTCCCGCTCGCAGCAGACCAAGGACGCCGAGCTGCTCGCGCTGCGCCACGAGAACGCGGTGCTGCGCCGCCAGCTCGGCGTCCGGCCACACCTCACCTGGCCGGACCGCGCAGTGCTCGCCGCCCTCGCCCGGCACCTACCCTCCCGGCTGCGCCGACACCGCCTGTTCACACCCGGCACCTTGCTCACCTGGCACCGGCGACTACTGCGCTGGAAGTGGAAGCAGAAACCCGCACGGACCGGCCGCCCGCCGATCTCCGAGGAACTCACCGCCCTGATCCTGCGCCTGGCCCGCGAGAACCCGACCTGGGGCTCAACCCGTATCCAGGGCGAGCTGCGGCGCCTGGACCACCGCGTCGGCGCCTCCACCATCCGACGCATCCTGCGCAGCGCCGGCCTCGGCCCCGCACCCAGACGAAGCCGCGGCGCCCCGACCTGGCGCGAGTTCGTACGCGCCCAGGCCTCCGGCCTGCTCGCCGCCGACTTCTTCCACGTGGACACCGCCGCGCTGACCAGGCTGTACGCCTTCGTGGTCATGGAGGTCGGCACCCGCACCGTTCACATCCTCGGCGTCACCGCCCACCCGACCGCAGCCTGGGCCACCCAGCTCTCGAGGAACCTCCTCGCCAACCTCGCAGACCGCGCCGCCGGCTTCCGCTACCTGCTACGCGACCGCGACAGCCGCTACACCCAGGCGTTCGACGCCGTCTTCACCGCCGACGGCATCGAGATCCTGAAGAGCGCGCCACAGACACCGCGGATGAACACCCACGTGGAGAGGTTCATCCACAGCGTGCGGGCCGAGTGCACCGACCGGATGCTGATCTACAACGAGCAACACGCACGGCGTGTCCTCGCCGAATACGCCGAGCACTACAACTCCGGAAGGCCGCACCGGGCCCTGCACCTTCGCGCACCAGCCGACGATCCGGACGTCATCCCCTTCCCCGCCCAACACATCCAGCGCCACGACGTCCTCAGCGGACTCATCCACGATTACCGCGACACAGCCTGACGAAGATCACGACAGTCTGGCGAACGCCCAGCTCAACGCATGTGCGGGACTTTTGGCACCCAACAGGGCGCAGGTGGTGTCGTTGTCCCTGCCGAGAATCTCGTCCGTGCAGGTCAGGCCGCATGCTGGTACTGGTGGAGGGTGCCGCCGAGGCGGTCGTGTCGTCGTATGTCGAGGTGGGCGATGGCGTCTGGGTCGGTGATCGGTGTGGGCAGGGGGCGCAGCGGGCGGGCGTCTGCGATGCCTTGGTGGGGCCGGTGGGAGTTGTAGTGCTGTTCGAACTCGCGCAGGGCGTGGAGCAGGTGGCGCTGGTTCCAGACCAGGGTGCGGTCCAGCAGTTCGCGTCGGCAGGTCTGCACCTGAGCGCGTTCATCCGCGGCATCCGGATCCCGCTGAGTACGACCTCGATCCCCGCATCCTCAAGGACGGTGTCGAACAGGGCGGGGTACGTCCCGTCGCGGTCGCGGATCATGAACCGGGCCCGGCAGCCGGTGTCCTCGAGGTCCATGACAAGGTTTTTCGCGGCCTGCGCCACCCAGGAGGCGGTCGGGTGCGCCGTCGCGCCCAGGACGCGGATGCGCCGACTGGCGTGCCCGATCACCGCGAGCACGTACAGCCGTGCCCCGGTCAGGGTGACCGTTTCGAAGAAGTCGCACGCCAGCAGGGCAGCAGCCTGGGAGCGCAGAAAGTCCGTCCAGGTGCTGGAACCCCGCTCGGGTACCGGGTCGATCCCCGCCTCCTTCAGGATCTCCCACACCGTGGAGGCGGCCACCTGCACCCCCAGGACCAGCAGCTCGCCGTGGATGCGCCGGTAGCCCCAGCCGGGATTCTCCCGCGCCAGACGCAGCACGAGCACGCGGATCGAGCGCACCGTACGCGGCCGCCCCGCACGCTTGGGGCCGGGAACGGGCCGCGTGGCGGCGCGCGATGAGGTCGCGGTGCCAGCGCAGCACGGTGTCCGGGCGCACCAGCAGCCGCACCCTGCCCAGCACACCGCGCGGGAGCCGGTGCAGCAGCGCGGCCAGGAACACCCGGTCACTCGGGGCGAACCGCACCCGATCCCGGCCGAGCTGGCGTTGCAGCACCGTGAGTTGATGACGCAGCGCCAAGATCTCCGCGTCCTTGTCCTGGGTGCTCACCGGCAGCAGCCGCAGCAGGGCGAACACGTTCGCCACACCCAGATAGGCAAGTCGAAGCAGCACGACAGATCATCCTGCCGGGGCACTCACCAGGTGCCCAGAGCACCCGCCCAAGCGCCCGCGCTCGACACCATCCGTACACCAGCCCCCACCAGGACGGATGAGTTTTTCGGCAGGCGCAGGGGCCCGTCGATGAATTAGTGGGTTTCTTGCGGTAGTTGGGCTTGTTGATGCGGCATGGGTCGCTTTC
>NZ_JACTVI010000023.1:0-102674 GCF_014495685.1 Streptomyces sp. TRM68367 | reverse complement strand
TGGAGGAGAAGTTCGGGGCGGTGACGCCGTACCTGGACGAGCGGCAGCGCCGGATGCTGTACGCGGCGGAGGCTCGGCAGCTCGGGCATGGTGGGCTCGCTGCGGTGGCGCGGGCCGCGGGTGTCTCGAAGGGCTGCGTCAGCCGTGGCCTGGCCGAACTCGATGCGGGCCGGCCTCCGGACAGGCGGGTGCGGTGGCCGGGAGCAGGCCGCCCGGCACTGGCAAAGAAGGACCCCGGCCTGCTTCCGGACCTGCTGGCGCTGGTCGAGGACACCACGCAGGGCGACCCGATAGGGCCGCTGACGTGGACGACGAAGTCGCTGCGCCGACTGGCGGACGAACTCGCCGCCCAGGGGCGGAAGGCGGGCCGCGACACCGTGGCCGCGAGATACGGCAATCGCCCGAAGCAAACGAGGCGCCGAGGGAGCGCCGAAGACGGCGCCGTAGCGATGCCGTGGAAGCCCGGCCGACCGATGGCCACGAGCCCTGCGCCTGCCGAAAAACTCATCCGTCCTGGTGGGGGCTGGTGTACGGATGGTGTCGAGCGCGGGCGCTTGGGCGGGTGCTCTGGGCACCTGGTGAGTGCCCCGGCAGGATGATCTGTCGGGCTGCTTCGACTTGCCTGCCCCTATGTGGCGAACGTGTTCGCCCTGCTGCGGCTGCTGCCGGTGAGCACCCAGGACAAGGACGCGGAGATCCTCGCGCTGCGTCATCAGATCACCGTGCTGGAACGCCGGCCCGGCCGGGACCGGGTACGGTTCGCCCCGAGTGACCGGGTGTTCCTGGCCGCGCCACTGCACCGGCTCCCGCGCGGTGTGCTGCGCCGGGCACGGCTGCTGGTGCGCCCGGACACGGTGCTGCACTGGCACCGTGCCCTGGTCTCGCGCCGCCACACGGCCCGTTCCCGGCCGGGGCGTGCGGCTCGGCCGCGTACCGTGCGCCCGATCCGCCTTCTCGTGCCGCGTCCGGCGCGGGAGAATCCCGGCTGAGGCTACCGGCGCAATCCAAGGCGAGCTGCTGGTCCTGTGTGTACTGCTTCGCGCGCAAGACGCGCAGCTATCTGGACCTCGACACCGGCCTCGGCTTCGACAGCCAGATCGTGGTCAAGGTGAACGCGCCCGAGCTGCTGCGCCGCCAGCTCGGCTCGCGGCGCTGGCAGGGCGATCACATCGCGATGGGCACGAACGTCGACACCTACCAGCGGGCGGAGGGCCGCTACCGGCTGATGCCGGGCATCATCGCCGCCCTGCGCGACCACGCGAACCCGTTCTCGATCCTGACCAAGGGCACGCTGATCCTGCGCGACCTGGACCTGCTGAAGCAGGCATCGGAGGTGACGGACGTCGGCATCTCGGTCTCGGTCGGCTTCAACGACCCCGGCCTGTGGCGCACGGTCGAGCCGGGCACGCCGGCCCCCGAGCGCCGGCTGGAGGTCGTACGGACCCTGACCGAGCACGGCATCGGGTGCGGGGTGCTGATGGCCCCGGTGATCCCGTTCCTGAGCGACCAGCCGGCCCAACTCCGGGACACCGTACGAGCGATCGCGGCATCTGGGGCCACGTCGGTCACGCCGCTGGTGCTGCACCTGCGGCCCGGCGCGCGCGAGTGGTTCATGAGCTGGCTCGGGCAGCACCACCCGCACTGGTGCGCCGGTACGAGCGGCTGTACGCGGAGGGCGCGTACGCCCCGAAGTGGTACCAGCGCCGGATCACCCGTCAGGTGCACGACCGGGCACGGGAGTACGGCATCGGTCCCGCGCGCGGGGGCATGCCGCGGCGGATACCGGAGCCCGAGCCGACCGAACCGCCGGTGTCCGAACCAGTTCAACTCTCGCTCATTTGAGAGCATTCGAGCGCATCACACGGCCCAATTGGGTGCACTCTTGACAGAACGCGTTCTTCCGGGGGCGCTTTCCGGGACGATGCCGCGTGGACCGTGACCCTCGCGGTCCGCCACCTCCGTCCTGGGAGGACCCATGAGAAAACGCGCAGCCGTGCTGTGCGGCGCCGCCGTGGTCATGGCCGGATCCGTCACAGCCGTCCCCGCCGAGGCGAGCGCCCCGCACACCGCCCAGCCGGCGCTCACGGCGAAGCTCACCTGGAAGGACTGCGGCACCACGACCTACCCGACGCTCCAGTGCGCGTCCCTCAAGGTGCCGCTCGACCACGCGGACCCGCACGGCAAGCAGATCACGCTCGCGCTGTCCCGCATCCCGCACACCGCGAAGACGTACCAGGGCCCGCTGCTGGTCAACCCCGGCGGCCCCGGCGGCAGCGGTCTGACACTCGCCGGGTTCGTCGCGTCCTCGCTGCCCAAGAAGGTCGCGGCCCAGTACGACGTCGTGGGCTTCGACCCGCGCGGGGTGGGCGCCAGCAAGCCCGCCCTCACCTGCGAGCCGGGCCACTTCGACCCGGTGCGGCCGAACTCGCTGCCGACCACGCACGCGATCGAGCGCGCCAACCTCACCCGCGCCAAGTCCTTCGCCGACACCTGCGGCAAGAAGTACGGGCACCTGCTGCCGTACATCGACACCGTCAGCGCCGTGCGGGACATGGACCTGATCCGGCGGGCCCTGGGCGCGAAGAAGGTCAACTACTTCGGTTACTCGTACGGCACCTACCTGGGCGCGGTCTACGCCAGGCTGTTCCCGGAGCGGGTGCGGCGTCTGGTACTGGACTCCGTCGTCGACCCGACCGGTGTCTGGTACGACGACAACCTCGCGCAGGACTACACCTTCAACGACCGGCACCGCGCCTTCATGGCCTGGGTCGCCAAGCACCACGCGACCTACGAGCTCGGCACCGACCCGGAGAGGATCGAGGCCAAGTGGTACGCGATGCGCACGGCGCTCGCGAAGAAGCCGGCCGGCGGGAAGGTGGGCGCCTCCGAGCTGGAGGACACCTTCCTGCCCGGCGGCTACTACAACGGCTACTGGCCCTACCTGGCGGAGGCGTTCGCGGCGTACGTGAACACCAAGGACGCCGACCCGCTGGTCGAGGCGTTCGAGAACTTCGGGGCGGTCGACGCCGCCGGGGACAACGGCTACAGCATCTACACGTCGGTGGAGTGCCGGGACACCTCCTGGCCGCGCGACTGGGAGCAGTGGCGCGAGGACAACTGGGAGGTGTACGAGAAGGCGCCGTTCATGACCTGGAACAACGCCTGGTACAACGCGCCGTGCGCGTTCTGGCCGACGGACACGCTGGGGCCGGTGAACGTCGCCAACGCCGAGCTGCCGCCCGTGCTGCTGTTCCAGGCGACGGATGACGCGGCCACGCCGTACCAGGGCGGCGTCACGGTGCACCGCCTGCTGGCGCGGTCCAGCCTGGTGGTGGAGGAAGGCGGCGGGAACCACGGCATCACGCTGAGCGGGAACGCCTGCCTGGACGAGCATCTGGCGGCGTATCTGGCCGACGGCACGGTGCCGCGCGGGCACGGCGAGGCGGACGCGGTGTGCCAGGCACTGCCCGACCCCGAGCCGCTGGACTCCAAGGCGGCGTCGGCGTCCGCGCAGGGCACGACCCTGCACGGTCTGCTCGGCTTCCGGGGCTGAGTGCCTGACGGCCCGTCGGAAATCCGGCGGGCCGTCGGAACGCCGCGTAGGGCGTCGGAACGCTATGTCGGGGGCGTCGGAACGCTACGTCGGGAGGCCGTCGCAACGGCGCGTCGGGGCGTTGTCAGTCCCATGGTCCACTATGGGACGCATGAGTGAGCTGACCCGGATCGCCGCCCCCGACGGGATCGCCCCCGCCACCCAGTACAGCCATGTCGTCCTCGGCACCGGCCGCTTCGTCGCGGTCTCCGGCCAGGTGGCCCTGGACGAGGACGGCCGGCTCGTCGGCGAGGGCGACGCGGCGGCCCAGGCCCGCCAGGTCTTCGAGAACCTGCGTCGCTGCCTGGCCGCAGCCGGCGCCGGTTTCGCCGACGTCGTCAAACTCACGTATTTCGTCACGGACATGGCCCACATGCCCGCCCTCCGCGCGGCCCGCGCCGAGCACATGTCCGACGACCACCTCCCCGCCTCCTCGGCAGTCCAGGTCGCCGCACTGGTCCGCCCGGAGTTCCTGATGGAGGTCGAGGCGTTCGCGGTACTCGACGCGTGACCGGCAGCCGCGGTCCACGGCGTCACGGTCCAGGACATGGTGTACGCCGACTGCGACCGCGTGGCCGAGATCCGCGTCCGGGACCGGCAGGCCGCCTATCGGGGCCTGATGCCGCAGTCGTATCTCGATGGGCCCAGCATCACGGAGGACGCCGACCGGCACCGCACGCTCCTCTCCCGGGCCGACGGCGGCGTGGGGAACCTGGTGGCCGAGCAGGACGGGGAACTCGTCGGCTGGGCGGCGCACGGGCCGTACCGGGACGGCGAAGCGTGCACCGGGGACGCCGAGTTGTACGCGATCTACGTGCACCCCGAGCACACAGGACGCGGCGTGGGGCTCGCCCTGCTCACGGAGTCGGCCGACCGCTGCCGCGGCTCCCCTGCTGACGGCGTCGCCGGTCACCGCTGTCGCGGCATCCGGGCCAGGGCCTGGACCGCCGCCTCGGCGAGGGCCGGGTGGGCGAGGGCTTCATTGAGGACGGGGCGGGCGCGGGGGTCGGCCAGGGTGCCAAGGCCCTCCACGCAGGCGAGGGCCACGCGGCGGTACGGGTCGTGGGGGCGCAGTCGGCGTCGCAGCGTGGTGATCAGGGCGGGTACGGCCTCGGGGGCGCGCAGGGCGACCAGGAGGCGGACGGGGTGCAGGGCGTAGGCGACGCGGAGTTCGTTGGTGGCGAGGGCGGCGGCCGCGCGGGCGGTGCGCGGGTCGCCGAGGCGGGCGAGGGCGTGCGCGGCGGAGGCACAGCGCGGTGGATCACGGTGGTTGAGCAACAGCACGAGGGACTCGAAGGCCCGCCGGTCGCCCGCGAGGCCCAGCCGGAAGGCGGCCAGCTCCCTGGCCCACAACGGCTGTCCCGGCTCGGTCAGCACAGCCGCCAGCGCGTCCGGGTCCTCGGTCGCGGCGAGGCGGTCGTACGCCGCAGATCCACCCGACTCCGCCCGTAAGCGCGCCGTGAGTGATCGCAACTCTTCGTCCATGACACCGAAGATTAGAGGCGCCGTGACCTGCGCGGGACGTACATCACAAACACGAGGTCTGGCGCGCTCGTTACCCACGAGTTAAGCTCAGACGAGCGAGTTACCCACTCGCATCCTCCTCGCGGCGGTCTGGTGACGCGGCCGTCGTGAGAGCAGTCCGTTCGGTACCTCAGGTACCGCAACGCAGTACGCAGTACGACGCGGCCTCGGGACAGGGCCGGTCGGACCCGCCGTCCCTCCGGGCGTGTGCACGTCCGGACAGCGACGGCACCGGGCGTGTGCGCTCGCAGCCCGGCCAACACCCGCATTCCTCACGCACCCGGCGCGCCCGCGGTCCAGTCGAAGACCGGACCGGCTCTCGGCGCACCCGGGCGCGTTCCCCGTCGTCACCCACCCTCATTCCAGGAGTCCCGTGATGGCCACTCCCCTGTCCCCGCCCTCAGCCACTCCCCTGTCCCCGCTCCGGACCATCGCCGTCGTCGGCCTGGGCACCATGGGCACCGGCATCGCCGAGGTCCTCGCCAAGGCCGGCCGCACGGTCGTCGGCATCGACATCAGCGAGGCCCAGGCGGCGCGCTGCGTCGCCGCCCTGGAGTCCTCGACCGCCCGTGCCGTGGAGCGCGGGCGGCTGACCGAGCGGGAGCGCGCGGCGCTGCTCGCCCGGCTGCGCACCTCCACCGATCTGCGCGCGGCGGCCGACGCCGACCTGGTGATCGAGGTGGCGCCGGAGTCGTACGAGGTCAAGCAGCAGATCTTCCGGGAGTTGGACGGGATCGTGCGGCCCGGGACGATCCTGGCGACCGGCACCAACGCGCTGTCCGTCACGCGCCTGGCCGCCGACTCGGCCCGCCCCGAGCGCGTGCTCGGCATGCACTTCTTCAACCCGGCCCCGGCGATGCGGCTGGTCGAGGTCGTCTCCTCGGTGCTGACCGCGCCCGCCGCCGTCGAGTCGGTCACGAGCCTCGCCCTCGACCTCGGCAAGGAGCCCGTCGCGGTCGGCGACCGGCCCGGCTTCGTCGCGGACGGGCTGTTGTTCGGCTACCTGAACCAAGCGGCGACGATGTACGAGGCGAAGTACGCCTCCCGCGAGGACATCGACGCCGCGATGCGGCTGGGCTGCGGGCTGCCGATGGGCCCGCTGGCCCTGCTCGACCTGATCGGCGTCGACACCGCGCGCACGGTCCTGGAGGCCATGCACGCCGCGTCCCGCGACCGGCTGCACGCCCCCGCGCCGATCCTCAAGCAGCTCAGCGAGGCGGGCCTGACCGGCCGCAAGGCGGGCCGCGGCTTCTACACGTACGAGGCCCCCGGCAGCGGCACCGTCGTGCGGGACGCGCTGACCCCGCTGGAGGGCGGCACGCTGGTCCCGGGCCGTCCGGTCCGCTCCGTCGGTGTCGCCGGCTCGGGCACCATGGCCTCCGGCATCGCCGAGGTCTTCGCCAAGGCCGGCTACGAGGTGGTCCTCGCCGCCCGCAGCGAGGAGAAGGCACAGGCCGCGAAGGCCCGTATCGGCAAGTCGCTGGCCCGCTCCGCCGACAAGGGCCGGCTGTCCGCGGAGGCCGCCGCGCAGACCCTGGACCGGATCACCGCGACGGGCTCCTACGACGACTTCGCGGAGGTGGACCTGGCGGTGGAGGCGGTCGCCGAGGACCTGGTGGTCAAGCAGCAGCTGTTCGCCGCGCTGGACAAGGTGTGCAGGCCGGGCGCGGTGCTGGCCACCACCACCTCGTCCCTCCCGGTCGTCGCCTGCGCCCGCGCCACCTCGCGCCCGCAGGACGTGATCGGCATGCACTTCTTCAACCCGGCCCCGGCGATGAAGCTGGTCGAGGTCGTCCGCACGGTGCTCACGGCCGACGACGTCCACGCGACGGTGCGCGAGGTCTGCGTCAAGATCAAGAAGCATGCCGTCGACTGCGGTGACCGGGCCGGATTCATCGTCAATGCACTGCTTTTCCCGTATCTGAACAACGCGATCAAGATGGTGCAGGAACACTATGCGTCTCTTGACGACATCGACGCGGCGATGAAGCTGGGCGGCGGCTATCCGATGGGCCCCTTCGAACTGCTGGACGTCGTCGGGCTCGACGTCTCGCTGGCCATCGAGAAGGTCCTGCACCGCGAGTTCCGCGACCCGGGCCTCGCCCCGGCGCCGCTCCTGGAGCATCTGGTGGCCGCGGGCTGCCTCGGCCGCAAGACCGGCCGCGGCTTCCGCGAACATGCCCGCCGCTGAGCGTCCCGGCGGCCGGCCGCTCGCCGGTGAGGACTGGGGCGGGCTGCTCGACCCGAGCGGGCACGTCGGGCCCGCCCGGGTCGCCGGCGGGCCGGTGCCTGCGCACCGAGCTGCGCACATGCAGTACGTTCGGGTCATGTCCCAGCCCGCCAAGTCCTCACGTACACCGGCTACGCCCGACGCGTCGGAAAGTGCCCCCGGCAGTCGCGCGGCCGCCCAGCGGCTCAAGATGCGCCGGGAACTGGCCGCCGCGGCGATGGAGCTGTTCGCGACGAAGGGGTACGAGGCGACCACCGTCGACGAGATCGCGGCGGCGGCCGGGGTCGCCCGCCGCACCTTCTTCCGGCACTTCCGCTCCAAGGAAGAGGCGATCTTCCCCGACCACGACGACACCCTGATCCGCGCCGAGGCGGTACTGAACGCCGCGCCCGCGCACGAGCACCCGCTCGACACGGTGTGCCGCGGCATCAAGGAAGTCATGAAGATGTACGCGGCCCGGCCGGAGATCTCGGTCGCCCGCTACAAGCTGACCCGCGAGGTGCCCACCCTGCGCGAGGCCGAGATCGCGTCGGTGGCCCGCTACGAGCGCCTGTTCACCCGCTATCTGCTGGGCCACTTCGACGAGCACGCGCACGACGACGCCGTGGGCGACGACCCGCTGCTGGCGGAGGTCGCCGCGTCGGCCGTGGTCACGGCCCACAACCACGTGCTGCGGCGCTGGCTGCGGGCGGGCGGCCAGGGCGACGTGGAGGCCCAGCTCGACCACGCCTTCGCGATCGTACGGAAGACCTTCGGGACGGGGATCATGGCGGGCCGTACGGCGTCCCCGAAGCCGGCCACGGCGTCGGCGTCCGCGCACGGCGAGGTGCTGGTGACGGTGGCGCGGACCGACGCCCCGCTGGACGAGGTCATGCGGACCATCGAGCAGGCCCTCAAGGAGCGCTGAGCCTTCTCGCCGTGTAACGACGGCCACCCCACCGGGTGGCCGTTTTGGCATATCAGGGCCCCCTTTTCGACCTTTTCCGTGGGGCCGTTCGATCGATCATCGCTCATTTGTTACGTAAAGATTTCACCTGAGCCCATTTTCTGGCACTCAGTGCCTTGCGAGGCGACACGCGGTGTCATACGTTGAAGGTGTCCGGGCGGCTGTCCCAGTAAGCCGCACAAGGCCTGCTCCACCCGGACGCCTGCGTCACAGGCAACCTCCCGCGCCACAAAGCGCTGCCGAACAGCACCACCGCCGAACCGACGGCATTCCCCAACCTCAGCAGCACCGACGTAACCCTCAGCGTCCCTCCCTCAGGACGCGTATCGCCGGAGGCAACACCGTGACCGTGAAGGACATCCTGGACGCGATCCAGTCGCCCGAATCCACGCCGGCCGACTTCGCCGCGCTGCCGCTCCCCGAGTCGTACCGCGCGATCACCGTGCACAAGGACGAGACGGAGATGTTCGCGGGTATGACCACCCGCGAGAAGGACCCGCGCAAGTCGCTCCACCTGGACGAGGTGCCCGTGCCCGAACTCGGCCCGGGCGAGGCCCTGGTGGCCGTGATGGCCTCCTCGGTCAACTACAACTCCGTGTGGACCTCGATCTTCGAGCCGCTGCCGACGTTCGGCTTCCTGGAGCGCTACGGCAAAGTCAGCGACCTGGCCAAGCGGCACGACCTGCCGTACCACATCATCGGCTCCGACCTCGCCGGCGTCGTCCTGCGCACCGGCCCCGGCGTCAACGCCTGGCGGCCCGGTGACGAGGTCGTCGCCCACTGCCTGTCCGTCGAGCTGGAGTCCAGCGACGGCCACAACGACACCATGCTCGACCCCGAGCAGCGCATCTGGGGCTTCGAGACCAACTTCGGCGGGCTGGCAGAACTCGCACTGGTCAAGTCGAACCAGCTGATGCCCAAGCCCCAGCACCTGAGCTGGGAGGAGGCCGCCGCTCCCGGCCTGGTCAACTCCACCGCGTACCGGCAGCTGGTCTCCGGCAACGGCGCGCAGCTGAAGCAGGGCGACAACGTCCTGGTCTGGGGCGCGAGCGGCGGACTCGGCTCGTACGCCACGCAGTTCGCGCTCGCCGGCGGGGCGACCCCCATCTGTGTCGTCTCCTCGCCGCAGAAGGCCGAGATCTGCCGGAAGATGGGCGCCGAGCTGATCATCGACCGCACCGCCGAGGACTACAAGTTCTGGCAGGACGAGCACACCCAGGACCCCCGCGAGTGGAAGCGGTTCGGCAAGCGCATCCGCGAGCTGACCGGCGGCGAGGACGTCGACATCGTCTTCGAGCACCCGGGCCGGGAAACGTTCGGCGCAAGCGTTTACGTCACCCGCAAGGGCGGCACGATCGTCACCTGTGCGTCCACCTCGGGCTACAACCACCAGTACGACAACCGCTACCTGTGGATGTCGCTGAAGCGCATCGTCGGCTCCCACTTCGCCAACTACCGCGAGGCCTGGGAGGCCAACCGGCTCATCGCCAAGGGGAAGATCCACCCGACACTGTCGAAGGTCTACCCACTGGAGGAGACCGGCCAGGCCGCCCACGACGTCCACCGCAACGCCCACCAGGGCAAGGTCGGCGTCCTCTGTCTCGCCCCCGAGGAGGGCCTGGGCGTGCGCGACGAGGAGATGCGCGCCCAGCACGTCGACGCCATCAACCGCTTCCGGAACATCTGAGGGCCGCTGCATGACTGAGCGTCAGACGCCGCAGGCGCAAAAAGAAAGGGACCGGCCGTGGCTCATGCGGACCTACGCCGGTCACTCCACGGCCGAGGCGTCCAACGAGCTGTACCGGCTGGGCCTCGCCAAGGGACAGACGGGTCTGTCGGTGGCGTTCGACCTGCCGACGCAGACCGGCTACGACTCCGACCACATCCTCGCCCGCGGCGAGGTCGGACGGGTCGGCGTGCCGGTCGCGCACCTCGGTGACATGCGCCGGCTGTTCCAGGACATCCCCCTGGAGCAGATGAACACCTCGATGACCATCAACGCCACCGCCATGTGGCTGCTGGCGCTCTACCAGGTCGTCGCGGAGGAGCAGGGCGCGGACATCACCAAGCTCCAGGGGACGACCCAGAACGACATCGTGAAGGAGTACCTCTCGCGCGGGACGCACGTCTTCCCGCCGGGGCCCTCCCTCCGTCTGACGACGGACATGATCGCGTACACGGTCTCCCACCTCCCGAAGTGGAACCCGATCAACATCTGCAGCTACCACCTGCAGGAGGCGGGCGCCACGCCGGTGCAGGAGATCGCGTACGCGATGTCCACGGCGATCGCCGTCCTGGACGCCGTCCGGGACTCCGGCCAGGTGCCGCAGGAGCGCATGGGCGATGTCGTCGGCCGCATCTCCTTCTTTGTGAACGCGGGCGTCCGCTTCATCGAGGAGATGTGCAAGATGCGGGCGTTCGGCCGCATCTGGGACAAGGTCACGCGCGAGCGGTACGGCATCGAGAACCCCAGGCACCGCCGCTTCCGCTACGGCGTCCAGGTCAACTCCCTCGGCCTGACCGAGGCGCAGCCGGAGAACAACGTCCAGCGGATCGTGCTGGAGATGCTGGCCGTCACCCTCTCCAAGGACGCACGCGCGCGTGCAGTGCAGCTTCCGGCCTGGAACGAGGCCCTGGGCCTGCCCCGGCCCTGGGACCAGCAGTGGTCGCTGCGCATCCAGCAGGTGCTGGCGCACGAGAGCGACCTGCTGGAGTACGAGGACATCTTCGAGGGCTCGAAGGTGATCGAGGCGAAGGTGGACGAGCTGGTCGAGGCCGCGCTCGCCGACATCGGCCACATCCAGGAGATGGGCGGCGCGATGGCCGCCGTCGAGTCGGGCTACCTCAAGTCGCAGCTGGTCGCCTCGCACGCGACGCGCCGGGCTCGCATCGAGTCCGGGCAGGAGAAGATCGTGGGCGTCAACGCCTTCGAGACGACCGAGCCGAACCCCCTGACGGCCGACCTGGACACGGCGATCCAGACGGTCGACCCGGCGGTCGAGGCCCGCGTCATCGCCTCGCTCCAGCACTGGCGGGACACCCGCTACCAGCCGCCCTTCAACCACCCGCGCCCCTGCAAGGCGCTGGAGAAGCTGAAGGAGGCCGCGCGGGGCACCGACAACCTCATGGAGGCCACCCTGGAGTGCGCCCGCGCCGGGGTCACGACCGGCGAGTGGGCCGGGGCCCTGCGTGAGGTGTTCGGCGAGTTCCGGGCGCCGACGGGCGTGTCGTCGGCGCCGGTCGCGGTGGCCGCGGAGGAGGGCACCGGGCTGGCACTCGTCCGCCGCAAGGTGGACGCGACCGCCCGCGACCTCGGCGTCGGCAAGCTGCGCTTCCTGGTCGGCAAGCCGGGCCTGGACGGGCACTCCAACGGCGCCGAGCAGATCGCCGTACGCGCGCGTGACGCCGGCTTCGAGGTGGTCTACCAGGGCATCCGGCTCACGCCCGAGCAGATCGTGGACGCGGCCCTCGCCGAGGACGTGCACGCGGTCGGCCTGTCGATCCTGTCCGGCTCGCACGCCCAGCTCGTGCCGGACGTGTTGGAGCGGCTGCGTGTGGCCGGTGCCACAGATATACCGGTGATCGCAGGTGGCATCATCCCGAACGGCGACGCCGAGCAGCTCAGGGCCGCGGGAGTGGCCGCGGTCTTCACCCCGAAGGACTTCGACATCACCGGAATCATCGGCCGCATCGTCGACGAGATCCGCAGCGCGAACAAGCTCGACCCCCTGGAGGTCCCCGCATGACTGCCCATCCGTCTCCCGGCACCGCCCTTCCAGCGAGCGGCTCCGCCGCACACCCTTTTGACCGTCTCCGCCCGCGGCGTTCCTGCCTGGCCGTACCGGGCTCGAACCCCCGCTTCCTGGAGAAGGCGCAGGGCCTCCCGGCCGACCAGGTCTTCCTCGACCTGGAGGACGCGTGCGCGCCGCTCGCCAAGCCGGAGGCGCGGCACACCATTGTCAAGTTCCTCAACGAGGGCGACTGGACGGGCAAGACGCGGGTGGTGCGCGTCAACGACTGGACGACGGAGTGGACGTACCGCGATGTCGCCACGGTCGTCGAGGGCGCCGGCCCGAACCTCGACTGCATCATGCTGCCGAAGGTCCAGGACGCCCAGCAGGTCGTCGCCCTCGACCTCCTCCTCACCCAGATCGAGAAGACCATGGGTTTCGAGGTCGGCCGCATCGGCATCGAGGCGCAGATCGAGAACGCGCAGGGCCTCAACAACGTCAACGAGATCGCGCAGGCCTCTCCGCGCATCGAGACGATCATCTTCGGCCCGGCCGACTTCATGGCGTCGATCAACATGAAGTCGCTGGTCGTGGGCGAGCAGCCGCCCGGCTACCCGGCGGACGCCTACCACTACATCCTGATGAAGATCCTTATGGCCGCACGCGCCAACAACCTCCAGGCGATCGACGGTCCCTACTTGCAGATCCGCAACGTCGAGGGCTACCGCGAGGTCGCCCAGCGTGCCGCCGCGCTCGGCTTCGACGGCAAGTGGGTGCTCCATCCGGGTCAGGTCGAGGCGTCCAACGAGATCTTCTCGCCCTCCCAGGAAGACTACGACCACGCCGAGCTGATCCTGGACGCGTACGAGTACTACACGTCCGAGGCGGGCGGCAAGAAGGGCTCGGCGATGCTCGGCGACGAGATGATCGACGAGGCCAGCCGCAAGATGGCGCTGGTCGTCGCGGGCAAGGGCCGCGCCGCCGGAATGCGGCGCACCAGCACGTTCGAGATTCCCGCCAACTAGAGGGGCCGTGACGGCGATGCAGTTCGGACGCAGTTACGAGGAGTTCGAGGTCGGGGCGACGTACAAGCACTGGCCGGGCAAGACGGTCACGGAGTACGACGACCACCTGTTCTGCCTCCTCACCATGAACCACCACCCGCTCCACATGGACACCAACTATGCCGAGAAGACGACGGACTTCGGCAGGAACGTGGTGGTCGGGAACTACATCTACTCCCTGCTGCTCGGCATGTCCGTCCCGGACGTCTCCGGCAAGGCGATCGCCAACCTGGAGATCGAGTCGCTCAGGCACGTGGCTCCGACCTTCCACGGCGACACGGTCTACGGGGAGACGACCGTGCTCGACAAGTGGCCGTCGAAGTCGAAGAACGACCGCGGCATCGTGCACGTCGAGACCAGGGGCTACAAGCAGGACGGCACGCTGGTCTGCGTGTTCCGCCGCAAGGTGATGGTGCCCACCGAGACGTACATCAAGGAGCGCGGCGGCGAGCAGCCGGGCCGCCCGGAGCCGAAGTCGCAGGAGAAGTAATGAGCCGCCTCGCCCAGACCGCCGGTCTGACGGACATCCAGCAGGAGATCCTGTCCACCGTGCGCGACTTCGTGGACAAGGAGATCATCCCGGTCGCGACCGAGCTGGAGCACCGCGACGAGTACCCGCAAGCGATCGTCGACGGCCTCAAGGAGCTGGGCCTGTTCGGCCTGATGATCCCCGAGGAGTACGGGGGTCTGGGCGAGTCGCTCCTGACGTACGCGCTGTGCGTCGAGGAGATCGCCCGGGGCTGGATGTCGGTGTCCGGCATCATCAACACCCACTTCATCGTGGCGTACATGCTCAAGCAGCACGGCACGCAGGAGCAGAAGGACCACTTCCTGCCGAGGATGGCGGCGGGCGATGTCCGGGGCGCCTTCTCGATGTCGGAGCCGGGCCTCGGCTCCGACGTCTCGGCGATCACGTCGAAGGCGGTCAGGGCCGGCGACGAGTACGTCCTGAACGGCCAGAAGATGTGGCTGACGAACGGCGGTACGTCCTCGCTGGTCGCCGTCCTGGTGCGAAGTGACGAAGGTCACCCGGAGGGCGCCGCGCCCCACAAGTCGATGACGACCTTCCTGGTCGAGAAGGAGCCCGGCTTCGGCGAGGTCCGCCCCGGCCTCACCATCCCCGGCAAGATCGACAAGATGGGCTACAAGGGGGTGGACACCACCGAGCTGATCATGGATGACCTGCGAATTCCGGCCAATCGTGTGCTCGGCGGGGTCACCGGCCGGGGTTTCTACCAGATGATGGACGGGGTGGAGGTCGGCCGCGTCAACGTGGCGGCGCGTGGCTGCGGCGTCGCTCAGCGTGCGTTCGAACTGGGCATCCAGTACGCGCAGCAGCGCCACACCTTCGGCAAGGCGATCGCGCAGCACCAGGCGATCCAGTTCAAGCTGGCCGAGATGGCTACCAAGGTGGAGGCCGCTCATGCGATGATGGTCAACGCAGCACGCAAAAAGGACTCCGGGGAACGAAACGACCTTGAAGCCGGAATGGCGAAGTACCTCGCCTCCGAATACTGCAAGGAAGTCGTGGAGGACGCCTTCCGGATCCACGGCGGCTACGGCTTCTCCAAGGAGTACGAGATCGAGCGCCTCTACCGCGAGGCCCCGATGCTGCTGATCGGTGAAGGTACCGCCGAGATCCAGAAAATGATCATCGGCCGGAGACTGCTCGAAGAGTATCGATTCCAGGGCTAGATGTCCGGATACGTGGTGTTTTCTTGGAAAACAACGTCACACCCCGTCAGCACTCTTCGGCTTCCGACTCGGCTTCCCGACTTACCCAGTTGTGGCGCCGAGCCGCTACGATCGCCGGAAAGCCGCCGTCCCCCGTCAGTGTGCGGCATCATCCGCTACGAAGGTCATCCATGCCCCACAGCCAAACCTCTGCACCACGCGACAGCCTCGTTGGCGTACGCCTCGCGCGCGGAGCATCGCCGTGGCTCCTCCCGACCGTCGCCACCGCGGCCGTCGGCCTGGCCCGGGCCCGCCGCTCGGGTGCCGCCAAGGCCGTCGCCCTTCCCGCCGCCGCGCTCGCGGCGGGGATGCTGTGGTTCTTCCGCGACCCCGAGCGCGAGATCGGTCAGGGCAGGGTCATCTCCCCCGCCGACGGCGTGGTGCAGAGCATCATGCCGTGGAAGGACGGCCGCACCCGCGTCGCGATCTTCATGAGCCCGCTCAACGTCCACGTCAACCGGGCGCCCCTGCCTGGCACGGTGACGTCGGCGGAGCACATCCCGGGCGGCTTCGTTCCTGCTTTCAACAAGGAGAGCGAGAACAACGAGCGGGTCGTCTGGCACTTCGACACCGAGCTCGGTGACATCGAGATGATCCAGATCGCCGGCGCGGTGGCCCGTCGCATCGTGCCGTACGTGCCGCAGGGCACCAAGGTGGAGCAGGGCGAGCGGATCGGTTTGATCCGCTTCGGTTCGCGTGTCGACCTCTATCTGCCCGAGGGCGTGGAGGTCGCGGTCGAGGTCGGCCAGAAGACCGTGGCTGGGGTGACTCGCATTGACCGTGATTGACCCGGATACGCAGGCCGGCTGGGTGCCGGAGGCCGACGAGGCGGACGAAGAGGAGGAGATGCCGCTCTCTCTCCGCCTGTCGATAGCGGACACCCTCACGCTCGGTAACGCCACGTGCGGCTTCATGGCGGTGTACTTCACCACCACCGGCATTTTGATCCCCCACCTCACCGGCAGCCAGGAGACCGGCATGGCCCGCCACAGCGCGGCCACGGCGGTCATTCTGATGCTGTGCGCAGCGGTCTTCGACCTGTTCGACGGCCTGGTGGCGCGCAAGCTGCGCAGCTCGCCGATGGGCGCGGAGCTGGACAACCTCTCCGACCTGATCAGCTTCGGGCTGGCGCCCGCGTACTTCGTGCTCGTGTACGGCATGGTCGCGGACGACGCGCACCAGAGGGTGGCCGCGGTCGGTGCGATCGTGGTCCTGCTGGCGGTGGTGCTGCGGCTTGCGCGCTTCTCGTGCGTGACACCGACGAACGGCATGTTCCAGGGCATGCCGAGTCCCTTCGGTGCGCTGACGGTCGTGTCGATCGTGCTGCTGGAGCTGCCCTTCGTGGCGACGCTGCTGGCGATTCTGGGGACGGCGTGGCTGATGGTGAGCCGGGTGGAGTACCCCAAGCCCCGCGGGCGCCTCGCGGTGGCGATGCTCGTCTGGATCGTCCTGTCCATGGGCCTGCTCGCGGCCTGGGCCTTCGACGCGCCCAGCGGCCAGCTCCTCCTGCAGACCGGCTGCGCGCTCCAGCTGGTCATGGGTGCGGTGATTCCGCTGTTCGCCACGGCTCGCCGGGTGAACAACTTCCGCGACAACCGACGTGAGGCACGGGCGGCGCAGCTGCCGTAGCGCTCCGCTGGGTGGGGCCCCGGACCGGGTTGGCGGGTTGGGTCCGGGGCCCTTCGTTTGTCGGCACCCGGCGTCGGTGGGGCCTCGCTGGGGCCTCCGCCCCCAGACCCCCGGACCCTCAAGAGACCGAGCCGGGCGCCACCCACCCCTCTTCCCCGGCGTCAGGTCAACAAGTCCCGTGCGATTCGTTCCGCCACCCGTTCCAGAATCGGCCCGGCATCGGCGATGCACGTCGCGACGTCCGGCTCGACGTCCGTCAGCGGGTACGCCCGCCGGATCCCGGCCCGCCCCAGCACCTCCGGCGGCAACGCCAGCCGCCCGCACACCGCGACGACTTCCTTACCCGCCGCCCGCGCCGCAGCCGCGACCCCGGCCGGCGCCTTCCCGTGCAGCGTCTGCTCGTCCAGCGACCCCTCCCCGGTGATCACCAGCTCCGCCCGCTCCAGCGCCGGCGCGAACCCGAGCACATCGAGCATGACCTCGATACCGGGCCGGAACCGCGCCCCGAGGAGCAGCGCCCCGTACCCGATACCCCCCGCCGCACCGGCCCCCGGCGACGCCGCGTACTCCGCGGCCCTCGCCCCGACGGCCCTCTCCAGCACCTTCGCGTAGTGCACGAGCGCCGCGTCCAGCGCCTCCACGTCACCGGGCGAGGCCCCCTTCTGCGGGCCGTACACCGCCGGCGCCCCCTTCGGCCCGGTCAGCGGGTTGTCGACGTCGCTCGCGAGCACCAGCTCGACCGAGGACAGGCGCGGATCGAGCCCGCCGAGATCGGCCGAGGCCAGCTCGACGAGCCCCCCGCCGCCCGGCGGCACCGGCTCCCCGCCGGCGTCCAGGAACCGCGCACCCAGCGCGGACAGCATCCCGGCACCGCCGTCCGTGGTGGCACTGCCGCCGACCCCGAACACGATCGTGCGCGCCCCGGCGTCCAGCGCGGCCCGCAGCAGCTCCCCGGAGCCGTACGTCGATGCCGTGAGCGGTGCGAAGACCCCGGTCGGCAGCCGCTGCAGCCCGCTCGCCTCGGCCATCTCCACGACCGCCGTGTCGCCGCGCAGCGCGAACGCCGCCGTCACCTCGTTCCCGACCGGCCCGGCGACCAGTACCTCACACCGCTCGAACCCGGCCGCGACCGCCGCGGCCACGGTGCCGTCACCGCCGTCGGCCACGGGCAGCGCCTCGACGGCAACGCCCGGCACGACCCGGCGCAGCCCCGCCGTCACCCGCTCGGCGACCTGCACGGCCGTCAGCGAGCCCTTGAACTTGTCCGCGGCCACGAGCACCGTACGGGTGCCGGGCACTGCAGCGTCCGCCACGTTGCCATCCCCTTGCTCTCCGGGCCCCACGCACGTCAGGGCCAGTCGCGCCGCTGTGACCCTAACCGGAGACCCCCGCCCCCGTCACACCCCGGCCAACCCTTGGGAAAGGCCCCGTGACCCTCCGCGCACACGGCCGGAAACCCGCACGCCCCGCGCGCCCGCGCGCGGAATCGGGTAGACCGGAGCCATGACCGCTGTGGGCACCGATCCAGAACTCGCCGACCGCATCCTCGGGGGCTGGCTGGGCCGGATCGCGGGCAACATGCTCGGCAAGCCGGTCGAGCAGGGCGAGGTGTGGACGCGCGAGCACATCGACCGCTACCTGCGGAAGGCCGCCGCCCTCCCCCTCACCGACTACCTGCCCGAGCCGCCCGGCGAGGACGACGGAGCCGAGCTGCGGCCCGAGTGGCGCCAGTGCGTGCGCGGCCGTATCCACGGCAGCTGCCGCGACGACGACATCGACTACGCGATCCTCGGCCTCGACCTGCTTCAGACCCACGGCTTCGGCTTCAGCACCGAGCAGGTCGGCGACCTGTGGCTGCTGCGGCTGCCGTACCTGCAGACGTTCACGGCGGAGCGGGCGGCGTACCGCAACCTGGCGAACGGGCTGAAGCCGCCGCTGACCGCCACGTACGACAACCCGTACCAGGAGTGGATCGGCGCCCTGATCCGCGCCGACGTGTACGGCTGGACCTGCCCGGGCGTGCCGCGCCGCGCGGCCTTGCTGGCCCGCCGGGACGCGGTCCTGTCGCACACCGGCAACGGCGTGTACGGCGCCATGTGGGCGGCGGCGCTGATCTCGGCGGCGTTCACGGCGCCCACGATCAGGCACGCCCTCGACACGGCGTTGACCGTCATCCCGGCGAGCAGCCGCCTCGCCCGCACCGTCCGCCGGGTCGTCTCGCTCCACGACACCCGCATGCCCTGGGAGGACACGCTCACCACGGTGGCCGAGGAGACCGCCGGGCTCGGCTGGATCCACACCATCCCCAACGCCGCCGTCCTCACCGCCGGGCTCCTGTACGGCGACGGCGACTTCACGCGGACGCTCGCACTGACCGTCCGCGGCGGCCTGGACACCGACTCCAACGGCGCCACGGCGGGCTCGGTCGCGGGCGTGCTCACCGGCGCCGCGGCGATCCCCGGCCAGTGGAAGGACCCCCTCGAGGACACGGTCCGCAGCGCGGTGTTCGGCTTCGACGGCGTACGCATCAGCGAACTCGCCGAACAGACTCTACGGCTGGCACGGTCGTCGCAGGACTGACCGGGAGGGCCGGGCAGCGCGGGGAACTTTGGCCCCGGCCGGGGCGCCCGTGCCGTGCTCCGGCGCGTGCGCCCGCTCGGCGTGGGCCACGTGGGCCGTGGTCCGCTGCCGTACGCCCGTCGAACGCCCCGCCGCTCCCACGAGACGCCCCCGGCCCGCCGTTACCCTTCCTGCATGACCGCCACTCAGGACACTCAGGGCTCCCAGGATTTCGTCGCCTATCTCGCCTCCCTCCCCCGCGTCCTCGCCGGGGCCGCCGCGCTGTTCCGGGACGCGCGGGGCCGGGTGCTGCTCGTCGAGCCGAACTACCGGGACGGCTGGGCGCTGCCGGGCGGCACGATCGAGTCCGACGACGGGGAGACGCCGCGGCAGGGCGCGCGCCGCGAGACGGCGGAGGAGATCGGCCTGGACCGCGAGCCCGGCCGGCTGCTCGCGGTGGACTGGGTGCGCGGCGTGGGCCGTCCGCCGCTGGTGGCCTACCTCTACGACGGCGGGATCCTCGACGAGGACGACATCAAGGCGATCCGCCTCCAGGAGGAGGAACTGCTGTCCTGGCGCCTCGTCCCGCGCGAGGAACTCGCCGAGTACCTCCGGGGCGCCCTCGGCCGCCGCGTCCTGGCCGCCCTGGACGTCCTCGCCGGCGACTCGGCCACGGCGGAACTGGAGGACGGCCACCGCGTGCACTGACCGTCCCCACGGATATCCACTCGCCGCGCCGGAACCCCCGCCCTACCCTCGGCTCCATGAGCAAGCCCCTCGTCGCCCTTCTCAGCGGCGCCGGTATCTCCACCGACTCCGGCATCCCGGACTACCGCGGCCCGAACGGGCTGTGGCAGCGGGATCCGGAGGCGCAGAAGCTCGTGACGTACGAGTACTACATGGGCGATCCGGAGATCCGGCGGCGATCCTGGCAGATGCGGCGCCGCAACCGCACACTTCAGGCGCAGCCCAACGCCGCGCACCAGGCGGTGGCCGAGCTGGAGAAGTCCGGGGTGCCGGTGCGGGTGATCACGCAGAACGTGGACGGGCTGCACCAGCTCGCGGGGATGCCCGACCGCAAGGTGCTCGAACTGCACGGCACGGCGCGGCGCGTGGTGTGCACGGGGTGCCACGCGAGCGGGCCGATGGAGGACGCGCTCGCGCGGGTGGAGGCCGGTGAGGAGGATCCGCCGTGTCTGGAGTGCGGCGGCATCCTGAAGTCGGCGACGGTCATGTTCGGCGAACGGCTGGACCCGGAAGTCCTCGGCGAGGCGCTCGCCATCAGCAAGGCCTGCCAGATCTTCATCGCCGTCGGCACCAGCCTCCAGGTCCAGCCCGCCGCCGCCCTCACGGGTGTCGCCGCCGACCACGGCGCCCGGCTCGTCATCGTCAACGCCGAGCCGACGCCGTACGACGACCGCGCCGACGAGGTGATCCGGGAACCCATCGGCACCGCTCTGCCCGAGCTACTGCGCGGTTTCGGCGGCTAGGGCCCCGGCACTGGATCAAAGGGTCCACAACAGCGCGGCGCCGCGTTCGAAGTCCAGCAGGCGCTGCTTGCGGTCCAGGCCGCCGCCGTAGCCGGTGAGGCTGCCGTTCGCGCCGATGACGCGGTGGCAGGGCACGATGATGCCGACCGGGTTGCGGCCGCCCGCGAGGCCCACGGCGCGGGAGGCGGTGGGGTTGCCGAGTTCCTCGGCGAGTTCGCCGTACGTGCGGGTCTCGCCGTAGGGGATGCGGCGCAGTTGTTCCCAGACGCTGCGCTGGAAGGGCGTGCCGGTCAGTCGCAGGTCGAGGGTGAAGTCCTTCAACTCGCCCGCGAAATAGGCCTGGAGTTGGCCGGCTGCCTCGTCGAAGGGAGTGTCGTCGCGGGCGCCGAAGGTCTCCTCCGGTGGTCGGTGGCGCTGGTCGGTCATGTAGAGGCCGCACAGGGCGCCGTCCTCGGCGACGAGGGTGAGCGGGCCGTAGGGGCTGTCGATGACGGTGTGCTGCTTCACTGAATGTCCTTAGACGGGGAGGAAGTTGATCGGGTGGCCGTCCGTCGCCCACAGGTACTGGACCGCGTACGCCCGCCAGGGCCGCCAGGCCGCCGCGCGGGCGGTGAGGGCGGCCGGGGTCGCGGGCAGGCCCAGATCCTGCGCGGCGCGGCGGACGCCGAGGTCGGTGGGGAGGAAGGCGTCGGGGTCGCCGAGGGCGCGCATGGCGATGACGTCGACGGACCAGGGGCCGAAGCCCGGCACCTCCAGCAGCCGGGTGCGTGCCTCGGACCAGTCGCTCTCCACCCCCAGGTGGAGGGTGCCGTCGGCCAGTTGGCCGACCAGGGTGGTGAGAGTCGTGCGGCGGGTGCGGGGCATGGCCAGGGACTCGGGGTCCACCGCCGCGAGCGCCTGCGCGGACGGGAAGAGGTGGGTGAGGCCGCCCTCGGGGTCGTCGACGGGGTCGCCGTGCGCGGTGACCAGGCGGGCCGCGTGGGTGCGGGCCGCGGCCGTCGAGACCTGCTGGCCGAGCACGGCCCGTACGGCGAACTCCGCCTCGTCGACCGTCCGCGGGACCCGCCGGCCGGGGGCCTTGTCGACCAGGGTTGCAAGGAGGGCGTCCTCGCGCAGTTGGGCGTCGATCGCGACCGGGTCGGCGTCCAGGTCGAGCATGCGGCGGCAGCGGCTGATGGCGACGGGCAGGTCGCGCAGGTCGCCGAGGGTGAGGCGGCAGGCGATGTGGTCGGGCTGCGGGGTGAGCGCCACGATGCCGGGCCCGTACGGGAGCCGCAGGGTGCGCCGGTAGGCGCCGGCCCGCCACTCCTCCACGCCGGGGACGGCGGTCGCGGCGAGGTGGCCGAAGAGGTTGTCGGGGTTGAGGGGGGCGCGGAACGGCAGGCGCAACGAGATGGCGCCCGGTGCCACGGTCTGCTTGGGGGCACGGGTGCGCAGGTCGCTCGGGGAGAGGGCGAAGACCTCGCGGACGGTGTCGTTGAAGGTCCGGATGGAGGAGAAGCCGGCCGCGAAGGCGATCCGCGCCATCGGCAGGGCGGTGGTCTCGATGAGCAGGCGGGCCGTCTGGGCGCGCTGGGCGCGGGCCAGCGCCAGGGGGCCGGCCCCCAGCTCGGCGAGCAGCTGGCGTTCGATCTGCCGGGTGCTGTAGCCGAGCCGGGCGGCGAGGCCGGGCACGCCCTCGCGGTCCACGACGCCGTCGGCGATCAGCCGCATGGCGCGGGCCACCAGGTCGGCGCGCTGGTTCCACTCCGGGGAGCCGGGGCTGGTGTCGGGCCGGCAGCGCTTGCAGGCCCGGAAGCCCGCCTGCTGGCAGGCCGCCGCGCTCGGATGGAACACCATGTTCTCCGGCTTGGGCGGCACCACCGGGCAGCTGGGCCGGCAGTAGATGCGGGTCGTCAGGACGGCGGTGAAGAACCAGCCGTCGAACCGCGCGTCCTTGGACTGGACGGCGCGCACGCAGTGCTCGGTGTCGGAGTGCATCCCCATCTGCATGCGTCCAGCATCGGCCACCGGCCCCGCCGGGTCTGGCGAGAATCCGACATCAACCTGCCGTGTCCTGCGCTTGCCCGGATCGCCAGGCCGACTCGCGCAGCAGCCGCAGCCCGTTGAGGCCGACCAGCACGGTGGAGCCCTCGTGACCCGCGACGCCGAGCGGCAGCGGCAGATGGCCGATCAGGTCCCACAGGACGAGCCCGGTGATGAACGTGCCCGCGACGACCAGGTTCTGCACCACCAGCCGGCGGGCCCTGCGGGAGAGCCGGACGACGGCGGGTACGGTGACCAGCTCGTCGCGGACGATCACGGCGTCCGCCGTCTCCAGCGCGAGGTCGGAGCCCGCGCGGCCCATGGCGATGCCGGAGTGGGCGGCGGCGAGGGCGGGCGCGTCGTTGACACCGTCGCCGACGAACAGCACGTTGCGCCCCGCGTTCTGGATGTCCCGTACGGCGTTCACCTTGTCCTCCGGCAGCAGTTCCGCGCGGATGTCGGTGATCCCGGTGGCGGCGGCCACGCGTGCGGCGGCCGGGGCGGTGTCGCCGGTGAGCAGGACGGGGGCGGTGCCGGTGAGGCGGGTGAGCGAGGCGGCGGCCGCGGCGGCGTCGACGCGGAGGCGGTCGGTGAGGGTGAGGGTGCCGACGGGGGTGCCCTCGATGGTGACCAGGACGGTGGTGCCGCCGCCCTCGGTGCCGGCGGAGACGATGTCCGGGCGGCCGCCGGAGTCCGTCACCCGGCCGACCGTCACCGTACGGCCGTCGACCAGCGCCGTGACCCCGCGCCCCGGCATCGCCGTGAAGTCCTGCGCGGGCGCGATCCGCAGACCGCGCGCCCGCGCACCGGCCACCACGGCACGGGCCAGCGGGTGTTCGCTGGGGTGCTCGGCCGCGGCGGCCAGTGCGAGCAGCGCGTCCTCGTCGAGCCCGGCGTCCGGCAGCGGCCGTACGGCGGTCACCTCCGGTTCGCCCTCGGTGAGGGTGCCGGTCTTGTCGAGGGCGGTGGTGTCGATCTCGCCGAGGCGTTCCATGGCGACGGCCGACTTGACCAGGACGCCGTGCCGGCCGGCGTTGGCGATCGCGGACAGCAGGGGCGGCATTGTCGCGAGGACGACCGCGCACGGCGAGGCGACGATCATGAAGGTCATCGCGCGCAGCAGGGCGTCGGTGAGGTTCTCGCCGAAGGCGAGCGGGATGCCGAACACCGCGAGCGTGGCGACGACCACGCCGACCGAGTAGCGCTGCTCGACCTTCTCGATGAACAGCTGGGTCGGTGCCTTGGTGCGGGAGGCCTCCTCGACCAGGGAGACGATGCGGGCGATCACGGAGTCGGCCGGGTCGCGGTCGACGCGGACGCGCAGGGCGCCGGTTCCGTTGAGGGTGCCGGCGAAGACCTCGTCGCCGGGGCGCTTGTCGGCCGGGAGGGACTCGCCGGTGATGGTCGCCTGGTCGGCCTCACTGGTGCCGTCGAGGACCGTGCCGTCGGCGCCGATGCGTTCGCCGGGCCGGATCAGCAGCACGTCACCGACGGCGAGTTCGGCGGTCGGGACCGTCTCCTCCCCGTCGTCGGTGAGCCGGGTCGCGGTGGTGGGGGCGAGGTCGAGCAGGCCGCGCACGGAGTCGGCGGTGCGGGCGGTGGCCAGGGCCTCCAGGGCACCGGAGGTGGCGAAGATGACGATCAGCAGGGCGCCGTCGAGGACCTGGCCGATCGCGGCCGCGCCGAGCGCCGCGACGATCATCAGCAGGTCGACGTCGAGGGTCTTCTCGCGCAGCGCCCGCAGGCCTTCGAGGGCCGGCTCCCAGCCGCCGGTGACGTAGGCGACCGCGTACAGGGGGCCGTACACCCACGACGGTGCACCGGTGAGATCCAGGGCGAGCCCCAGCAGGAACGCCACGAGCGACGCGAGCGCCCAGCGGGCCTCCGGCAGGGCGAGCACGCGGGTGCGGCGGCGGGGTGCCGAGCGGGCGGGTGAGGGGACAGGTGTGGGAGCGAGTGTGGCAGACACCCGACCACCATACAGGAACACATGAAGACTCATTCATCCGTTCATGCGTGATGGGTCAGTAAGATGGCGCCATGGGTCATGGAGCCGTCATTCCCGCGCAGGAGGCCGCCGAGCGCGTGCGCCTGGACGCGGACAACGTCGCGAACGTCGCCACCACGCTCCAGGCCCTGTCCACGCCCTCCCGGCTGCTGATCCTGGCGCGGCTGCGCGAGGGGCCGCTGCCGGCCACGGAGCTGGCCGCGGAGGTGGGCATGGAGCAGTCGGCGTGCTCGCACCAGCTGCGGCTGCTGCGCAATCTCGGTCTCGTGGTGGGCGAGCGCCGCGGCCGGTCGGTGGTGTACGCGCTGCACGACCACCATGTCGCCGAGCTGCTCGACCAGGCCGTGTACCACGTGGAGCACCTGCGCCTGGGGATCAGCGACGCCGCCGGGTGAGACACGGCAGCCCCGTGTCCTCCCCCGAGCGGGGAACGGCACGGGGCTGCCCTGCGGCCCGTACGGAAGGGTCTGTTTACTCCGTCGCCGTGGGCCGCCGCGAAGCCCGCATCGCGTCGTCGACGTCCCGCAGCGGGCGCAGCCGGTAGGTGTACGCGTAGTCCTTGTTCGCGAACAGCTTGTACTCGTCGTGCGTGTGCGCGCCCCAGCTGTTGTCGCCGCCGACGCCCATCTGCCGGTGGCTCACGCGCAGGACGACCTGATCGCGCGGGTCGGTCTGGTAGTCGTGGCGCACCCCGCTGGACAGGTCCTCGGGGGTGACGTACGAGGCGTTGACCTCCAGCAGCCCGTCGCCGGAGACGAGCAGGCCGTTGCCGCCGCGGTCGGTGAGGGCGGCCCAGCGGACGTCGGTCTTGTTGCCGTTCTCCTGGGGGCGGATGTAGGGGGTCCACTGGTCGGCGACGGTCCCGGAGTACACGCCGACGTCAGTGCCGTTGTTGCGGTCCCAGTGGTTCTCCTCGGGGCCACGGCCGTAGTAGTGCAGGCGGTCCAGGCGGCGCGGCAGGAACAGCAGGGTGCCGACCTCGGGGATGTACGGCAGGTTCGACGCGCCCGGGTGCAGGGTGTTGTCTACCTTGATCTCGCCGTTGCCGAAGACCGTGTACGTGGTGGTGTACGACGACTCGGCGGTGGTCGGCAGGGTGCCGCTGACCTTGATCTCGAGGGCCCGGTCGCCCAGGGCGCGCAACTTGACGTCGGTGACCTTGCGGTTCGTTCCCGCGTCGCGCCAGGTCTGGTTGCGGGTGTGCTGGCCGTTGCCCTTGTCGTTGTCGGTGGGCGCACGCCAGAAGTTCGGCACCGGGCCGGAGGTGAGCAGCCGGGTGCCCGCGGCCTCGTACGAGGTGATGACGCCGCCGCGCTTGTCGACCGTGACGGAGAAGCCGCGGCCGGTGACGGTGACGGACTCCGCGCCGTCGTCGTACCTGAGGGCCGGGACGCGCGACAGCGGCACCGGCGTCACGGCGGGGCTGCCCGCGTCGACGGGGAGCTGCTGCCTGGCCACCTCGAAGCCGGCCCGGGCCCACTTCGTGGACTCCTTGGTGGTGAAGGAGAGTTCGAGGAAGTACTCGGTGCCGGGCGCGGGGTCGGCCGGCAGGCGGAGCGGCACCGTGATCTCCTTGCTGGACAGCGGTGCCACGTCCAGCTGATCGCGGGTCAGTTTCCCTCGCTGTACGGCCTTTCCGTCCGCGACGAGCGTCCAACGGCCGTCGAACTCACGGAGGTTGGTGAAGAGGTTCTCGTTGGTGAGGGTGACGGCGCCGGGGCCGCCGGAGGCCTTGGTCGCGTTGATGGCCTGGTAGATCCGCTTGATCTCGGCGGCCTTGCCGGTGTGGCCGCGGTCGGCGGTGACGATGCCGTCCGCCACGAAGTTGCCGTCGTTGGGGTTGTCGCCCCAGTCGCCGCCGTAGGCGAGGAACCGCTTCTCGCGCGGCCGCTTCTCGGTGTGGGCGACGGTGGCGGCGTCGAACCAGAAGCGCACGCCGTCGTCGCCGGGCCCGCGCCCGTCGGAGGCGAGTTCGGCGGCGCCCAGGGCACGGGCGTAGACACGCGCCCGGCGGATGGTGCCGCTGAACTCCCGGGACGAGTTGTCCACGTCGGTGGCGAGCGCGAGGGGCGCGGTGTTGCTGCTCGGCCGCCGGGTGGTGGTCCGGGTGCCGCGGACCGTGCCGTCGACGTAGAGGGTCAGCGTGCCCGCGTCCGCGTCGAAGACGCCGGCGATGTGGTGCTCGCGGCCGGTCCAGCCGTCCGGCAGCGCCCAGCTCGCGGTGACCCACTGGCCGCCGCCGTGGATGAAGAACTCCAGGTTCTTGTCGGTCTGCTTCAGGGCGTACTGGGTGTCGCCCTTGGCGAGGATCGGCTGGTGGAAGCCCGTCACGTGCGGGGTGACCCAGGCCTCCAGGGTCAGCGAGCCGGTCAGGTCCAGGCGGGCGTCGCGGGCGAAGACCGTACCGCCGGACACGCCCTTGGCGCGGTCGAAGGTGCCGCTGGGGGCGAGTATCTCGCCGCGCAGCTTCCCCGGGCCCTGCTCGGTGAACTGCTTGCGCGTCGGGGTCGGCCAGTACAGGGCCTGGTCGACGAAGTCCCAGATCCAGCCGCCCTGCAGGACGTCGTAGCGGCGGACAAGGTCCCAGTACTTCTTGAAGTTGCCGTTGGAGTTCCCCATCGCGTGGGAGTACTCGATCATGACGTACGGCCGCTTGTCGTTCGTGTCCTTCGCGCGGGCCTCGACGCGCTGGGGGCTGTCGTACATCTCGGAGCGGATGTCGCTGATGCCCGGGCGGTCGTCGCCCTCGTACTGGATGACGCGGGTGGTGTCGTAGGACTTGATCCAGTCGTGCATGGCGTTGAACGTGGTTCCGCCGCCCGCCTCGTTGCCGAGGGACCAGATGACAACCGAGGCGTGGTTCTTGTCGCGGTGCACCATGTTCTGCGCGCGGGCGACGCACGCCTTGGTCCACTCGGGGTGGTTGCTGCCCGGGTACTCGCCGCGGATGCCGTGGGTCTCCAGGTTGGTCTCGTCGACGAGGTAGATGCCGTACTCGTCGGCGAGTTCCAGCCAGAGCGGGTTGTTGGGGTAGTGGGAGGTGCGGACGCTGTTCATGTTCATCCGCTTGCAGATGGTGATGTCCTCGACCATGTCCGCGCGGGTGAGGGCGATGCCGCGCTCGGGGTGCATCTCGTGCCGGTTGGTGCCGCGGAAGGAGACGGGCTTGCCGTTGATGCGCATCAGGCCGTCCCTGAGCGCGAACTCGCGCAGGCCGACGCGGTGCGAAAGGGTCTCGATCACCCGGCCCGCGGGGTCGCGCAGCCGCAGGACGGCGGTGTAGAGGTTCGGGTGCTCGGCCGACCACAGCTTCGGCGCGGGTACGGCCCTGGCGGCCTCGGCGGTGGCCTCCTCACCGGCCGGGACGTCCACGGGCTGCTGCAACGGACGCGACCAGACGGGGTGCCCGCCGGCGTCGTACAGCATGGTGTCGACGGTGTAGCGGCCACCGCTGCCACCGTCGTAATCGCGGACGCTCGCCGTGACCTTCAGAGCGGCTCCCTTGTAGTCGTCGCTCAGCGGGGTGTCCAGCTTGAAGTCGCGCAGGTGCACGGAGGGCGTGGAGTACAGGTAGACCGAGCGGAAGATGCCGCTCAGCCGGATCATGTCCTGGTCCTCCAGCCAGTCGCCGTCCGAGTAGCGGTACACCTCGACCGCGATCTGGTTGGTGCCGGGCCTGAGGTGCTCGGTGATGTCGTACTCGGCGGGCGTGAAGGAGTCCTCGTGGTAGCCCACGAGTTCGCCGTTGATCCACACGTAGTGGGCCGACTTGACGCCCTCGAAGTGCAGGAACGTGCGCCGTCCCGACCAGGAGCGGGGGACGGTGAAGGTACGCCGGTACTGGCCGACGGGGTTGTAGCGGGTCGGGGCGGCCGGGGGTTGTGGCTCCTCGCCCAGGCCGTTGGGGCCCCACCACGGGTAGGTGATGTTGACGTAGATCGGGAAGTCGTAGCCGTGCAACTGCCAGGCGGACGGAACCGGGACGGTGTCCCAGCGGCTGTCGTCGACGTCGGTGCGGTGGAAGTCGGCGTCGCGGTCGTCGGGGCGGTCGGCGTAGGCGAACTTCCATGTCCCGTCGAGGCTCAGCCGGAACGGCGAGCGGGTGCGGTCGGCGGCCAGGGCCTGTCTGACGTCGCCGTACGGCATGAGTGTGGTGTGCGGCGGCTCGGTGCCCAGGCGAAACACGGTCATGCCGTCGTTCCACTCCGGGGCGGCGTCCGGCGCGGCGGCCGGCGCGGCGCCGCCGGCCGCGTGCGCCGCGGTGGAGTGCGCGGACAGGGCGAGCGCGCCGAGGGCGGCGGCCGAACCCTCCAGCAGACGGCGGCGGCTGACGACCGGCGGGTGGTGGGCGGGCCGGTCGTCGGGGGATACGTGCGGATGCGGCATGACCGTTGGCCTTCCTCGATGCGACAGGGCGCTGCACGGACCGAGGGCGCGTCAGATCTTGTCCGATAGTGTTGACAAACCGAACTCGGACTCCGGCAGGGCCGTTGGTGTCGGTGGCGGCTCAACCCACCGAGGTTGTACGGAAGTTCGTGTCAGTGCGAATCACAACTGCTGGTGGCGGAGCCAACTGCTGAGCCAGGCACACCCTAGATCCCTGGCAAAGCAGAGGCAATGATCCTGTCGGACTTTGTTCGTTCCTGATTGGCTCACAGATTGCCGGAGAGTCGGCTGCCGCCCTCGGGGATGACGAGCGGGTGCCGGCGACGGGGCAGTCGATGACGGTGGCGCGCACGGTCGAGCTCGTGCAGCACCATGACGACGGTGCGGCCCTCGGTGCGGCGCGAGGGAAGGCGGCGAGGCCGGGCAGGCCCGGCGTGAGGTCGGCGCGGGCGGGGGCGGAGCGCAGCGCGTCGAAGACGTCGGCGCCGGGTGCGTGGGGGAACAGCGCACTCGGTCCCGGAGACGGCCGGTGCCCGGTCTGCGGCGCCGGTGGTGGCGCGGGCTCGGAGGGCAGCGCGATCACGACCGTGCCGCCGCGGCGGCGGCCCTCAACGTGGCTGTGCCGTACGGGCGCGCTCCGGCGGGTGTGCCGTACGCATGCGCCCGGACGGCTTCCCCGCACGAGTCCGCCCGGACGGATCAGCCGGCGAGCAGGGTGTCCATCTGGCCGACCGCCTGCTGGAGGCCCTCGACCATGCCCATCTTCGCCAGCTGCTCCATCTGTTCGCGGGAGTCGAAGACCGACCGCATCTCCATGCGGGTGCCACCCTCGTGCTCGGTCAGACTCATGCGCACGGTGGTGGTCGGCATGTCGGCGGCCGGCTTGCCGTCCTGGTCGGCGAAGCCGTCGGTGAACTCCAGGGACGCCGGCGGCGTGACGGAGGTGACCCGCCACCAGCCGCGGTGCTTCTGTCCCTCCGGACCGGTCATGTAGTAGGTGACGTCGCCGCCGGGGGTGAGGTCGTGTTCCTCCACGGTCGCCGGGTAGGTCGGCGGACCCCACCAGCGCTCCAGCTTCCGCGGGTCGGCCCACAGCTGCCAGACCTGCTCGACGGGGGCGGCGAAGTCGGCGATCAGGGTGAGGGTGAGGTTGTCGAGGTCCTGGTCGACGCTGGTGATGCTCATCTGTCCGGTCCTTCCGTGGGGTCGGTGTCCTCGGGGGCGCGGTCCTGGGCGAGCAGGCTGGACATCCGGTCCACCCGCCCTCGCCAGAGGGTTTCGAGTTCGTCGAGGGCGCGCCGCGCCGGGCCCACGGCCTCGGGTTCGGAGCGCACGAGCTGCTCCCGTCCGCGACGCTGTTTGCTGACGAGGCCGGCCCGCTCCAGCACCACGACGTGCTTCTGCACCGCGGCGAAGCTCATCGGATAGGCCGCGGCCAGGCGCGACACCGACAGCTCGTCCCGCAGGCAGCGCCGGAGTATGTCGCGGCGGGTGGAGTCGGCCAGGGCGTGGAAGACGCGGTCCACGTCCTCGTCGCTTCCCTCATCTACAACCATTTGGTTGTACGTTAGCGTGGTGGGGCGCCCGCTGTAAAGCACCTCGAAAAACGTCACACCCGGATGACGCGCAGGCCGGCCTCGGCGAAATCCACGGCGGCCTCCGCCTCCATGCCGGTGTCGGTGACCATGACGTCGAAGTCGCGGAGTTCGGCGAACCTGCAGAAGGTGTCGTTCCCGATCTTGCTGCTGTCGGCGAGCAGGACCCGCCGCCGCGCGCGCTGGCACATCGCCCGTTTGACCTCCGCCTCGGCCAGGTCCGGTGTGGTCAGGCCGTGTGCGACCGAGACGCCGTTCGTCGCCAGGAAGGACACGTCGATGAGGAACGTGCCCAGAGTGCGGATGGCGACCACGTCGACCTCCGCGAGCGTACGAGCCCGCACGCGGCCGCCCAGGGTGACGACCGTGAGCTCGGAGTGCTGCGCGAGCAGCTGGGCGATGGGCAGGCTGTTGGTGATCACCGTCAGTTCCCGGCCGGCGGGCAGCAGCTCGGCCAGGCGGAATGTGGTCGACCCGGCGTCCAGCAGGATCACTCCCTCGTCGGGCACCTCGTCCAGCGCCGCCGCGGCGATCCGCTTCTTCTCGTCCTCCATCACCTCGCCACGCGTGGGCAGGTCCGGCTCGAAGCCGAGCCGCCGCAGCGGGATCACTCCGCCGTGCACCCGCCGCAGCAGACCCTGGCGTTCCAGCAGGGCCAGGTCCTGCCAGATCGTCTCCGGGCTCTCCGAGAGGGCATCGGCCAGCCGTTCCACGCTGGCCTGTCCTTCCTCACGCGCGAGAGCCACGATCCGCCGCTGGCGTTCCTTGGCCTGCATGATGTGCTTCACCTCTTGATGTGGCAGCTCCCCGGACGCGGCCCGGTGGATCACCAGGACGCGGGTTCCAGAGGTACCGGTGTCGGAGAAAGGGACTGCTCGGCCCAGATGACCTTGCCCCGCGGGGTGTAGCGGGTTCCCCAGCGCTGGGCGAGCTGGGCGACGAGGAACAGGCCGCGCCCGCCCTCGTCGGTCGCCGTGGCCTGGCGAAGGTGGGGGGAGGTGCTGCTGCCGTCGGAGACCTCGCAGATGAGCACCCGGTCGCGGAGCAGCCGTACCTGAACGGGCCCGGCGGCGTGCCGGATGGCGTTCGTGGCCAGTTCGCTGAGCAGAAGTTCCGTGGTGAACGCGCAGTCCTCCAGACCCCATTCGGTCAGCTGCCGGACGGCGGCCTCACGGACGCCGGAAATCGCCGCCGGGTCGGTGGGCACGTCCCAGGACGCGGTGTGTTCGGTGCCGAGGGCGCGGGTGCGGGCGACGAGCAGGGTCACGTCGTCACAGGACTGGGGGCCGGGCAGGACGCGCAGCACCGCCTCACAGGTCTGTTCGGGAGCCCGGCCGGCCTGTGCCAGGGCGGTCCGCAGCCGTTCGAGGGCCACGTCGATGTCCCAGTCGCGGTCCTCGATGAGTCCGTCAGTGTAGAGGACCAGCTGGCTGCCCTCCGGCAGCTGCAGCTCGACGCTCTCGAAGGGAAGGCCGCCGAGGCCGAGGGGAGGGCCGGCCGGCAGGTCCGGGAAGTGGACGGCGCCGTCGGGGTCGACCACCCCGGGCGGGGGGTGGCCGGCGCGGGCCATCGTGCAGCGCTGGGAGACCGGGTCGTACACGGCGTACAGGCAGGTCGCGCCGATGACGTCGTCGCCGCCCGAGCGGTGCGTCTCCTCCAGGCCCAGGGCGATGACCAGGTCGTCGAGACGTCCGAGGAGCTCGTCGGGGGCCAGGTCCAGGGCGGCGAAGTTGTGCACCGCGGTACGCAGCCGTCCCATCGTGACGGCGGCGTGCAGGCCGTGTCCGACGACGTCGCCGACGACCAGGGCGACGCGCGCCCCGGACAGCGGAATGATGTCGAACCAGTCTCCGCCCACCCCGCCCGTGGCGATCTGGGTGGGCAGGTAGCGGTGGGCGGCGTCCACCGCGGTCTGTTCCGGGAGCACGCCCGGCAGCAGGCTGCGCTGCAGGGTGAGGGCGACGGTCTGCTCGCGGGTGAAGCGGCGGGCGTTGTCGACGCAGACGGCGACGCGGACGATGAGTTCCTCCGCCAGGTGCAGGTCGTCCTCCTCGAAGGGCCGGGACTCCCCGCAGCGGTAGAAGGTGGCGAGCCCCAGCGACGCCCCGCGGGTGCGCAGCGGGACGGCGATGAGGGAGTGGATGCCGTACTCCACGATCTCCCGGATGCGGCCGGGATCCTGGGCCTGCCACTCGGGTACGGCGCTCACATCCGGTTCGAGGACCGCGTGTCCCTCGGCGAAGCAGCGGGCCTGCGGCGCGGACGAGGCGAAGCTGACCCGCTTGCCGACCGGGACGAACGGCGGTTCGGCGTGGCGGGCGCCGAGCGCCGCCCGCTGCAGGGGCGCGTTCCGTACGAGCGCTTCGTCGCCGCGCAGCACGGGCTCCAGCAGATCGACCGTGACGATGTCGGCGAACCGCGGGACGACCACCTCGGCCAGCTCCTCCGCGGTGCGCGTCACGTCGAGCGTGGTGCCGATGCGGATGCTCGCGTCGTACAGCAGCTCCAGGCGCTCCCGTGCGGCCATCGCGAGCCGCCCCAGCTCCGGGTGGCCGACGGCGAGCAGCCACTCGACGGGGGTACCCGTCACCGCGCCCTCGGCGGGACCCGCCTGGCCCGGTGCCTTGTCCATCGGTGTGTCCGGTACGGCTGTGCCTGGTGGCTCGTACGGCGGGGCCGCCGCCCCTGACCGCTCCGCAGAGGGATCCCCGAGCACCGCTGCCGGTGTGCCGCCGCTGTCGTCCGGCACCGTCGTCACCCTGGGATGTCCTGGTGCGTCGCCGACGAAGCTCAGCTTGACCGCCACGCCCTCCTCGCCCGAGGTACCCGCCACGGGACGGCACACGAGCGCGGCCACGCGGCCCCCGGACAGCGGGACCTGCACCGCGGTGCGGCCCGGTGCGGAGATCAGCTCGGTGGCCTTCTCCCGCAGGGCAGTGCGGTCGCTGTCGGTGAGGGAGGACAGGGAGGCGTCGGGCGGGCCGGGCAGGCTGCGGGCCATGTCCGCCATCGCCGCCTGCACGCGGCGCTCGACCTGCAGAGCCTCCTGGAGCAGGGCGTGCTCCCGCTCCGTACGTTCCTCCAGCAGCCGCAGCGCGATGGCCTCGGCCACGCTGCGGACCCGGTCCGTCATGCCCGGATCCGCGTCGGCGCACCAGGAAGTGAGACCTACGACGCCCTCCAGGCTTCCGCCGAGCGGGTCGCGGACGGCGGCACCGACCGACACGAAGGGCTGCAGGGCGGCGACGAAGTGTTCGGCGCCGAAGACGTGGAAGTCCCGCCGCTCCTCCAGGGCCGTGGCGATGCCGTGGGTGCCGACGTACTCCTCGGTGTAGGTGAAGCCCGGTGCGAGCCGGACCGCCTCGAAGTGCTTGTACAGCGCCTTCTCACCGGACCGGCAGCGCAGGATCACACCGTGCCGGTCGGCGAGGACCACACCCACGCGGGCGCCCGCCAGCTCGGACTCCAGCCGCTCCAGCACCGGCGCCGCCACCCGGACCAGCCGGGCCTCCATGTCCAGGTCCGCGTGATAGGGAGGTTCGATCCGCTCCGGTGACACGCCCATCGAGGCGCAGCGCCGCCAGGAGTTCAGGATTGGCGTCCGCAGACTGGTCACGGCCGGCTCGCCCCGCAGGAACCGCTCCCGGTCGCGGGCCAGGGCATCGCCGGTGCCCCAGAAGTCCGTCACGAGACCTCCTCTCCCGGAGGAAGAACCCCGAACGGCTCGGCTCGGTCGGGGCCGGAGCGTGCCCGCCTCCGGGGCTCCGGTCTGCCCGGCATCGGGGCCGGGGGCTCCGGTATGCGGGGCACATCCGCTTTCTCACGATACTCCGTGCGTTCTCGAGGGATCCGAGCAGCCGGGCACCACGAGGCCCACGAGCAGCCGGAACCACGAGGTCCGCAAGCAGACCCACGGCCCGGCAGATTCACCGGCCCGCGTTCACGAACAGGCCCACGGCCGGCAGGCTCACCGGCCCGTGCCCACGAACAGGCCCAACAGGCTCACCGGCCCGTCGGCCCGGGCAGCGCCGGTGCCCCTTCGGGCACGGGGCGTCCGCGGTGCTTGGTGACGAGTACGCAGGCGGCGCCCACCAGTACGCCCGCCGCGATGGCCGCCAGATACAGGGCGGGGCTGCCGATCAGGCCGATGACCCACAGGCCGCCGTGCGGGGCGCGCGAGGTGGCCTCCACGGCCATGGACAGCGCGCCGGTGACCGCGCTCCCGGCCATGATCGACGGGATGACCCGCAGCGGGTCGGCCGCCGCGAACGGGATGGCACCCTCCGTGATGAACGAGGCACCCAGCAGCCAGGCGGCCTCCCCGGCCTTGCGCTCGCTGTCGGTGAAGAGCGTCCGCCGCACCACCGTGGCCAGGGCGAGGGCGAGCGGAGGCACCATGCCCGCGGCCATGACGGCGGCCATAACCTGCAGGTCACCGCTGGCCAGGCCGGCGACGCCGAAGGTGTACGCCACCTTGTTGACCGGGCCGCCCATGTCGAAGGCCATCATCAGGCCGAGCAGAGCGCCCAGCAGAACCGCGTTGGCCCCGGACAGGCCGTCCAGCCAGTCGGTGAGGCCACGCTGCGCGGCGGCGATCGGCTCCCCGATGACGATGATCATCAGAAGGCCCATCACCAGCGTGGACACGAGCGGAATAGCGACCACGGTCATGACCCCCGCGACCGCACGCGGCAGCCGGATCCTGCGCAGAGCCGCCACCACCGCACCGGCGAGCAGACCGCCGACCAGTCCGCCGAGGAAGCCCGCGCCGGTCGCGACGGCCAGCAGGCCGGAGACCACGCCGGGTACCAGGCCCGGCCGGTCGGCGATGGCGTACGCGATGAAGCCCGCGAGGATCGGCACCAGCATGTCGAACGCCGTGGTGCCGATCTTGAACAGCACGCCCGCGTAACCGGCCTGTTCGACCAGCCGGGACAGGTCCGTGACTTCGGGGTAGGTCCGCCCCTGCCAGGTACCGCCGTCGACCTTCACGGCGACCTCGGCGCCGCCGGTCAGGAAGGCGAGCGCGATCAGGATGCCGCCGGCGGCGACGAACGGGATCATGTAGCTGACTCCGGTCATCAGCCACTGGCGCACCCGGGTGGCCGGGTGAACCCTGGCGCCCTCGTCCGCGGGCCGGCCGGTCTCGGCTCCCCGCGCCTGTGCCGTCCCGTCGCCCGCGGATCCCCGCGCCTGTGCCGCCCCGGCGGCTCCGGCGCCCGCGCTGACGTGCTCGGCGGCATCGCCCGGACCAGCGCCCTGCGCCGTGGCGGTCGCGGCCGCCTCCGCTGCCTCCTCGGCCCGCGAGATCAGCTCGCCCGGATGGTTGATGGCCCGCTGCACGGGGGCCACCACCACGGGTTTGCCCGCGAACCGCTCCCGGTCCTGGATCTCCGTGTCGGCCGCGAAGATCACCGCGTCGGCCTCCGCCACCTGCGCGGCCGTCAGCCTGACCGCGCCGGCGGCGCCCTGCGTCTCCACCACGATGTGGTGCCCGGCGTCGGCGGCGGCCTGCTCCAGGGCCTCGGCGGCCATGTAGGTGTGGGCGATGCCAGTCGGGCACGCGGTGACGGCGACGATCCTCATCCTCCGCCCACCTCCTCGTTGACGAGATCGACGACCGTCTGCGCGTCCGGGGCATGGCGCAGGGCCTGCCGGAAGGAGAGGTGCACCAGGCGGCGGGCGAGCGACGCCAGGATGTCCAGGTGCGCGGCGTCGCCGCCGGCCGGCGCGGCGATCAGGAAGACCAGGTCCGCCGGGCCGTCCGCGGCGCCGAAGTCGATGCCGTCCGCACTGCGGCCGAAGGCGAGCGTGGGCCGCGTGACGTGGACGGAGCGGGCGTGCGGGATGCCGATGCCCCCTTCGATGCCGGTGGACAGCTGCTCCTCACGGTCCCGCGCGTCGGCGAGAAACCCGTCGAGGTCCGTGACGCGGCCGCCGGCGGCGAGCCGGGCGGCGAGGGAGCGGACCGCCTCGTGACGGTCCGCGGCCCGCAGGTCCAGATCCACGAGATCCGCGGTGATGAGGTCGGGCATCGTGTCAGTTCCGTTCGGAGACCAGGCGTTCGGGATCGATCCGGTGTCGTACGACGACGGCCGACCGGTCGAGGTCCCACTGTCCGGGCATGCGGCTGCCGGGCTGCGACACCGCGGCGGCACCCCAGGCCAGGGCCTCGGCAAGGGCGGCGGGCCCCTCGGTGAGGGCCGTCATGTATCCCGCGAGGAGAGCGTCCCCGGCGCCGACGGAGCTGCGTGGTGCGGCGACGGGCTGTTCCCCGTGCAGCGCGGCGGACTCGCCGACCAGCAGGGCGCCGTCGGGACCGAGACTGGCCAGCACCGTCCGGGCGCCGCGCGCACGCAGTACGTTCGCCGCGGTCAGGGCCTCGCCGAGCGTGGTCACCGGCATCCCGGCGGCCTCGGCGAGTTCGGCCCGGTTGGGCTTGACCAGATCCGGACCGGCGGACAGGGCAGCGGCGAACGGGGCGCCGCTGGAGTCGACGGCGATACGCGACGCCCCGCTGCCGCGCAGGCGCGCCACCAGGTAGGCGTACAGGTCGACGGGGGCGCCGGGTGGCAGGTTGCCGGCGAGGGCCACCCACCGGACGCCCTGGGCGGTGGCACAGACGGCTGCGGCGAGCGCGTCGATCTCGGTCGCGGAGAGCCGCGGGCCGGCCGCGTTGAGCTTGGTGACGGTGCCGTCGGGCTCCACGACGCTGAAGTTGACCCGGACGCTGTCGGCGATCGGGACGGTGACCACCTCGACGCCCTCGGCGGCGAGCAACTCGGCGAGCTGTTCGCCCTCGGGGCCACCGCAGGGCAGGACGGCCACCGTCCGGTGACCGCCCGCGGCCAGCGCCCGGGAGACGTTGACGCCCTTGCCGCCCGGGTCGAGCCGGCTGCGGGTGGCACGGATGACCGAGCCGGGCCGCAGGTCCGGAACCTCCAGGGTGCAGTCCAGGCTCGGATTGGGTGTGAGGGTGACGATCACGCGCGCACCAGACGGGAACCGACGGCAGCGGGGCGCCGGTCTGCTCTCCGCACTTCATGTGACCGGCACAACAACACTACCTCTGGCCCGCGAGACCGCAGCTGGAGCGTGTGAGCCGGTTATGCCGTGGGAGCAGGGCGTCCCGGACATGGACGTGCTGGGACTGGGCAAGACGGACGGCCGGAGGGAGCATGGAAGGGCCGGTGGTCGTCGGCTGTGGGCGCGGTGGTGCCGGCAGAGGGCACGTTCCACCGGTGGAGGAGGTCTGGGATGGCAGCGGATTCCTTCCCGTCCAGCGGTGACGAGTACGATCCCGAGCCGTCCCGGCCGATCGGTCTGCTGGATGTGCTGAGCGTGGCGGCGGTGGTCGTCGACTCGGGCGGGCGGATCGTGTTCTGGACGCCTCAGGCGGAGGAGCTCTTCGGCTACACCTCTCAGGAGGCGCTCGGCAGGTATGCGGCGCGGCTGTTCTTCGATCCCGAGCAGTTGCAGGCCGTCACACGTCTGTTCGCGGAAGTGATGGAGACCGGCCGGAGCTGGGCCGGTGCCTTCCCCATCCGGCACAAGGACGGCAGCAGCCGCCTGATGGAGTTCCGGAACATGCGGCTGCTGGACGATCTCGGGGATGTCTACGCGCTCGGCATCGCGGCCGACCACAATCTGCTCCAGCGCGTCGAGACCGATCTTGCGCTGTGCGAGCGGCTGATCAACCAGTCGCCGATCGGTCTGGCCCTCCTCGACCCCGATCTGCGGTATCTCCTGGTCAATCCGGCGCTGGAGCGTATCGACGGCATTGCAGCCGAGGACCACATCGGCCGGGGGCTGCGCGAGACCCTGCCATTTCCCGACGTCGACACCGTCGAGTCCGCGCTGCGTCAGGTCCTCACCACCGGTACCCCGCTGCTCGACCAGTACCACGTGGGCCGGCCCCCGGCCGACCCCGGCCACGAGCACGCCTGGTCCCTCTCCTTCTACCGGCTCGAGGACCCCGGCGGGCGGGTCCTTGGCGCGGCCACCTCGGTCGTCGACGTCACCGAGCGGCACCGGGTGGCCGCCGAGGCCGACCGTGCCCGGCGGCGCCTGGCCCTCATCGCCGACGCCTCGACCCGCGTCGGCACCACGCTGGAGGTGGAGCAGACCGCCCACGAACTGGCCGAGATCGCCGCCCCCGAACTCGCCGACGTGGTCGCCGTGGACATCCTCGACTCCGCCCTGGCCTGCCGTCGCGCCCGCAGACCGGACAACGGCCCGGAGCTCTTCCGCGCCCTCGCCCTCAAGGCGGCCCACCCCACCGTGGCGCTGCGCGCCGCCGACCCGCCCGGTGACCTCACCGCCTACGACGGTGACCGCTTCGTCACCCTGTGCGTGCACACCGGCCGGCCGATCCTGGTACGCCACGTCGGCGACCAGGACCTGCCGAGGATCGCCCGCGACGCCGAGGCCACCACACTCCTGGCCCGCGCCGGCGTCCATTCGTATCTCGCCGTGCCGCTGATCGCCCACGGCGAGGTACTCGGCGCCCTCGACCTCAAGCGCACCCGCAACCCGCTCCCCTTCGACGACGACGATGTCGTCCTGGCCAGTGAGCTGGCCGGCCGTGCCGCCGTGGCCATCGACAACGCCCGCTGGTTCCAGAGCGTGCGCAACACCGCCCTCACCCTCCAGCGCAGCCTGCTGCCCGACCACCCGCCCCGTCACCCCGGTCTCGACCTGGCCTCCCGCTACCAGCCCGCCCAGGCCACCAGCGAGGTCGGCGGCGACTGGTACGACGTCATCCCCCTGGCCCGCGACAGGACCGCTCTGGTCGTCGGCGACGTGATGGGCAACGGCATCGACGCCGCGGCCACCATGGGCCGGCTGCGCACCGCCACCTGTGCCTACGCGGACCTCGACCTCGATCCCGGCGCCGTGCTCAAGCACCTGGACAAGATCACCTGCGATCTGGAGCACTACATCGTCACCTGCCTCTACGCCGTGTACGACCCCCGCACGCGGCGGTGCCACATCGCCAACGCCGGACACATGCCGCCCGCCCTGGCCCGACCGGGCCGCACCCCCGCACTGCTCGACCTGCCGCCCGGAGCCCCGCTCGGCGTCGGCGGCATTCCCTTCGAGACCACCACGGCCCGCCTCGACCCCGGCGACCTGCTCGTCCTCTACACCGACGGCCTCGTCGAGACCCGGCACCACCCCATCGACGACCGCCTGAACGTCCTCCTCAGCTTCCTCGACGCCCCCGACCGGCCCCTGGAAGAGACCTGCGACCTCCTGCTGTACGGCCTGCGCCACCCCGACGACCACGACGATGTCGCCCTCCTCGTCGCCCGGGCCCTGTAGGGCGCACAGGGCGTCTGCCGCACGGGGCGCATCCGTCTTGCCTGTGCCGTGCGCCCGGCGCACGCTGGTCGTATGAGTGACGGCGGCCCCACGCTCATCAGCTCTGTCCAGCGGGCGTTCCGCCTGCTGGAGGCGGTGAGCGCGCATCCGAACGGTGCGCCGGCGAAGCGGCTGGCACGCGAGACGGGCCTGCCCCTGGCCACGGCCTACCACCTGCTGCGGACGCTGGTCCACGACGGATACGTACGCAAGCTGGACGACGGCGGGTTCATCCTCGGCGACAGACTGGAGACGCTGCACACCACGAGTCGTGGGCAGGCGCTGCTCAGCCGTGTCCGTCCGACGCTCGCCGCGCTGCGGGACGAGTTCTCGGCCGCCGCCTACCTCACCTTCTACGAGGAGGGGGAGATCCGGGTCGCGGAGATCGTCGACGGCCCCCGTGCTCCCCGGGTCGATCTCTGGGTGGGGTTCGAGGACGCCGGGCACGCCACCGCGCTGGGCAAGTCCGTGCTGCGCGAGCTGGACGACGACTCCCGCAAGGACTACCTGTCCCGGCACCCGCTCGCCGGCCTCACCCCCAGGACGATCACCCATCCCCCGGAACTGCTCCGCCGGCTCGACTCCTCGCCCATGGCCCCGGCCGTCACGGACCTGGAGGAGTACTCCCTCGGCACGGTCTGCGTCGCGGTGCCGGTCTACAGCGGGAACACGCTCGGCTCGCTCGGTGTGTCCCTGCGGGCCGACCGTATCTCCCGCCTGAAGGAGATCAGAGAACGCCTGATCCCGACCGCGAGCCGCGTGACCAGAGGCCTGTCGCTCACTATCTGAAAAACATCTACTTGTTCTAGTCTGTACCGAACCTGTTTCCTCAACGAAACGGATATTTCAGGAGCGCGCACGCCACGTACAGGTGAGGACAGCGAACAAGACATGAGTCTGGCCCGAGACCATGGTGACGATCACCGGCCGACGCGGCCCTCCCGGAAGCGAGCACACGGTCGAGCGGTGTCGGCCCTGAAGAGCACCGCCGCACAGCTGGCAATCGGTACGCCCGTACTACCCCTGCTGATCGTCTCCGCCATCGTGCTCGTCGACCTCATCGGCGGAGCGGGGATGGCCTGCGTGCCGCTGCTCGCCGCCGGGCCCGCGCTCGCCGCCGCGACCAACGGGCCGCGCGGAGTCCTCTGTGTGGGGCTGCTCGCCACCGCGCTGGGCGCGGCACTCGGCGTCCACGACGGCGCTTCGGACCACGACCTGGCGATCGTCCTGGCCGCCCTGACGGCCGTCACTCTGGCGAGCGGCCTGGCCAGCGCGTTGCGCGAGCGGCGCGAGCGGGTGCTCGCCGCCGTCCGCTCGGTCGCCGAGGCCGCCCAGCATGCGCTGCTCCAGCCCGTGCCGGCGACCGTCGGCCCGTTCCAGGTGGCCGTCCGCTACAGCGCCGCGGCCGCGGAGGCCCGCATCGGCGGCGACCTCTACGCGCTCGTGCCCACGCCCTACGGTGTCCGGCTGATCGTCGGCGACGTGCGCGGCAAGGGACTGCCGGCCGTGGGGACCGCCGCGCTCGTGCTCGGTGTCTTCCGCGAGGCCGCCTACGACGAGCCGGACCTCCTCTCCGTCGTCGGCAGGATCGAGCGGAGCCTGACGCGCAACCTGGGCACCGACGACTTCGTCACCGCCGTGGTCGCCGGCTACCCCCGGCCGGGGCGCCTGGAGGTGGTCAACTGCGGTCACGCACCCCCGCTGCTGGTACGCGACCACGTCGTCATGCCGGTCGAACCCACCCGCCCCACCCCGCCCCTCGGGCTGCGCACGCTCACGGACGAGACCCCCAGTCTCCAGGTACTGCCCTTCACCGACGGAGACCAGTTGCTGCTCTACACCGACGGGGTCACCGAGGCCCGCGACCACCATCGTGAGTTCTACCCGCTCGTCGAGGAGCTGGCGCGGCACACGTCCGACGAGCCGGGGCGCACGCTCGCCGCGCTCCACGACGAACTGCTCACGCATGTGGGCGGCCGGCTGCACGACGACGCGGCCCTGCTCCTGCTCCGCATACCGGCCGCCCATGACACGACAGTCACCAGGCAGCGGCCGGTGCCGCCGCGCGGCCGGGGCGAGGCCGTCGATTCTCCCCGGCTTCCCCGAGGGGAATCGATCGCGTGAGCCGGCCCGGTCCACCGGTTCCCGGCCGGCGAAGCATGACTGACGTTCACAGCAGGGCTCACCGGCGTCCAGCCCGGCCAGGACGTCGAGACCACCTCGTCGGCACCGCACCTGCGCGGCACCGTCGAGGCCGTGTACGACAAGTCCGTCGCCATCCGTACGACGGAGCCCACCACCGGAATCTTCGAGCTCGCCACCATGGAGTGGGGCGGCACCGGAGCGGTCGTCGCCCGCGGCTACCTCTACGGGCCCGCCGGCGCGGCGGTCCGGGACCGCGAGCAGCCCAGCTGGGAGGCCTGGGCCGCGAAGCTGGCCGAGGCGTGACAGCCACGGCGGACCACGGCCCGTACGGCGACCTCCGGGAAGGCTGCCCGTGTGACGATCAACGGAGCTGCGCGGCGAACGCCTCGTACGCCCGCTTGTCGAAGAGAACGAACCTGACCTCCTCGACGGCGGTGTCCGCCGCCCGTACGGTCTCCACCGCAATACGGGCGGCATCCTCCATCGGCCACCCGTAGATCCCGGCGGAGACGGCGGGAAACGCCACCGTACGGGCGCCCAGTTCGTCGGCGACCTGCAGCGACTCCCGATAGCAGGACGCCAGCAGCTCCGAGCGGTCCTCCTCGCGGGTGAAGCGCGGGCCCACGGTGTGGATCACCCATCGGGCGTCCAGGTCGCCCGCGGTGGTGGCGACCGCCTGGCCTGTGGGCAGTCCCCTGGCGTACCGGGATGCGCGCAGGGCGCGGCACTCCTCGAGGATCGCGGGGCCGCCGCGCCGGTGGATCGCACCGTCCACGCCTCCCCCGCCGAGCAGGGAGGAGTTCGCCGCGTTGACGACGGCGTCGACGCTCTCGCACGTGATGTCGCCCTGGACGAGGGTGATGGTGGTGATGCCTCCCCTCTATACCAGCCCGGCAGGGGCGGGCAGGCCGTCACCACGCGACGGGCAGGGTCCGCACCCCGTGCACCGTACTCGTGGACAGGGCGAGGCTCTCGGCCGAGGCGATGAGGCGCAGGGCCGGGAGCCGGTCGAAGAGGGCGAGCAGGCCCAGGCGGAATTCGGCGCGGGCGAGGGACTGGCCGATGCACCGGTGCAGGCCGTGGCCGAAGTCGAGGTGGCCGCTCGCGTCCCGGCGTACGTCGAGGGCGTCGAGGTCGGTGTACAGCGCCGGGTCACGGTCGGCGGCCTGGAGCGCGACCACGACACCGTCGCCCGCGCGGATGCGGACCCGGACAGGTCGACGTCCTGCGTCGCGGCGCGGCGTATCCCGGAGTGGATGACGGTCAGGTGCCGCAGGAGTTCCTCCACCGCCCCCGGCCACAGGGACGCGTCGGCGCGCAGTCGTGGCCGGAACCCACACCGGCGCACCGGCAATCTCGTGCCGGCTGAGCGCCATCAGCGTGCCGGTATGGACGCCGACCAGCGCGGCAGGCACGGCGGCCCGGCGCACCGCGACGCCGACCGATCCGCCGCCCGGTCCGGAGGCAGTCGCTCCGGCCAGGAGCCGAGGGTGCGACAAAGAAGACACTGGTTTTCCTTACCGCGAGGCCCGAACTCCCGGTGCGCATGGACCATTTGGCCAGGCTCACGGCTTCTGCCGCAGCCGCCTCCACACCGCCTTCGCGGCGTTGTGCCCCGACATGCCGTGCACACCGGGTCCCGGCGGGGTGGCCGACGAGCAGATGTAGACGGCCGGGTGCGGGGTGCCGTACGGGAACAGGGACAGCCGGGGGCGCAGCAGGAGTTGGAGCCCGGAGGCCGCGCCGGAGGCGATGTCGCCGCCGACGTAGTTGGCGTTGCGGGCGGCGAGTTCGGGCGGGCCGGCGGTCGCGCGGGCGAGGACGCGGTCGCGGAAGCCGGGGGCGAAGCGCTCCAGCTGGCGCTCGATGGCGTCGGTGAGGTCGCCGGTCCAGCCGTTGGGGACGTGGCCGTACGCCCAGAAGGTGTGCTTGCCGGCTGGGGCGCGGCTGAGGTCGGCGACGCTGGGCTGCACGGTGATGAGAAACGGCGCGTCGGGGGCGCGGCCCTCCCGGGAGGCCGCGCGCAGGGCGGTGCCGATCTCCGTGCTGTCGGCGCCGATCTGGACGGTGCCCGCTCTGCGGGCCTCCGTCGCGGTCCACGGGACGGGGCCGTCCAGCGCGTAGTCGATCTTGAAGGCTCCGGGGCCGTACCGGTAGCCGTCGTAAGTGCGGCCGAAGCCGGCGATCCGGGCCAGGGCGGTCGGTGAGGTGTCGAAGACGTACGCGCGCGCGGGCGGCAGGTCGTCGAGCCGCTTGACCTCGTAGTCGGTGTGGACGGCGCCGCCGAGGTCCTTGAGGTAGGCGGCCAGGGCGTCGGAGACGGCCTGGGAGCCGCCGCGGGCGACGGGCCAGCCGCGGGCGTGTGCGGCGAGCGCGAAGACCAGGCCGATGGCGCCGGTGGCGAACCCGCCGAGCGGCGCCATGACGTGCGCGACGAGCCCGGCGAACAGCGTTTTGGCCTTCTCGTCGCGGAAGCGGCGCATCAGCCAGGTCGACGGGGGCAGGCCGACGAGGCCGAAGCGGGCGAGGGTGACCGGGTCGCGGGGCAGTGCGGTCATCGGCAGGGACATGAAGTCCCGGGCCAGGGTGTCCCACCGGGGCAGGAAGGGCGCGACGAGTCTGCAGTACGCGCCCGCGTCGCGCGGGCCGAAGGAGGCGGCGGTCTCGGCGACCGACCGGGACAGCACGGCCGCGGTGCCGTCCGGGAAGGGGTGGGCCATGGGCAGCTCGGCGTGCAGCCACTGGAGGCCGTAGCGCTCCAGGGGCAGGGCGCGGAAGGCGGGTGAGTTGATGCCGAGTGGGTGCGCGGAGGAGCACGGGTCGTGCCGGAAGCCGGGCAGGGTGAGCTCTTCGGTACGGGCGCCGCCGCCGATGCCGTCGCGCGCCTCGAAGACGGCGACGGAGAAGCCGCGGCGGGCCAGCTCCACGGCGGCCGTCAGCCCGTTCGGCCCCGCACCCACCACGACCACATCGAGCATCGACGGCACCTTCGGACTCCTTCGTCAGCCGACGGCCACTGGGGATCAGGATATGCCGGAGCACCGACGAGTCCGGGTGGCGGGTGGTCTCGGGGAGCGAGGGACCGCGTGCGGGGCGTCGCCGTGGGTGGTGTGTCAGGCCTGGGCCAGGAGCGCGGCCACCCGACGGGCCGTGGTCGCGTCGCGGGCCGCGGTGAACGGCAGGGCGTTGCCGCCCGTGATGCGGAACGGCTCGCCCGTGCGGGTCAGGTGGGCGCCGCCCGCCTCCTCGACCAGCAGCAGGCCCGCCGCGTGGTCCCACGCCGCTTCCCAGGAGAACCCCGTCGCGTCCAGCTCGCCACGCGCGACGGCGAGATACTCCAGGCCCGCCGAGCCGCAGGCACGCGGTGCCACGCCGTCCGTCCACAGGCCGAGCAGGGCGCGCTTCTGTTCGTCCGTGGTGTAGTCCGGATGAGACGTGGCCACCCGGAGGTCCCGGCCGGGGCCGGGCGCGCCGGCGTGCAGCCGCTCGCCGTCGTGGAAGGCGCCCTTGCCCCGCACGGCCGTGGCGAGTTGGTCGCGGGCCGGTACGTACGTCCAGGAGGCGTGCAGGACGCCGCCCTGCGCGAGCGCGACCAGGGTGCAGAACCCGTCCTCGCCGCGCACGAACTGCCGGGTCCCGTCGACGGGGTCGACGATCCACACCGGGGCCTCGCCCCGTATCGCCTCGTACGACGCCGGGTTGGCGTGCACCGCCTCCTCGCCGACGACGACGGAGCCGGGCAGGAGGGCGCCGAGCGCCTCGGTGAGGTACAGCTCGGCCTTGCGGTCGGCGTCCGTCACCAGGTCGTGCGGCCCGGCCTTCTGGTCGACCTCGTGCGCGGCGAGCTGCCGCCAGCGCGGCATGATCTCCTGGGCGGCCGCCTTACGGACCGCTTCCTCCACGTCGGAGGCATGCCGGGCGAGAAACTCGTCGATGGTTTCGTTGTCTTCGATCATGTGTCCATGAGAGCACGCGACACTGACAATCCCCACCCGGCCGGTGCACTCCGGGTGGAATCGGCATGAACACGCCGGGCCCGAGCCGGCTCCCCGCGGACTCAGCGCCCCACCGCGTACCCCTGCATCCCGCGCGGGTTCGCCGCCGCCGACAGGATGCCCGTCTGCGGGTCCCGCGCGACCGCGCACAGCCGGCCCTCCGACCAGGCGTCGCCGACCGTCACGTCGTGGCCGCGGCGGCGCAGCTGCTCGATGACCTCCACGTCCATGCGGGCCTCCACGGTGACGCTCCCGGGGCGCATGCCGCGCGGGTAGAAGGAGCCGGGGAAGCTGTCGTTGTGCCAGTTCGGGGCGTCGATCGCGCCCTGGAGGTCAGGGCCGCCGCGCACCTCGCCGCGCAGCGCGACCGCCAGGAAGAAGTGCAGCTGCCACTGGTCCTGCTGGTCCCCGCCGGGCGTGCCGAACGCCATGACCGGCACGCCGTCACGCAGCGCGATGGAGGGCGTGAGGGTGGTGCGGGGGCGGCGGCCGGGCGTCAGCGAGTTCGGCAGGCCCTCCTCAAGCCAGGTCATCTGGAGCCGGGTGCCGAGCGGGAAGCCCAGTTCGGGCACGACGGGGTTGGACTGGAGCCAGCCGCCGCTGGGCGTGGCCGCGATCATGTTGCCCCAGCGGTCGACGACGTCGAGGTGGCAGGTGTCGCCGCGGGTGGCGCCGTCGGCGGTGACGTCCGGTACGCCCGGCACGGGGGACGTGGGGCCCTTGGCGACGGTCGGCTCGCCGATGCCCAGCGCGTCGCAGCCGGGTCCGGCGGTGGCCGCCATTCGCGCGTGGGCGCACAGTCGCGGGGCGCGCCCGCCGGGGCTGCCCGGCCGCAGCTCGTGGGAGGCATTCTCCCCCACGAGCTCGCGCCGCGCGGCGTTGTACCCGTCCGACAGCAGGTCGCCGAGCGGCACCTCGGCGGCGTCCCCGTACCAGGCCTCCCGGTCGGCCAGGGCGAGCTTGCAGCCCTCGATCAGCAGGTGGACGTAGTCGGCGGAGCCGTACCGGGGCAGCTCGGGCGGGAGCAGCGCGAGCTGCTGGAGCAGGACCGGGCCCTGGCTCCAGGGACCCGCCTTGCACACTGTCCAGCCGTTCCAGTCGTACGTCGCCGGCGTCTCGTAGGCCGCGGACCAGCCGGCGAGGTCGGCGGCGGTCAGGGTGCCGGTGTGGCGCTCGCCGCTGGTGTCCATGGTGGGCCGCTCGGCCTGCCGTACGAGCGCCTCGGCGATGAAGCCGGTGCGCCACACCTCCCGCGCGGCCTCGATCTGCGCCTCCCGGTCCCCCGCCCCGGCGACCTCGGCGAGCAGGCGCTTCCAGGTGACAGCGAGCGCGGGATTGCGCAGCAGCTCGCCGGGCCGGGGGGCCTTCCCGCCCGGCAGGTACACCTCCGCCGACGAGGTCCACTCCGTCTCGAACAGCTCGCGCACGGTCTCGACGGTCTCGCCGACCCGCTCCACGGGCGCGTGCCCGTGCTCGGCGTATCCGATGGCGTACTGCAGGATGTCGGCGAGGGACTTCGTGCCGTGGTCGCGCAGCAGGAGCATCCAGGCGTCGAACGCGCCGGGCACGGCGGCGGCGAGCGGCCCGGTGCCGGGGACGAGCTCCAGCCCCAGCCCTCTGTAGTGGGCGACGGTGGCCCCGGCCGGGGCCACGCCCTGTCCGCACAGCACCCGCGCCTCGCCGCCCGCCGGGGCGAGCAGGATCGGCACCTCACCGGCCGGCCCGTTCAGGTGCGGCTCGACGACATGCAGCACGAACGCGCCCGCCACGGCCGCGTCGTAGGCGTTGCCGCCGTCCTCCAGCACCGCCATCGCCGACTGCGAGGCCAGCCAGTGCGTGGAGGACACCATGCCGAAGGTGCCCTGGAGGGTAGGGCGGGTGGTGAACACGGGCGGACTCCTCACTGCGCGGCGAACGATCTTGCGATCGTACGCACGGCGGAAGCTGCCCGGGAGTGGTCAGAACTCCGAGGTGTCGAGCTCCAGGTCGAACGGTTCGGGCAGGGGTACGGGCGTTCCGAAGGGAAGCGGGCTCTCGATCTTGGTGTAGCCGAGCTCGCCAGGGGCTGCGTAGAGGGTGCAGGACCGCTCCTGGCGGTCGATGAGCAGGTAGAGCGGGGCGCCGTACTCCGCGTAGCGCCTCCGCTTGACGATGCGGTCCGTGTCGCCGTTGGAATCCGAGGTGACCTCGACGATCAGCAGCGTCTGGTCAGGGGCCAGGGCGCCTCCGCCCTTGGCGAGTTCTTTCGGCACAACGGCCAGATCCGGCACGTACCAGTTGCTCGATCCGGGCAGGTCCAGGTACCACCGTCCCCTGTCTACCGCGATCCGTCACGTCCGCAGGGAGCTCCAGCACGCAGATCACTCCAACCGGTGATCCCCGCCCCGCGCGGCCACCAGCCCCGACTCATACGCGAACACCACGAGTTGCGCCCGGTCCCGCGCCCCCAGCTTCGTCATCGCCCTGCTGATGTGGGTCTTCGCCGTGAAGGGGCTGATGACCATGTGGGCGGCGATCTCCTCGTTGGTGAGGCCGCGGGCGGCCAGGGCGCAGACCTCGCGTTCGCGGCGGGTGAGGCGTTCCAGGCCGGGGGCGGTGGCGCGGTCCGGGGGGCGGGAGACGAACTCGCCGATCAGGGTGCGGGTGACGGACGGGACAGCAGGGCCTCGCCGCGCGCGACCACCTCGATGCCCTGGAGCAGGTCGGCGTCTGGCTGGTGACCGCGACCCGCCCGACGTGACCCGAAGTGACTCGAAGTGACCGGCCCGCGCGCGTGCGGCCGGGCTCCGCGGCCCCTCCCCCACGCGCGCGTACGCCAGGCCCTCGCACCTTCGCACGCCTGGCCCACGCCCGCGCACGCCCCACAAAAAACGCCTGCACACGGGCGAACCACCCGAAACAATCCCACCCGTTGGGCCACGCCTGTCACCGCGCCGGTACGGAGCGAGTTGGCACTTTCGCCCCACAGGGACTCGTGTGACACTGTCGTCCCGTCCGCAGTGCGGACCCCTCCGCACTGTCCACCGTCCCCCACGAGAAGTGCGCCGTGCGTTCCCTTCCTCTGCCGCTCGCCCTGACCGCGCGCCTGTCCCCGGTGGTCGTGCTCGCCGCGGCGGGCTGGGCCCTGTCGTCCGGTCCGGCCGCGACGTCGGACACCGAGAACAAGGCGGCGCCCCAGAACGACTCCCAGTCGTCGCCGACCGCCCCCTCGACGTCCGCGGCGTCGAAGACGTACTCGAGCGCCCCCGCGCCGTGCACGAGCCTGGCCAAGAAGACGATCACCTCGCTCGTCCCGGACGCCAAGACGGGCGGCAAGGAGCTCCCCTCGACGGACAGCAAACTGCGCCGTACATGCTCCTGGAACGCGCTCGACGGGTACGACTACCGCTGGCTCGACGTCTCCTTCGAGATCCTGCAGACGGACGACGCGGCGCAGAAGTCGTACCAGGAACGTGTCCGGAAGAAGAGCGGCGGCGGCGCGGTGCCCGGTCTCGGGAACAGCGCCTACTCCGTCGTGAACCTCACCACCGAGGACAAGCAGCAGACGCGCGAGGGCGAGGTGTACGTCCGGGTCTCCAACGCGGTGGTGGTCGTCACGTACAACGGCAGTGACTTCGAGTCGAAGAAGGCGCCGAGCACGGACGAGATCAACAAGGGGGCCATCAAGGCCGCCAAGGACGCGGTGAGCGCGCTGGGGAGCGCCCAGTAGGACGCTCCCCCGGCGCGGGCGTCCGCCGTCAGGTGTTCTGCCGCTCCCTGCCCCGCATGAGCAGCGCGTACAGCAGCAGCGACGCTCCCATGCCCACCGCCCAGCCGTAGTCGGCTAGCGGCTTGAGGAACGGAATGAGGCCGTCCGCCGGGAACGGCCCGGCCTTGATGCCGTCGCCGTCGACCTTGGAGTACGAGCCGCCGACCGCGAGCACGGCGCCCACGGCGAAGGCCGCCAGGGCCCGCCAGTTCCAGCCGGAGTCGTACCAGTAGCGGCTGTGCGCGCGGTAGAGGCCGGCCAGGTCCAGGTGCGTGCGGCGGATCAGCCAGTAGTCGGCGATGAGGATGCCGGCCACGGTGCCGAGGAGGCCGCCGACCGTGCCGAGCCAGGTGAAGATGTAGATGTCGGGGTTCTCGATCAGCTTCCAGGGGAAAATGATCACGCCGACGCAGCAGGCGATCAGCGCGCCGGTACGGAAGTTGATGAACTTCGGCGCCAGGTTGGACAGGTCGTACGCCGGGCTGACCAGGTTGGCGGCGATGTTCGTGGACAGCGTCGCGAGCAGCAGGACGAACAGCGCGAAGAGCACGCCGATCGTGCTGTCCATCCGGGCGGCGAGCTGGCTCGGGTCCCAGATCGGCTCGCCGTACACGGCCTGCGCGCCCGAGGTGACCAGCACCGACAGCAGCGCGAACACGGCCATGGTGGTGGGCAGTCCGAGCGACTGGCCCCACACCTGAGCCCGCTGCCCGGCGCCGAACCGGGTGAAGTCCGGGATGTTGAGCGAGAGCGTCGACCAGAAGCCGATCATGCCCATCAGCGCCGGGAAGAAGACCTTCCAGAAGTCGGCGCCCCAGCCGAGCTGCGAGGGCTGGTCGAGCAGCGGGCCGAAGCCGCCCGCCTTGTTCGCGATCCACACCAGCAGCGCCACCGCACCGGCCAGCATCAGCGGCGCCGCCCAGTTCTCCAGCCGCCGCACGGCCTCCATGCCGCGCAGGATGATGACGATCTCGACGGCGAAGAAGAGCAGGAAGCACAGCCACTGGGTCCACGGGTAGCCGTCCACCTTGCCGGCGTCGGTCCACCAGCTGCCCGCGCCGGAGAGCTTCCCGGTGAGGAAGTAGATGGACTGGCCGCCGATCCAGGTCTGGATGCCGAACCAGGCACAGGCCACCAGGCCGCGCAGCAGCGCCGGCAGATTGGCACCGCGCAGTCCGAAGGAGGCACGGGCGAGCACGGGGAACGGTATGCCGTACTTCGGTCCCGCGTGGCCGGTGAGCAGCATCGGCAGCAGCACGATGACGTTGCCGAGCGCGATGGTGAGCACGGACTGCTTCCAGTCCATACCTAGCGCGACCAGACCGGCGGCGAGCGTCCAGGAGGGCACGTTGACCGCCATGCCGATCCACAGCGCGGCGAAGTTGTACGTCGTCCAGCGCCGCTCGGCGAGCGGCACGGGACGCAGGTCCTCGTTGGCGTAGGGGCTGTCGGCGGGGAAGGCGTCGGGGGACAGTTCTATCCGGACGTCGGCGGCGCCGCGGGTGGTGGGCGACCCCGTGGGGGCTGTGTCGGTCATGAGCAGGCCAATCGGAGCAGGTGGGACGGGAAAGGCCGTGCGGGGGCCTTGGCCCCTCCCCGGGCGGCGGGGAAGGGAGACAAGGTGGGGGGTCGGTGGAGCGGAAGAGCGGTCGTGCCGTGGTGCGGGGTTCGGTCAGGAGTTGACGGCGGGGATGACGTGCGAGCCGTACGCGTCGATCACGGCTTCCTGCGCGTCGTGCATGTCGTACACGGCGAACTGGTCGACTCCCAGCGCACGCAGCGCGTTCAGTTTCCCGACGTGTTTCTCGACCGGCCCGATCAGGCAGAACCGGTCCACGATCTCGTCCGGCACGAACTGGGTGTCGGGGTTTCCGCTGCGCCCGTGGTGGGAGTAGTCGTAGCCCTGCCGTGCCTTGATGTAGTCGGTGAGCTCCTGCGGTACGACGCTGCCGTCGGCGCCGTACTTGGAGACCAGGTCGGCGACGTGGTTGCCGACCATCCCGCCGAACCAGCGGCACTGCTCGCGCGCGTGGGCGAGGGCGGCGGGCGAGTCGTCCTCGGTGACGTACGCGGGGGCGGCCACGCAGACGGTCACCCGCGCGGGATCACGGCCGGCCGCGACCGCCGCGTCCCTGACCGCCCTGACCATGGACTCGGTCAGGTACGGGTCGGCGAGCTGGAGGATGAACCCGTCGGCCTCCTCACCGGTCATCTTCAGCGCCTTCGGCCCGTAAGCGGCCATCCACACCGGGAGGCGGGCGCCCTCCTTGATCCACGGGATCCGGACGACCGTGCCGCCGCCGAGGTCCGCCTCATCGCCGCTGCCGAGGGCCCGGATGACCTTCATGGCCTCGCTGATGCGGGCCAGGGTGTTGGGTTTGCGGCCGGCGACGCGCATGGCGGAGTCGCCGCGGCCGATGCCGCACACCGTGCGGTTGCCGAACATGTCGTTGAGGGTGGCGAAGGTGGAGGCGGTGACCTCCCAGGTGCGCGTGCCCGGGTTGGTGACCATCGGGCCGACCGTCAGCTTCGTGGTGCCGGCCAGGATCTGGCTGTAGATCACAAACGGTTCCTGCCAGAGCACGGCCGAGTCGAAGGTCCAGCCGTATGTGAAACCGTTGCGCTCCGCGCGTTTCATCAGGCTGACGACCCGCGACGCCGGCGGGTCGGTCTGCAGGACGAGTCCGAAATCCATGTGTCCCATCGCGCCCTTCCTAGTTGAGGTACTGACAGGTGGAGCGCGGGGTGTAGACGCCGTGACCCGCATGTCCGGTGTACTTCCGCTCGGTGATGACGAGTTCGCCGCGCGAGAGCACGGTCTCGACGCGGCCGGTGACGCGCTTGCCCTCGTACGCCGAGTAGTCGACGTTCATGTGGTGCTCTGAAGCGGACATGACCTGCTCGGCCTGCGGGTCGTAGATGACGACGTCGGCGTCGGCGCCCGGGGCGATGGTGCCCTTCTTCGGGTACAGGCCGAACATCCGCGCCGGGGTGGCGCAGGCGATCTCGATCCAGCGGCGGCGGCTGATGTGCCCGTCGAGGACGGCCTGGTGGAGCAGGTCCATGCGGTTCTCGACGCCCGGCAAGCCGTTGGGGATCTTGGAGAAGTCGCCGCGGCCCAGCTCCTTCTGGCCGACGAAGCAGAAGGGGCAGTGGTCGGTGGAGACCACCTGGAGGTCGTTGGTGCGCAGTCCCTTCCACAGCTGGGCCTGGTGTTCGCGCGGCCTCAAAGGAGTGCTGCACACGTACTTGGCGCCCTCGAAGTCGGGCTCCGCGAGGTTGTCGGTGGACAGGAACAGGTACTGCGGGCACGTCTCGCCGAAGACGTTGAGCCCCTCGTCGCGTGCCCTGGCCAGCTCGGCGACTGCCTCCGTCGCCGAGACGTGCACGACGTACAGGGGGGCGCCGGCCACCTGGGCGAGCTTGATGGCTCGGTGGGTGGCCTCGGCTTCGAGGAGCACCTTGCGCACTTCCCCGTGGTAGCGCGGGTCGGTCTCGCCGCGGGCCAGTGCCTGCTCCACCAGTACGTCGATCGCGATGCCGTTCTCGGCGTGCATCATGATCAGGCCGCCGTTCTCGGCGGAGCGCTGCATGGCGCGCAGGATCTGGCCGTCGTCGCTGTAGAAGACGCCGGGGTAGGCCATGAACTGCTTGAAGGAGGTGACGCCCTCCTCCACCAGCAGGTCCATCTCCTTGAGCGTCTCCGCGTTCACATCGGAGACGATCATGTGGAAGCCGTAGTCGATGGCGCAGTTGCCCTCGGCCTTGGCGTGCCAGGCGTCCAGGCCTTCCCGCAGGGTGTGTCCGACGCTCTGCACCGCGAAGTCGACGATGGTCGTCGTACCGCCCCAGGCGGCGGCGCGGGTGCCGGTCTCGAAGGTGTCGGAGGCGTGCGTGCCGCCGAACGGCAGCTCCATGTGGGTATGGGCGTCGACGCCGCCCGGGATGACGTACTTTCCGGTCGCGTCGATGACCCGGTCGGCCGCGAAGGTCTCGGCGGCCGGGGTGCCGGAGGCGGCGAGGGCGGCGATGCGGCCGTCCTCGATCAGGACGTCGGCGTGGATCTCGTCGGACGCGGTGATGACGAGGCCACCGCGGATGACGGTACGGCTGCGGCTGCGGCTGCTCATGCTCCCTCTCCTACGTTGATGATCCGGTGGGTTGCGGATTCCGGGCTCTGCGGGCCGTCCGTGGCTGGTCGCGCCCGCGCGGCGGAGCCGCATATCGAACACAGCCCCGCGCCCCTTTCGGGGCGCGGTCACTGCACCCCGTTGTCAGGGAGCCGTCAGCGGCCCGTACGCGCCCGGGGCGCGGTCCCGGTAGAACTGCCAGCGGTCGCGGACCTCGCGGAGCTTGGCCAAGTCCAGGTCGCGGACGACCAGTTCGGTCTCCTTGTCGCTCGCCGGCTCGCCGACGAACTGGGCCTGGGGGTCCACGAAGTACGAGGTCCCGTAGAAGTCGTTTTCCCCGTACTCCTCCACGCCGACCCGGTTGATGGCGCCGACGAAGTACTCGTTGGCGACGGCCGCCGCCGGCTGTTCCAGTTGCCACAGGTAGGCCGACAGCCCGCGCGAGGTGGCCGACGGATTGAACACGATCTCGGCGCCCGCGAGGCCGAGCGCCCGCCAGCCCTCCGGGAAGTGGCGGTCGTAGCAGATGTATACCCCGATCTTGCCGACGGCCGTCTCGAAGACCGGCCAGCCGCTGTTGCCGGGGCGGAAGTAGAACTTCTCCCAGAAGCCCTTGACCTGCGGGATGTGGGTCTTGCGGTACTTGCCGAGGTAGGAGCCGTCCGCGTCGATCACGGCCGCGGTGTTGTAGAGGACACCGGGCTGCTCCTCCTCGTACATCGGCAGGACGAGGACGATGCCCAGTTCTTTGGCGAGCGCCTGGAAGCGCTTCACGATCGGGCCCTCGGGGATCTGCTCGGCGTACTCGTAGAACGCGGGGTCCTGGACCTGGCAGAAGTACGGTCCGTAGAACAGCTCCTGGAAGCAGAGGACTTGGGCGCCCTGCGCGGCGGCGTCGCGGGCCGCCTGCTCGTGCACCCGGATCATGGATTCCTTGTCGCCGGTCCAGGCGGTCTGGAAGAGGGCGGCACGGATCACTGGGCTCATCGGGACCTCCGGTCGCTCGGTGTGCGGCGAGCCTAGGAAGTCCGGATGTCCTGTTTGAGTTGCACGGTGTCACGTCTGCGCGGGCGCGGCGTGCCACCGTGTCACCCTGCCGTGGGTCCATGTTTCACCGCCGTTTTCCCAGGTAGTGCGGTGTTTCCGCGCTGTTTCGCCGTGCTGTTTCAGCATGCCGTGTCACCCCTGTTGCGCATCGTGCGCGAGGAGTGCGATGTGCACCGAGGCGGCCTGTTCGAAGTCGTCGAGGTCCACGCCGAGGCGTAGCTGTATGGCCTCCAGGCGGCGGTAGAGCGCGGGCCGGGAGACGTGGTGGAGCTGGGCGGTGCGGGACTTGTTGCGGCCGGTGGCCAGGTAGGTGCGCAGCACGGCGAGCAGCGCCCCCGTCTCTTCGTCCCGCCCGTCCAACAGCCCGTCCAGCTCCCGCTCCGCGAAGGACTGCACGTACGGGTCGTCGCGCAGCAGCCGGACCAGGCCGCGCAGGTGGACGTCCCTGAGGCGGACGACGGCCGGCAGCTCGAGGGCGTGCGCGGAGTCGGCGACGGCGTCCGCGACGTGCTGTGCCTCGCGCAGGCCCGCGGGTACGTCGTCCCAGGCGGTGCGGGCGTCCGCGGCGGCGACGACGGTCCCGGGTCCCGACCGCAGGCGGGTCGCGAAGTGGGCGGTGAGCGCCTCGGCGTCCTGGTCGCGGGCGAGGCTGAGCAGCACCGCGGTGGCCCCGTCGGCGAGTTCGGCGACCAGCCCGGACAGCCCCAACAGCCGTAGGACGCGGTCCAGTTGGGCGGGTTGCCGGTCGCGTACGACGAGCGGCACGAAGGTGCGCCGGTTGACCGGCAGTCCGGCCGCGCGCGCCCGGGGCAGCAGCTGCCGGGCCGGTACGATCCCGCTGGCCAGGTCGGTCAGCAGGCTCTGCGCGGACTGCTCCTCCCAGGTGCACGCGGCGTTGCCGCCGAGCATGCGGTGCAGGACGAGGGCCTCGGCGGCGCGGTCGGCGAGCAGCCGCCCGGCGGCTCGGTCGCCGCGGTAGCCGCACAGCACGATCCGGCCCCACCGCTCCCCGCGCCCGCCCAGCTCGGCGCGGACCCAGCCGTCGCCCACGGCGGCGCCGGCCTGCCGGGCGATGCGCTCCCAGTCGCGCAGCACATCGTCCACCGCGGGCCGCTCCCCCGCCGTGGCCAGCACGCGGTGGGCGAGGTTGGCCACGACGACGGGGCAGGCGCTGTGCCGGGCGACCTCGTCGAGGAGGCGTTGCAGCGGGGCTCCCGCGGTGATGAGCGCGGTGAGTTCGGTGCGTACGGCCTCCGACAGGCTCACGGCGGCGAACTTGCGCCGCACGAGCCGCGCCTGGACCTCCTCCGTGAGCTGGGCGAAGGGGAAGGGCCGGTGCAGGACGACCAGGGGCAGCCCGCACCGCTCGGCGGCCCGGCGCATCACGTCCGGCGGGTCCGTGAACGCGCGGCCGAGGCCGAGGACGACGGCCGACGCCTCCGCGCGGTGCAGGGAGCGGATGTACTCGGCCTGTTTCTCCTCGTCACCGGCGAGCAGTACCCCGGTGGTGAGGACCATCTCGCCACCGCTGAGCATCACGCCGACGTCGGTGGCCTCGGCGACGTGCACCCAGCGCACCGGCCGGTCGAGCTGGCCCGCGCCGGCCACCACCTCGGGCTCCCCGGCCAGCACGCGTTCCAGCGTGAGGACCTGGCGGACCGACAGGGCCGGTTCCAGGGGCTCCCAGATGTCCGAGGTGGTGGTCATGGCAGCGGTCCCTTGCTCACACGGGTTCACATGGCTGCTACGTGAGGCTCCGCAGAGCGCGTTCGAGGATCGCGGCGCCCTCCTCGGCCTCCGCGACGGTCAGGGACAGCGGCGGGGCGACGCGCAGGGCGCTGGTGTTGTGCCCGCCACCCTTGCCGATGAGCAGGCCGCCCGCGCGGGCCGCCTCCAGCACCGCGGACGCGGCCTCGGGATCGGCCTCGTCGGTCCCCGGTTTGGTCAGCTCGATGCCGATCATCAGCCCGCGCCCGCGCACCTCGCGCACCTCGCGCACCTGCGCGGCCACGCCCCGCAGCCGCTCGAGGAGCAGTCCGCCCACGCGCCGTGCGTTGCCCTGGAGGTCGTGTTCCAGCAGGTACGACAGGTTGGCGAGGCCCGCCGCCATGGTGATCTGGGTGCCGCCGAACGTGGAGATGCTGTTGGAGTCCAGGCAGTTCATGATCTCGGCGCGGGCCACGACGCCGCCGATGGACATGCCGTTGCCGATGCCCTTGGCGAAGGTGAGCATGTCCGGCGGACCGTTCTGCCCGTGCGCCTGCCAGCCCCAGAAGTGGTCGCCGGTGCGGCCCCAGCCGGTCTGCACCTCGTCGGCGATCCACAGGACGCCCCGCTCCTGGAGCACCTCGCGGAAGGCCGCGTACAGGCCGTCCGGCGGGGAGGTGAAGCCGCCGACGCCCTGGATCGGCTCGGCGATCAGTGCCGCGGGCGGGCGGGTGTGGCCGAGCAGGTCCTTCAGGTCGTCGACGCAGGCCGCGATGAACTCGTCGTCGCTCAGTGCCGCGTACGGGCCGCGTGTGCGCACGCCGCCGTGCACGTACAGCGTCTGGAGCGGGGACAGCGAGGTCGGTGACCAGCCCTTGTTACCGGTGATACCGACCGTGCTGAACGAGCGCCCATGGTAGCTGTTGCGCATGGCCAGGATCTGGTTGCTGCGCCGGTACGTCGTGGCGAGCAGCAGGGCGGTGTCGTTGGCCTCGGTGCCGGAGGTGGTGAAGAACACCCGGGCATCCGGGATGCCGCTCAACTGGGCGACGCGCTCGGCGAGTTCGACCATCGGCCGGTTGAGGTACAGGGTCGAGGAGTGGATGATCCGGCCCGCCTGCTCACTCACCGCCTTGGTCACCTCGGGCAGCGCGTGCGCGGTCATCGTGGTGAGGATGCCGCCGAAGAAGTCGAGGTAACGCTTTCGCTCGGCGTCCCAGACGTGCCGTCCCTCACCGTGCGTGATCTCGAGGGGGTCCTCGTAGTAGAGGGCGAGCCAGTCGGGCAGCACGCCCCGGTGGCGGCCCATCAGGTCCTTCGTCACGGCTGCACCAGCCCCTCGTACGCGTCCGGCCGGCGGTCCCGGTAGAAGGCCCATTGCTGCCTGACCTCCTCGATGAGGTCGAAATCGAGGTCACGGACCACGAGTTCCTCCTTGCTGTCACTGGCGACGTCACCCACGAACTGCCCGCGCGGGTCGACGAAGTAGCTCGTCCCGTAGAAATCGTTGTCGCCGTACTCCTCCTGGCCCACGCGGTTGATCGCGGCGACGAAGTACTCGTTGGCGACGGCCGCCGCAGGCTGCTCGAGCCGCCACAGGTACGACGACAGGCCGCGGTGGGTGGCGGACGGGTTGTAGACCAACTGGGCGCCGTTGAGGCCGAGTTGCCGCCAGCCCTCCGGGAAGTGCCGGTCGTAGCAGATGTAGACGCCGACCTTGCCGACGGCGGTGTCGAAGACCGGCCAGCCGGCGTTGCCGGGGCGGAAGTAGAACTTCTCCCAGAAGCCCTTGACCTGCGGGATGTGGTGCTTGCGGTACTTGCCGAGGATGATGCCGTCGGCGTCGATCACGACCGCGGTGTTGTAGTAGAAGCCCGACTGCTCGACCTCGAACACCGGCGCGACGATCACCATGCCGGTCTCTCGGGCGAGCGACTGCATACGACGGACGGTCGGACCGTCGGGGACCGGTTCCGCCCAGCGGTAGTGCTCGGGATCCTGGACCTGGCAGAAGTAGGGCGCGTTGAAGACTTCCTGGAAGCCGATGATCCGGGCACCCCGCCGGGCCGCCTCGCGGGCGTGCTCCTCGTGTTTCGCCAGCATGGACTCCGTGTCGCCGGTCCAGGTGGCCTGGACCAGAGCGGCACGTACGACGTTGGCCATGAGCTGCTCCTTCGACGGTGACGCCAGCGCCTCTACGCCCGTAGAAGGGTGGTAGAGGGACGAACGTAAGCCTCCGGGACGGGCTTGCCAAGACCATCGTCGTCAACCCGCGGAGTCGATCACGTTTCACACTCCTGCGGGTGAGCCGTGCGGAGTACGAAGGTGCCGGTCAGGCGGTGAATCCGGCGACCCTGAGGGCGTGCACGAGGTCCCAGTGCCGCTCGTCGGAGACGCCCCGGGCGGCGTCCAGCAGGAGCGGTACGAGGGTCCGCGGGTCGGGGGCCGCGCTGCGGGCGGCCTCCTCGGGGGTGCGGACGCGGACGTAGGCGTCGAGGAGTGCGCCCACCTCGCGCTGCCGCCCCTGACCGGCCAGCTCCAGTACGGCCCGCCCGATCTCGCCGGCGGGCCGCGCCACGCCCTGCCGCAGGATCTGCTGCCCGTCGTCGTCCCGCCCGGCCGCGACCAGTGCGTCGGCGGCGGCCACCAGCCGGTCGGCGGGCAGGGAGGCGGCCTCCCAGAGCAGGGTCGCCCAGTCGGCGCCCAGCCCGGCGCGCTGCAGTTCGGCGGCGAGCAGCGGGAAGCGGCCGGCGGGCCAGTACGCGGCGTCGACGAGCAGCGCGTGCGCCTCCCCGCTGCGCCCCTCCTTCCGCAGCCGCGCCAGCGTCTCGACGGCCGCCCCGACCTCGCGCCGGTCCCCCGCGTGCACCGTCTCGGCCTGCGGCGCCTCCACCGGCTCCACCACCTCGGCCAACTCCGCGGCCCCGGCGAACCGCGCCCCGCGCAGGGTACGCCCGGTGGCGGCGGCAGGCGGCTCGGGCAGACTCGGCACGACGGCCGGCGGCACGGCGACAGGGGCGACGTCCTCCTCGGCCATCCCGGCGAAGCGAGCACTGCCGCGCCGGCGTTTGCGCTGCTTGGGGGCGGCGTCGGCGGGCGGCGCCGGCGAGGCGGAGGACTGGGGGCCGGTGCTTGCCGACGGGGAGGGGGCGTAGGGCTCGCGGGCGTCCTCGGAGGGGCTGTATCGGGCGCGGCTGTCGGCGGGTCCCTGGCCGCCGGTCCCGGTACCCCACCGGTCCCCGCGCTCCGCCGGCGCACTCGGCCCGTACCGGCCACCACGCTGCCGCGGCATCGTCGGACCACCGGCGTCGTACCGGTCACGCCCGCCCGGACCCGAGTCGTGCACAGACCGCGACCCGGTGCGGTACTGACCCTGCCCGCCTGGGCGCGCGGCCTCCGGCGAGGTCCCGGCGCCGGCGTCGTACACAGACCGCGTCCCCGTGCCGTACGCATCACGGCCGCGCGGTCCGCCATCCCCCGGCGAGGCCTCCGTGTCGATGTGGACCACCTCCCCGTCCCCGTCGGCGGGGTGTGGCCCCCGTGCCTGGCCGCCGAGCGCGCGGTGGTCCAGCTCGGTCATGCGGGCGCGCAGTTCGGCGCAGCGTGCGGTCGCGCGGGCGTGGTCGTCGCGGGCCCAGGCGAGGTCGATGCGCAGGGCGTCGGCCTCCTCGCGGGTGGTGGCGGAGGCGAGCCGGCGGCCCAGTTCGGCCTGGCGTTCGGCGGCGTGCTTCTGCTCCCGGAGCATCACGACGAGCCGGTCACCGAGGGCGTCCCGGGAACCGGGCCGGGCGTCGTACGCGGCGAGCGCGGCCGTGTGCAGGGCGCGGGCCCGTTCGGCCTCGGGGCGGGCGGCGCCGGGACCGTACTCCGCGGCGAGGTCCTGCAGCAGCGCCTCCACCACATCCCACGGCGGCACCTCACGCCCGTCGAGACAGGCCTGCATCCCCTCCGGGTCACGCTGCCAGAACACCGCGCACCAGCCGCCGCCCGGGTCGAGGCGCACCAGGAGGCCGTCCAGGTAGTTCACGAACTCCTGTACAGCGACCGGGAGTTGTCCCACTGCCATTCGCCAACTCCCGCCAGACTGGAGCTCTCCGGCTCCGTAGGGAACACCAGCCGTGTTACAGAACGGCTACAAGGAGTTTTCAAAGCGGACGCAAGCGCCTCAGCTTACGCGGCCCCCGGCCGTGACCACGGTTCAACGGCCGCGAGCACGCACCGCCCAGCCAGCTCGTCCATGGACAGCCCCAGCGCGCGAGCCAGCGCGGCCACCGTGAAGAACGCCGGCGTCGGGGCACGACCAGTCTCGATCTTGCGCAGCGTCTCGGCGGAGATGCCGGCGACGGCCGCGACCTCCGTCATGCTGCGATCGCCGCGCGCCGCACGCAGCAGCAGCCCGAGCCGCTCGCCGCGTTCGCGCTCTTCCGGGGTCAGTGGGGTGCGCACCATGCGACCATTCTAATACCGGTATAGTAATTGGCATGGTGGAGCTGAAGACAGACACATCGATCGACGCCATGTACGACGCCGGCCAGGTCGTCGCCCGCGCCCTGACGGCCGTACGGAAGGCCGCCGCCGTGGGCGTCTCCCTGCTGGAACTGGACGAGCTGGCGCACGACGTGCTGCGCGAGGCGGGCGCGTCCTCACCCTTCCTGGGCTACCGCCCCTCCTTCGCCCCGGTCCCGTTCCCGGCCACTCTCATCACCTCCGTCAACGACGCGATCGTGCACGGCGTCCCGACCCGCTACCGGCTGCGGGACGGCGACCTGCTCTCCCTCGACTTCGGCGCCGAACTGGGCGGCTGGGTCGGCGACTCCGCGCTCAGCCTCGTCGTCGGCACCCCGCGACCGGCCGACCTGCGGCTGATCGAGACCGCCGGGCGGGCCCTGGCGGCCGGCATCGAGGCGGCCGTCGTCGGCAACCGCATCGGCGACATCGCCCACGCGATCGGCTCGGTGTGCCGCGCGGCGGGCTACGGCATCCCCGACGGCTTCGGCGGCCACGGCGTCGGCCGACGCATGCACGAGGACCCCTCGGTCCCGAACGAGGGCCGCCCCGGCCGCGGCCTCCCCCTGCGCCACGGCATGGTCCTCGCCATCGAGCCCATGCTCATCGCCGGCGGCACCGACGCCTACTACGCGGCCCCCGACGGCTGGACCCTCCGTACCAGCGACGGCTCCCGAGCCGCCCACTCAGAACACACAGTGGCCATCACAGACAACGGTCCCCGCATTCTCACGGCACGAGAAACGCCCTGAAGGGGCGCGGGGAACTGCGCGAGCAACCACAAACAACCCGCACCCGCAAACCGAGAGAAAGCCCCCGAACCGTAGGCGACCGCTGCACATGCCCTCCGCAGGAGTTCGTGCCATCGTGGCATGAACGAGCCCAAACCCGGTTACCCGGCCCCGGCACGTCGACAGCGAAGGTACGGACAACGATGACCAGCGGCTTCATCGGCCCGGAGGGCCCCGGCGACCCCTTCGGCGAATTCCTCGCACGTTTCTTCGGCGGTCCCCGCCCCCGGCAGATCGACATAGGCCGACTGCTCAGCCAACCGGCCAGGGAACTCGTCCGCGGCGCAGCCCAGTACGCCGCGGAACACGGCAGCCGGGACCTCGACACCGAGCACCTGCTGCGCGCCGCGCTCGCCACCGAGCCGACCCGCAGCCTGCTCAGCCGGGCGGGCGCGGACCCCGACTCCATGGCCTCGGAGATCGACGAGCGATCCGGCCCGGCCCAGCCGGGCGACGCACCGCCGCCGACCTCGCTGTCCCTGACGCCGGCCGCCAAGCGCGCCCTGCTGGACGCGCACGAATTGGCGCGGGCCCGCGGCTACGGCTACATCGGCCCCGAGCACGTGCTCAGCGCCCTCGCCGCCAACCCGGACTCGGCCGCCGGGCACATCCTGAACGCGACCCGGTTCACCCCCTCCAACCTGCCGCCGGAGACCCCGGAAGCCGCACCGGCCCGCCCCGAGCGGCCGCGCCCCACGAACACGCCGACGCTGGACAAGTACGGCCGCGACCTCACCGACCAGGCCCGGCAGGGCCGTATCGACCCGGTGATCGGGCGGGAGCTGGAGATCGAGCAGACCGTCGAGGTGCTCTCCCGGCGCGGCAAGAACAACCCGGTGCTGATCGGTGACGCGGGCGTCGGCAAGACCGCGATCGTGGAGGGGCTGGCGCAGCGGATCGCCGAGGGCGATGTCCCCGACATACTGAACGACCGCCGGGTGGTCGCGCTGGACATGACCGGTGTGGTCGCGGGCACCCGCTACCGGGGCGACTTCGAGGAGCGGATGAACCAGATCGTGGACGAGGTCCGCGCCCACTCCGACCAGCTGATCGTGTTCATCGACGAGCTGCACACCGTCGTCGGCGCCGGAGCGGGCGGCGGCGAGGGCAGCTCCATGGACGCGGGCAACATCCTCAAGCCGGCCCTGGCCCGCGGCGAGCTGCACATCGTGGGCGCCACCACGCTGGAGGAGTTCCGGCGGATCGAGAAGGACGCGGCGCTGGCCCGCCGCTTCCAGCCGGTCCTGGTGCCCGAGCCGACCACCGCGGACACGGTCGAGATCCTGCGCGGGCTGCGCGACCGCTACGAGGCCCACCACCAGGTCCGCTACACCGACGAGGCGCTGATGGCGGCCGTGGAGCTGTCCGACCGCTATCTCACCGCCCGCCGCCTGCCGGACAAGGCGATCGACCTGATCGACCAGGCCGGGGCGCGGGTGCGGCTGGGCGCCCGGACGAAGGGCACGGACGTGCGGGCGCTGGAGCGCGAGGTCGAGCAGCTGACCCGGGACAAGGACCAGGCGGTCGCGGCCGAGAGCTACGAGCAGGCCACGCAGCTGCGCGACCGCATCACCGAGCTGAGGCAGCGGATCGCCGAGGCGGCCGAGGGCGAGGAGGCCGACGAGGGGCAGAACCTGGTGGTCGACGCGGAGGCGATCGCGGAGGTGGTGTCCCGGCAGACCGGCATCCCGGTCAGCAGCCTCACCGAGGAGGAGAAGGACCGGCTGCTCGGCCTGGAGGAGCATCTGCACGAGCGGGTCATCGGCCAGGACGAGGCGGTACGGGTCGTCTCCGACGCCGTGCTGCGTTCGCGCGCCGGGCTGGCGAGCCCCAACCGGCCGATCGGCAGCTTCCTGTTCCTGGGGCCGACGGGCGTCGGCAAGACGGAGCTGGCCCGGGCACTGGCAGAGGCCCTGTTCGGCAGCGAGGACCGCATGGTCCGCCTGGACATGAGCGAGTACCAGGAGCGGCACACCGTCAGCCGGCTGGTGGGCGCCCCGCCCGGCTACGTCGGCCACGAGGAGGCCGGGCAGCTCACCGAGGTGGTGCGCCGGCACCCGTACTCGCTGCTCCTGCTGGACGAGGTGGAGAAGGCGCACCCGGACGTCTTCAACATCCTCCTCCAGGTCCTCGACGACGGCCGGCTGACCGACTCGCAGGGCCGGACGGTGGACTTCACCAACACGGTCATCGTGATGACCAGCAACCTCGGCTCGGAGGCGATCGTCCGGCGCGGCGCCTCGCTGGGGTTCGCGGTGGGCAGCGCGGAGGCGGACGAGGAGGCGCGGCGCGAGCAGGTGCTGCGGCCGCTGCGCGAGCACTTCCGGCCGGAGTTCCTCAACCGCATCGACGAGATCGTGGTGTTCCGCCAGCTCACCGCCGAGCAGCTCAGGCGGATCACCAACCTGCTGCTGGAACAGACCCACCGCCAGCTGCACGCCCAGGACATCACCGTCGACTTCACCGGTGCGGCGGTCGACTGGCTCGCCGAGCGCGGCTACGAGCCCGAGTACGGCGCCCGCCCGCTGCGCCGCACCATCCAGCGGGAGGTCGACAACCAGCTGTCCCGGCTGCTGCTGGACGGCCGGGTCGCCAAGGGCGGCCGGGTGACGGTGGACGTGGCGGACGGGCGGCTGGCGTTCCGTGCCGACGGCACGCAGGAGCCGGAGCCGCCCGCTCCCGGGCCGTGACGCGGGCGGTGTCGCCGTACGGCGGTACCGCCCGGTCCGCTACCGCGCCGGGTGCACCACCATCGCCGAACCGCCGCCCCGCCGTACCGTCTCGGCGGCGGCGAGCCACTTGCCGCCCGGCAGCCGCTGCACGCCCGTGGCCGCACCGATCTCCGGGTTCTCCTTGAAGGAGTGCCCGATGTCCGCCAGCTGCTTCCTCAGCTCACTGTTGTAGAGCGCCGGTTCGAGTTCGGTCTGGGCGGCGTTGCGCTGGCTGGCGCGCGGCGCGGCGATCGCGTCGACGAGCGGCAGGTGGCGGTCCAGGAACCCGGTCAGGGTCTGCAGGACGGTGGTGATGATGGTCGCGCCGCCGGGCGAACCGAGGGCCACCACGGGCTTGTCGTGCCGGTCGAGCACGATCGTCGGCGCGATCGACGACCGCGGCCGCTTGCCCGGGCCGGGCAGGTTCGGGTCGTGCACGGCCGGGTTGGCCGGGGCGAAGGAGAAGTCGGTCAGCTCGTTGTTGAGGAGGAAGCCTCGGCCGGGGACGGTCATGCCGCTGCCGCCGGTCTGCTCGATGGTGAGCGTGTAGGCGACGACGTTCCCCCACTTGTCGGCCGCCGTCAGATGCGTGGTGTTCTCGCCCTCGTACGTCGTCGGCGCCGCCGTGCCGCCGCTCGCGCAGGGCGCCGGGTTACGCGGGTCGCCGGGCGCGAGCGGGCTGGTCAGCACGGCGTCGTCCTGGACGAGGCAGGCGCGCGAGTCGGCGAACCGCTGCGACAGCAACTCCTTCGTCGGTACGTCCTCGGCGGCGGGGTCGCCGACCCAGCGCCCGCGATCCGCGAAGGCGATCCGGCTCGCCTCGATGAAGCGGTGCAGGTACCGGACTTCGCTCGCCTTCGACAGGTCCGTGTTCTCCAGGATGTTGAGGGCCTCGCCGACCGTGGTGCCGCCGGAGGAGGAGGGCGCGATGGAGTAGACGCCGAGTCCGCGATACGACGTCCTCGTGGGCGCCTGGAGCTTGGCGCGGTAGGCCGCGAGGTCCTTTTCGGACAGCTCGCCGGGGCGGGCGTTCCAGCCCGAGTCCGGGTCCACCGGCGGCTTGTTGACGGTGTCGACGATGTCCCTGGCGAGGCCGCCGCGGTAGAGCGCGCCGACGCCCTCGCGGCCCAGCTCCGCGTAGGTGCGGGCGAGGTCGGGGTTCTTGAAGGTGGAGCCGACGACCGGGAGTTGTCCGCCCGGCAGGAACAGCTTCGCGGTGTCCGGGAAGTAGCGGAAGCGGGTTTCGTTGGCGGCGGTCTGGGAGCGGAAGGTGCCGTCGACGGTGAAGCCGTCGCGGGCGAGCCGCTCGGCGGGCCTCAGCAGACTGCCGAGTCTCTTGTTGCCCCACTTGTCCAGTGCCGTCTGCCAGGTGGCGGGCGTGCCCGGCGTGCCGACGCTCAGGCCGCTGCTGACGGCGTCGGCGAACGGGATCGGCTTGCCGTCCTCCAGGAAGAGGTCCTTGCCGGCGGTGAGCGGGGCGGTCTCGCGGCCGTCGATGGTATGCACCGTACGGGACTTGGCGTCGTAGTAGACGAAGTAACCGCCCCCGCCGATCCCGGCGGAGTAGGGCTCGGTGACGCCGAGCGCGGCGGCCGTGGCGACGGCCGCGTCGACGGCGTTGCCGCCGTTGCGCAGCACCTCGATCCCGGCGGCGGAGGCGTCCGGGTCGACGCTCGCGACGGCGCCGCCGTAGCCGACGGCCTCGGGGACCTTCTCGACTGGGTCGCTCTGCGCGGCGGGCGGCGCCGCCGCCCCCACCGACACCAGGGCGGCCGAAACCGCCAGGACCGCCAGTTTGCGTGCGACAGGACGACGCATCCGCACCTCCGCTCAAGGGCCGTTGGCGCAGCTTAATTCATCGCCATGGCCGCGTCAGCGGCACGCGAACACGCGTGCGCCTGAGCCCGCTAGCATGCGCGCCCATGAATGACGACGTGCGCAACATCGTCCTGGGCGTGATAGCGGCGGGCATCACTGCCGCGCTCGGCTGGGTGGCCCGCACCTATCTGTGGAAGCGGAAACTCCGGCGCAAGCAGGCGTTCTTCGGGCTGCCGGACAGCTCCGAGTCGCTGTTGGTGGTGAACCGGGGTGCCGGAGGACCCGAGTTGGCGGTGATGCGCCACGACGTGTTCGCGCTCCTCGAACTGGCCGCACTGATCAAGGACTGCAACGCACACGCCCAGATCCTCCCGCACGACACCGCGCGCCAGGGTTTCGGCGAGCGCACCGAGTTCTGCGTGGGCGGCCCGGCGTCGAAGGGTCCTGTTCCCCGTCACCCAGCCTGGACTCAATGGCCAGGGGGCGCACCGTCACCTTGATCTCCACCGGGTCCGGCTGCCATACAGGCCGCGTCTCGGAGCCTGCCAGCAGCTCCATCGCCTTGGCCCAGGTGCCGTTGCTCAGCCAGCGGTGGGATTGGGTCTGGAGGGCTTTCTTCACCACCCCGTACTTCAGCGCCACCTCGTCGAGGCGGGCGCCTGTGACGGCCTTCTCCAGCATCGCCTCAGTCACTGCCCGACGGTCGTGCGTGGAGCGGGATCCGCCCATCAGGGGCTTGATCCGCTCCCACCCTTCATCGGTCAGAACCGGCACGTCCCGGCCGGCCCGGACGAACCACTCGCGGATGCCGCAGGCGACACCGGGGCGCCGCGGTGCGGCCTTGACCACTTCGGCCTGAAGGCCCATGAGGTCCATCATCTCCGCCTTCTCGTGGTCGTCGATGGCCCGAAGGTTGTCGCGGGCGACCTTGGCCAGGCGCTCCAGCCCGTTCAGTCGGCGGCTGGCCTCGGCGGCCTCACGCTGCCAGGCCTCCGCCTCCAGCCTTAGCTTCTCCAGGCCCTCCAGGTCCTCTTCATGGGGCTTGGCGGCCCTCTCTGCCGCCGCCTCGGCCTCCTCCCTGGACAGGCCGCGCCGCAGTGCTCGCTTGGCTGCCGCGGCGGACGTGACCTCGATGAGGTCTTCCAGTTCGGCGATCTGCTGATCCAGCTCGGCAATCTGCTTGGTGCGGTCCACACGCTCGCTGGCGGTGGCATCCAACCAGTCCTGGGCCATGGCCTTCATGCGGTCGGCGTCGGTCAGCACCTTGACCACGTCGCCCCACACCTGGCGCTCAAGTGCCGTCGCCTCCAGGCGCGGACATGAGCATTGGTCCCCGGCTCCGGGGTAGGACTCCTGATTCTGCTTGCACTTGTAGACAATCTCGGTCGGCCTACAGTGATGGCCGATGTAGTGACTTCCGCAAAGGCTGGTCAGGAGTCCACCGCCCAGTAGATATACGCGGGCATCCCCCTGGACGGGGCGGGGCTGCTGTGAGGTGGCGGTCTTGAGTTCTTCGATCTCCTTCCCGGAGAAGATCCGCGGCAGCGCGATCACTACCGAGTCACCGAAGACCGGATTGCCGTCCTGGTCGCGGGCTGCATCACTGCCGCGCCAGACGATCTCGTTCCTGGGACGGCGTCCCCGAGCATGCGGTAGCGGATGTTCTTGCCCCGCCACGGCCTGCCGGAGCGGGTCAGCTTGCCCTCGCTGTTCAGGGTCAGAGCCACCTTGTGCCAGCTCTTCTCCTTCAGGTACAGCTCACGCGCTCTACGCAGGACCGCGGCTTCCTTCTCGTCCACCACGTAGCGCGAAAGGCCCGTCTTGCCCTGGTCGGCGATGGCCCAGCCGAAGGGGACACCTCCGCCGGGGTATAGGCCGTCCTCGGCCTTCTCCTGAATGCCGCCCTGAGTGCGCTCCCGGATCAGTTCGCGCTCTTCTTCGGCGTAGTCGGCATCCTTGCGCATCTGGGAGCGTCCGGCGGGGGTGGAGTTGTCGTAGTCCTTCTTGACCACGGCGACGTAAACGCCGAGGTCTTCCAGCTCCCACACCCACTTCCAGAAGGCCCGGCCGGTGCGACCGATACCGCGACCCTCGTTGACGACCACCATGTCAAAGGGGCGAGGCGTCCTGCGGGCATCCTGCATGAGGCGCTTGAGGTCGGGCCTGTCATCGGCCTCCAGGCTGCCGCTGAAGCCTTCATCGGCGTACGTGTCGACGTGGGCCCAGCCCTTCTTCTCGATGTACCGGACTGTCCTCTTGCCGGTGTACGAGATGCCGTAGCCCTTGGCCTGGTCCTCGGTTGACACTCGGAGGTAATCGACCGCGCGCAGTGTGGTTGTCACGGCTCGCTGTGCCGTGTCGATGGCGCGCATGAGAGTCTTGCTCACGTCAGTCCCTTCGTGACTGGCCAGGCCCCGGGGTATGTGGCGTACCGCCGGGGTCACCCATGTGGCGCAGATCTTATGGGGTGGCACTGTCAGCGCGGGGGCTGAACAGGATTTCCAGAATGCGCCGGTAGGCGACAGGGTCCGGAGCCTCATCCCGGATGCGGATGCGAGGGCTCGGCTCGGGGTCGTCCTTCAGGTTCTTCCGCAGCCACTCGCCGGCCGCCTCGGCCGGTATGGCTTCCCCGTCCTGCATTGCTTACCTGCCTTCCGGATGTGCATGACAGGCCACCTCCTCGCGGAGGCCGCAGATGCGCACTCCCGTACATCCGTCGCGGCCTACTCGCCCTCCGGGGGAAGGGGTCGTGCTCCGCTACCGGCCTTGTCATCGGACGGGGCCGGTCGGTCCGTCGGTGGACGACTGTAAACCGAACTAGCGTTTTTGTGCTAGCACGGCCCAGATGTGCGGAACCTCTGCTTCACCGCTGGGCGGGGTGCTATATCTCCGGCATGAAGACTCTGCTGTTCCTGCTCGGGCTCTTCCTGGCCGCCATGGCCCTTGTGGCCTTCCGCAGCGCCTCGCGGCACGACTGGGACGTCATCGAGCTGGGGACCGGAGCCGCCTTCCTGGCGGGCTCCGTGGGCGTCCTGTGGAAGACGGGCAAGCTCTACGACAGCGCGAAGCCCGGGGCCTGACAGGGCAGCACAAAGCCCCCGTATGACAGAACCGGTCTTTCGACCGACCCTGACGGGGGCTTTGGCATGCGGGCCGCCGCTGTTGTATCCGGATTCGCTCCGGCCCTGGGGTCCGGGCGTATAGCCGGGCCCGAACGCGTCAAGTAGCAGAATACCCAGCGTTCAGGCCCTGGATGGTGGCCCCGCGGCCACCGGCGAACAGGGCCCGCTCCTGGGACTTCAGCCGCTTGCCCTTCTCGAAGGCGCTCTCGCCCTTCACTCCGGTGGCGGCCACGGCCAGGTCCACGCGAGACTTGATCTCCGTCGGGAGACGTCGTCCGAGATCCACTTCGTGAAGTCCGCGGGATTGTCGATGCCGCGGGGGCCCCACCGGCGGTGAGGGTCGTAAAGCATGGTCACCAACCCACCGTGCGACCCCAGAGAGTGGCCACCAACAGACCCACCCCCGCCCCGAGAAGGCTGGAGGCGATGGACCACCCAAGCGCCCTCAGTGCTCCTTCAGCGTCGTCAGACAGCGCTTGATCACTTCCAATGTGGCACCCCATTCACGACGAAGGCGGCCACCAGGGCCGCCAGGATGATCAGCTTGTGGGAGCGGGGGAGGTTCATCCCTCCCCCGCGGCTTCAGTGGTCGAGGCAGGGGTAGGGCTTGCCGCACCAGCAGTGCATGGTCCTCCTTCTTCTTGCGTCTGGTGGTGTAGCCCGCCTGGCTCCGTCCGGCCATCAGGCCGCGCTGGTACGCGGCTTCGATCTCGACGTTGACGAGGGCTCGCACGAGGGCGTGCAGCCCCTCCGCCTCCGGGAAGACGCGCTGCAGGTTCTTGATGCGGGTTACGAGGCGTGCTTCCCAGTCCGGTTCGGACATGGTTCCTCCCATGCAGAAGGCCCCCGCCGAAGCAGGGACCTTGATGTTTGTGCCGGTCAAGCGGCCGTCATGAATGTGAGGTCAAGGAGGGCGACGGAGCCTTGTACCGAACCGCCGCATGACCGCGCACCTGGTCTCCCTGCTCCCCGGCGTCAAGGTGAACGTCGACGCCGAACCGAGCCCGGACCGCGGCGCGTTCCTGGTCGGCTCCGAGCACTACCGCGCGGAGGTCGGCAGGGAGGAGTACGTGCTCCTCGCCCGGCTCACCGCGGGGCAGAGCCCGAACGCCCGCCCGGTCTTCCTCTTCTGCGGTCAGACCGCGATCACCAACCAGGCCGCCACCCGCTACCTCGCCCGCAACCACGAGCGCCTGGCCCGCAAGCACGGCGGCAAGTCCTTCGTGCTGCTGCTGAAGGTGATCAACTCGCAGGCGTACGACCCGGACGTGGTCGAACTGGTCGCGGACGTGACGCAGGCGGCGCAGAGCCCGCTGCCGTCGCCGGCGGTGGCTCCCCGCAATAGCCACCACACCTCCTAGATTTCAACACAACTCAATCATCGTTACCAGCACGCAACTTACCGATGGGTTACTTGCAGTAAGGGGCTGAGGTTACCGTCTGGTCACTTTGTTCATTGACACGAGTGAGGAGTGACCGTGGGTACGACTCGCAAGGCCCTGCGCACCACCGCCGTAGGCGCCGTCTCGGCGACCCTCGTCGCCGGCGCCCTCGGCATCGCCCCCACCGCCCAGGCGGCCCCGAACGGGATCCGTTTCGTCGACATCGCCGGCGACGGCGGCACCGTCCTCAAGGCGAACGTCATCAGCCCGGCGGGTGCCGACGCCACCCGTCGCTACCCGCTGCTCGTGCTGCCCACGAGCTGGGGCATGCCCCAGGTCGAGTACCTCGCACAGGCCCAGAAGCTCGCCGACTCCGGCTACGTCGTCGTCAGTTACAACGTGCGCGGTTTCTGGCAGTCCGGCGGGGAGATAGAAGTCGCGGGCCCGCCGGACATAGCCGACGCGTCCAAGGTCATCGACTGGGCGCTCGCCCACACCCCCGCCGACGCGCGGCACATCGGCATGGCGGGCGTGTCGTACGGCGCAGGCATCGGCCTGCTCGCCGCCGCGCACGACAAGCGGATCCGTGCGGTCGCCTCGCTGAGCGGCTGGGCGGACCTGATCGACTCGATCTACTCCGGGCGCACCCAGCACGTCCAGGCGGCCGCCCTGCTGGACGGCGCGAGCCTGGTCACCGGCCGGCAGAGCGCCGAACTCCGGCGGATCTTCGACGACTTCTACTCCTCGAACCTGGCGAAGGAGCAGGAGATCATCGCCTGGGGGAAGAAACGTTCTGCCGGGACCTACCTGGACCAGCTCAACAAGAACGCCCCGGCGGTCCTGCTGGCCAACGCCTGGGGCGACACGATCTTCCCGCCCAACCAGTACGCGGACTTCTACGAGAAGCTGACCGGCCCCAAGCGCCTGGAGCTGCGCCCGGGCGACCACGCCACCGCCGAGGCGACCGGCCTGTTCGGGCTGCCCAACGACGTGTGGAACGACACCGAGCGCTGGTTCGACCACTACCTCAAGGGCGAGGACAACGGCATCGACCGCGAGCAGCCGGTCCAGCTCAAGTCCCGCTCCAGCGACGGGTACGAGGGCTACCCGGACTGGAAGTCGGTCGGCGCGACGAGCCGGAAGATCGACCTCGTGGGCGCGACCACGATCCGCGCCAACGTGGACTCCGGGGCGGACGGCGGGGTCGTCTTCCTCTCCAGCATCCTCGACCAGGTGGCCCAGCTGCCCCCGATCGCTTCGATCCCCCTGCTCCCTCGCCGCTGGGCCGCCGTCTGGCAGTCGGAGCGGTACGCCACGGCCCAGCAGGTGCGCGGCACCGCCAGGTTGCACACGACCCTCACCCCGACCAAGGAGAGCGGCACCCTCGTCGCCTACCTGTACGACGTGGGGCCGCTCGGCCTCGGCAAGCTGGTCAGCAACGCGCCGTACACCTTCCACGGCCGTACGCCCGGCAAGCCGTTCGGCGTCGACCTGGAGCTGTTCTCCACGGCCTACGACGTCCCGGCCGGGCACCGGCTGGCCCTGGTCGTCGACACGGTCGACCCGCTCTACATCGAGCACAACCCGTCCGGCGCGCAGCTGACCTTCTCCTCGCCGGCACACGACCCTTCGTACGTGTCGGTTCCGCTGCGCGAGCAGTGATCTCCGGCTGCCGCCGGACGGGTCCTGTCGATGTGGTCCGCGCCTCCGCTCAGTGCTTGAGGATCTTGGAGAGGAAGTCCCTGGCACGCGCGCTGGTGGGGTTGGTGAAGAACTCCTCGGGGATGCGGTCCTCGACGATCCGACCGTCGGACATGAAGACCACCCGGTTGGCGGCCGAGCGCGCGAAGCCCATCTCGTGGGTGACGACGATCATGGTCATGCCCTCCCGGGCCAGCTGGCGCATGACCTCCAGGACCTCGTTGATCATCTCGGGGTCGAGGGCCGAGGTCGGCTCGTCGAACAGCATCGCCTTGGGTTCCATGGCGAGGGCGCGGGCGATGGCCACGCGCTGCTGCTGACCGCCGGAGAGCTGGGCCGGGTACTTGTCCATCTGGTCGGCCACGCCGACCCGGTCGAGGAGTTCGCGGGAGCGCTTGTCGGCATCCTCCCTCCGGCGCCCGCGGGCCTTGATCTGGCCGAGCGAGACGTTCTGCAGGACGGTCTTGTGGGCGAACAGGTTGAACGACTGGAAGACCATGCCGACGTCGGCGCGCAGCCGGGCGAGCGGCTTGCCCTCCTCCGGCAGCGGCTGCCCGTCCAGGACGATCGTGCCGGACTGGATGGTCTCCAGCCGGTTGATCGCCCGGCACAGCGTCGACTTGCCCGAGCCCGACGGGCCGATGACCACGACGACCTCACCCCTGCCGACGGTGAGGTCGATGTCCCGCAGGACATGCAGGTCGCCGAAGTACTTGTTGACGTCACGCAGCTCGATCAGCGGATCGATGGCCATACCCACCCCTACTCACTCTCAGCTGTGTGGTGGTCGCCGCAACGTATCCAGGCAAAATCGGACTGGAGGTGCGACACGCACTTTTCGGGCATTAGCCGTATTTTCGGGGAGTCACGGCGACCTTACGCCTCGGCGACCTCCGCGTACAGTTGCGACAGCTCGGGCACCCCGCTGGCGGCCCACTCCTGACCCGAGGCCACGACGTCGAACTCGCGGCCGGACGCCAGCCGGACGACGGGCTGGCCGTTCGGCCAGATCTCCCAGCCGGCGCCGGGCACGGTGCGCACGATGACGGTCCCGAGGTAGAGCCCGGCGTCGTTGCCGAGCCAGGCCAGCACCTCCTCGTCGTCCCGCCAGCGCGGCAGCACCTGGTCGAGTTCCTCCAGCGAGGCCGCGGAGTCGTCGAGGCGGACGCCCTCCCGGGACGCCAGGGAGCGCAGCAGTTCGCACTCGGCGAGGAGATCGGCGATGCCCTCGGCGTCGGGGGCGCCGGGCTTCTGGCGCCGGTTGCCCAGGAAGGGGATGTTCATACGTCCAGCGTGTCATTCGTACCGCCGTTTGCACCACAGGCGCGCGGACCGCTGATTCCGGTCGAGTTCACGCAGAGTTCGCGCATGGCGCGTTGACGTGTCCTCGATGTCTCCTTAGCTTCGCGATGCGTCTTTCGTGACGTAGCACGAGGCGCTTCGCCGGTGAGCGGGAGGAGTCGGCCGTGCGCCGATGTGTCGGGGGGTTCGCAGGGATCACAGCCGTGCTGGCCCTGTGCGGGTCGCTGGTCGCGGCGGGGTGCTCGGCCGGGTCGGCGGAGGCCACCGCCGAGGCGGAGGACTGGAGAAAGCGGGGGCCGCTTCCGCTGGAGCGGCTCTTCGACAACACGGCAGTCAGCGACGACGCCCGGCCGGACGAGGCGGACTTCGACGGCGCGGGCGCTTCGCTGTCCGCGCAGGACCTCGCGGCGGCGGGCTGGACGCCCGGCCGCACCCTCACCGTGCGGGGGGCCCGGCTGACCTGGCCGCGGCGGCAGGCGGGCGAGCCGGACAACGTCCGGGCCGACGGGCAGGCGGTCCGGGTGACCGGGCGCGGCGACGCGCTCGCCTTCCTGGTGGCGGGCACCGGGGGCGAGGCGGGCGCTGCGGGCACGGTCGCGTACGCCGACGGCACCAGCTCCGCGTACCGGCTGACCGCACCCGACTGGCGCACCGGCCCGCTCGCCACGAAGGCGGTGGCGCTGCCGCACGTCAACACGCCGGAGGGCCAACTCGCCGAGCAGGCCCGGCTGTACGTCGTGACGGTGCCGCTCGCGCGGGGGCGCACGGTCGCCTCGGTACGGCTGCCGCGCGCGGACGGCCTGCATGTGTTCGCCCTGTCGGTGCGGGACGTCTCGCGGGGCTGGACCGGGACCTGGGCGGCGTCGACGGGCGGTCATCCGGCGGTGGGGCCCTGGGCGGACCGGACACTGCGGCTGGTGGTGCACACCTCGGCCGGCGGGCCGCGGGTGCGGGTGCGGTTCGACAACACGTTCGCGGCGGCGCCGGTGCGGATCGGGAGCGCGACGGTGGCGGTGCGGGCCACGGGCGCGGCGGCGCGGGGCGCTCCTGTGCCGCTGGCCTTCCGCGGAGCGGCGGGTGTGGAGATCCCGGCAGGGGCGCAGGCGTACAGCGATCCGCTCGCGTTCGAGGTGCCCGCGGGCGGCAACCTGCTGGTGAGCTTCCACCTGCCCGGGACGGTGCGGGCGGCGCCGCTGCACCGGCTCGCGGTGCAGCGGTCGTACGTCAGCGAGCCGGGCGACCATGCGGCTGACGGCTCCGCGGCGGCGTACACCTCGGTGATCACGAGCTGGCCGCTGCTGGCCGGGGTGGACGTGGGCGGCGGTCCCGGTTCGGTGGTGCTGTTCGGGGACTCGATCACCGACGGCGACAAATCCACCCTGGACGGGAACCGGCGGTGGCCCGATGTGCTGGCCGCGCGGCTGCGGGGCCAGGCCGCGGTGCCCCGCTACGGCGTGCTCAATCAGGGCATCTCGGGCAACCGGGTGGTGACCGACCGCTATCCCGGCGACGGGGTGTCCACGGACACGGCCGGGGTGAGCGCGCTGCACCGCTTCGACCGGGACGTGCTCGCCCAGACGTCGGCGCGGACCGTGGTGGTCTTCGAGGGCGTGAACGATGTGCGGTGGGGCGCCTTGGGACAGCAGGTCATCGCGGGTCTGCGGGAGCTCGCGGAGCGCGGGCGCGCCCGGGGCCTGAGGGTGCTGGCGGCGACGATCCTGCCGTGCGGGGGTGAGGCGCGGTGCACGGCCGCGGTGGACGCGGAGCGGTCCGCGGTCAATGAGTGGATCCGCACCGGCGGTGAGTTCGACGGGGTGCTCGACTTCGATGCGGTGGTGCGGGATCCGGAACGGCCGTCGCGGATGCTTCCCGTGTACGACAGTGGGGACCATCTGCATCCGGGGGATGCGGGGTTGGCTGCGCTGGCCGAGTCGGTGGATCTGCGGGGGTTGGTGTCCTGACCGCCAGGGTGCTGCTCTGGACGTGCTCTAGACGTCCAGATCGACGACCACCGGCGCGTGATCCGACGCGCCCTTGCCCTTGCGCTCCTCCCGGTCGACGTACGCGTCCTTGACCGACTTGGCGAACGGCTCGTTGGCGTACACCAGGTCGATGCGCATGCCGCGGTTCTTGGGGAAGCAGAGCTGGCGGTAGTCCCAGTACGTGTACGGGTGGTCGTACTTCAGGGGCCGCGGGACCACGTCGGACAGGCCCGCCTCGCCCAGGGAGGCCAGCGCGGCGCGCTCGGCGGGGGTGACGTGGGTGGAGCCGTCGAAGACCGACCGGTCGTAGACGTCGTCATCCGTCGGTGCCACGTTGTAGTCGCCGAGCACCGCGAAGGGGCGGCTGCCGCCCGCGTCGCCCTGGACGGCCGCGCGCAGGGCCTCGAACCACTGGAGCTTGTACGCGTAGTGGGGGTGGTCCACCTCACGGCCGTTGGGCACGTAGACCGACCAGACGCGGACCGGGCCGCAGGTCGCGGAGATGGCGCGGGGCTCCACGGCGCCGTCGTAACCGGGGTCGCCGGGCAGGCCCTTGACCACGTCTTCTATGCCGACGCGGGAGAGCACCGCGACGCCGTTCCACCGGCCCGTCGCGTGTACCGCCGTCTCGTAGCCCAGTTCGCGCAGTTGCCCGGCCGGGAACTGGTCCTCGGCGACCTTGGCCTCCTGGAGGCACAGCACGTCCGTGCCACTGCTCTCCAGCCAGGCGAGCAGCCTCGGCAGGCGGGCGGTGATCGAGTTCACGTTCCAGGTCGCGATGCGCATGCCCAACAACGTACAGGGAGGGTCTGACAACGGGACCCGGCCCGTCCGCCCGCTCAGAGCTCCGCCGAGTCCCCGGGGGTCAGCCGCAGGTGTTCGGAGCCGCCGAGGGCGCCGATCTGGCGATCGTAGATGGGGCGGGCGAGGTCGGTGAGGAGGGCGTCGTGGATGTCGTAGGCGCGCTGCGGCTTGACCTCGCGGACGTAGTCGATGACCTCGGAGATCTTGTTCCAGGGGGCCATGACCGGCAGCATCAGCGTCTGCACGGGGTGGTCGGGGACGGTGAGGGCGTCGCCGGGGTGGAAGACCGTGCCGCCGTCGACGAGGTAGCCGACGTTGGTGATGCGCGGGATGTCAGGGTGGATGACCGCGTGCAGTTCGCCGTGGACCTGGACGTCGAAGCCCGCGGCGGTGAACGTGTCGCCGTGGCCGACGGTGTGCACGCGGCCCGGGAACGCCGCCGAGATCTTCTCCGCGACCGACCTGAGCGTCCAGATCTGTGCGGCCGGGTTGTTCTCCATCGCGGCGCGCAGGCGCAGTCCGTCGAAGTGGTCGGGGTGCTCGTGGGTGACGAGGATCGCGTCCGCGCCGAGCGCGGCGTCCTCCTCGCTGAATCCCCCGGGGTCGAGGACGAGCGTCTGCCCGTCCTTTTCGAGGCGGATGCAGGCGTGCGACTTCTTCGTGAGCTTCATGGTTCCCATCCTGTCGCGCGCCCGCGGCGGATGCTCACTCCTGGAGGGTGGTCTCCTCGCGGATGACCTGCTGGGCCACCTTGAACGCGCTGTTCGCCGCGGGTACACCGCAGTAGACGGCGGCCTGCAGCAGCACCTCCTTGATCTCGGCGGGCGTGAGGCCGTTGCGCAGGGCGGCGCGGGTATGGAAGGCGAGTTCCTCCAGGTGGCCGCCGGCGACCAGGGCGGTGAGGGTGACGCAGCTGCGGGTGCGCCGGTCGAGGCCGGGCCGGTCCCAGATCTCGCCCCAGGCGTAGCGGGTGATGAACTCCTGGAAGTCTCCGGAGAACTCGTCCGCCTGCGCCAGCGCCCGGTCCACGTGCGCGTCGCCGAGCACCTCGCGGCGGATCTTGATCCCGGCGTCGTAGGTGTCGGGCCGGCCCTGGGACTCGGGCGGTGCGGCGGCCGGGCCTATCTCGGCGACCGGCGCGGGCTGCAGGGCCGCGGCCAGGATCGGCTTCACGGGGGCGGCGGGAATCGCGGTCTGCCCGGTGGTCGAGTCGAAGGCGGGCTGCCAGGCGGTGGTGAAGTGCCGGACCAGGAGGTCGGTGACGGCGGCGGGCTGCTCGACGGGGACCAGGTGGGAGGCGCCGGGTACGACGGCGAGGCGGGCGTCGGGTATCCCGGCGACCAGGGTGCGGGCCTCGGCAGGTCCGGTGACCTGGTCCTCGGAGCCGACGAGCACGAGGGTGGGGACCCCGACGCGGCCGAGTTCGGGCCGGACGTCGAAGGAGGCGAGCGCCTCACAGTTGGCGATGTAGCAGCCGGGGTCGGTGGTGCGGACCATCTGTACGGCCCACTCGGTTATGGCGGGCTGGGCGGCGGCGAATCCGCCGGTGAACCATCTGTCGGGCGAGGTGCGGGCGATGGGGTCGAGGCCGTTCGTGCGCACGATCACGCCTCTCTGGCGGAACTCGTCGGCGCTGCCGAAGCGGGGCGAGGCGGCGATCAGCGCGAGGGAGGCGAGGCGCTCCGGGTGGCGCAGGGCCAGCTCGATGCCGATGGCGCCGCCGAGCGCGCAGCCGGCGTAGCCGAAGCGGGTGACGCCGAGGCCGTCGAGGGTGGCGAGCAGGCGTGTGGTGAGGTCGAACACCGAGCCCGCCGGGTAGGCGGGGGCGCCACCGTGGCCGGGCAGGTCGAAGCGGAAGACCCGCCAGTGCTGGGTCAGCTCGGGGACCTGGCGGTCCCACATGTGCCAGGTGGTGCCCAGTGAGGGACCCAGGATCAGGACGGGAGCCTCTTCTGGCCCGTCAAAGCGGTATTGCAGGGTGTTCGACGGTGTCTCACTCACGCCTCAGACCCTCTCACGTATCACGAAATCTCACACGGCCGGGGGAACGGGGCGGCTCTTGGCCCTCTCGGCGCGACACATCCGGCACTGCCGGAACCCTCGGGGATCCAGGTGCGTTCTCCGGCGTGTACGCCTGGCTGTCGGGACAGAGCGTCCTCCTGGCTCGAGCGCTCTCCCAGTCCCTGCGCCGCAGAGCTTCCTTCTTTGGCTCAGCTTCCAGGTGGTCCGGATTGCAGCAAAGCGTAAAGTGCCGTCCCCAGGGATCGGCATGACGCACCTTGAAGCCCTCCGGAATCTCACCGACCAGCAACCTGAACACCACACGGTGGACAAGTTGTGTCTTTCCCTCGTAGGAGACTTGGCCGTAGCCTGGCAGCCCCTCCCCATTGCAGCTACCGGTCCACAGCCAGCAGCCGGTCTCCGGGTCCACCTCGATCTTGCTAGCCATACGCCTGGGCAAGTCGCCCGGGGTAGACCGCCTGGCTCACGCTTGCCCCTCCGTTGCACTCCCGTGCAAGCCATCCCACATCGTGGCGGCTTCGCGAAGATCCTCGACGTCCGGCTTCACGTACCACTTCTTGGTGGTCTTCACATTCGTGTGTCCGGCCCACCGCGCAAGGATGTGATCCGGCACGCCGCTGTTGGCCAGGTACGTGAGGCACGACGACGAACGAGCGTCGTAGAGACGGACGCGGCGGAGACCAAGGATTGCCATGAGCCGGTACGCGCGTCGACGGAGCTGCTTGATAGTGAAGGCTTCTCCGGTCTCGTGCACCAAGACGTAATTGTGGTTGTGACCTGGGGTTTCTTGGATTCCATGTAGTGATTGGCCTCGTACTCGACGGGCGGAACGTGGCCTATCTCACCGTGGAGGCGCCGGTGGTTGTACCAGTCGATCCACTCTGCGGTGGCCAACTCGACCTGGGAGAGCGACTTCCAGGGCCGCTGCGGTTTGATCAACTCGGTCTTGTACAGGCCGATCGTCGATTCCATCAGGGCGTTGTCGTACGCGTCCCCGACTGATCCAATACTCGCCGCGATGCCGGCCGCGTCGAGGTGCTCGGTGAGGCGGAACGACGTGTATATGCCTGGGAGGTAACGGCGGTCTTTTTGGCCGTTACCTCCCTGTTCGGCCGGATCGGCAGTTGCCGGGTGGTGCTGTTGCCGGACGAACTGGCGGTACACAACTTCCTGTTCTCGCACCGGGCACGGCGAGGTGTGGTGCGTGGGGCGAGCGCCGGCGGAACGGGCGGTCTGGTGATCGAGGTGTCGGAGGGCAGGGAGCTCCATGCTTTCGCCTTCGGTGGGTCGGTTCGTGGACGTTTGGCTCAAGACGAGTCCCCGCGCGGCTGCTGAGATCGTGGCCTGGGCACAGGCGGGGCGGGCAGCTGCCGGCCCGGAGGGCGGTCAGGTGCGCCGCTCGGTGCGCCTTTGTTGGTCCGCTGACTTGGCGCTGCTGTGTGCGGTGGGTGCGGCGGTGGTGGCGCTGGTCGTCGGGGGTGGTTGAGGACGCACGTGACGCCGCCCGGACGGTAATGAGCTGACGGCGAACGGCAGCACTGTCAAGGGCACGCGCTACTACAGCCATGGCGGCCAGACCGTGGCGGTGCGGACCAGTTCGGGGATCACCTACTCGTTCCCCGATCATCAGGGGACTTCTCTGTTTGCGGTCTCCTGGGGCGCGGCGCAGACGGTGACCCGGCGCAAGCAGCTGCCGTTCGGTGGCGTGCGGCAGTCTGCCTCGTCCTGGCCGGGCGATCGCGGTTTCCTCGGCGCGACTAGCCTCGCCGTTTCGCGCGCCCAGCAGACTCGGGGGCCGTCGATGAATTAGTGGGGTGTGTCGCGGTCGTTCGTGGTGGATGTCGCGTGCATGGCGTAGCCGGCGAGGTCGCTGGGGTCGATCGGGCGGGCGGGGATGGGTTCCGGGTGGTGGTCCAGGTCTTCCAGGAGGGGACGGACCTGCTTGATCAGGGCTCTTGCCTGGTTCTCGCGGACGCGGAAGAGGTAGGCGATCAACGAGGTGGACAGGCCACGCTGGTCGAGGACGGCGGCCCAGATGATGTTCTCGGTGGTGAGCTTGCGGTGCCGGGGGGGCGCTGCCGGAGCGGCAGGCCATCGAGGAGGTCGCGGACGGCGACTGTGATCGGGTCCAGTCGTGGCGTTCCAGGCCGGTTAGGAGGGGGGTGGGTGGCCAGGGTCGCGCCGAAGGTGTGTGCGTGGCGGGGGTGGGATCTGCGGCCGGGCGGGTGGAGGGGAACGTCGGGGACGCCGGGTTGGGGCGGGATGGTGTGGTTCCACTCGCCGTGGAAGTCCTCGGGGTGGAGCGTGAGGGCGGCTGCGTGCTGTTCGCTGATCTCGATTCCGGTGGGGTAGCTGCCGGTGTCCGGGCGGGCGGTGACGGCCAGTCCGGTGCGGGTAGTGGTCGAAGAGGTCAGGTTCAGCGCGGTCTCGTAGCTGGTCAGCGGGTGGGCGCCGCCAGTTGAGGGAGATGAAGGAGAACAGCCTGTGCTCGACCCTGTTCCACTTCGATGTTCCAGGCGGTAGGTGACACATGCTGATGGCGAGTCCTGTTTCGGTGGCCAGGACGGCGAGGTTGGCCTTCCAGGCTTTGGCGCGGGAGCTGTTGGAGCCGTCGCCGTCCGCGGTGATCAGCAGCTGCTTCGCGTCCGGGGAGGCGGCCCGTCCTTCCTCGGTCCACCAGCGGCGCAGGCAGGCCACCGCGAAAGCGGCGGTGTCGTGGTCAGTGCCCAGGCCGACGTAGCCGGTGTTGCGTCCCACGTCGTGGATGCCGTACGGGATCGCAGTGCCGGAGGCGTGGGTGGGGAAGTCGTGGTCGAGGACCTTGACCGGCTGCCCGGAGGGAAACAGGTCGAGCGCACCACTCGGGACATAAAACCGCAGGTCAGACTTCACGACGGAGCCGAACGCACGGTATGCGGCCACCGCACTCCTGCTCGGACAGACAAGGGCGACAGTCCGCAGGCGTCACGACGGCCGACTCCACTGTGCGCCGGAATCCTTGATCGATCACCCTGCCTGGACTCGCTTCCTGCCGGACAACGGGGAGCGGGAAGGGCGGTGGCTATGCAGAACGAGCAGGGCCAGGGCGCCGGTCGCTGCGGACCAGGTGAGGGAGAGCAGGCCGTGGGACCAGGGAATGTGCGCGGTGAGGGCTGAGCTCAGCGCCAGCTGGGTCACGCCGTACAGAGGAAGGGCGGAAACGCCTGCCACATCCATGAGTGTGTTGAAGACGGGGTTCTGCAGTCCGGTGTCGACCAGGCTGAGCATGATGATGAGGAAGAAGCCCTCCAGCTCGCCGCGGACCAGAGAGCCGAGCAGAAGGCCGATGCCGCCGTAGGCGAGGCCGGCGCCCGCAAGGGCCAGCGCCAGGGGGACCACGTGGCGTACGGGCAGGGAGATCCACAGCAGGCTCGTGGTGTAGAGGGCCAGCAGGGCGGCGGTGAGGGCGACGGCGGCAAGCTTCGCCAGCAGCATCGACAGTCGGGGGTAGCCGGCCAGCAGCAGACGGCGGTCCATCTGCCGCGACTGGAAGGTCTCGGTGAAGGTGATGAAGCCAGCGACCATGGTGATGGCGCCCAGAGCGCTGGCCACCTGGCCCACCTGGCTGGCCGGGGCGGAGACGGGGGCGCTGATGGCGTCCAGCCAGATGCGCACCATTTCGTCGGAGGTGCACAGGCGTGCCACGGCGATCCAGATGGGGATGAACGCGACCGCCAGAACCAGGGCCAGTCGGTTACGCAGGTGGCCCAGCAGAGTGCAGCGCAGCAGTTCGGTTAATGCCATCCAGTAGAGCCTCAACGGTTGGTCTCCTCCAAGTGCAGACGGCCCTGGCGCAGGTGAGCGATCGCGTCGAAGTGGTGCAGGTCGTGCAGCAGGTGCGAAACCACGATGATCGACCGTCCCTGATCACGCAGGTCGGCGGCCAGGGTCCAGAACCGTTGATGGGTGTCCCAGTCGAAGCCCTGGTAGGGCTCGTCCAGGACCAGCAACTGCGGATCGTGCATGAGAGCGATCAGCAGGTTCAGCTTCTGTCGCGTTCCGCCACTGAGCTCGCCGACCCGCTGTCGCCGGCAACCGGTCAGCGCCAGCAGCTCCATCAGCTCGCCGGCGCGCTCCAGCGTCGGCAGCCGGTAGGCCATCTGGAACAACCGCAGATGCTGTCCGACGGTGAACGCAGCGTTCAGTACCGCCTGTTGTGGGCAGTACCCCACCGCCCCGGTCCGTGTCACCGTTCCGCGGTCGGGTGCGAGGTGTCCCACGGCGATCTGCAGCAGAGTGCTCTTGCCCGTAGCCACCCGCTGTGCCGGCGAACAGTCGGCATCGCCGCTCCAGAGGCTCGTGCCTTCCCGTCGCGCGTGACGTGAGCCGCGGTCTGCCGTTGTAGAAGCCGATGCCCCCGACACCACAGCCAGCCTTCAGCGCTCCCACGATCGTGATCGGAGCCGGCCCCCACGGCCTGGCGGTCGCCGCGCTACTGCGCCGCTCCCGAGTACCGGCCGTGATCCTGGAACGGTCGGACCGAGTCGGAGCGAGCTGGGCGCAGCGCTATGACCATCTGCGCCTGCACACCACCCCCGGCACCTCGAAACTCCCCGGCCTTTCGGTGCCGCGCCAGGCAGGCCCGTGGGTGAGCCGGGACGACTACGTGCGATACCTGGAGCGTTACGTCACCCATCAGCAACTCGACGTCCGGGTGGCCACCCCGGTGCAGCGCATCGAGCGGGCCGCGCCAGGCTCGGGAGCCCAGTGGCTGGTCCACACCCGCGACGGTCCGGTGCCCACTGGTGCGGTCGTGGTGGCCACCGGCCGCTGTCACACCCCGAACCTCCCCGACTGGCCCGGGCGTTCGACCTTCACCGGCACCCTGCTGCACTCGGCCCACTACCGCACTCCGGCCCGCTACCGCGGGCGGGACGTCCTGGTGGTCGGCGCCGGTAACAGCGGTACCGAGATCGCCGGTGCCCTGGCCGGGGCCGGAGCCGAACGGGTACGGATCGCAGTCCGCACCCCACCCAACATCCTGCCCCGCTCCAGCGCCCGACGGCATGCTGTCGGCAGGCTGACGGAGGCTCTCCCGCTCGCGTGGCGCGACCGCACCTCCCTGCTCACGCAATGTCTCTCGGTGCCGGACCTGACCTCGCGGGGACTGCCGCGGCCCCGCACCGGCCTGTACACGCGCAATGCCCGCGAAGGGGTCAACCCGGTGCTCGACCACGGCTTCGTGGACGCCGTCCGGTCCGGGCGGGTAGAGCCGGTCGCGGCCGTCCAGGCGTTCGACGGCCCCGACGTGTTACTGGCCGACGGCACCCGGCTGCGACCCGACACGGTCATCGCCGCCACCGAGTACCGGCCCAACCTGCATGACCTGGTCGGGTCTTTGGGCGTCCTCGACCAAGCCGGGCAACCCCTGGCCTCAGGGGCACAGACCCATCCCGAAGCCGCACGCCTCTACTTCGCCGGATACACCAATCCCCTCACGGGTGTCCTTCGTCAGGCGGGCATCGAAGCGCGCGCCATCGCCCACGCGTTACGACGCGAGACGGCGCGGGTCCCCCTTCCCTCCCCCCGCGTCGGCGACCGCACCGCCGACACCCTGCACGGAGGGCATGCTCCGAGCTGACGCGGCCTCGGAAGCTCGGCCCTTCATCGGCTTACCCGCAGGCGGGTGGATGCTGCGGCGATCTCCTCGTAACACACTCCGGAACCGATGGCTCATAGTGTTCGAACGGACACAGAGAGTGCTTGCAGCGTAGGTGAGCGTGCGCAGATCATGAGTCGTCCCTCAATCTCGTGGAAGGACGCCCGGCTCATGGCTCACCGCAAGGTGTATCTCGCCGTCGGCAGGACCAACACCCGGATCTACCGCTTCGACCCCATCGACGGGGATACCCGCCTCGTCGACAACGTCCCGCCCTACGAGCCCGGCTACACCGCCATGGGTGCGCAGTACCGCGGCGACGACAAGGAGCCCTTGTTGCTGGCAGTGAGCCACAACAAGCTCATCACCATCGACGTGGCGGCCGGCACCCTGAAGGACCAGGTCGTTGACGGGCTGCCGAGCGGACCCTGGTTCGACGGTGACATGGATCCCGACGGGAAGATCCTCTTCGTCGTCAGCAACCCCGACGTACACAGCTATGCCATCGATGTGGCGGCCAGGAAGGCCCTGCCTCGGAACGCACCGGGAGGCGGCCGGTGGGACGACTTTGCCTACCACCCCAAGGACGGGCGGCTGATCTCGGTGGAGGGCGACAACGGCGACCTGCTGCTCGTCGACCCGCGCCGGCAGCCCATGAAGACCGTTCTCAAGAAGGCGGTCTTCCCGCCCGCGGAAGCCAGCGCCGCGGCAGGCTCGCGCAAGTCGTACTCGGCCACCTTCTTCGACCAGGACGGCAACTTCTACGCGGTCGACTCCGCGGGCCACGTCAACCACCTCGACTTGGCCAAGGCCACGATCCCCGACCACTCCCAGCGCATCGGACAGGGAATTGTGCCTGTCGGCGCCCTTGAAATCATGAACGGCGCCGGACTCATCACCCCCCTGCCGGTCCCGCCCAGCTACGACGAGATCGCCGTGTCCAAGAAGTTCAACCGGACATGGGAGAACAGCGAGCCCCGGGGCAGGGTGTACAGCTTCGAACTCACACTCACCGCCGTCAGCAAAGACAGCGGCAAGGCCGAGGACGTCAGGAGGTTCCGGATCTCCTTCGACCTGCCTACGGTGAAGGGCGCGAAAGCGGAAGCATCCGGCGTGGACGTCATCGCCCAGGACGGCAAGGCGTACCTGGAATCCGAGAACGACCAGTTCCTTGCCGCGGGCACGTCCCGGCCGATCACCGTTCAGATCACCGTCCCGGGCGACCCGGCTCACCTCCCCCAGGAGTACTCCCTCAACGGCCTCAAGGCCACGCGCCTGCCCAGCCGCTGATCACTTCCGCACTGGGCAACCGCTCAGTCACGGACCGATGCCAGGGCGTCACTCCCCCGGACCTGCAACGATCACCCCGCCATAGCGCCATGGCGGCCGACCGCCGTCACCCGCGGCAGCGCCGCAACGGCTGCGCACCTTCGGACGGTCGTTGGAGACGTTCACCGGCTGTGGACCGCCCACCGCTCGGGAGTTCCGGGCCGGCACTGCCTCGTTCGCAGGTGAGACAGACTCCCCGAACGCGCGGGCCGGTTGATCGAACTCCGTCGCAACGTGCAGCCATGCCGATGCGCCGGCCCCGGAAAGTCGCTCATTCACCCCAGTTGACGTGGCGCGTCCAGCGCCGCGTCCCCCAGAAACACGAAGGAGTCATCTCATGAGCCTGACAGCCGCCCATACCAACGCAGACCGCCCCGAGTACGGCCGGGCAAAGCATCCCTTCCACATCACCAAGGAAGAGGAACGGCAGTTGCGCCTCAAGGGCGCCGAGGCCGTACCGTCGCTGGTGATCGGACAGGCCACCTCCTTCGACGAGTACGCCCGCCAGCTGATGATCCCGCCGGCCGTCATGGACCTTGCGCGCAAGGCCGAGGACCTGCGCCTGTCCGCATGGGAGGTCGAAGCGATGCGCAAACACCTCGCCCCCGCTGCCGAACCCGGTGACAAGGTGGGGCTCCTGCGCCAGATCCTGGTGGAGAAGTACAAGAAGGACCACACCCATCCGCCCTACATTCGCGTCGCCTGCTCCGGCCGGGGCGATTACGACGACCTGGCCAGCGAACACGGCCACCTCCACCCCGACGACCACCCGAAGGGTGACATCGGCTCGCCCGTGGTCCTGGAGATCTGGCCGGCGCAGCACTACTCGCCCATCCACTCCCACGGCCACACCACCGGCATCGTCTTCTGCCTCGCCGGCCAGCTCGACGTCATGGTCTACGAACACCTCAAGTGGGACGCCCGCAAGCTCGGCCTGCTCACCCTCACCCCCGGCCAGTGCGCCTGGCTCTCCAAGGACAACTACGCCGTGCACCGGGTGTACTGCCCGATGGACGGCGGCGGCGGCGCCACCGGCCCTGGCTACATGAACTCCAGCGCCGAATTCGGCGCCAGCTTCCACGTTTACCTCAACCCGGAGCAGACCGCCGTCCAGGACGACGACGGCGACAGCTACAACCGTGACTCCTTCGACTACATCGACGAGAAGTCCAAGAAGCGCCGCTCCTTCGCCACCGAGTCCGACCTCTCCTGGGGCATTCTCCGCCGGGTCCTGGCCAATACCCCGATGACCTGAGCCCAGGCCGGATACCGCAGCCGGACAGAGTGCTGAGTAGCCGATGCCTCTTCGATCTTGAGCGGTGGCGGTCGAAATGACACCAGCTACTTACACGACGACATCGTCCACGGCAGTCGGCACGGCCACCGCCGCATTCCAGTGACGACCTATCTGGAGAGCGTCAACTGAGCGTCGAGACGGCCGACCAGCGTCCATGCCGAGAAGGAAAGGCTGCCCCTCCAGCCCGGCCCCGGCCAGGCCAGGCCAGGCCAGGCCACACAACACGCTCCCACCCACGCGTGGCCGGGGCATTGCGCGTGCGTTCTCGGGTGGTGGGACGTCACGTTCATGACTGGATGTCTGGCTTGTGGTGTCGCTGGATGAGTGAAGCGGGACGCGCTCTCGGGACCATCAAGGTGTCTGAAACTGGGCACGCGCCGACCCGGCCGCGGCCGGTCCGGGCAAGTTGGCACAACAAGATCTCTGACGGAGCCCCGGACTTCCCTGGCACCGGCCGTCTGGCCGGTGCCGGACGACTGGAGTCGCGGTCAGCTGGCCCGGTAGCGGGAGGCGAGTTCGGGGCTCTGTCCGCCGAAGGCGGCGAGGTCGGCCTTGAAGACCGCGTCGAGGAGCCCGGCGTCCTCGACGCCGGGGGCGCAGACGACCTCGCCGAGTTGGAGGCCGCGCAGCCCGGCGGTGACGACGTCCTCGGCGCTCATGCGCGGCACGGCACTCAGGTCGAGGCCCTGACGCGTGTGGAACTCGGTGGCGACGACGCCGGGGCACAGCACCTGGATCTGGACGCCGGTGTCCTCCAGTTCGGCGCTGAGGGTCTGTGACATGGCCACGAGGTGGGCCAGCGAGCCGGCGTAGACGGCGCGGCGGGGCATGACGGACTTGTCGGCGGGGCCGCTGAAAGCGATCATCCCAGCCACGTTGATGATCTTTCCGTCGCCGCGTTCCTGCATCTCGGCGGCGGCGGCGCGGGTGAGCATGGTGGGGGCGACCACCTTGACGTGGACGAGTTCGCGGGCCTTGTCGGCGGGCAGTTGGGCCATCGGCATGTAGTGGGCGACGCCGGCGTTGTTGACGAGCATCGTCAGCGGCTCACTGGCGCAGATCTCGGCGACGGTGTCGATGCCGACGTCGGTGGACAGGTCGGCGGCGACGGTGCGGACCGTGACGTCGGGGTGGGCGGCGGCGAACTCCTCGAGGCGGTCCTTGTTGCGGCCGACGACGATCAGGTCGTAGCCGTCCGCGGCGAGGCGCTCGGCGAATGCCTTGCCGATGCCGGAGGTGGCGCCGGTGACGAGGGCGAGCTGGCTCATGAGTGCAGTTCCTTTCGGGGTCGGCCAACGTGGCCGGGGTGGTGGGGCTCTGGTGGAGCCAGGTGTGTTGGGCGCGGTACCGCGCGGCGACGGCGTCGGGCTGGTCGTCACCGAGGTGGTGATCGCCGACGGTGTAGCCCTTGCGGTTCAGGTATCAGGCCAGGAACCGGTAGGACGGCCGGTAGCCGGCCAGTTCGGCCGGGTCGACGGCGAGCCGGGTGCCCGGCAGGACCGGGACGAGGGTGTCCTGCTCGTAGATCGAGGTAATCCGCGCGCTGCGCCACAGTCCGTCGGTGCCGCGCTGAGCGCGGTGCTGAGAGCGGCAGGGGGAGGGCAGGTCCGCCTGCACCCCGTCGGTGTTGATGCGCCACTCGATGACCAGCGGCAGCTCGACCAGGGCCCGGTCACCGTCGATGCGGACGGTGGGCGGGCTGAGCCGGTGCACCGCGTGGTCGCCGCGCCCGGCCATGGCGCGGGTCTGGCGGACGAAGTCGGCGCCGCTGCCGGTGAACCAGCTCATCTGGACGATCGAGTCGTCGGCGAAGCAAGTGGCCATCTCCTCGTACCAGCCGCGTTCCCGGCTCTGGCGTTCGCGCAGCACCAGCTGTGTCACGCCTTCAGCGGACATGGGGCTCCTCGGGAGAGAGGAACGAGTCGTCGTTCATGCGTTGAGGCGCTGCAGCAACTGGGCGAGCCCGCGGGCACCGGCCAGGCCACGGCCGGTGACGGCGGTGGGTTCGATTCCGGCCTCGCGCATGGCCTGGTCGAACAGCTCCATGTCCAGTGCTTCCACGGCGGAGAGATGGTCCACGTTGTGGGGCCGCACCATGGTGTTCAGGACGTCCGGCGTCCAGCTTCAACTCGGCGGCCAGTTCGACGATCTCCCCGATCGCGGCCTGGTTCATCATCAGCAGCGCGTTGTTGAACAGCTTCGCCGTCTACCCCGCGCCGGCCTCGCCCAGATGCACCACGTGGCGGGAGAAGGACCGGAACACGAGCGTGCAGCGCTCGGCCGCCGACAGCGGACCGCCGACCATGGTGGTCAGCCGGCGCTCCTCGGCGGCCGGCCGGCCGCCGCTGACCGGTGCGTCCATCACCTCGACATCGCGCTTCGCGCACAGCTGGGCCAGTCGGACGGCGTTGCCGGGCAGCCCCGTGCCGTGGTTGACGACGACTGTGCCGGGACGCAGATCCTGCAGGATCTGGTCGACTAGCTGTAGGACGTCGGCGTCGGTGCGCACGCACAGGCAGACGATGTCGCAGGCGGCAGCCAGCTCCCCGGCCGTGTCGTGTCGCTGGTGGGGGATCTTGCCCAGGCCGTCCAGGGATGCGAGGCGCCAGGCCCAGGCGCGCAGGGGGAATCCTGCTTCGGCGATCGCGGTGGCCATGGGCAGGCCCTGGTCACCCAGTCCAATGAACCCCACGACGGGTCGTGCAGGAGTTCGCGTTGGTGTCATGCCTCCACGGTCAGCGGGAGATGCCTGGTTAGGTAGTAGACCCGTTTTCCTGGGAATGGCGGTACCAGGACAGGTAACGCCTCTCTTGCCACAATCAAGGGCATGGCGACCACAGAACTCGGCGCAACCTTGCGCCACTGGCGGGACCGGGTCTCGCCCCAGGCCGTCGGCTTGCCCGCGGGCGGACGCAGGCGCGCCGCCGGTCTGCGCCGTGAGGAACTGTCCCAGCTGGCCGGTATCTCCGCCGACTACATCATCCGGCTGGAACAGGGACGAGCCGCCAGCCCTTCACCCCAGGTTGTCGGGGCCCTGGCCCGCGCTCTGCGACTCACCCAGGACGAGCGAGCCCACCTCTTTCGTCTGGCTGGCCTCGTCCCGCCCGGCCCCGGCACGGTCCCGCAGCACATCACCCCTGGCGTCCACCGCGTGCTGGACCGCCTGAGCGGTACACCCGTCGCCGTCTTCGACGCCGCCTGGACCCAGCTGCTCGCCAACCCCCTTTACACGGTACTCATGGGCGCATGGCACGGCGATGACCTCAACGCGGTTTGGCGCAACTTCGTCAACCCCCGAAGCCGCGTGCGCCACACCCCCGAATCCAGAGGCGCCCTGCAGGTGGCGCACGTTGCCGACCTGCGCCGCACCGCCGGCCGCTACCCCGACGACCCGAACCTCAAGTCCCTCATCGCCGAACTACGCTGCAGCAGCGCCGAGTTCGACACGCTTTGGGAGTCAGGCGCCGTCGGCGAGCACCAAGCCGCCCGCAAGACCATCGACCACCCCCAGGTCGGCGCACTGACCCTGGACTGCGACGTGCTCAGCGTCGCCGGCAGCGATCTTCGCATCGTGGTCTACACCGCCCAGCCCGGCACCGAGGACGCCAACCGCTTGGCGCTCCTGAATGTCATTGGGACGCAGGCCCTCGTCGGGTAACCGCCCCGGGAGCCCTCCGTGCATCGGCCGGGGCTTGAAGGCAGGCCGAGCGCCTGGCGATGCGGAATCTGAAGGCCCGATTGAACCGACCGTGTCCGCATGCCATCTTTCCTGATCTCCACGCTCGCCCGCCAACGCGCCCGCATGCCGGGCGGTCTCCTGGACGACGCCACCGCGCTCGTCTCCCTCGCCGAGGTCCTCGACGCCATCCCGGACCCGCGAAGGTGCCGGGGCTGCCGCTACGGCCTCGGCCCGCTCCTTGTCCTGCGCCTGGTGGCCGTCCAACGTCCTGGCCGGGGCCGCCGGCTGGGCCGGGATCACACACTTCGCCGCCGGCCTCGACCCCGCCACACGGGTCCGGATCGGCCTGGTCCGCGGCATCCCCGTGCCACCACCGTCGCCCGACTGCTCCGACGCCTCGACGGCGACGTCCTCGACGACGCCCTGGGCGCCTGGTTCCAACTCCAGCGCGCCGACTCGCTCACCGCCCCCGAGCCGGAGCGAGGCCTGGCCAAGCGGGAGGCGGTCGCGGTGGACGGTAAGACCGTGCGGGCTGACGCGCCCGCGGCAGCCGGGCCGTCCATCTGGCGGTGCACGGCAGCCGGACCGTCATCGCCCAGCGCCAGGTGGACACCAGGAGCAACGAGATCACCGCGTTCTGGCCGCTGCTGGAACCGCTCGACCTGCGGGGCAAGGTCGTGACCTTCGATGCGATGCACAGCCAGACCGAGCACGCCCGCTTCCTCGTCGAGGAGAAGAACGCCCACTACATCGCCCTGATCAAGGACAACCACCCCACCCTGCACGCCCGGCTGCGGAAGCTGCCCTGGCACGAGATCCCGCTCATGGACAAGACCCGCGCCACCGCGCACGGCCGCGACGAGATCCGCCGCATCAAGGTCGCCACCGTCCCCGGTCTCCACTTCCCCCACACCGACCAGGTCCTGCAGATCGTCCGCCGCAGCAGGGTGCTCAGCACCGGAAAACTGAGCATCGAACGCGTCTACGCTCTGACGGACCTGACCATGACGCCAGGCCACCCCGGCCCAGCTTGCCGAGCACGTGCGCGAGCATTGGGGCATCGAAGCCCTGCACCACCTGCGCGACGTCACCCTCCGCGAAGACGCCTCCAAGATCCGCACGGGCAGCGCACCCCGCGTCATGGCCGCCCTGCGCAACACCGCCCTCGCCCTGGCCGAACTCGTCGGCTGGCGCAACCACGCAGCAGCCGTCGATCACTACCGGTCCCACCCCGACCACGCACTCGACCTGATCAAGCCCACGACGTGAGAACGCACGCGCCCTGGTGGCCGGGGCGCGCCGTGAGGGGCGCGAATCCCTACGGACGAGTGGGCGGGTGCGATCGTAAATCAGGCGCACCCCCGAAAGCGTCACAGGAACACGGACCGCATTGGGCGCCGACCGCATCGTGCGCGCCAGCTCAGCCGATCTCAGGACGGAGCCGCACCGGAGCGCTCCGGTGCGGCTCGTCGTCTCACCGCTCCGCGCAGAGGTCCCATCAGGATGGTTCCCGGCGGGGCTTCGCTGTATCACCCGCTATCACACACCTGTCAAGAACTGGGCGGACCCTCTCGGACCAGAAGGCCCTGACCTGCAATTTCGTGCCCGCGCTGGAATAACTGGACGTCCATGGACGGTCTCTACAGCCTGTGCCAGGTGGTGTCCAGTGAGGGACCCAGGATCAGGACCGGGGCCTCTTCTGGCCCGTCAAAGCGGTATTGCAGGGTGTTCGGTGGTGTCTCACTCACGCCCCAGACCCTCTCATGTATCACGAAATCTCACATTGCCGGAACCCTCGGGGATCCAGGTACGAGTTCTCCGGCGTGTACGCGTGGCCGTGGGGACAGTGCGTCCTCCTGGCTCGCGGGCGCTCCCAGTCCCTGCGCCGCACGCCTCTTTGCCGGGCCTGCCGTTCGACGGCGATGGCGACCGTTATCCGCACCGCGACGAGGTCGTCGACTGCCTCACCCGCTACGCGGACCGCCTGGATTCCGAGATCCGCACCCACACCCGCATCGAGAGCATGGAGCATGACAGCACCGGCTTCACGCTGCGCACCGCCGACGGCCGCCGCCTGGGTGCGGCCGGGATCGTCGCGGCGAGCGGGGCCTTCGGCAACCCGCTGCTGCCTGCGACGTGCCCGCCCTGCCGCGTCGCGTGCTGCGCGGTCGGCGGGCAGACGGCGCCCTCCTTCCACAGCTGCGCGACGGCAAGGACCTGCACCACTGGCTGACGACCAGCGGCCTCGACCATCTGCCGCCGGAATGGGTGATCCATTTTGTCGGCGGCACCCTCGTGCTCGACACCGGCCCCTACAAGGACGCGCTGGAGACCGGGCGTCTTCAGCGGCGGCCGATGTTCACCGCCCTTGACGGTGAAGCGGTCGTGTGGGCCGACGGAGCCCGGGAGCAGGTCGATGTGGTGCTGCTCGCCACCGGATACCGGCCGAACCTGGGTTACCTGGCCAAGCTCGGTGCTCTCGACGAGCAGGGTGCGCCTCTGCACACGGCGGCATATCCGCCACCCACCCGGGCCTGGTCCACCTCGGCCTGGAGTTCCAGCGTTCCTTCGCCTCGAACACGCTGCGCGGCATCGGACGGGACGCGCAGTACGTGATCGACGCACTGGCCGCGCACGTCCGCAAGGCCCCGGCCGCGGCCGGGCTCTGACGTCTGCGCTTCAGCGGGCGGGGGCGACGTGCGGGTCAGTTGAGCGGTGCCGCCCCTCGCCCTACTGATTCGACGTGTGTCAACATAGATGTATGCCAAATGCGAAGGTGCTGCCGCTGCTGGAACCCGACGCCGGTCAGGATGTGGTTCCGTGCTGCCCGCCGCTGACCGAGCGCCCGTTCACCCCGGAGGAGGCCGAGGCGGCTGCGCGGATGTTCAAGGCGCTCGGTGATCCGGTGCGGCTGCGGCTGTTCTCTGCCGTGGCCTCGCACGAGGGCGGGGAGGCATGCGTGTGCGACATCTCCGACGTCGGCGTCTCCCAGCCAACCGTGAGTCATCACCTGAAGAAGCTGAAGGAGGCCGGGCTGCTGACCTCCGAGCGGCGCGGCACCTGGGTGTACTACCGCGTCGAGCCGTCGGTGCTCGCCGCGATGGGCAAGCTGCTGACCACTTCCGCAGTGGCCTGACCCTCCCCAGACGGCGAGAGACCAGCGCTGATGCGGTGGCGGAGTTGAGAGGGCTCGGCCTTACGCCCGTCCTCCTGACCGGCGACAACCAGCTCGTCGCCGAGTCGGTCGCCCGGGCCGTCGGCATCGACGAGGTGATCGCCGAGGTCGTGTTCGCACTTCACCTGCGACTTCATGTCAGGAGGAGAAGTGGGCGACCAGGGCCGGATCGTACTGACCGTCCATCAGGACGAAGAGCATGCGGGCGGGTGCACCGCTGCGGTTCGCCCACGCGTGGTTCGTTCCGCGCTGGATGACCACGTCCCCCGCCTTGAGGTCCGTCTCGCTGTCGTCGAGGATCAACGTGATCTCCCCTGAGATCACCACGGCGTAGTCGACCGTTTCCGTCCGGTGCATCCCTGGGTGGCGTGCTTCAGAAGCCCTCAGGGTGACGTCCGTTTCCCCCATCTCCCCAAACGTCTCACGCATCTCTTCGGCCGACCTCGCGAGGAACGTCTCCGAGTCGGGCGGGTAGTCGATCATGCGGATGACCGTGCCGTTCGGGGGCGGTTTGATCTGCAGCGGCTTGTCGGTCGGATCCGGGCCGTTGTCGATGGCCACCGGAGTCGACGTGGTGTTCCAGAGCTCGTAGAACACGACACCAGGAACCGTCTGTATCTCGAACACGTTGGCCGGCGGGCCCATCGACGTCACGATGGCCGTCCCTCCGTTGTGGCCGGTGATGACCCGGGTGGGGGGTTTGGGCATGACTCTCGCTCCTCTGGGTGGGTGGTACCTCGTCAGGTCTCCGGGCACGCGTCCGAAACGTGCCGCCGGGCCCGCAGGGGTTGGAGTGGATCGCCGGTTGTCACGCGGTTGTTCAGCTCGCCCAGGAGCTCGACGGAGAGTGTGACCTCGTCTCCGGCCTGAAGGGGCGGGATGCTGTCGATCCCGTTGCGCCCCCACAGTTCTGCCAGGCAGCCACTACCGCAGGTGCCCGAGCCGATGATGTCCCCGGGAAGAACCCTGGTTCCGCGGCTGGCGTACGCCACCAGTTCCTCGAATGACCGGTACATGTGAGACAGGACGTCGGTACCGACGACGTTTCCGTTCACCGCGGCGGACATCGTCAGGTCGAAGGAGGTGCCGCTGCGCCGGCTCTCCAGTTCGTCTGCCGTCACGAGTGCGGGTCCCAGGGTCGTCGCCGTGTCCTTCCCCTTCGCCGGTCCCAGGTGGAGCCGCATCTCGCGCCACTGCAGGTCACGAGCGGACCAGTCGTTCATCACCAGGTAGCCCACGATGTGATCGGCGGCAGCGTCCGGTGACAGATTCCGGCCTTCACGGCCGATGACAGCGGCCACTTCGAGTTCGAAGTCGAAGCGTTCGCATCCGGGGGGCAGCGGAACGTCGTCCCTCGCCCCGATGATTGAGTGCGGGTTCGAGAAGTAGAAGGTGGGGATCTCGTACCACAGCGCGGGAACGGTCGCGTTCTCGACGGCGATGGCGGCCGTCCCCGACACATGCTGTTCGAAGGTGATGAAGTCCCGCACAGCGGGCGGTTGCGGAATCGGTGGTGCGAGTGACACGGCGTCCAGTTGCAGGACCTCGCGCGGGTCCCGCAGGGCGGATTCACCGGCCGAGTGAAGGCGCGTGCCGTCATCACCCAGCAGGTCGATCAGCCGCACTCCCTCGTCGAGGCCGTGGACGACACCGTCCTTGAGTACGCCGACTCGTTCGCCCTCACGGCTTCTGTACGTAACGAATTGCATGGTCGAAGGGCTCCGCTCTGGGTACGGTCACCGGCGCAGCCTGCCGACGCCCTCAGCGAGCTCGTCCAGGCGTCCGGCACCGGCGAGTGACATGGTTCTGGAGAGTTCGGTCCTGAGAATGTCGAGCGCGCGCTGCACTCCGGGCCTGCCGCCTGCCATCAGCCCAAAGAGGTAGGACCTGCCGATCAGGCAGGCGCGGGCCCCGAGGCCGACCGCCGCGGCGACATCGGCGCCGGATCGGACACCGCCGTCCATGTACACCTCCGCCTGGGACCCGACGGCCTGAACGACTTCGCCGAGGGCCTCCAGCGGCGTGGCGGCACGGTCCAACTGCCTGCCGCCGTGGTTCGACACGATCACCGCGTCGGCTCCGGCCGACACCACGCGGCTCGCCTCCTGAGCGCTCAGCACTCCCTTGACGACCAGCGGGCCGTCCCAGATCCGGCGCAGCCACTCCAGGTCCTCGAGCCTTGCACCGGGGTTGAAGATCCGGTTCACCATGGCCGCCGGTTCACCTTCCGTGCTGGTCAGCGAGGCGAACGTGAGGGGCTCGGTCGTCAGGACGTTCCACCACCATGCCGGGTGGCGCGCCAGGTCGAGCAGGGTCCGGGCCGTGAGCGCGGGCGGAATGCTGAAGCCGTTGCGGGCATCGCGGAGCCGGGCTCCGGCGACCGGGGTGTCGACGGTGAGGACGAGCGCCCGGAATCCGTTCTTGGCCGCGCGGTCGACCAACGCGCGCGTCACCGCACGGTCCTTCCAGAGGTAGACCTGGAACCACCGGTCGGACGCCGGCACGGCGATGCGCTCCGGGGGCATGGTGCCCAGGGTCGAGAGCACGTAGGGGATGCCCGCTTCGGCAGCGGCGGCAGCCGCTGCGAGCTCGCCGTCGTGGTGCATCATGCGGGTGAAACCGGCGGGGGCCAGGATCACCGGCAGGGAGGAGCCCGAGCCGAGCAGGCTGGTCGACAGATCGGGCGTCTCCAGGCCACGCAGCACCCGGGGGAGGAACTCCACCCTGGCGAAGGACTCGAGCGCACGGGCGGCGCTCACCTCGGACTCGGCGGCGCCGTCCACGTAGTCGAACACCGCACGCGGGGTCCTCGTCCTGGCCAGTGCCCGGAGATCCTCGATGGTCGCGGCTCGCTCCAGTCGGCTCCGGCGGCTGACGCGGGGCATCCGCAGCCTCAGCAATGGCCGGATCTCACGGAGCCTGGGCAAGTGTCTGGAGACACCGGCCGACATGCGGACGACCACTCGAACCTCCTGCTGTTGACGTATGTCCGGCATGTCCATCAGAAGGGTTCCCGCGCCGCCCACGATGGACATGAGGACCGCGTCGAGACTCCAGCTGACGCTGGCCAAGCTGGACGGCGAGATACTCGAACCGGAAGGCGATCAGAGCCCCGGCGAGGCCGGTGAGCACGCCGCTGACGACGCGTGCGGCCAGCCGGGAGTGGTGGACCGCGGCGCCCAGTCCGGCCGCGGCGTGCTCGGCGGCGCGGATGGCCGCCAGACGCAGCCCGAATCCGCTCTGCTTCACGTAGAGCGCCCGGGCCATGGCCGACGCGGCGACGGTGACCCCGCCAAACCGCTTACTCACCCTGGACAGGACGAGCCGCTCGGACGTGCCGCCGACCGCGGACAGCACAGCCCCGGCGGACGACGACGTCTGCATGGTCGGTCGCTGCCTGCCGAAGAGTGGAGTGCGACTCCTCACTGCGTTGACCCTTCCGTCGAGGCCGGCAGATACGTAGTGGTCCGGCGAGCGGGGTGCTGCGGCTGACCCGATAATGTGCGGGCACCAGTGATATATGTCTAGAATCCCGCCCACGTTACCGGCCGTTGTGTTCGGCTCGCCGGCAAGGGGCGGGATGTGCGGCGAGGGGCGAACCGACGAATACGACGGTCCCCGCGTTGCACCGTGATCACGGCCTGGCTCAGTCAGGTCCGGAACGCCCCTACGGCCGGTTTGCCCGTCAGCCCGGGATCACCGGCACGAGCAGGTGCGAGGCGTGCTCGCCGCCGGAGTGGACGGTCGCACCCTCCGCGCTCTTCCGGTCGGCCGGGTCGTTGTGGGCGAGCCTCGGGTGGAGGTCGTCGTCGTTCGTGAGGAGCTGCAGCTGCAGCCGCTGCCCCGGCTCGAGGGTGAGCGACGTCGGCCAGAACTCGACCTCCAGCAGCGCCGGCACCCCCGGCTCAAGGGGCTGGAGTTCGTCGTGGGTGTGCCAGGGGCGGTAGGGAAGGCTGCGCTCAGGATCGAGCTTGCGGTGGGACGCGCGCAGCCAGCCGATCGCCATCGGCACCGGTGTCGACTTGCCGTGCGGCCCGAGCGCGGGGATGCGTTCACCGTTCACGTCGTACTGTTCCAGCCGGACGAAGGCGTCGAGGTCGTCCGCCACGTGCGAGACCCAGAGCCGGAGCGCGACCGGACCGGTCAGCTCCAGGCGCTCGGTCGCCACGAAGTCGAAGGTGGCCGGATACGGCAGTGTCCCCTCCGTCGGTGCCTCCCAGTCCAGCGTCTCCTTGTGGAGGTAGAGCTGGCGCCACTGGGTCCGGGCCAGAGGCCACTCCTGCTCGTCACGCCACTCGGCCTCGTGTCCGCGGCGGATCGCCAGCCGCACGGGCGGGACACCGTCCATCGCCGCCTCGTCGCCCTTCAGGAAGCGGTCCAGGAAGCGCAACTGCAGCTCTTTGCCCCAGTCCGAGTAGTAGGGGTCGATGTGGGACCCGACGTGGACGACCAGCCACTTGTGGTCCGACGCCGCGCCGAGCCACCCTTCGATGTTGCCGCGCAGGTGGAGGTGGATGGAACCCCAGTTGCCGGCCGACAGCACCGGCACCGTCACCCGTGAAAGATCGACGGTCCGTTCGCGGTACCAGTCGTCGAGGAGCTCACGCGACCCCAGCTCGTCGGGCAGGCTGGAGAAGTCCTCGGAGTTCCGCTGGGGCTCGATCTGGCCCTGCCACCAGCCCTCCATGCCTCCGTTGGCGTAGATACCGCCCTGCCTGCCGGATTCGCGGTACCAGTCGGTGAGCCCCTCCCACGCCACCACCGCGGCGAGGTGCGGCGGCTGCAGCGCTGCGACACGCCAGCTCATCACCGCATACCACGAGATGCCGCTCGACGCGACCTTCCCCGTCGACCACGGCTGGGTCCCGCACCACTCGATCACATCGTAGAAGTCCTCGATCTCCTTGGGGCTGTTGAGGTCGAGCCGCCCGGGCGACTTCCCGGTACCCCTGGTATCAGCGCGGACCACCGCGTATCCGCGCGCTGTCCACCACTCGGGACTGGGCGTCTCCCACACGGCGTGGTCACCTTGGTCGGCGACCTCGTAGAGCGGGTAGCGCTCCGGCCAGTGCACGTCCTTCCCGTACGGGCTCATCGAGGCGATCACCGGCACCGGCGCGTCGCCGTCGGGCCGGAAGACGTTCACGGCGATCAGCGACCCCTCGCGGGTCTCCACCATGACATCCCGTTGTATCTGCATGTCGCTTCACTCCTTCTAAGCCAGCGCAAAGTCTTGGTCGGTTCGCACGGAACCGGCGACGGGACGCATCAGCGTCTCCTCATCCGGCGGCATCCGCCCGCGCCCGGAAGTCGGGGCGCAGGAAGTCGAAATCGCACCCCTGGTCGGCCTGGAGAGCGTGCTGGTGGTGCAACCACGCGTAGCCACGCGGAGGCTGGGGCGGGGGCGTGGCACTGCACCGGCGGGCGAGTTCCTCCGGGCTGAGCACCACCCGGATGGTGCCCGCCGCCACGTCCAGCTCGATCTCGTCTCCCTCGCGCACCAGTCCGAGCGGGCCGCCGACTGCGGCCTCCGGCGTGACGTGGAGGACGACCGTGCCGGTCGCGGTGCCGCTCATCCGCGCGTCGGAGATGCGCAGCATGTCGCGCACACCGGCCCTGCGCAGCTTGGCCGGTACCGGAATATGGCCGACCTCGGGCATCCCGGGCGCCCCGATCACCCCCATCCCGCGCAGCACCAGCACGCTGTCGGCGTCGGCCGGGAGATCGGGATCGTCGATGCGCGCGTTGAGGTCGGCGAGTCCCTCGAAGACGACCGCGCGCCCGCGATGCCGCTGCAGCCGCTCGTCGTGAACACCGGCGACCTTCAGGACAGCGCCACACGGGGCGAGGTTGCCGTGCAGGACGACGAGGCCGCCACGGGGCGCCAGGGGAACACTGCCCGCGATCGCGGGGTGGGACGGGAAGTCGCGGCTGTCGAGGTGCTCCTTCCAGGTCCGGCCGGTGACCGTGACCGTGTCGAGGTGCACCAGGTCCCGAATGCGGTTCAGCACCGCGGGTACTCCGCCGGCGGTCTCCAGTGCGGCCAGCGAGTACTGGCCACTCGGCCGCACGTCGGCGACGTGGGGCGTCGTCGCCGACCACTCCGAGAATCTGCGCATGCCGAGTACGTGGCCCGCTCGGCCCGCTATCGCCTCCAGGTGGATGACGGCGTTCGTCGACCCGCCCAGGGCGCTGACGACGCGGAACGCGTTCTCCAGCGACTTCATCGACACCAGCTCACCCGGGACCTGGCCGGCTCGCGTCGCGGCCACGATCGCCTCCCCCGTACGGAAGGCCAGTTCCTCCCGCACGTCGCTGGTCGCCGGCGGCAGCGACGAGCCCGGGAGTGAGAACCCGAGCACTTCCGCGACCGCCGCCATGGTGATCGCGGTCCCCATGACGTTGCAGGTGCCCACGCCGCCGATCGCACAGCGTTCGAGCTGCACCCACTCCTCGTCGCTGACCTCACCGACACGGCGGGCCTCGCACACCGGCCAGATGTCGTCGATGGTGAAGTTCTCGTGCCGGCCGAAGGACGTCGGCATCCGAGGTCCCGCGGTCAGCACGGCGGCCGGCTTTCCCGCGCTCAGCGCTCCCATGATCTGCGCCGGAACCGTCTTGTCGCATCCCCCTACGAGCACCACTCCGTCGACGGGAGAGCCCGTGATCATCTCCTCTACATCCATCGAGAGCAGATTGCGCAGGTAGAGGCTGGTGGGGCGGGTGAAGGGCTCGGAAACGGAGATGGTCGGGAAGGCCAGCGGCAGACCACCCGCGGACCGGACACCCTCCTTGATCCGCTCGACGAGCGCTGTGGTGCCCAGGTTGCAAGGGTTCAGGTCACTCGCGGACGTGGCGATCCCGATCACCGGTGAGCGCCGGACATCCTCAGCGCTGAGGCCCGTCCCGCGCAGGAACGCCCGATGGAGCATTCCGTCCTGCCCCGGGTCCCTGAAGGCCGCTCCCCCACCGCGGCTCACTCCGCGTTGCGACATGGCCCGCCTTCACTCCAATGATATGACGCAGATATCTCAGAGGTCAGACCAGCGGCCAGCGCAGCTCCTTTGGCCTGATCGCCGAATCCTTGGAGCACCAGCCGGTAGCCGCGCTCGTCGAGGGCCGCGGCAACCGCCGCACCGATGCCGCCGGCAGCCCCAGTCACGATGGCCACGGGCCGGTTGGTGAAGCCGGCAACCATGATGCCTCCCTTCGATGCCGCTAATATATTTCTAAGATCTCACTCGTGTCCACCAGATGGAGCGCAGAGCTTCCAGCGGGGGCACGGTCCACGTCCTCTAGCATGGATATCTGCTCGCTACGCGCGATAAGGGGGAGGTCACATGGGTGAAGGCCCAGACAGCAGAAATCGCTCCACTGACATATCTCAGGATCGCCGGTCCCAAACCGAGCGGATCCGGGACGAACTGCGACGTCAGATCCTGCGAGCGGAGCTTCCTCCCGGTGGGGTCGTCATCGAGACCGGGCTCGCGCAGCAGTACGGCGTCTCGAAGACACCTGTACGCGAAGCGCTCCAACTGCTGACGGTCGAAGGGCTGGTCACGGTCCTGCCCCGCAAGGGCTACATGGTCACCAGCCTGAGCTACCAGGACATCCGCGAGGTCATGGACCTGCGTCTGCTGCTCGAGCCACCGCTGTTCGCCGCTGCCGCACGCAACGTCAACGCCGACTTGGTGGTCGAGCTGCGCGACCACATGGCCCGGCAGTTCGCCGAGGACGCCGACCTCAGCGTCCGCGTCGAGGCGGCCACCGGCTTCCACCTGGCCTGCGTGCGGGCCTCCCGCAACGGACGGGCCGTCAGCATCGTCGAGCGGCTCACCAACGAGGTCTGCCGCCTTCACCATCTCGTGCCCGGGATCGAGGACCACATCCGTTCCGACGTCGAACGGGCGGCTCACGAAGCGGTCTCCGACGCCGTCGCCGCGGGAGACGCGAGCCGCGCGGAGACCGCGATCCGTGACCATCTGCTGGAGTCGAACGCCACGATGGTCCGCGAGTACTTCACCGGCACACCGTTGGGCTCAAGGTGAGACAGTGACCGCTGATCGCATGTCCGTCGGCCCACACAGCGAGCCCACGCAGCTCATCGACGTCGGTGAGGTCAGCGGAAGGTCGGCGCCGGTGCCGGCCTCGATCTCCAGCACTGTTACCCCCGAACCGCCACTGGGGCGCGCGCTCCTCGATGAGTTCGGCGGGGTCTACGGCGAAGGTGAACGGCATGGTGCGGCCCTCCAGAGGGTGAGACGGCGGGACAGCGGGTCCCCACAGGTCTAAGTATGCACCTTAATGCACCGATGCACCATCAATGCATCTATAGAATGTGAGCCAGTGCGAATCGAGTACACGACCGTGACGTCCAGGCGAGGGAACCCACGTGACCCGTTCACCCGCGGCAGCCAAGAGCCCGGCAGGCCCGACCGAGCAGCCGATTGGCCGCAGGGAGCGCCAGCGGCAGAGGATCCGCTCCGCGATCCTGGGTGCCGCCCTGGAGCTGTTCGCCGAACAGGGCTATGTCGCGACGACCATCGACCAGATCGCGGAACGTGCCGACCTTGCCCGTCGGACCGTCTTCAACCACTTCCCCCGCAAGCGCGACATGCTGGATGCCTGGGCGGTCGAGCGCCGGGAGGTCGTGGCCGCCCGGCTGGGCGATGACGGCGCCCACCGAGCCCCCGCCCGCCGCCAGCTCGAACTCCAGATGGAGGTCCTGGCCAAGGTGAACGAGGAGAACCCCAGGATGGCCCGGGTC
>NZ_JACTVI010000229.1 GCF_014495685.1 Streptomyces sp. TRM68367 | reverse complement strand
ACGAACCGATCAACTCATCGAAGCGACCCATACCGCATCAACGAGCCCAACTACCGCAAGAAACCCACTAATTCATCGACAGGCCCCGCTTACCTTTTCGGCGTTCGTAATGACAGATATTGTTCGTTATGTCGAACACTTTCCCCCTGTGAGAGGCAGCCCGCATGAGCCGCGCCGACGATCTGCCCGAAGTCCCCAGCCGCCGCCTGCTGTTGAAGGGTGCCGCGGCCGCCGGTGCCCTCGCCGCCGTCCCCGGTGTCGCCGAGGCCGCCGCCGCGCCGGACGGACCCCCGAAGGCAGCCCCGTACGTGAACCCGCTCGTCCTCCAGCGCGCCGACCCGCACATCCGCCGCCACACCGACGGCTTCTACTACTTCACCGCCACCGCGCCCGAGTACGACCGGATCATCCTGCGCCGTTCCCGCACCCTGAACGGCCTGTCCTCCGCCGCCGAGTCGGTCATCTGGCGGGCCCACCCCACCGGTGACATGGGCGCCCACATCTGGGCGCCGGAAATGCACCGCATCGGCGGCAAGTGGTACATCTACTTCGCCGCCGCGCCCGCCGAGGACGTGTGGAAAATTCGCATCTGGGTGCTGGAGAACTCCCACCCCAATCCCTTCAAGGGCACCTGGGTGGAGAAGGGCCAGGTCAAGACCGCCTGGGAAACCTTCTCCCTGGACGCCACCACCTTCACCCACCGCGGAACGCGTTACCTCGCCTGGGCCCAGCACGAGCCCGGCCTGGACAACAACACCGGCATCTTCCTGTCCGAGATGGCGAACCCGTGGACCCTGAAGGGCCCTCAGATACGGCTGTCCACCCCGGAGTACGACTGGGAGTGCATCGGCTTCAAGGTCAACGAGGGGGCGTACGTGCTGCAACGCAACGGACGCGTCTTCATGACGTACTCGGCCTCCGCCACCGACTCCAACTACTGCGTGGGCCTGCTGACCGCCGACGCCGACAGCGACCTCATGGACCCCGCCAGCTGGGCCAAGTCCCCCGAACCGGTCTTCACCAGCAACGACACCACCAAGCAGTACGGCCCCGGCCACAACTGCTTCACGGTCGCCGAGGACGGCCGCACCGATGTCCTCGTCTACCACGCCCGCCAGTACAAGGAGATCAACGGCGACCCGCTGAACGACCCCAACCGCCACACCCGTATCCAGAAGCTCGGCTGGAAGCCGGACGGCACCCCGGACTTCGGGATTCCCGTCGCCGACACCGCGAAGGCGGGAGCATGAGATGAGACGCGCCTACGCGATCCTCCTCGCCGTGGTGTGCGCGCTCGCCGGTGCCCTCGTGACCGCCGCGCCCGCCCAGGCGGCACCTCGGACGATCACCAACGGCACCCAGTTCACCGCCACGAACGGAAGCCCCGTGCACGCGCACGGCGGCGGCGTCCTCAAGGTCGGCTCCTACTACTACTGGTTCGGCGAGCACCGCAACGCCGACAACACCTTCCGCTACGTGGACGCCTACCGCTCCACCGACCTGAAGAACTGGGAGTTCCGGGGCCACGTCCTGACCGAGGCCAGCGACCCGGAGCTCGCCAGCGCCAAGATCGAGCGGCCGAAGGTGATGTACAACGCCTCCACCGGCAAGTTCGTGATGTGGATGCACAAGGAGAACGGCACCGACTACAGCGAGGCCCGCGCCGCCGTCGCCGTCTCGGACACCGTGGACGGCGCCTACGACTACCGGGGCAGCTTCCGCCCGCTCGGGCAGCACATGTCCCGCGACATCACGGTGTTCACCGACACCGACGGCGCCGGCTACATGGTCTCCGCCGCCCGTGAGAACTACGACCTGCACATCTACCGGCTCACCGCCGACTACACCGGCATCGCGAGCCTGGTCGCCAACCCCTGGCCGGGCGGCCACCGCGAGGCCCCGGCGCTGTTCAAGCGGAACGGCGTGTACTTCATGCTGACCTCGGGCGCCACCGGCTGGAACCCCAACCAGCAGCAGTACGCGACGGCCACGAACCTCGCCGGGCCCTGGTCGGCGATGCGCAACGTCGGGGACTCGACCGCCTACGGATCACAGACCGCCTACGTGCTGCCGGTGCAGGGATCCTCGGGCACGTCGTACCTGTACCTCGGCGACCGCTGGGGCAACTCCTTCGGCGGCACCGTCAACGACTCCCGGTACGTGTGGCTGCCGCTGACCTTCCCCAGCTCCACCTCGATGTCCATGTCCTGGTCCCCTGAGGTCACCATCGACACGGCCGCCGGGACCGTCAGCGGCAACAGCGCCACGTACAACACCCTGATCGCCCGGCACAGCGGCCGGTGCGCCGACGTGACGAGCCAGTCGCTCTGGCAGGGCGCCCAGATCAAGCAGTACGACTGCAACGGCGGCGCCAACCAGAAGTACTGGTTCAAGTCGGTCGGAAGTGGTTACTACCAGTTGATGGTGCGCAACAGCTCCCTGTGCGTGCAGGAGAACGCGAGCACCGTCACCCAGCAGAACTGCAACTCCTCGGCGACCAACCAGCAGTGGTCTCTCACCACGACCGGTTCCTACGTCAACGTGAAGTCCCGGGCGACCGGCGAGTGCCTGGACGTGTCCGGCGCCTCCACCGCCAACTCCGCGGCGATCATCACGTACACCTGCAACGGAGCCTCCAACCAGCAGTGGACGCGCGGTACCTGAGCTGCCCGTCATGGAGGTCCGGGCTGGGCTCGCCCTCGGGTGAGCCCAGCCCGGACGGGTCGTTTGAATCGATTTGGCGAAAGGGCTTTCGCCGTCCACATTGGCAGTTCATCGAAATCTGTCAGAACTCTAGAAAGCGCTTGCCCTCAGGCGGTACGGTCCACCCCCGGGCCTTGTCGACGCTGGGAGAAGCCGCGCATGAGACGTTTCAGCATCGCCGCACTGGCGACGGTGACCCTGGGGACCGTCCTGTCGGCCGCACCGGCCGCACCGGCCGCACCGGCCGCACCGGCCGCACCGGCCGCACCGGCCGCACCGGCCGCACCGGCCGCACCGGCCGC
>NZ_JACTVI010000228.1 GCF_014495685.1 Streptomyces sp. TRM68367 | reverse complement strand
CACCTCGACACGAGGCATCCCCAGAAGCGACTACGTTCCCCACCTGCCGGAGAAGCCATATGACGACGTCCCTGCACACGAATCCTCCTCCGCTCAGCGAGGGGAAACCGTCGCGGCCCGAGCCCGTGATCAGAGCGGTGGGGCTCACCAAGGCGTTCGACACCGTCGGCGACTCCGGGTCCGGGGGGCTGCGCTGGCGCCGACGGTCGCGGGACAAGAAGTTCCTGGCCGTCAACGACGTGTCGTTCGAGGTGGCACGCGGCGAGCTCTTTGTGATCATGGGTCTGTCGGGATCGGGCAAGTCCACTCTGCTGCGGTTGGTGAACCGGCTGATCCCGCCCACGTCGGGTGAGCTGCTGGTCGGTGGCCGCAATGTGTCGACGATGGGCGACGCGGAGCTGCGTGAGCTGCGCAACAAGAAGATCAACATGGTCTTCCAGCACTTCGCGCTCTTTCCCCACCGCACGCTCCGGGAGAACGCCGCCTACGGCCTCCAGGTCCGCGGTGTTCGCGAGTCCGGGCGGCGGGAACGCGCGCAATGGGCGCTGAAGACGGTGGGCCTCGGTGACCGGGCGGACGCGCGCCCGTCCGAGCTGTCCGGCGGCCAGCGGCAGCGTGTCGGGCTGGCCCGTGCCCTGGCCACCGATGCCGAGATCCTGCTCATGGACGAGCCGTTCAGCGCCCTCGATCCCCTGATCCGCCGGGAGATGCAGGATCTGCTGATGTCCCTGCAGCAGGACCTGAAGCGTACGATCGTCTTCGTCACCCACGACCTCAACGAGGCGATGCGGTTGGGTGACCGGATCATGGTGATGCGGGGCGGGCGTGTTGTCCAGCTCGGCACCGGGGAGGAGATCCTCTCGAAGCCGGCGAACGACTACGTCTCGGAGTTCGTCTCCGACGTCGACCGGTCCCGGGTGATCACCGCCGGCTCGGTGATGCGCAGGCCGATCATCACCGCCCAGCTGGGGGAGAGCCCTGCGGACGTGCTCCATCGCCTGGGCGACGTAGACGCCGGCGCGGTCTACGTCCTGGACGACGACGGGGTGATCCGGGGTGCCGCCGGCAACGACGAGCTCGGCGATGCCCTCGGAAGCGGCAAGGCCGATATCCGGGACTGTCTGACCGACGACTTCCGGTACGTCTCGGCGGACACCCCGTTGATGGACTGCTGCGAACTGGTCAGCAAGCATTCCGTCCCCCTCGCCGTCACTGACGACGACGGCCGGCTCCTCGGCGTCGTACCCAAGGCGGCGTTGCTCGCGGCACTCTCCAACCCCCGGAAGGCCAGCCATGATTGACATCGACCTGGGTACTCCGGTCTCGAAAGCGATCGACTGGCTCACAGCGAACCTCGGACCGGTCTTCGACGGTATCTCGAGTGTGATGCTGAACCTCGTCAACGCGGTTCTGACGGTCCTCACGGCTCCGCATGCCCTCGTGGTGACCGGCGTGTTCACTCTGCTGGCTGTCTCCACCCGGAAATGGGGCTTCACGGCGTTCACGCTGGTCGCTTTCCTGCTCATCCAGGGCATGGGCCTGTGGACTCCTGCCATGGAATCACTGGCCATCGTCATCGTCGCGTCCGTTATCGCTGTCGGTATCGGCGTCCCCATCGGGGTGTGGGCGGCGCGCAGCAGCCGGGCCAGCAGCATGGTGCGGCCGGTGCTCGACTTCATGCAGACGCTTCCGGTCTTCGTCTACCTGATTCCCGCGGTCTTCTTCTTCGGGATCGGTGCCGTGCCCGGAGTGGTGGCGACCACGGTCTTTGCTGTTCCTCCGGCGGTCCGGCTGACGGAGCTGGGCATCCGCCAGGTCGACAAGGAGGTCGTCGAGGCGGCGCTCGCGTTCGGTGCCAGGCCCCGTCAGCTGCTGAGGGACGTGCAGTTCCCCATGGCCCTGCCGTCGATCATGGCCGGCGTCAACCAGGTGATCATGCTGGCGCTGTCCATGGTGGTGATCGCGGGCATGGTCGGAGCGGGCGGACTCGGTTCCGTCGTCGTGCGCGGCATCAGCACTCTCGATGTCGGCGCCGGGTTCCAGGGTGGCCTGGCCGTGGTCATCCTCGCCATCTTCCTCGACCGTTTCACCAGCGCGTTCGCCGCGCCGCGCCGCCGTGGCCGGCTGCGCGCCGCACTGGCATCCCGCCGTGCACAGACCGCCCGTCCCGCCGCACTGTCCAGCGCGTCCTGAACCATGGGAGTCACCCACATGATCCGTACCATGCGCCCCAAGAACAGACTGGCCGTTGCCGCCGGCAGTGCCGGAGTCCTTCTCCTGCTCGCGGCGTGCAGTGGGCAGACCGCCAGTGTGGGATCGGGCAGCGACAGCAAGCCCGACTCCAAGAACGTGAGCTTCGCCATGGTGGACGGGTGGGACGAGAACGTCGCCACCACCTACCTGTGGAAGGAGTTGCTGGAGGAGCGGGGCTACAAGGTGAACGTCCGGTCGCTCGACATTGCCAGCACCTTCACGGCCGTGGCGAACGGCCAGGTGGACTTGTACACCGATGCCTGGCTGCCCACCACACACAAGGCGTACTGGGACCGCTTCGGCAGCAAACTCGAAGTCGTCTCCACCTGGTACGGGCCCGCCGAAAACAATCTCGCGGTTCCGACGTACATGAAGGACGTCAACACCATCGAGGATCTCAAGGGAAAGCAGGCGGAGTTCGGCAACCGGATCGTCGGGATCGAGGCAGGCGCCGGGCTCATGAAGCTGACCCGCACGTCCGTCATACCCGGTTACGGCCTGAAGGACTACGACCTCGTCGAGGGCAGCACCCCGGCCATGCTGTCGGCGCTCGAGTCCTCCGTCAAGCAGAAGAAGCCCATCGTGGTCACGCTGTGGAAGCCGCACTGGGCATTCACCAAGTTCCCGATCAAGGCCCTGAAGGACCCGAAGGGCGCCTTTGGTAAGCCCGACAAGGCCGAGACGATCACCAGCAAGGAGTTCGCCAAGAACAATCCCAAACTCGTCAAGTGGATGAACGGTTTCAAGCTCACCAGCGACCAGCTGGGCAGCCTGGAGCTGCTGATCCAGGAAAAGGGCAAGGGCAAGGAACAGGCAGCCGCCAAGGAGTGGATCGCGAAGAACAAGTCTCTCGTCGACTCCTGGCTGAAGTAAGCGAAGCAGGCCGGAAACAC
>NZ_JACTVI010000227.1 GCF_014495685.1 Streptomyces sp. TRM68367 | reverse complement strand
GATCTTCCAGGTCCTGCCCAGCGCAGTGCCCTGCGCGGCGGACGGGATGATGGTCTCCTCGCCGAGGGACTCGCCGAAGACGTTGAAGCCCACGGCCTGTTGCACGTAGGCGTTGCCGCCGCTGTAGGAGGTGGCGGTGGTGACGTGGCCGATGGGGTAGGTCATGCCGGAGACGGCGTTGTTGGCGTTGTCGTACACCCAGGCGGCGGTCTGGTTGCCGGGCGAGGTGGTGGAGCCGTAGGCCTGCTGCCCGGAGGTGGGGGCGGCGTACTCGGCGGTTTTGCGGTCGAGGGCGTCGTAGGTGTAGGAGACGGTCTTGCCGCGGGAGTCCTGGGTCTGCAGCAGGTTGCCGTCCGCGTCGTACACCATGGTCGAGGTGCCCGCGGTCGGGTCGTTCTTGGAGAGGGCCTCGCCGGCCAGGTCGTAGGTGCTGGTCCAGGTGTCGCCGCCCGCGTCGGTGACGGTGGACTGCTGGCCGTGGCCGTCGTAGCCGTACTTGGTGGCGCTGGTGGTGCCGCCGGTCAGGTAGAAGATTCCGGTGGCGGTGTTCGACGGCTTGGTCAGCGTGGGCGCGGAGGTGTACTCGTCCAGTTCGCTGGTGCGGCCGAGCGGGTCGGTGCGGGTGGTCTTGGTGACACCGCCGGCCGGGGGGATGACGGTGGTGGCGTCGCCGTTGTGGACCGTGGTGGTGGTCGAGACGACAGAGCCGTTCTTCTCGGAGGTGTCGTAGATCTGCCGGCCCAGTCCGTCGTAGGTGTACACGTCCTGGTCGGCGACCTGGTTGTCGGCCACCGACACCAGTTCCAGGGCGGGTGTGGTGACGGAGTCCCAGTAGTTGTTGTTCTGCTTCGCCGTCCAGCCGCGGGAGTCGTAGAGGGTGTCGTCGATCAGACGGCCGCCCTGCGGGGTGTAGGTCTGGGTCTGGCGGGTGCGGCCGAGGGAGTCCACAATGCTGACCGAGGTCAGGTAGCCGTTGTTGTCGTTGAGGGTGTTGACCACCACACCCGAGACGGAGCTGTCGGACAGTGTGTAGGTGTAGGTCTCGTTGGCCAGGGAGCTGGTGGCACGCGAGTCCTTCCACACCGAGGTGGTCCGCCCGAGTGCGTCGTAGTGGGTGGTGGTCACCACGTGGGCGGCGTCGGTCACGGTGAGGGCCAGACCCCGCTCCGGGTCGAACGTCTGGGACGTGGTGTGGGCGACGCCGCCCACGGTCGGTTCGGTGACGGTTTCACCAGTGGTGAGATAGGCGGAGTTGACCGTGTAGCTGGTCGTGGTGGTGTTGCCGTTGCCGTTGGTGGTGCTGGCCAGGCGGTGGTAGGTGTTGTCGTAGGTGTTCTGCGCCGTGGTACGCCAGGTGAAGGCGCCGGAGCTGTAGCCGGTGGCCTTGCGGGTCATGGTGACCAGGCCCACGGTGGGGGCCTTGGTCTGCGGGAAGGTCGTGGAGAAGGTGGTGTCGTCGTAGAACGTCCGGGTGGCGGAGACCACCTGGGCGGGGCGGCTGACGGTGGTCGGCGCGCCGAGCGTGTTCAAGCCGTCGGGTACGGAGCTGGGCGAGCCCTCGGTGAAGCCGGAGCAGGCCACCGAGTCCTTCTCGGTGCCGGCTGCCAGGCCGACCAGGTTCGCGCTGGTGTTGGCGGGGGCGTAGGTGGTGGCGGTGCACCGGTCGTGGTGGGAGTCGGCCGGGACCGTGTGCTCGTAGGTGTAGATCGGCAGACCGAAGTCGTCGTCCGAGGTGGAGGTGTCGTATGTCGTGTCGGTCTCGTTGTAGCGCCAGCTGATGGTGCCGCCGTCGGTCAGCCGCTGTCTCGTCCACTTCTCCGCGGTGCCGGTCATGTGCGCGGTCAGGGCGGGGAGCCCGCTGCGGGTGCGGGTCGCGGTGGCCGCGGAGATCCAGTACGAGTAGATGGTGGAGTGGTCGACTCCGCCGCCGTCGCCGAGGTAGGAGGTGGACTCCAGGGGCTTGCCGGCGAGTTGGTCGGAGTCGGTGTGGGAGCCGCCCTGGGAGTCGGTCAGCGACACACTGCGGGTGGAGGTGGACGACAGCCGGTCCCCGTCCATGCCCTGGTAGTAGGTGTCCACCTCTTTGGTCTTGGCGTCACCCGCGCCGTTGCCGGTGGTGGTGGTCACCTGCTGGTAGCCACGCCACTGGCCGTAGGTGCGGTACTTGGCCTTGGTGTTCTCGTCGTCGTCGTAGTGCCAGGCGGCGCCTGTGTAGGAGTAGTCGGTCTCCTTGGTGGCCGAGCCGCCGGTGGTGTCGGTCTCCAGCACCTGCTGGACGGCGTACTTGTTGAACCAGTCCAGCATGGGGCTGATGTAGCCGCTGGGGGTCCAGTACTCCGGGAAGCAGGAAGCGGTGTTCGACGAGGGGGTGGCCGAGGTCGAGCAGGCCTTCGGCAGTGTGTAGGAGACGCCGATGACCTCGCCGAGCTCGGTGGTGATCGAGGTGATCCGGTAGCGGAACAGTCCCGGGTAGGTGGAGGTGTCCACCCGGTTCTCCAGAGCCGAGCCGGCGAACTTCACCGGCGGCATGGCGACGGAGGAGGAGCCGCCGGCGGCCGTGTCGGAGCCGGTGCGCCGGATGGAGGACAGCCACAGCGTCGCGCTGGTCGCGTCCCCGGTCGACGGTTCGGTCTGGGTCAGTGCGTAGGAGTCGACCGTCACGTACGCGCTGGAGGCCGTCGAGTACTGCTCGGTGGTGATGGAGGTCAGGCGGACGGTGGAGAAGAAGGAGGGCGCGTGCGCACTGCAGGTCGTCCCGGAGTTACAGATGAGGTCATAGGGGACGTCGGGGTAGTAGGAGGCGTTGCTGGAGGTCTCGGAGCTGCCGCAGTTGGTGCTGGTGGAGGTGCAGCGCACCGAGGTGCCGTAGACGACCTTGTCGGGTACGGTGCCGTAGGGGCCGGTGGCGGTGGTGAAGCCGTAGTCGATGTGCGCCAGATGGGAGTCGCGCACGTACTTGACCTCGGAGGCTCCGTTGTAGGCGCCGTAGTAGTTGGTGTTCTGCGTGTAGTAGTACGCCATCGCGGCGCCGGTGGCCGTGGTGACGTAGTCCAGGTGCCACTTGTAGGCCATGGTGCAGTAGCTGCTGGAGGCCGTGGAGTTGTAGCAGGGGTCACCGGAGTGCGCGGCGTACACCCGTTCGGAGTCCAC
>NZ_JACTVI010000226.1 GCF_014495685.1 Streptomyces sp. TRM68367 | reverse complement strand
CCTCCCCTACCACAACGGCCGCACCGAGGGCGTCAACACGCGAACCAAGAGGATCATGAGGCAGATGCACGGCCGAGCCGGGTTCCCCCTGCTCCGCCACCGCATCCTCCATGGCCGCGAACTCGGCGCGGGGAACGAAGCGGCGACGGCCGCGGAGCGGGATCAGCTCGCCGACACGATGCCCGTCGCGGGTGACGGTGAACGCCTGTCCTCCCTGGACGGCGTCCATGATTTCTTTGGAGCGGGTGCGCAGATCGCGCTGAGTGATCTCCGGCTGCGCTGTCATGCTGTCCACGATAGCGAAGGTGTGCTACCCGGTGCTACACCGTCACCCGCGATTGCGGATAGGCGAAGGTGCCTGCTCGTAGAGCGATGTGCATCTGGACACGAAAAAGCCCCTCACGCGTTTCCGCAGGTGAGAGGCTGTGTGCGCCCCCGGCAGGAGCCGCAAAACATGGGAAGCCGGATCGACGCCGGGCAGGGGCGGATCATTGGTGGTGACGACGACTGTCTCGCTCTGAATTTGGGGCCGCCGGGGAAGTCGTGCCTCTGCGCAGGTTCGAATCCCCGGGCCGGATTCAAACGTGACCCTGCGCAAACCCCAGGACTACTTCCACCGAGTCTGGTCCACAGCCTTCCGCGCCGCCGACCTGGCCGACGCGGGCGACAACGAGCAGAACGAGTACAGCGATACGTGCACAACCGACAACGACCCCGAGCAGGACATCGCATGAAGACCGCCGCCGTCCCAGAACCCCGCACAGCCGCTGCCCTGGCTGCCCGCCGCCACAAGAGCGAGACCGCCCTCCAACGGGTCCGCGAAGCCATCACCCGCCTCCGGCGCGAGAAGGCCCAGGTCAGCGTCGCCGCCATCGCCCGCCGCGCGGCGTCTCGCGCACCTTCCTCTATGACAACGCCGAGACCCGATCCGCGGTCGCCACCGCGATGGCCGAGGCCGGCGAACGCCGGACCCAGTTGCTCGCCGACCAGGACGATGAGCGCGAGGCGATCTGGCGCGAACGTGCCCTGAACGCCGAAGAAGGACTCAAGGCCGCGCAGGCCGAGATCCTCACCCAGCGCACCCGCATCGGCGAACTCCTCGGCCAGGTCCGCGACTTGCAGGCGGAATGGACCGAAGAGGCCATCCAGCGGATCACTACCGAGAACACCACGCTCAAGCAGCGGGTCCGCCAGCTCACCGCCGACAACCGCACCCTCGACGAGCGACTAAAGGCCGCCCGCCGCTCCAACCTCCGCTTCCAGGTTCGTCGCGTCGCCGACCTCGAAGCCCGCATCGCCGATCCGGCTCCAACGATCTGATCCCGTCCGGCTACGACCCGCAGATGTCAGCGGTGCGGGCCATACTCGTGCTGCGGCGCCGCCCGGGCACCGCAGCACGAGGGGAGCGAAATGGCTGAGGTGCTGGTTTTCCACCACGGGCACGGGCTGACCGTCGGCGTCCGTGAGTTCGCCGAGCAGCTGCGCCGGGCCGGACACACCGTCCATGTCCCGGACCTGTTCGAGGGGCAGGTATTCGACAGTCTCGAGGAGGGCATGAGTTACGCCCAGGACGCCGGGTTCGGCACGGTCATCGCGCGCGGAACCGCCGCCGCCGAGGGGCTGCCTGCGGAACTCGTCTACCTCGGGTTCTCGCTCGGCGTCCTGCCGGCGCAGAAGCTGGCACAGACCCGCACCGGCGCAAAGGGTGCGCTCCTGCTGGAGGCATGCGTCCCGGTCGCGGAGTTCGGCGGCGCCTGGCCCCACGATGTCCCGGTCCAGGTCCACGGCATGGACGCGGATCCGTTCTTCGCCAGGGAGGGCGATGTGGACGCAGCCCGGGCGCTCGTCGAGACGGCGGCGGATGCCGAACTGTTCCTCTACCCCGGCGACAGGCACCTGTTCACCGACAGCAGCCTGCCGTCGCACGACGAACACGCCGCAACGCAGGCCACCGATCGAATGCTGGACCTCCTTGACCGCATCAAATAGCCCGGCATTTCGGCGAGCACTACCAAAGCCACCGACAGCTCACTCCAACCTCCGCTTCCAAGACCGGCGCGTCGCCGACCGCGAAGCCTGCCTCACCGATCAGCGACGTGGCCCTGCCTCGCTGGCCACCTCACGGCCCGTCCACCGTCCCGGTGGACGGGCCGTCCCATGAGACCACCCGGCGAGCTACAACAACGACCCCAATGCGCCGTCACGGACATGTAATCTATGAATTTTCGCAGTTCAGAGCCGGTTTCCGAGCTCCTGCGGTCGGTAAAATCGACGACATTCACTTCCTCGCCGGGGCGAACCCCAACTCGGTCCGCATGGCGAACCAGCTGAAGTACCTGTCGAACGTCTTCCCCGTCACCCTGATCTACGTCGGGGTCGGCGTCCAGCAGCGGGGTGTCCTGCGCGAGGGGTCTCCGACCAGCAGACCGAACTCGCCCAGTTCGGGCGCCGCACCACGCCCTTGACGCTGTCGCGTTCCAGATCGAGGACGACGAAGGCCGTCAGCATTGGCAGACACTGCTCAAGACGATCGAGCAGAAACTCGTCCTGGCGGAGAAGTACCCCGGGATGCTCGCCAGGGACCTGTCGGACTACCTCTTCGCACGCTCCACCGGACACTTCGCCTCCCTCATGGCGCTGATCAACCGCGGCTGCCTGCGCGCGATTCGCTCCGGTCATGAGCGCCTCGACAAGGGTTTGATGTACCAGGTCAAGAACGACGCCGCCGCGGAGGCGGCCCGCAAGGAACTGGAAGCCGAGATCGCGGCTGGTCTGCTGACCAGCCGGCCGAGGCAGTCTCCGCAACGTCGCAGGAAGTCGGCATGACCGTGTGGACCGATGACCGCATCCCCATCGCGCTGGCACCGCTTCCGGGCGAGGCCCTGGACAGCTGGCTCGGCGCGTACGCGCGCCGGCTGCGCGTCCCCGCGAATGCTTTGCTGAGGCCATCACCGCCCTCGTCACTCGTGTGGGTAATCCCGCGCATTGGATCGGCCAGGGGGCACAAACGACCGTTTCCGCCCCCACGTAGCTGTTCAGCAGGGCTGACAGCCCGTTCGACCAGAGCACCCCAAGATCGATAAGCTGTGGCCGTGGAGCCTGGTAGTGAGCCGTCGAACGAGGAGTTGAAGCTCCTGCTCGCGGCGAAGGACGCCAC
>NZ_JACTVI010000225.1 GCF_014495685.1 Streptomyces sp. TRM68367 | reverse complement strand
GCCAGCACGGCAGGACTCACCCACCCACCGGAGATCAAGACAGCGAGTTATTAATCGGCAAGCCCTAACTACACGGCATTGGGCCTAGGTCTGCGGTGCCAGGGTGCGTAGGACGTCGAACTCGTTGCCCTCGGGGTCTGCCATGACTACCCAGTTTCGGTCTGACCCCTGGCCCACATCCGTCTTGGTGGCGCCGAGGCCGAGCAATCTGGTCACCTCGTCCTCGGTGCTGCCGTCGATTGGGCTGACGTCGAGGTGAAGCCGGTTCTTCACGGTCTTGCCCTCAGGTACCTGGATGAACACCAGGGTGGGCGGCATCTGACGGGCCCGAACATCCTCGACGGTCGGCACCCAGGAGCCGATCTCGACCTTGCCCTCGCTCCGGTCGATCACCTTGAAGTCCAGGACCTCGCACCAGAAGGCCGCGAGCCTCTCAGGATCGTGGCAGTCAACGGCCAACTCAGTGAACCTACTTGTCATGACTCTCCCCAGGCAGTGCTGCTCGCATCCACCCTGGACATTCCCACCCTGACCGACCTCGGCTACGAGAACGCCGGCGACGGCTTCCGCCACCCGGTCAAGAAGCCCAGGGCAGCGAACTCGATGACGAGCGGCAGGCGTTCAACTCGGTCATCCGAGGCGTCCACGCGGTCGCCGAGCGGGCCAACGCCCTGCTCAAGGTCACCTTCAAGGCCCTGCGCCGGGTCAGCCTCGACCCCAGCGGCATCACCCGGATCGCCCGAGCCGCCCTCGTCCTGCTCCAGCTGGAACACGGCCGCACCGTCTGACCGAAGATCACGAACCGTCACGAAACGTTACCGAGAAAGATTCAGTGTGCGAGCTGAAGGAAGGCGTCATGCATGTCGTCTCGGGTTTCCCGGGGGTCCGTAAGCGGCGAGGGCCCGTGGAGCCAGGCGATGGCGGACTCGGCAACCCATCGCACCCTCCCCAGGCCCGAGCCGTGTGGCTGTCCGCGCCGGGCGATCTTCGGGACGATGCCACGCTCACGCAGACTGCGGCGGTAGCTGTCGTGGTCGTAGCCGCGGTCGGCATACAGCGCGCGGGGCTTGCGCCGGGGCCGGCCCCGCGTCCCACACCCCGGCCTGCTGCCATTACGAGCACGAACTCGCCCAGCTCGACGACCAGGGACACCGGCCCCTGCGGACCGTGGCCACCGACGAGCCCGGCGCCGGGCTGTAGAACCTCCCACGTACCAGCAGGAGGAAAGGCGTCTCGTCCGGGCGTGCTCGTCACGTCTTTCCACGGCAACGGCCCAGGTCAGCGGCTACTCCGTTGTTTTTTCGGCGAGGACTACTGGGACAGCGTCAACGCCCCCCGACGGCCTGCTAACTAGCCGGGACTGCTCAGAACGAAGGGCGGCTCAGACCAGGTGATGCTCGTAGGCGAACGCCGCGGCCGCGGTTCGGGAGCCGACATCGAGCTTGGCGAAGATGTTGGACAGGTGCCGGGCCACGGTTTTCTCCGAGAGCACCAGGGTCTCGGCGATCTCCGGGTTGCTCTTGCCCACCGCCACCAGCCGGAGGACCTCGACCTCCCGGGGGCTCAGCCCGCCGGGAGCCTTCTCCTCGCCCAACAGCGCCGCGATCTCCTGCTCCGCCGGATTCGCACCCATCTCCGCGAACGCCCTCCGGGCCGCGCTCAGGTCGGCCGCGGCCGACTCCTCGTCACCCAGCAGCCGGAGCGCGCGCCCGACGAGCGCCCGGGAGCGGGCCACCTCGTACACCGCGGAGAGCTGCGCCCAGGTCTCGGCCGCCTGCCGCGCGCAGACGAACCCGCGGTCCGCCTCGCCCCGGGCCAGGGCGACGGTCGCGGCGGCGTACTGCCCCGATGCCTGCAGCGCCGAGCACCCGAACGAGCTCCCGATCTGCCCCAGCTCCTCGGCAAGGGGTGCTGCCGTGTCTACCTCGCCGGTGGCCACCAGCACCTCGACCGCCGCCGGGAGCATCTGCGACCGGTGGACGGGATCGTGCACCTCGGCCACCACACGGTGGATCGCGGCCGACGCCGCATCCCGTCGGCCGTGCTCCAGCCACAGCAGTGCCCGGCCGGGCTGGGCCGAGTGGCCGAACTCGGCAGCCTCCGCGAAGGCGGCCTCCGCAGCGTCGTGGTCGCCGCGAAGCCGGAGGGTCTCACCCCGCTCGTAGTGGGCCTGACCGACCGCCAGGTCCCCGCCGGCCGCGGCGTACCGCCCGACCGCGCGCTCGAGTTCCCTGACGGCGTCGCGATAGGCGCCGTGCAGTCGCATCAGCTGGCCGCGGTGGACCGCACACTGACCGGTGAACGCGACCAGGCCGGGCTGGCCGTCGCACCAGGTGGTCAGCGCGTGAGTCCACTCGCCCATCCGGCCGAAGTCGGAGATCTGCTGGCAGGCTTCGACCGACGAGCAGTAGATCACCCCGGAGAAGATGGGTGAGACCTCCCCGGCCAGGACCGAGACCATCGCCTCGTCGAGGAGGCTCAGCCCGTCGGCGACCTGGCCCGCGAAGATCTTCATCCGACCCTCCATGTGGAGGCCCATAGCTGTCAGGTCGGGGTCGTCGAACCGTCGGCCGCACTCGGTGACCTTTGGCACGGCAACGAAGGCCTCGGCGAACTCTCCCTTGATGATGTGCCCCATGGTGGCCCGCTCGAGCAGATAGCCACGCTCCACCACATCCCCGCCATGGTCGTCGAGCAGCCGCTCGGCCCGGGCTAGCCAGCCACTGCCGATGGCGACCTCGCCGCCCTGCCACAGGACTACGGTCAGCCAGTACGCCGCGCGCACCGCGCCGAGGGTATCGTCCCTGTCACGGTAGGCCTGGAACGCCCGTTGCAGCGCCTGGATGCAGTCGTTGCGGTGGCCCAGGAGGTGCGCGGTGACCGCCAGCGCCATGAAGTCGTCGGCCTGAAGCTCGGTCTCGTCCAGGCCGGAAAGAGCGCGGTACGCCGCCACCCACTCCTGGCGTTCGTACTCCTCGCGGGCTCGGCGTAGATCGTCGACCATGCTCATCTCGCACCACCTGATTCGAGGCTAGTGGTCGACGCTCATGATCCGCAGCATTTCCTCGCCTGGATGATCAACGGTGTCAAAGGCATTGAAGTGTGCTCCCCGTACCGGAGTTCCGCAGCAGAGGTAGCGGCATAGTCGCTGGAAATAGGGTTTGACCTGCGAAAACACAGCATGGCCCGGTGACGTGGCGT
>NZ_JACTVI010000224.1 GCF_014495685.1 Streptomyces sp. TRM68367 | reverse complement strand
GCGCAGTTCGTCGGGGTACTTGCGGGGAGCAGCCATGATCGGCATCCTTCCGGGTCTTCGATGTCTCCATCAAACCCGGGGCGATTCAGCAGGTCCTCACGGAGGTGGGTGACGGCTGACCGGACCAGCGCTGTGGCGTCCGGGTCCGCCGGGGCCGGGCCAGGGCTGTACACGGTGACGTGCTCTGCGGCGAGCTCGCTCACGCGCAGGGTTCCGATCAACGGCCGGAACTGCTCCAGTTCGGCTCCCGGGCACCACACCGCGCGTTCCCGGCCCAGTGCCTCGGCTACCACCGGGTCTTCGACGGCGTACACGGGCCGCTTGCTTCGCCAGCCCTGGCTCGTCCAGAGAGGGAGGCGTCCCAGGCGCTTGGCCGTCAACGTGCCGGGATGGGTACGGCCCAGAGCGGCGAGCATCTTCAGGGTCTCCAGGACGATGGACTGGGTCGTCCCGTCCGGCTGGTCCCGACCCTGCTTCCGGTCCCGCTGTGCCAGCTCCTTGATCACGGCCGTGGCGTCGTCCACATTCGGCACACGCACTCCGAGCCGTTGCCAGAACTCCTCGCTGCCCGGAAAGGTGGGAGCGAACACACGGAGTGGACCGAAGAGCGGCGCCGCCCGCAGGCACTGGCTCGGTCGGCGCCAGCCGGAGTCCGTGAGGACGAGGCCGCTTACAGCCGCTCTCGGCGCAGGATCGCGCCTTTCTCTCCGGCCGGGGCGGCGTCGTACTCGGCGACCATGCGCAGCTTGTACTCCGGGGAGAAGCGGCGGCGGGTCGGTCTCGGTGCCGGGTCCTCGGACTCGGCCACCGGGACGTTCGTGCTGGTCATCTGGGGTGGGGCTCCTGTCTCGCCCAGGAAGGATAACCCGGCATACCGGGTGTCTCACCACAGACTGACAGGGAGGGCCTCGCCGAACGCCCGGAGGACCGAGCCCAGGGACATCTTCCCCGAGGCGCCTGTACCACGGCCGAAGGCGCGCTCGGCCAGGGCTTGGTAGAGGATCAGCGCTGCGGGCACATCCCTGTCGCCTCCCTCTTCCTCCCGTCGGCGCAGGCGCTGCAGACATTCCACGAGATCCTCGGTGCGGGCCTCCGCAGAGATTCCCAGGGCGCGCAGCACATCACTGCGTCTGCCGACCAGTTGCTGGGTCTCGGGATGGAGGAATCGCTCGTCGTCCGCCCCGTACACCGCGACCGTGCCAGTGGTCCGCATGCAGAGTCGGGCCGGGGCAGACGGTGCGCCGTTACTGTCGTCGAGCCATGGTGTGTCGCGCAACTGCCAGAGCCAGAAGGCTGCAGTCCTGCCCCGGTTCTGCCATGCGTAGTAGTCGTAGACGGCGTCCACCTCATCGTGGTCGGAAAAGCGGCTCCATGCCCGCCCGAGGACGTGAAACAGCGCTGCCGCCCTGCGCCTGCGGATCTGCGGGTTCTGCTCCGCGGCTATGCCAGAGGCGACGGCACGTAGGTCCGGGCTTTCGTAGTCGTCAAGCGTGAAAGTCGCTTCCAGAGCTCGCAGGGCATCTGTGCGTGCCCGAGGTCCCGAGATGACGTCCGCCGGCAGCCCCTTCGGGCTCTGCGTGAAGCGTTCCCGCGCTCCCGGGTGCCTGCGCAACCTGGGCGCGGTCTCCGCGCCCAGGAGCCTCAGGAACTTGCGGGCGCCCATCCCGGCGCCGCCTCGCTGCAGAACCTCTGCGTACCGGGGCCGCAGCCACACCAGCCCGGCCGTGCGACCGGCAGCAAAGGCGAAGCTCTCCTCGCGTTCCGAGCTGTCCAGTCGGGCGGGCAGGTGCGCTTTGGCGGGAGCGACGTCGATGTCTTCACGTTTTCCGGCCCGGTCGTAGCGATGCCCCTGCAACCGGATTGCGTGACCCACATCGCGCCCCAAGGTCTCACGTTCGGAGTCCGGCACGCTTGCGAACCCGTCGCGCAGTTCGATGAGCTGGTCATCCGTCAGTTGCAGTACATTCAGGCCGCCGCTCCCGGCCGCGCCGATGGCCGCGAGGCGCCGGATCACGGCCACCGCGTCCCCGTCGGTCAGCAACACCCCCCGCTTACGGAGCCACGCCCTCACCGACCGCGCCTCGTCGGTGTCTGCGAGAAATGCGGGATGGATCTCCCGGGAGAAGCCGAGACTGGCACCGAGGCCCCGCGGGGCGTCGGTGAACACCGCAGGTTCCGCAGGCCGGGGCACACTGTGGCGGCCCCCTGAGCTGTCCACGAGCCAGCGGCTCGACAGCAAGGAGGAGTAGATGTCTGCGGAAAGTCCCGCCGCGGCGAGGCGGATGTTCGCCCGCGGCGACCGGATTTCGTCGTCGAGGAGGCGCAGCGCGTCGTAGAGGTCAACCGTCACGGGAACCGCACCGTCGTGGTTCTCCCAGTCTGCCAGCACCTCACGCCATCGGCCGTCCTCGTCCCGCGCCACCCCGGGCAGTACGGCGGTCCGCTCCGCGACGCGGGAGACCTCCTCTTCGGTGACCACACCAACCAGCGTCTCGTCTTCCACCGCGAGATCATCCAGGCCGAGCGGCCCTTGCCCCGCGACGTCCAGCACGAGACCGTGGGACACACCCGCCCTGGCACGGTCGAGGAGCAGTCGCTCCAGCCCGGCGACCGGGTCACGGGAGTCGCGCATGTCGTCGGGGAGCGGCATGGCGCGCCAGGCCCGTGCTGGATCCCGCCGGAACTGCCACAGGACGGCGGCTGTCCACAGGTCGCCTACCAGTTCGTTCAGTGCGCGGTTCCAGGGGGTGTCGTCGAGCGCCTGACGGCTGGCGATCGGGTCGAACTGGGCGCTGGCGCAGAGGGCCAGAGTGGTGTCCGCGACCGGAAGACCGGCGTAGATCCGCCCGGTGTCATCGGGTCCGAGAGGAAGAGCCACAGCGATTGTGGTGGTGGGCCCCGCCGCCTTGTGGGACCGGGTGATCCCGGAGGGGCTTGGAACGGTCGTACGGCACACCAGCCACCGGGACCCGTCGCCGGCGCGCGCCTCGCCGGTCTCCACGTCGACGCTCCGCCCGCCCACCACGGCCTCGAACAGCTCGCCGACCTCTCGGACGAGCGCCAGCCGGTGCCGGACCCCACCTTGTTCGTCCAGGTGCGTGACACTGCCGACATTACCGAGAAAGAGCAGCGCGCTGTCCCCCCGTTACCTTTTTCGTGGCCCCGCAATGGGGCGCCTGGCCCCCGGGTCCGGTATGGCTGTGTGCCCCCTGTCGTACGGATGACCTG
>NZ_JACTVI010000223.1:3138-4671 GCF_014495685.1 Streptomyces sp. TRM68367 | reverse complement strand
TGCATAGCCGAGGAGGTCGCCTGACGGGCCGCGCCGGACCTGGACCTCGATGTCGCTGGCTTCGAGGTAGGCGATGAATTCCTCGGCGCCTGTCACGTGGGGGATGGCGGCGCGGATGCGGTCCTGGAGCCACTCGGGGCTGGGCTGGTCCCAGCCGAGGTGTTCGGCCTTGTGCATCTCGGCCTGGGTGGGGCGGCGGGCGCCGGTGCGATCACCCTTCTTCAGGCGGCGCAGCCCGTAGTCCTTCTCGATCTCGCGGCAGGCGTCGCCGACGCGGAGGCCGCTGTCGTGGAGCTTGGGGCGGCGTCCGTCTTCGCGGACGGTGGTGGCGAGGATGTGGATGTGGTCGTCGGCGTGGCGTACGGCGATCCAGCGGCAGGCCAGGTCGTCACCGGCCGGAGCGATGCCGGCGGCCTGGACGATGCGCTGGGCGATCTCGCCCCACTCGGTGTCGGAGAGGTAGCGGTCCTCGGGGGCGGCGCGGACCGGGCAGTGCCAGACGTGGTCGGTGACCGGCTTGCCGAACTCGTTGTTGCGCAAGGAGACCGGCTCGTCGAGGTAGTGGCCGAGTTCGGTGAGGGTGGCGTTCTCGTCGCGGCCGGGGTCGGGCATGCCGAGCATCGCGAAGCCGGCCACGATGTGCGGGTCGAAGTGCTCGTCGTGGGTTCCGCGGCCGTAGAGGTAGGCGAGCAGGCCCCGGGTGTTGGTCCCGGCGGGCTTGATGGCGGCGATCACGCTGGTCAGACCTCCTCCGGGTCGGCGGGCTGGCGGAGGGCCTCGGCGATCAGCTCCAGCAGGTGGTGGAGTTCGTCGAGGCCCTGACGTATGTCGGGTGGGGTGTGGTCGCTGTTGAGGGCGCGGGCGATCTGGTTGACGTTGACGCCGATCCGGTTGAGCTGGCGCAGGACCTGAGCGCGGAAGACGTGGGTGCGGCGGCGGTCCTCGGACAGGGGCAGGTTGGCGGTGAACCGGCCGGTGATGAAGGCGAGGACGATGTCGGCGGCGAAGCCGGAGTCGCCCTTGTAGCCGTGCTTGGCAGCGGCCTCCTGGAGGCGGGCTCGCTGGTCGCCGGTGAAGCGCAGCGGGCCGACACGGTCGTTGCGCTTGGTGCCGGTGAAGCGGCGGATCGTGGGCTGCACGCTCTGCACAGCAGGCTCGCCGGCGGCGACGGCTGCGCTGTCTACGGGGCGCAGAACGGCTTGCTGCACAGAGTGAAGCGTGTCCGGGTCGGAGCCGCCCTCGGCCCCGGCCCCCCGGTCTGGCGCCCCCTGGCGCTGGGCCGTCTCCGCCACCCCCGGGGCGGAGACCCCCGAAGTCCGGCCTTGAGTCGGACTCGGGGTACTACTGGCTCCGCCAGGAGCCCCTTTACCGAATGCCCGGCGCCAAAGGGCCTTCAGGTCAACGGACTTCGATGGCTGATCCGGGCCTTCGGTGTTGTTGTCGAGGTGCGACCTCTTCCTCACTGCATTGTCTCCTGTAGGGGCGCGCGGGGCTGTAGGCACCGCTGGGCTGTCCGGGGCGTACGGGTGGGAT
>NZ_JACTVI010000223.1:0-2989 GCF_014495685.1 Streptomyces sp. TRM68367 | reverse complement strand
GGGGGGGGCGCCCCCCGCGCCGGCCTACTGGATCGGGTGGGCTATAGGGCGTCCGGATGGGTTCAGATCCGGTCGGCGAGGGGGCGCTGGTCGGGGTGCTCGCGGGCATGGGCGGCGCGGCGGACCAGGGTGATGGCCTCGGTCAGCCGGACGGTTCCGGCGCCGAGCCCGGATTCGGTCAGGGCCTTGCGGGCGCTGTCGCGAGTGATTGCATCCGGGTCCGAGTGGGTTGCGGCGATTACCTCGGCCAGCCGCTCCAGGGACGCCATGGGTGGGCGTCCGCCCTGGCTCTGGGTGCGAGGTACGGAACCCTCGTCCTGCCCCTGGCCTGCGCTGTCGGGCTCGTCCTCGGGCTCACTGTGCGGGGAGCCCGTCGGCGTCACGGTTCCCGTGCCACTGTCCGGATCGATGCTTCCGGACCCCAGGGCGCCCGGAGCCGTTGCTTCGGCGGCCTGCGTGATCCCGGCCTGCTGGGGCTGAGGCAGGTCGTGCCGCTCAAACCGCTTCCGCTGCTGGTACGGATCCGTCGGCAGGGTTCCGTCGGCCTGCTGCTGCCGGTACGGAACTGGTGCGGTGGCTGGGTGCGCCGGGGTTCCTCCCGGGTCGGTGCCGCCGTAGCGGGTGATCAGGATGTGCAGGTGGGTGGCTCCGGCCAGGGCAAGCGGAGCGATCGCGGAGAGGACGGTGACCGTGGTGTCGTCGAGGTGGAGGTCCACGGTGCCGGGCTGGTTGAGGTCGAGGGCGTGCAGGCCGTTGGCCCAGATACTGGCGGCGGTGGCGGCGATGAACAGGATCCACGCGTACAGGCGCGCTGGCGCGGGGCCTCGCGCAGAACCAGCGGGGCGCGGACGCCGTAGGCGATGAGACCGTCGATCACGACGGGGAAGAGGTAGGTCAGTTGGTAGCGGACGTGGACGGCGGTGGCCATCTGCCGTAGCGCGTCGTAGGAGAGGGCGCATCCGGCGACGCCGAGCAGGATGATGGTGAGCCGGTCCCACCAGGTGGCGCGAGGCGGCCGGTCGGCCTGTTCAGTGTGGCGGTGTCGAGCATGATGAAGGTGTCCTTGCAGGGGTGTTCGCGGTGATCCGTCTTTGCCGTCTTGCCGTTGCAACCGCAGGTCAGGGCGGGACAGGAGGCTGTGTGTGTGCCGTCCGGGACGGCATGGGGAGATGACCTGGTGAGCCGGGGGGCTCGGCTCGCGCGGCGCCCTGTCGTGCGTCGGGACGGATCGCTATCCGTCTTGGGGCGGATAGCCGTCCCACGCTCGGGGCCTTTGACCTGCGATTTCACGGCTGGGACGGCAAGGACGGCAGAAGACGGTGGCTCGGGCCCTTCCCTGCCGACGACGCGGTGGTCGCGTGGGCAGCAGGGACCGGAGGCTGGCGGCCTGTCAGCCGGCGTCGGCCTACGGGGTGCCGAGGGGATGGACGGTGGGGCAGTAGCGCTTCCACGCGTCGGCGAACTTGTTGCGGGTATAGCCCCAATGCCGTGTAGTTAGCAGTGGGTGTCTGGTGTCAAGGCGTGCGGGTGGTGAGGATGTCGATGCTGATCGTGGCCTTGTAGCTGGTTNTTAGCAGTGGGTGTCTGGTGTCAAGGCGTGCGGGTGGTGAGGATGTCGATGCTGATCGTGGCCTTGTAGCTGGTTCGGTCGACGATGCCTTTGGCGTTGTATCTCGAGATGGCGCGTTTGACGACGCGTGGCCGGGTGCGGATGCGCCGGTCGGGCATGAGGTCGGCCAGGACCCGTCGGCCGATGGTGCCGACGAGGTCGACAGCCGTGCTGATGACGCCCGCGGCCTGAACGAGCAGGTCGCGGGCGGTGTTCAGGGCGATGGAGAAGCTGGCCCGGTCGGGGTCGGTACCTGGATGGGTGGCGGTGGCATCCGCCATGGCAAGTCGCAGGACCTGGTAGGTGACCAGCAGCGCGAAGACTTCCTGGGCGACGCCGGCAGGGGTCCGGGCACGAAGGACCCGGCCGCCGAGAATGGTGGACTTGATCTCCAGGTAGGAGGTCTCGACCTCCCATCGCTCGTGGTAGAGCCTGATCAGCTCGGCTGCGGGGTGGGCGTGGGGGCAGGTCAGAGTCGTGACCAGGCGGTAGGCGCCGGTGCGGCGCCCCTTTGAGGTGCTGACGGTGATTTCGCAGTCGATGACCCGAACCGCGACGGCTCCCAGCCTGGACAGGTAGGAGCCGTCGGGGAAACGTTCCAGGACCGGCAGTCTGCGGTTCTCTTTCACCCGGACGAGGACGTGAGCGCCCGTCCGCGTGATCGCCTCGACCAGGGCCTGGACGGCGAAATTTCGGTCCAGCAGCACGATCATGCCTTCGCGCAGGCTGCGGACCAGGCGCGGGGCGTAGGACGTTTCTCCGTTCGTGGTCGGCCCGAACACCGCATCCAGGATGGTGCGGGTGCCGCAGGACACCAGGACCAGCAGACGGAGCGAGGGGTATCCCGCCCCGCCGTTGTTGCCGCGGTGCTTGACGAACTCGGCCTGGTTCGCCGGGCTGTCGGGCACCGCCATCAGCGTGCCGTCGATCGCGCAGACGAGCAGGCCCCGCCACCGCGATCCCACGGCGCCGATCCCCGCGGCCGGTCCACGCAGCAGGTCGAACAAGCCACGCAGCGGCCGGGCCCCGACCCGCCTGCGGGCCTGCGCCAGTGCGCCGGCCGTCGGAGTCGCTGTCGCCAGTCCTTCCAGGCCGGCCGTCAGCCGCTGCCATACCTGCTTCCAGCCGATCCCGGGAAACAGAGACCCGGCCAGCACCAGGTACACCACCACACGCGAAGGCAAGTTCCGTATCCGCTGCTGGGTCCTGCCGGTCTCGGCCAGGACCTCGTCGACCATCTCGAACGGGACGAGCTGCGTCAGCTCGCCCAGATGACCGGGCGCGAACGGCCCCGCGGCAACCACTACCTCGTGACAAATGACAGACTTGGCGTCCAACGGAGCTCCTGCTGAACAGTGATCTTGGTCGACACGGTTCTAG
>NZ_JACTVI010000222.1:3182-3421 GCF_014495685.1 Streptomyces sp. TRM68367 | reverse complement strand
CCGCGCTGGAGCGTGCGAAGGCAGCCGGGCTCACGCATCTGAACCTCGACGGCACCGTCATCCGCACCGACCGTGTCGCCGCCCCCGGACCCAACGGCGCCGACCTCTGGTGGTCCGGAAAACACAAGCACCATGGCGGGAACGTGCAGGTCATCGCCACCCCGGACGGCTGGCCGATCTGGGTCTCGCCGGTCCGCCCGGGCCTGGAGCACGACACCACCTGCGCCCGCCACCACGGA
>NZ_JACTVI010000222.1:0-3102 GCF_014495685.1 Streptomyces sp. TRM68367 | reverse complement strand
GCGAGCTGACCGAGGCCCAGCAGACCTACAACAAGGTCATCCGCGGCATCCATGGTGTCTGCGAGCGCGCCAACTCCCTGCTCAAGACCACCTTCAAGGCCCTGCGCCGGGTCAGCCTCGACCCCAGCCGTATCACGAAGATCGCCGCCGCAGCCCTCGTCCTGCTCCAACTCGAGGACGACCGCACCATCTGAACGATCACACAACGCCATGATCCGTTACTGGCAAAGACTCAGTGATCATGTGCGTGAGGAGCAGGGATGCGTGTTCGGAATACTGTGATTGTCTGTGCCGGGGCGATGGGCGCGGTGGTGGCGACCTCGGTGCCGACGTCGGCTGTCGACACGGTGACCACGTCTACTGTGACGGCGACGACGGGGCTGACCATCTCTGCGCCGGCCAATGCCACTCTCTCCTCTGCTGCCCCCGGCGGCCAGGCCACCGGCGCGCTGGGCAATGTCACGGTGAACGACCAGCGGTCCCAGCTCAATACCACCTGGACGGCCACGGTATCGCTGGCGGCCCCCGGCTTCACGACGGGCGCCGGTACTGCGGCCGAGACAATCCCGGGCAGTAACGTCACCTACGATCCGGGGGCGGCGATCAATCCGGTCAACCCTCCGTTCACACCCGGGACTGCGGGAACCCTGGCCGCGCCCCGTACGGCGTTCTCCCGGGCCAGCGGCAACGGCGCCAACTCCGTGAGCTGGAATCCCACGCTGACCGTCAGCGTTCCCGCGTCAAGTGTCTCCGGTGATTATCAAGGCACCGTGACTCACTCCGTGGCCTGAGGCGTCCAGCATCGTGCACAGAAGACCTGCATCCTTGCGTCAGCTGGCGGCTGCGGCTGCGGCTGCGGCTGCGACCGTACTGGCCAACGCCTTCCTCTGCCCGCCCGCGTTGGCTGTGTCCGCATCGTCCGAAGACGCGCAGGAGCTGGGGTATATCGGATTCCGGCTTCTTGAGGCCCCTGTCGTGCGGCGGGATGATCCGCGTGCGCTGAAGTACATCGTCGATCACCTGAAGCCGGGGACGACCATTGAGCGCCGGTTCGAGGTGGCCAACAAGTCCGGCACCAAGCGTGAGGTGAAGCTGTACGCGGCCGCGGCGAAGATCGCCAAGAACCGGTTCGTTTTCGCCGACGGCAGGAGGCCGAACGAACTGTCCAGGTGGACCAGCATCCGACCGGGTGCACTGGTGCTCGATCCGTGGGAGAAGGCCGAAGGGAAGGTCACCATCAAAGTGCCGCAGGACGCGGCGCCGGGAGAGCGGTATGCGGTGGTGTGGGCGCAGAACGAAACCCCACCGGACGCCCAGCACAACATCGGCTCCATCATGCGGGTGGGCACACGGGTGTATCTGGACGTCAGCGACAGCGGGGAATACGCCGACTTCCGCATCACCAAGCTGGTTGCCCGCCGTGACAAGGACGGCGCACCGAGTGTGCTCGCCCACGTGCACAACACGGGCAAGCGGGCACTGGACCTGCAGGGCAAGCTTCGCCTTTTGGATGGTCCCGGCGGGCTGGACGCGCCGGGGCGTAACGTCACGCAGGGCACCACGCTGCCTCCCGGCGGCCGGGGCACGGTCAGTGTGGACGGCCTGGACAGGCGACTGCCCGCGGGCCCATGGACCGCGCGACTGCATCTGGAGAGCGGAACGGTCAAGCAGAGCCTGTCGGCACGGTTGACCTTCCCGGCCCCCGGCGGCACCAGCCTCGCGGCCATCATCACGTCGTCGCACGGCGGGATCTGGTCCGCCGCGGCAGGTGTGCTGGCCGCCTGCGCTGCTGCCCTGACGCTGGTGAGGTATCGCCGACGCCGGGCCGCCCCGAGCCGGCCCTGAAACGCCGTTGGGCGGTTGAACGGGTGCACGCACACGATCCAGCCGCCGCAAGCGCGCCAGCATCTGTTCTGTCGGCCAAGGACATGGGAGGCCTCTCGGCTTCCGTGACGCAGAAAGGAATCCGGGTAGGGGCGCGATGCCTGTCATGGCCCCGACTCCCTGTACGGATCGGGACGGCAGTGATGCTGCTGGGGAGCTGTCTGGTGCTGCCCTCGACAGAGGGCCAACGCGCGCAGGCCGCAACGGGCCGCATGCTCTTCTTGATCCCCCGGGCGCGGATGGCCGCTTCCATCACCGCCCCGGGCACGGCCAGTCTCGGGTCGGTGGAAACCGGGCAGACGGCCACGGTCCAGCTCGGCCAGGTGCGGGTGAACAGCTCCGGCGTCCGTACCTGGACAGCGACGGTGGCGGCGAGCGACTTCACCACCGGAGCCGGCACGGCCCCCGAGACGATTGCGCGAGGCAGAATGTCGTACTGGTCGGGCCCGGTGGTGTCGAAGACGGGCCCCGGTAGCTGGACTCCCGGTCAGCCCACCGCGAACAACGCGCAGCCCCTGGACACCGCGCGCACAGCGTTCAGCTACAGCTCAACTGTGATGACCAGCAGTTCCGTGGTGTGGCAGCCAACTCTGAGGGTGTCGGTGCCTGTCACCGCGGTGACAGGCACCTATACCGGGACGATCATCCATTCGGTTGCCTGAGGGCCCGCCATCCAGCCTGGCAGACCGTCCGGACCCTACGGGCTCGTGGTGTTCAGCAGGACGGACACGGTCGCCGGGCTGTAGTTGGCGGTGGTCACATCCGGTCGGCTGTCCTCGTTGAAGTCGCCCACCGCGACGGAGAACGGCGTGCTGTCGACGCCGAAGTCCGCCTTGGTGGCGAAAGTGCCGTCACCATTGCCGGGCAATACGGACACGGAAGCCGCCGCCGAGTTCACCGTCACCAGATCGACCGCTGAGTCACCGTCGAGATCCGCCGCCTCGAGCGAGATGGGCGTGACGTCCGTCGCGTAGTCGACCTTGGTGTCGAAGGTGCCATCCCCGTTGCCCAACAGCACCGACACCGTGGCGTCGTCCAGATTGGCGACCGCGATGTCGACGTTGGCGTCCTCGTCGAAGTCCGCGAGCACGACCCGGCTCGGTTGGGCGCCCGTGCCGTAGTCGACCTTGGCGTCGAACACCTGGTGCCGGCGCTCGTCGAACACGGGCGCACCGGCCAGGTCCGCGCCGCAGCCACGGCAGGCGGCGGGTTCGTGGC
>NZ_JACTVI010000221.1 GCF_014495685.1 Streptomyces sp. TRM68367 | reverse complement strand
CGGCGAGCCTGTGGGCGATCAGGAAGTCCGTCAGCGCGCTGTCGGGCACGGGGCCCGGCCCCACCTGCGCGGAGCTCGAGTTCATCGCTGCGCCGCCGCGCCGCCGACCCACACACCCCGCTCGGTGGCAGCGTCCACGGCGATGTTGTCCAAGCCGACCCCGAGCCTGGCCACGATGCGAAGGTCCGGCGACGTGCCGATCGCGGTGGCCGACACGGGCGCCCAGCAGGTCAGGATCCCGGCGGGCCGGTGCTCGGCGACCAGCTCCTCGACCACCTCGGCCGAGGCGGGCTCGGCAGGGCCCGTCACCAGGGCGTGCCCCGCGCTCTCGACGACCGATCGCTCGACGGAGTCGTCGGGCCAGGCGTGGTCGGTGAGCAGCACGGTGCCGGAGCGGCTCGGTGGTTTCATGGCAGGTCGTCCTCGCAGAGTCGTGCGGCCGCAGCGGACGGCCGGGCGTCCCGCCCGGTCGCATCCGGTCAGCAGGTTTGATCGTCATCCAGAACGGCGGCCGACGTCACGTCCGATCAGGGCTTCGGTCGCCATGGGTGGGGTGAAGAGGGTCGTTGGGCTCGGGTGGGCTGCCGGCGCTCGCCGACTTGTGGTCGGTGGAGGCGCGGCGGTACGTCCCGGGAACGGGTCACGAGATGCCGGGCACGTCGCATCACTTTGTCATAGCCACGTTGTGCTAACGATAGCACTCACGGTCTCCGGTGCGTCAAGAGTCACGGAACAAGCACCGCCGAAGAAATCCGTCGTACACACCTTGACGCGCAACGGTCTTCCCTTCATGGTTTCTGCCAGCGCCGACCATGTGCCCCGAAATGGGTCTGCACGAGGCCGGCTGTCGAAGACGCCATAGCCACGGACGTCCCCGACGGGCGACATACGGCTGAATTCCGCATACGGCTTCCGACCGCGCGGCGGCCCATCGCCCCATTCCGCCAGTCGGCGGCTGCCTCGCCAACGCCGACTCGACCGAGTCCGTGTTCAGCTCACCGCTTCTCGTCTCACCGCATTCGTTGCCGCCCGTACGCCTCCGTACCGGCGATGCGTCCGCCGCGGCCTGCCGTGGCCCATTCCTCCTCAGGAGCCGCTATGACTCACACAGCGCAAGTCGACACCGGTGCAGTGCCCGTCGGTGACACACAGGAAAGCAGCCGCCCTCCCCTTTCCCGGGTCATGATCGGGGTCGGCTTCCTGCTGATCGTCCTCTCCTACATGGTCAACGCGATGGACCGTCAGGTCTTCCCTCCCCTGCTGCCCAACATCCGTGCGGAGTACGGGTTCTCCCTGGAGCAGGGCGGGCTGCTGGCAACGAACTTCACCCTCGGCATGGCCCTGGCCGGCCTGCCCGCGGGCTATCTCCTGGACCGCTTCCGCCGCAAGACGGTGCTACTGGCCAGCATCGTGATCTACTCCCTGGGCACGATGGCCACGCCGCTGGCGACCGGCTTCGCCGACATGACGGTCTACCGGGTCGTCTCCGGCTTCGGCGAGGGCATGCAGTCCGCCGCCATCTTCGCAGCGATCGGCGCCTTCTTCGCCCACCGGCGCGGCCTCGCCTTCGGCATCATCGGCGTGGGCTACTCCATCGGCGTGTTCATCGCCCCGCTCATCGGCATCCAGCTCATGAGCATGCACGGCACCTGGCACTCGCCCTTCTACCTGTTCGGCACGGCCGGGCTGCTGATCGCCGCCGCCTCCCTGTTCCTCGTGAAAACCGGCCTGACCGAACACTTGGTCGAGAAGGCCGTCTCGACCAGGACCTACGACTACATGCCGGCCTCGCCCTACAACCGCAACACCATCGCACTGGCGGTCCACGCGGTCATCAGCGGTGTGGCGATCTACGGGTTCCTGGGCCTCTACCCGACGTACCTCATCACCTCGCTGCACTACACCGCCGAGCAGGCCGCACTGGCCATGAGCTTCCTCGGTTTCGGCGGCATGACGGCCATTTTCGGCGGCTGGCTCGGCGACCGCTTCAACCAGCGCAACCTGCTGATCCTGAGCCTGCTGGCCGTCTCCGCCGTCAGCGTGTGCATCTACGAGACGCAGGCCGGAGTCGGCGTGCAGTGCGTGTTCGCCTTCCTCATGGGCGCCTTCGGCCTGGGCTTCATCTACCCCAACACCAACAGCGCGATGCAGCGGGCCGTCCGCCCGTCGCAGATCGGACGCGCCTCCGGTCTCTTCGTCACCAGCTACTACGGACCGGCGGCGTTCTCGGGACTGCTCTTCGCCGCCCTCGTGGATGCCTTCGGCTGGGACCGGGCCGGGCTCCTCCAGGTCACGCTCCTGCCGCTGGTGGGCGTCGCCGCCCTGACCTTCGTCCGGCCCGCACAGTTCAACAACGCGGTCCGCTAGCGGCACGGACCGCCGACGCGCCAAGGGGCCTGCCCACCGCCGAGCGGTGAGCAGGCCCCGTCGCACGGGCGCCAAACGGGCGTCCGCCGGTCAACGACTCTCGGCCACGACCGGGTTACGCAGGACGCCGATACCCTCGATCTCCACCTCGACCTCGTCTCCGGGGTGGATCGGTCCGACGCCGGACGGCGTACCGGTCATGATCACGTCTCCGGGCAGCAGCGTCAGATAGCGGCTGAGGTAGCTGACGATGCCGGGAACGGGGAGCAGCAGATCGGCCGTGCTGGCCGACTGCACGACGGTGCCGTTCACCCGGGTCGTCAACGACAGTCCCGAGGGGTCGAGTCCGGTCGCGATGACCGGCCCGAGGGGAGCGAAGGTGTCCTGTCCCTTCCCGATCAGAAGCGTTCCGAATGCGCTTTCCTTGCGCTGGACGATGCGGTCGCTGACGTCATTGCCGCATGTATAGCCGAGGATGTACTCATGGGCCTCGGAGGGCTTCACATGGCGGGCTTCCTTTCCGATGACGACGACCAATTCGCCCTCGAAATGGATGAGTTCACCGTCCGCCGGATAGACGATGGCGTCCCCCGGCCCCACCACCGATGTGCTCGGCTTCATGAAGCACACGGGAACTTCCGGGATCTCACGGTCGGTCTCGTCGACATGTGACGCGTAGTTGTAGGCGAACCCGAAGATACGAGATTGCTCTACCGGCGCGAGAATGACGACGTCGCCGACTGCGTCGATGTGACCCGTAGGGGACAACCCGGTGAAGGGATCGCCCTCGAATCTGGCGATTCGGGTGTCACCGGGTTCGAGTTCTCCGTAATGACGCACGCTGCCGATTGCATACCTGACGATCCGCACGGACACCTCCGCAACCAGGCAGCCGCGGGCGGCTGCACTACCCTATAGCGTAGTGCTAACGTTAGCATAGGGAAATGGCCGATTCCGGCACCTCGCCCCGCCGACCACGGAGCGCAACGAGAGTGCTATCGTTGGCACACGGAAAGTGACGGCGCGGGACCACCGGAGTTCCGCAGCAGAGGTAGCGGCATAGTCGCTGGAAATAGGGTTTGACCTGCGAAAACACAGCATGGCCCGGTGACGTGGCGT
>NZ_JACTVI010000220.1 GCF_014495685.1 Streptomyces sp. TRM68367 | reverse complement strand
ACGCGGCTGTGGTGTCTGCCGATCGGTGGTCCATGAGCGCTTGCAGGACGTGCAGCGGGACTCCGGCGTCCGCGTAGCGCTGGCAGAAGGTATGCCGGAAGGCGTAGGGGAAGATCTTGGTCCGGTCGAACGGCAACGGCGTACCGTCACGCCCCAGTTCTTCCGATTCCAGCACCGGAATCGAGTCGGCCCACGACCGGATGAACCGCGAGAGGTATCCCGTGTCGAGGTGACGGTAGCGATTGGTGATGGCCGGGAAGAGATGCTCCGCGCTGTTGTCTGGCAGGTCGAGCCCGGCCCGGATCTCCTGCCAGTCCTTGATGGCGTCCACGGTCTGCTGGTGGACCGGCAGGCGCCGTCGCCGTCGTCTGCCTTTCGTGTTGTGCCAGACCAGTTGGTACTCGCCGTTGTCGAACTCCAGGCAGTCCAGGTCGAGTCCGGCGACCTCAGCAGGGCGCCGGCCGGTGTCCCGCAGGACCACATAGGCCGTGCGAAGCATCGCGTTGACGGCCTCAGGAGGAAGCTCCCCGTAGGGGAAGTCCTTGCCCAGCAAGCGGACGTGCTGGTCGAGCTGGCGGATCACCGCTTCGGGGATGGCCTTGCCGATCTCCTCATCGTTCTCGTCGACCTTCTTGATCGTGTGATGGTCCGGATGACGGACGAAGCGCGAGGACAGGTCGTCCAGCACCCCCTCACGGCGTCCGAAGTCCAGAAGGTCGAAGAACTGGCCGGCTCTCTTGACCAGAGTGGTGGAGGCATAGACCTTGCCCTGCCTGCCCCGGGCCGTCCGGAACGCGTCGACGATCGCGGTCACGTCCGAGAACTGGAGCTTGCCCGGATCGTCGCCGCCGCCCGGTCGCAGTTCCAGAGCGCGTGAGGCGATGACGCACGCCCAGACATGTTCGCGCAGATCCTTGCTGCTGGGGCTCGTGGTGCGGGCCCAGTGCATCACGAGTTCCCGCAACCACCCCTGGCGGATTTCGCCGAAGTCGAGGGAACTGGGATTGCGAAGAGCGCTCTGGGTCTTCTTGAGGGAGGGGATCTTCTGGCTGACGGTCCGTAGGTCCCACACCAGTTTCCGTGCCGGATCGACGCCGCGGAACTGGTCGAAGCCGGTCTCGATGTCCCACCGCACCCCGCTCAGGAGCGACACCGTCCCCTCGTACCCCGCTTGCGAAGGATCCGGGAACGCCTCCCCTGCCAGGGCGATGCTCGGCAGCTCGGCCAGCAAGCCGACGACGCCCCGTACCGCCTGGGGAGAGAGGTTCTGCCCGCGTTCGTCACGCCGCTGGAGGACGTAGAGCATCTCCAGCCGCGCGACCGCAGACAGCGGAGCGAGCGAGAACATGTGGGCGGCCAGAAACGGTGACTGGCGCTCGGCCCACCGCGCGGCAGCCGCGCTCCCGTCTCCGACTCGGTCGGCCTGGCCGGCCTGGAGCCGCCACTGCCTGTGGTGTGTGCGGCACAGGCCGTTGTTCTGCGACCGTTCTCTTGAGCATCCCGGAACTCGGCACCGTTCTGCGGCACCCAACGGCTTCTGACGCGCCACCCACTCCGGCATGTCGATTTCGGACCGCTTCTTGGCCTTCGCCCATCCGCGGTAGTGGGTCAGGCACAGCCCCAGGGAGAAGGCGTCCCCGGGACATGCGGATACCGCGCACGTGGCGAGACTGCGATGCGCGGCGACGCGACGGAAGGTCCGTGTGTAGGTGGCCTCGAACTCCTCCTTGGTCATGCCGCTCTCACGGTAGGCGTCGCGGCAGGGCTTGCAGTAGCCCGGATTCATCATGGCCGCCCCACAGCCGGCGATCCTGCAGACCGCGACGCTCGTCCGCGGATTGTGCGGGTCACCAACGAACAGCAGCACGTCCGCGTTCCATTCACCGGGACGCCAGCCGGGGTTGAGCTCTCCACGGATCCACTCGGCCCATGCGGCAACCATTTGGGCGTCGTCGGGGCGGCGGTCCAGTTGCCGGGGCTGGGCCGGAACGACTGCGACGGTCACGGGCGAGCCTTCCCGAGGGTGGCGACGTGGTTCACGGCGTCGCGTTTCTCCTGGTCGCTGGCGTGCGTGTACTGGTCCATGGACTGCCGCGACACGTGCCCGGCCATATCCATGATCAGGTAGTCGGGCTTGCCCTCACGGCGCCAGCGGGTGATGGCGGAGTGGCGAAGCATGTGGGGGCGGGCGGTGAACCCGGCCTTCTTCGTCAGACGCTGGAACAGCTCATAGGTGCTCGGGTACTTCATCGGCTGCCCGAGCGGGGCGGCGAAGAGGTTGACGAACACCATGTCGCAGTCCGCCGCTTCCGGCACCCGTTCACGTTCCCACTGGTAGTCCGCGTACAGACCGCCGATGTCCTCGCCGACCGGGATCCAGCGGGGCTTGCGGGTCTTGGCCAGGGCTCCGTTGGCATTCTGCCGACGCCGGACATGGATGTGCGGCCCGGTGACCGCGCAGCCCAGCACCTTGGAACTGGCCAGCAGGTGCATGTCCTCCCGGCGCAGCCCCAGAGCCTCGCCGATACGAATGCCCGTGACGGCCAGGAGCGCGATCAGCAGGCGGTCGCGGGCGTGCACCGTGCAGTCCAGTACCTGCCGGATCTCCTCATCCGTCAGATACTCGTAGCCAGGAACCACGATCTTGAACTTGATGGTCTTGACGTTGACAGTGTAGAACTGGCCCTCCTCGCCCCGGTCGTACCCGGGTGGCGCGTACCGCAGCTGCTTCGGCTCGTACAGCTTCGTGGCCAGGTCGGCGGACACCGGGCTGTCGTCGAGCAGCGCGCAGTACCGAAGGAAGCGGAAGACCGTACCCACGATGGCGTTGGCGGTGCCCTTGGACCGGTACTTGGGCTCCACGCGTACCACCTGGCCCCTGGGCGGCAACGGCTCGTCCACCAGCCAGTTCAGGAAGCCGGCGAGCTGTCGCATCGAAGGGGCAGCCCAGTCGATGCCGTGATCCACGCAGTAGCAGAGGTACAGGGCGATGCGGCCGGCGTAGGTCCGCTCGGTGTTCACCGACGCGTCCTCCGCGCTGCGGAGGGAGGCCAGATACGCCGACGAGTACCGGTGCAACTCATAGGCGGCATCCACAACGACCCACATGGGCGAGCCGTCGTCCGGAGACAGCGCCTTCTCAGAACGGAACGGCCGAGGCGGCGAACTGATGGATCCATACGTCACTTGAACCCCGATGATATCTATGAGGCACGGTGGGCTTCACCCTACATGCCTCATGTGCCAGAGACTCTTTCAAGCACCCAAGATAATCGGCGGCGTGCTCGCGCTCCTGGCCCTCGCAGCTCGGAGCGGCTCCATCACCGACGGGCACCACACAGCACTGCGCACCATCCTGGCCTGGCTGGACCGCTGGAAGGAGAAGACCGACGGCGGGCCGGTCTGGCCGTACTGAGGAAGTTTCATCGTGATTCGTGCAGGTCAACGGCCCTGGCGTGACGGGTGGTTGGGCTGCTCGCGCATGTCACGAGCGTGATC
>NZ_JACTVI010000022.1 GCF_014495685.1 Streptomyces sp. TRM68367 | reverse complement strand
CCGGCCGCACCGGCCGCACCGGCCGCACCGGCCGCACCGGCCGCACCGGCCGCACCGGCCGCACCGGCCGCACCGGCCGCACCGGCCGGGGCGGCCGAGCGCCACCTGTCCCCGGGCATCGAGCACTGCACCCCCACCGCCTGCCACTTCGACGTCCCGCCGGGCACGTACGACGTGCGGGTCCTCCTCGGCGGCGACACCGCCTCCCGCACCCGCATCGGCGGTGAGACCCGGCGTTCCCTGCTGCCCGAGACGGCCGCCGCGGCCGGTGAGCGGGTCGCCAGCAGCTTCACCGTGGACGTCCGCACCCCCGAGGGCGAGCCCACCGGCCCCGACGGCACCCCCGGCCTCGACCTGACCATCGGCGGCACGGCCCCCGCGCTCGCCGACATCAAGGTCACCCCTGCCCGGCACGCCCGCCGGATCCTCCTCGTCGGCGACTCCACGGTCTGCGACCAGCCGGGCGACCCCTACTCCGGCTGGGGCCAGCAGCTGCCCCAGTACCTGCGCAGGGGCCTGTCCGTCGCCAACCACGCCGACTCCGGCGAGAGCACCGTCAGCTACCTCGCCGACCCCCGCCTCTGGGGCACCGTCCGGGCGCGGATCCGCCCGGGCGACCTGGTCCTGATCCAGCTCGCCCACAACGACAAGACCACCGATGAGGCGACCTACCGGGCCAACCTGGAGGCGCTGGTGGCGGGCGCACGCGAGAAGGGCGGGCAGCCGGTCCTGGTGACCCCGATCGTGCGACGCTGGTTCAATGCCGACGGCACCCTGAACAACAACACCGCCCTCCTCGTCAACGGCCTCGGCGTCGACCACCCGGCCGTCGCCCGCTCGGTCGCCGCCGCCGAGGACGTCCCGCTGATCGACCTCACCGCGAAGACGAAGGCCCTCGTGGAGTCGCTGGGCGTCGAGGCCTCCAAGGCCATGTACCTGTACCACGAGGCGCGGGACAACACGCACACCTCCGTACACGGTGCCACCGTGTACGCGGACCTGGTCCGCGACGAACTCGTCGCCCGGCATCTGGTGCCCAACGGCGCCGTGCGGGTGGGATGAACTCCTGGGGCGCCCCGACCGGAACCGGGGCGTCCCAGGTTCCGGCTGGAAGGAAAGACACCCCTGATGCAGCTGCCCCCGGACGACCCCGTCCTCAGCCCCCGCACCGGCTACACCCGCGCCCACTGGGAAGCGGCCGCCGACGCGCTGCTCGCCGCGGTCGAGCCCTACGCGACCGAGGACCGCGCGCTCTACCACCTGCCAGGCAACCACACGAGCTGGTCCGGCCCGCTCTCCGACGGCCTGGAGGGCTACGCCCGCACCCTGATGCTGGCGGCCTTCCGCCGCGACGAGAAGGCGCTCGAGCGCTACGCCGACGGCCTCGCGGCCGGCGTGTCCGGCGTCTGGCCGCGCATCGAGGACCGCAGCCAGCCTCTGGTGGAGGCCGCGTCGATCGCGCTCGCGCTGCGGCTGACGCGGGAGCAGCTGTGGGACCGCCTGGACGACGCCGTGCGGCAACGGGCGGCGGACTGGCTCGGCGACGCGCTCACCGCCGAAGCCTGGCCGTGCAACTGGGAGCTTTTCCCGGTGACGGTCGGCGGCTTTCTGCGGGAAATCGGCTACAAAGAAGCGCTCTGCCGGGCGGCGATCGACCGCGGGCTGGAGCGCATCGAGCGGTGGTACGTCGGCGACGGCTGGTACACGGACGGCGACGGCCGCAAGTTCGACTACTACAACGGCTGGGCCATGCACCTGTATCCCGTCCTCCACGCATGGCTGGCGGACGACCGTGACCTGCTGCGGCTCTACGGCAGCCGCCTGTCCGAGCACCTCGCCGTCTACCGCCGGCTGTTCGCCGGCGACGGCGCCCCCATGCACCAGGGCCGCTCCCTCACCTACCGCTTCGCGACGACGGCACCGCTCTGGCTCGGCGCGCTCACCGGGCACACCCCGTTGGCGCCCGGCGAGACCCGCCACCTGGCCTCCGGAGCCCTGAAGTACTTCCTCGACCGGGGCGCGGTCGACGACCGCGGCCTGCTGACCCTCGGCTGGCACGGCCCCGACGAGTCCGTCCTGCAGGGCTACTCGGGCCCCGCCTCCCCGTACTGGGCGAGCAAGGGTTTCCTCGGTCTGCTCCTGCCGCCGGACCACGAGGTGTGGACGGCCCCCGAGGAACCGGTCCCGGCCGAGCGGGCGGATGCGGTCACGCCGGTCGCCGCCCCCAACTGGCTGCTCCAGTCGACGCGTTCGGACGGCCTGGTGCGCCTGCACAACCACGGCAGCGAGGACGTCCGCTACGACCCCTACTACACGCGCCTCGGCTACTCGACCGCGACGGCGCCCTCGCCGTCGTACGACAACACCGTGACCGTCGGCGACGACCCGGGCCGCACCGGCATCGAACCCCTCGGGGTGGGGGAGGGCTGGGCGGCCTCCCGGCACGCGGTGGGTGAGGACGTGCGGGTCATCAGCCTGGTGGTGGCCGAGAGCGCGGTGGAGGTGCGGGCCCATCTGGTGGCGGGGGCGGCACCGGGGACGCCGGTGCGGGTGACGGGCTGGCCCCCGGCGAAGGGCGTATGCGCCGAACTCCTGCCCGCGCACGGCCTGTCGGAGGCCCCCGAAGAGGCGCTGACCGGCACGGCCGGCGAGGGCCCCACCCTGTTCGTCGCCCTCGCCCGCCTCACCGGCGACACGGACCCGCGGCCCCTGTCCGACCTCGTGACGGTCGAGGTGGCGGGGGCCTACGACCTGAGCGTCCGGTGGGCCTCGGGCACCACCCGCCGCTTCCGGTTCCGCATGTCGGACGGGCACGCCGCCGCGCCTGCGTGGTCGGTGACGCCTCGCCGGGGGTGAGGCCCTGCCCAGGATGAGGCACACGGCCGTACGGACAGGCGGCCACGCGGCCACACTTCGGTCGCCGCCGAAGCAACACGCCCTTAGCGTGCCGGTATGACGACAGCCGCACAGCAGACCCGGACCACGGCGGGTGACGTGCCGTGACCGCCTTCGCCGACCTCCACCACGCCGAGGAGCCCCTGCTGCTCCCCAACGCCTGGGACCACGCGTCCGCGCTGGCGCTGGCCGCACGGGGGTTCCGGGCGGTCGGGACGACGAGTCTCGGGGTCGCGGCGGCGGCCGGGCTGCCCGACGGGGCGGCGGCGACGCGCGAGCCGACGCTGCGGCTCGTGCGTGCCCTCGGCGCCGAGCCGTGCTATCTGTCCGTCGACGCCGAGGGCGGCTTCAGCGACGACCCGGACGAGGTGGCGGCGTTCGCCCGCGAGCTGGCGGACGCCGGGGCCGCCGGGATCAACCTGGAGGACGGGCTCGGGCCCGCAGGCCTGCACGCTCGCAAGATCGCCGCGGTCAAGGCGGCCGTGCCGGACATCTTCGTCAACGCCCGCACCGACACCCACTGGCTCGGCGACGGCACCGGAACGCCGGCCCGCCTGGACGCCTACCAGCAGGCGGGCGCGGACGGCGTGTTCGTGCCCGGTCTCACCGAACCCCGCGAGATCGCCGACCTGGTGGCGCACCTCGACGTCCCCCTCAACATCCTCTACACGCCCACCGGTCCCACCGTCCCCCACCTCACCGACCTCGGCGTACGCCGCGTCAGCCTCGGTTCCCTGCTGTACCGCCGGGCGCTGGGCGCGGCCCTGGAGACCGTGGACGCCGTCCGGGCCGGCCGTGTGCCGCAGGGCACGGCGCCGTCGTACGACGAGATCCAGGCGCTCGGCGGGGAGCGCCGGGGCGGGACCGGCGGCACATCGTCCGCGCGATGATCAGCCCACGGCCCGGAGGCAGCCTCGCCCTCCGCTCGCGCAGGGACCGGCGCCGTCCCACGACGATGCACAGGACGACCTGATGCGCCGTAAGATGCGGCGACGGACACGCCTGCTATGATCCGCCGCCCTGGCCGCCGGGGGCCCGCTTGTGCGGCCAGTGCTCCAGCGCCACGTGCAACGCGTCGACCGCCCTGTCCCAGGAGGCCTGGATGTCGCGGGGCGCGCCGAAGCCGCCGGTGGATTCCAGGGCGCAGAAGCCGTGGAAGGTGCTGCGCAGCAGACGGACGGCGTCGGTGAGGTCGGGTTCGACGAGGCCGTAGGCGCGGAGCATGCCGTGGGTGATCTCGGCGGTGCGGCGCAGGGTGGGGGAGCCGGCGATCAGGGCCTGGTCCATCCGGATCTGGGTGGCCGCGTACCGGCCCGGGTGGTCCAGGGCGTATCCCCGGTAGGCGGCGGCGAAGGCGGCCAGTGCCTCCTTGCCGGCCCGCCCGGCGACGGCCGCCGCGATGCGGTCGACCAGCTCGCCGCCGGCGAGCAGGGCGACGCGGGTGCGCAGGTCGTTCAGGCTGCGGACGTGCGAGTACAGACTCGCGTCCTTGACCCCGAAGTGCCGGGCCAGCGCGGAGACGGTGACGTTGTCGAAACCGATGTCGTCGGCGAGGTCGGCGGCGGCCGCGACGACCCGCTCGGCCGTGAGACCGGCCCTCGGCATGGAAACCGCCTCCGTAACAGCTCGCTCCGCTCGACGGCCGACGATCGGACCAGGGCTCCTAGGCAAGATCCTAGCGGGCGGAAAATCCTGGTGGACGGACGTCGCAGGAGGACGCGCCCGCCGCGACGGGGGATCCTGGAACGACCATGCCCATCGTCTGTGCCGTCGCCGTCCTCGCCACCGCGACCCTGCTCAACAACTGGCTGCTTCCAGGACCCGTCGCGTACGTCGTCGTCTGCCTGACCGCGACCGGAGTCCTCCTGCTGCTCGCCCGCTGGGACGGCCTCACCGCGGCCGAGCTGGGACTGGACGCGGCGGGGGTGCGCCGGGGGCTGCGGTGGGCGCCCGTCCTGGCCGGTGCCGTTCTCGTCGTCCTGCTGCTCCTCCTCGCCTTTCCGGCCGGACAGGACGTCTTCCGGGACGCCCGGGCCGCCGGTCTGTCCGGGGGAGAGGTGCTGGGGCGGGTGCTGGTGCGGGTGCCGCTCGGCACCGTGCTGCTGGAGGAAACCGCCTTCCGCGGTGTGCTCTGGGCCATGATCCGGCGGCGGCGCGGAACGGCGTGGGCCACCGCCGTGTCGTCGCTGCTCTTCGGCCTGTGGCACATCATGCCCTCGCGGGGCCTCACCCGCTCCAACACCGCCGCCGCGGAGGTCTTCGGCGGCGGCTCGGCGGGCGTCGTACCGGCCGTCACGGCGGCGGTCGTGGCCATGGCCGCCGCGGGAGTGGTCCTGTGCGAGCTGCGGCGCCGCTCCGGCAGCCTGCTGGCCCCCGCGGCACTGCACTGGGCGGTCAACGGCTTCAGCTACGCGTTCGCGTGGGCGGCGGTGCGGTGGTGGCTCGACGGCTGAACCGTCACCGGCGTGTTCAGCCGCGCGGCAGGCGCTGCCCGCCGCCGTGCAGACGTTCTCCGGAGCGGCACCCGTGCACGCCGCCGGGTCACGTGGCTGTGCTCGCCGGAGGTGGCGGCCCGGGGCGGTGGACCGAAGGCGCTGCGCTCCTCGGGCGCCTTCCACGAGGCCGCCGAACTACCCGGCGGTCGTCTGCTGCTCAGGGCGACGCCCCGACTGGAGGAGTACGCCGGTCACGCCCCGGCCCGCGTCCTGCGCGCCCTCGCGCCGCCCTGCCGCCCGGCGGGACGAGCCGCGAGTATCCGCATCACTGGATGCGCCCGGCCCCGCACGGCGATGCCGTCGACTTCTCCTGACCTCCGGCCGGGCGCACCTCAGCGGATCGGCGCGTACAGCACGCCCAGCTTGTCGATCTCGCTGCCCGCGCGGCCCGTGAAGCCGACGATCTGCCAGCCGGACGGGGCCGTGAACGTGACGGCGTCGGAGGTCGCCGTGCCGGACGCGAGCGTGCGGCCCTTGTCCGTCGTGAAGGCCGCCGAGAAGATCCGTGTACGGCCGTCCTTCTGACCCTGAGTCAGCTCCACCGAGGTGAGGTGCTCGCGGGCGGCTAGGGTCAGGGAGCGCGCCGTGCCGCCGGTGCCGCCGTGGGTCAGGGTCGTGCCGCCGTCGTGGGTGAGCGACAGCGCGTCCAGGCGGGCGTCGCCGCGCAGGGTCAGGGTGCGCGGTGCGACGGTCGCCGGGAGGTCGTCCGCGTCGTTGAAGGCCGTGCCGTGCGGCCCGCCGAAGAAGTCACTGGCCCGCAGCGCGGAGTTGACGGTGTAGGAGAAGTCGACCGCGTGCGGGAAGTGGTCGGACAGGTGATTGCCGTCGGAGCGCAGGAAGGCCTTCCAGTCGTTGCTGTAGCGGGTGGCCTTCAGGTCCACCAGGTCGCTGCCACGGTAGAGGACCTTGTCCACGACCTCGCAGTCGTTCGTCGGCGCCGCCTCGTCGCAGACCAGCGCGTCACTGCCCTGCGCCGGCGGCTTCCCGCCCTTCACCAGCTGCACCCACGCGTCCGTCAGGCCGTTCTCCTGGACGAGCGTGCGGATGTTGTCGCCCGCGCGCGTGTACCGGGTGTTCGTGTCGCCCATGACGATCACCGCGTTGCCCGCGGAGTTCGCCCGGATGAAGTCCGACAGCTGCTGGACGTTGGCGCGGCGGGCGGCCAGCGCGTCGTCGGTGGCGTCGGCGTTGGTGTGCACGTTGTACAGGTCGACGTACACGCCCTCGGCCAGCCGGACCCGGGCCAGGCTGAAGCCCTTCGGCGTCAGGCAGTTCGTGCCCGTGCAGTTCTTCCACTTGACCCGCTCGAAGTCCTGGAAGGCGTGGTCCGAGAGGGTGTTGAGGCCGTCGCCGAACCCGGCGCCGCCGCTGGTCGCGGTGCGGTGCGGATGCTTGTCGTTGGCGTACAGCGAGGCGTGGTAGTTGAAGTCCTCCTGCACGTTCACGATGTCGTAGGGGCCGAGCCGCTGCCCGATCAGCGGAGTGTTCGTCTCCGGGTCGCTGTCGCCGAGGCCCGCCGGAAGGCCGGCGATGTTGTACGTCAGCACGTTGAAGGATCCCATGTCCGCGGCGGCCGCGGGCGTCGCGGCGCCGGTGCCGGCGAGACCGGTGAGGGCCAGCGCGGCGGCGGTCAGGGTGCCGGTCAGTCTGCTCATGGTGGGGTGTCTCCGGTGGGGGTGGCGGCGGGAGCCGGAAGGTGAGCAGTGCTCAGATTCGACGTGAACCAGTGTGGCGTGCAAGGGGAGTTGGGGAAACAGTGAGCGACGAGGTGAGTGCGGGAAAGTGGTGACGGTTCGTGGAGCCGACCTGTATGAGGGGGCGCGGTGCGCACACGTCGTTCGAGAAACCGTTCACATGACCTACGCCGCTCGGGGTGCGTACGTCGCTTACGTCACGGGCGGAACGGGCTGGTCGCGGCTCTCCTCGCGCTGGCCGCCGCGGCGTCCGCGCAGGCGGCGGACGCCCCGCCCGGCCCCACGCCGGGCGGACCGCAGCGGCCGTACGAACCGGACGTGGCGGGCCCGCGCAACGTCGACTTCCTGGAGGCCGGGGTCGACAGGGACGGGCGAGCCGGCGTGCGCGTGGCGTTCGACCGCCGCAGCCGCGCGGAGCCCGCGGGGCCGCCGGCCGGGCCGCGCAGGTTCGTCTTCCTCTTCGGCGAAGCGCTGCGTTTCCATCCCGCCGCCTTCCCGGTGTGCGCGCGGGAGACCGTCGAGCGGTCCGGCGTCCCGGCCTGCCCCGAGGGCTCCCTGGTCGGCCGCGGCACCAGCCACCTCCACCCGGAGGGCACCGCCGACGTGTACGCCGTCAACGCCCGCCACGCGAACGGCCTGCGCGGCGCCCTCGTCGTCATCCCGGCGAGCGGCACGATCCTGGAACTGACCTGGGAGAAGGTCACCCGCCCCTACCGCGACCGCGGCTACCGCTGGGCGTTCGACGAGATCGTGCCGCCCTCGGACGTAGCGCCCGGGCAGCGCGTCGGCACCCGGCGCTTCGAACTCACCTGGGGCGCCACGCACGGCCCGCACAGCTTCGCCACCCTCGCCGGAGCGCCCCGCGGGAAGCTCCGCTTCGGCCTGTGGAGCGAGTTCGTCACCGCCAGGTCGCGCTGCCGGAGGCCACGGCCGCGGTGCCACGGCCTCACGCGTGACGCAATAGCTCCAGGTCCGCGCCCCAGGAGTCGAGGACCCGATCGTGCCCGGCCGCGCGCGCCGCCTCCTCGATGCTGGTGAAGAGCGCGCGCTGCGTGGCCGGGTCGCCGTCGGCCAGGATGCGGCGCACCGTCGGCAGCAGCCGGTCGGCGCCCCACGCGGGGGCGCCCAGCGGGTGCCGCTCCAGCTCCCACCGCAGAAACTTGTTGTACGGCCTGACCCGCCGGTGCAGCGCGAAGAGCACCTCCAGGGCGTACGGGACGCTCTCGGCGGCATCCAGGTGACCGAGGGCGTCCCGGCCGTCACGGAAACTTTTCAGGGACCGGTAGGTCTGGTTGACGTACGCGTCGAGGAAACCGTCCGTGGCGGCACGCGCCTCTTCCACGGTCGGCCTCCGTTTCCGGTCGAGAATCCCGGCGATCGTCCCGTCGAGCCGGTCGAGCAGCACCTGGGCGTGCACGTATGCGTACCGGGACCAGCCCTCTCCGTGTTCGGGCAGCCCTCGGGTGCGGAGCTCCGCGAGCGTGAGGACGACCAGGTCGAGGTGGCCCGAGCGGAAGTGGTCCAGCTCCGCGATCGCCGAGGCCTGCCGGTCGCGCAGGACGACATGCAGGTCGTAGTCGGAACGGCTGGTCGGCATCCCCTCGTGCACCCGCGAGCCGCTGAGCACCAGCCCGACGACTGCGGGGTCGGCGGCGGCGCGGGCGGTGAAGGCGGCGAGGGTGTCTTCGGGGGTGTCGCCGAGGACGACGGTCATCGTGATCTCTCCATGCGGAAGCGAATGGTGGATGGGTTCGCGTCTGCGGCGTCCGGGACACCGCGGAGAGATCACGTCACGAGGGGGACGCTAGCGCGCCCGCCCGTGCGCCGGAAACCGGTTTTTCCGGCGTGAGTCCAGTCAACAGCCGTTCCATATATGAGAATTGACTCTCAGGATTTATGAGAGAACACTCTCACGTCATGGATTTTGTCAATCGCCTCGGCGACATGGAGATCACCGACCCGAAAGCCATGCGGGCGCTGGCGCACCCCGTGCGGCTCGCCGTCCTGGAGCGACTGCAACGCCACGGGCCCGCCACGGCCTCGCAGTTGTCCCCGCACGTCGGCGCGACCCCGTCCGTCACCAGCTGGCACCTGCGCCACCTCGCCGGATTCGGGCTGGTCCGCGATGCCGAGGGCGCCGCGGACAGGCGGGAGCGGCGCTGGGAGGCGGTGGCGCGCGGCTTCCGGTTCCACGCGCCGGCGGACGCCGAGGGCACCGCGGCCGCGCGGGCGCTGTCGTGGGAGATGTTCGCGCGGGCCGCGGAACTGCCCGAGCGCTGGGCCACCGACACCGACACCGAGCCCGGACTGGAACCCGCCTGGCGCCGCCTCGCGGGGCTGGCCAACACCCGGATCGTGGTGACGGCGGAGGAACTCGCCGCGATCGAGGACGCGATGGAGGCCGTCCTCGCGCCCTACGTGATGCGGGATCCGGCACAGCGGCCACCGGGGAGCCGGGGCGTACGCCTGCTCAGGTACGCGTTGCCGGAGACGGGCGAGAGCGCTGCCGACGCCACGGGCGAGGCTGCCACGGGCGCCACCGGTGAGGACGCCTCCGACGCCCCGGGCACGCGCGCGTGACGCGCTCGAAGGCGAGCGGGATACGCCGGTGGTGGATCGTCGCGCCGGACTCCCTGTGGCGCGACCGCCGGTTTGTGCGCTGCTGGACGGGCAGTGCCGTCTCGCAGGCGGGGGACCGGGTCTCCGAACTGGCGCTGCCGCTGACCGCCGCCGCCGTGCTGGACGCGTCGGCCGGGCAGGTGGCAGTCCTGACCGCGGTCGTGTGGGCGCCGCACCTCCTCGCGATCGTGCTCGGCGCCTGGGTGGAACGCGCAAGCGGCGGGTGTTGATCGCCGCCGACCTCGTCCGGGCGGTCGTGCTGCTGACGCTGCCCGCCGCCTGGCTGGGCGGAGTGCTGACGCTCGGTCAGCTGTCCCGGGACGGCATGCGCAGCCGCGTGTCCGGCGCCCACAGAACCGTCAACTACGGCGTGCGACCCCTCGGCGCCCTCGCCGGAGGGGCGCTCGCCACGGTTGCGGGCCTGCGGCCCACCCTGGTCACCGCCGCCGTCGGCGGGACGCTGTCCCTGCTGTGGCTGCTGCCCTCGCCGATCCCGGGCATCCGGGCGCTGGAACCGGACGACGTCCGCGCCGAACTCCCGGCCGGCACCGCCGAGTTGAGTCCGTCCGGCACCCCCGTGCAGGCGGGCAACAGGACGCACACGACGTAAAGTTGCCGGGGACCCTGTGGGGAGGGCGGTATGGCGGGCTTGCGGACGGCACCGGCTCAATGACGTACGAGGCGTGGCGCGAGGACGAGCCGAGGGGCCGGACGCGGGGCGGTGACCGGCTCCCGCCGGGCCCGCGGCCGTTGTGGCGGCAGCGGGACTTCGGCGTTTTCTGGGCCGCGCAGACCCTCTCCGTCCTCGGCGACTCCTTCGCGCTGATCGCGCTGCCGCTGCTGGTGCTGGAGGCCACCGGGTCGGTCGCGCAGATGGGGCTGCTGACCGCGGCGGGCGGGGCGGCGTCGGTGGTGGCGGCGGTGTTCGCCGGGGCCGTGGTGGACCGGGCCGACCGGCGGCGGCTGCTCATCGGGTGCGATCTGGTGCGGCTGGTGCTGTACGGGGCGGTACCGGTGGTGTGGCTGGTCGGGCCGCAGCTCTGGCTGCTCTACGCGGTCCTCCCGCTGTGCGAGGCCGTCGGCATGCTGTACGCGGTCGGCTATGTGACGGCGGTGCGCAGTCTGGTCGGCACCGAGCGGCTCACGGAGGCCAACGGGCGGCTGAACGCCACAGCCGCCGCGGCCGGGGTCCTCGGGCCGCTGGGCGCCGGGCTGGTCGCCGCGTGGACGGGACCGGCCGCCGCCGTCGGCGTGGACGCGGCCAGCTTCGGCGTGTCCGCGCTCTGCCTGGCCTTCGTACGGCTGCGGCGGCGCTCCGCTGACGACCGGGCGGGGGAGCGGGCGGGGGAGCGGGCCGGGCTGTGGCGGGACCTGCGCACCGGGGTCGCGTTCCTGTACCGGCATCCGGTGCTGCGGTCCCTCACCGCCCTGCTGTGCGCCTTCAGTTTCCTCACCCTCGGCCTCAACGACCTCGTCATCTACCACCTCAAGCACGATCTCGGCCACGACGACGGCACGGTCGGCACGGTCCTGGCCGTGGGCGCGCTCGGCACGATCACCGGCGCCCTGCTCGTGGCCCGGGTGCGCCGCCGGCTCGGCTTCGGGCCGACCTGGACCGGTTCGGTCGCGGTGTGCGGGCTGGCCTTCGCCGGTCTCGGCTGGGCGCGTGACGTGCCGGTCGTGGCGGCGCTGTGCGCGGCGTTCCTGGCCTGCGTCGGCATGGCGGGCACCTGCTCCATGTCGCTGCGTCAGGAGGTCACCCCGGAGCCGCTGCTGGGCCGCGTCACCGCCGCCTTCTGGACCCTGCAGTACTCGGCGGCCCCGATCGGCGCGGCCGTCCTCACCTGGGCCGCGGAGCGACAGGGCACGACCCCGGTCGCCCTCGTCGCCGGCGGCGCCTGCGTCGTCATCGCCCTCGTCGCACTGTGCACACCGATACGGCGCTCCGGCCACACCTGACCCGGCCCGCGTCCGGAGCACCGCACCGGCGGAGCCGAGCGGCGGCCCGGCCCGACCGCCACAGGACGACGGCCGCCAGGGAGGGGGCGGCCGGTACAGGGGGCGGGTGCCACGCAGCTGCGTCCGGGCCGGCGGCGTCCCCACCCTCGATCACGACCCGCACTCTCCCCGGTCACGGCTCAGGTCAGCACGAGCGCGACCAGGTCCCCGGCGGCCGTCATCCGTTCACCCCGGTGTAGTGCTTCAGGCCCCATCGCCACAGCCACCGGGACCCCAGGTAGGCCAGCAGGCCGACCAGCGGTGAGGCCGCCGCCAGCCAGTACGGCACCCCGGTGCCGTGTCCGTGGCCGGTCAGCACGGCCGCCGGGAAGTAGGCGACGAACGCGAGCGGAAGGCCGTACGTCAGGAAGCCGCCGACCGCCCGGGGCAGCACGTTCAGCGGGTAGCTGCCGAACGTGCCGAGCAGCTCCTCCAGCCAGCGGCCCCAGTAGTCGGCGGCCGGGAAGCGCAGGGAGGCGCTGCACACGACCGTGAACAGGGCCGCCTCCAGCAGCATGCCGCCGAGCACGGCCGCGACCAGGTACGCGATCCGGCCCGCCGTCCAGTCGAGGTCGCTGCGCGAAAGCGCACCCACCATGAGGCCCGCCGCCACCGTCAGGTCACCGATGGCGTTCGTGGGGAAGTACGACAGCTGGAGCTGGCGGTGGACCGGCATGGGCCGGGTCAGGTAGATGTCGATCCGCCCTTCCTGGATCTGCCGGCCCGCGCCGTGCATCCGCCCCAGGAACAGCACGAACAGCCCGTGCGCCAGCATCCGCGTCGCCGGGATCAGCAGCACGTCCGAGCTGTCCCAGCCGCCCATCCCGGTGAACCGCGTCAGCAGCACCGTCGCGAACACGATCACCGACACCTGCCAGACCGCGCCGATCGCGACCATCATCAGGAACTCGGTGCGGTATTCCAGCTGCGCACGGAAGTTGAGCGCGGTGATGCGCCACACCAGGCGCAGAGCCTTCAGCGACACGTCAGCCTCCCTGCGAGATCACACGGCGTGCGGCCGCCCGCCACACCAGCCGGGTGAACAGCGCGAGCACCACCACCCAGGCGGCCTGTACGGCCAGTTGGAAACCCGCCTCCGACAACGGGATCCGGCCCACGTACAGCGACAACGGCACGCTCAGCGTCGCCTGGAAGGGCAGGAAGGAGCTCAGCGTGATGAACCAGTCCGGGAAGAACCACAGCGGCGCGTACACCCCGGCCAGCAGGTTCTGCGCGAAGACCAGGATCAGCATCGCGGCGTTGTTGCGGAGCGTGAAGAAGCACAGCTGGTCCAGGACGAGCATGACGTAGTACAGCACCCACTGGCCGAGCAGCATGCTGACCGCGAACACCCCGGCCACAGCTGCCGACCTGGGCGGTTCCACGACCCCGGCGGCCAGGCAGATCGCGTAGCCGCCGAGCGCCCACGCCAGCCCGTACAGCTGCTCGCCGAGGGCGCGCAGCACGTAGTAGCGCTGGGGCGGCAGCGGGCGCAGGTACCAGTAGACGATGGTGCCGAAGTGCATGTGCTGCAGCACCATGTCCCGGCCCGCCTGCTGGTCCAGCTCCCTGAGCCGGGAGGCGAGTACGGCCATCACCGCGTACGTCACCGCCTGCCCGCGGTCGAGCCCGGCCGTGGTCCCGGTGTGCGCGTACAGGCCGCGCCACAGGGACGCCACCAGCACCACCTGCACGGTCAGCCGCAGCAGAACGGCGGTCATCCGGGGCGGGGTGTGCAGCTCGCCGAGCGGGGTGACGCGGGCGACGCGCCAGGCGTGCAGCGCGGCCACGTCAGGCCCCTTCCGGCTGAGGTTCTGCTTCTCGCTGAGACTCAGCGTGGACGTACGCGGCCCGCATCACGTCCTCCAGGTCGGCCTCGTCGATGCCGATGTCGGTCACCTGGTACCGCTCTATGACGGCCTTGAGTGCCTGGTGCACGGTCGGGGCGTCCGGCCCGTCCGGGCCGAAGACGACCCGCGGGCCGTCGTGTCGCAGCAGCCTGATGCCGTTCGGCGGTACGACCTCGGCGTGCGGACCGGCGAGCGTGGCCCGCACCTGCCACGTCGAGCCGAACTTGCGGCGGATCTCGTCGAGGGTGCCGTCGAGGACGAGCCTCCCGTGGTTGACCAGGACCACGCGCTCGGCGAGCCGCTCCACCTCGGTCATGTCGTGCGTGGTCAGCAGCACCGTACGGCCGCGATGCTCGACCTGGTTGCGCAGGAACTCCCGCACCTGCTCCTTGACCACCACGTCCATGCCGATGGTCGGCTCGTCCAGGAAGACGACCGGCGGGTCGTGCAGCAGGGCGGCGGCGAGGTCGCTGCGCACCCGCTGTCCGAGGGACAGGTGGCGCACGCGCGTGTCCCAGAAGGACGACAGGTCGAGAAGCTCGTCGAACTCCTCGAGCCGGGCGGCGTGTTCCGCCCTCGGCACCTCGTAGATGTCCCGCAGGATCGCGAACGACTCCCGCACCGGCAGGTCCCACCACAGCTGGGTGCGCTGCCCGAACACCGCGCCGATGTTGCGGGCGTTGCGCTCCCGCTCCTCGTAGGGCACCACGCCCGCGACGCGGGCCTCACCGGAGCTGGGGGTGAGGATGCCAGTGAGCACCTTGATGGTGGTGGACTTGCCGGCGCCGTTCGGGCCGAGCAGGGCGAGGAGTTCGCCCGGGGCGACGTCAAAGCTGATGTCGCGGACGGCGTGCTTGGCGACCCGCTCCGGGTTGACCAGGGAGCGCAGGGCTCCGGCGAGTCCGGGGCGGCGGACGGTGGTGTGGAAGGTGCGGGTGAGGCCGCGTACTTCGATACTGCCGCTCACTCGACCCATCAACTCCCTTGCGCGAAGAGCAAGCCGCGGCCGGCTGGCGGGTAGCCGGCCGGCCGCGGACGACCTCACGACAGTGACGGAAAGTCGATCAACTGGTCAATCGATTAAGGGTTCTCCTACCGAAGGGCCGAGAAGACGAACGAGAACTCCGCCGGCCCGGCCTTCAGGGAGTACTGCGGCAGCGGACCCGGCCCGCACGACTGCGAACCGATGCCGTGCTGCCCGTGGTCGAGGTTGACCCATACCGTGCCGTCCGGTGTGAGGTCGGTGCGGTGCCGGGCGGCGTCCAGCTGCTCGCTGGTCCAGCGCCGCGCGGTGAACCAGAACTCCGGGTCGCCCTCGATCCGCAGCCCGCCGAGCTCCACCCAGCGGACATCGGCGCGGGCGCCGTTCTCCTGGGGGCGGACGTACGGAGTCTGCAACTCGTCCACGGTCGCCTGCCAGCGGCCGACCCTCGACGCGCTGCGGGTGTCCGGGTACGCCTCGCCGGGACCGCCGCCGAACCACGTCACCCGGTCGGCCTCGGCGAGCCCGAACCGGACGCCGAGCCGGGGCAGCGGCACCGTCCAGTCGCCCTTGGGGGTGACGGAAACGGTCAGCTTGAGGCGGTCGCCGTCCGACTGCCAGCGGTACACCGTCGCCAGACCCGCATCGCGGGCGGCCGGCGCCACCCGGGAGCGCACCGTCAGCGCGTCGTCGCCGACCTCGACCGCGTCCAGCCGGTGCTGCATACGGTGCAGGCCGAGCGTGCGCCACAGCACGCCGTACCGGGTGTTGCTCTGCCACTCGGCGCCGGCGTCGTTGTCGGTCGGCGCCCGCCACACGTCCAGGCGCGGGGCGGTCACCTCGACGCCGCCGACGGTCTTCAGGGCGCCGGTGCGGGCATCGAAGACGCCGGGGCCGAGCGTGATCCGCCCGTCCCCGCTCACGGGCGCGGCGCTCGCGGCGACGGAGGGCACCGCCCGCGCGGCCACGGCGACCTGGCCCCACGCCACCAGGTGGCCCTTGGCCGCCCACGCCGTGCCGTCGGCCAGCACGGCCCGCACGGTCCACCGCGCCTCGCCGGCCGGCCGCTCCGCCGGCGGCTGAGGCAGCTTCACCTCGGCCGACTCGCCCGCCGCGAGCGGTGGCACCGCCAGGCTGCCCGCCTCGACGGTCTCGCCCTCGACCTCGTAGGACCACTCGAAGGCGAGCGCGGACAGGTCGGCGAAGTCGTACTTGTTGGTGACGCGTACGGTGCCGTCGGTGCCGTTGGAGACATCGCCCTCGATCCGGACCGGCTCGATGACCTTCTTGTACTCGACGAGCCCCGGCGACGGCGTGCGGTCCGGGAAGATCAGCCCGTCGCAGACGAAGTTGCCGTCGTGCAGCTCCTCGCCGAAGTCGCCGCCGTACGCGTAGCCGAACTCCGGATGCTTGATGCCGTGGTCGATCCACTCCCAGATGAAGCCGCCCTGGAGCCGCTCGTACTTATCGAACAGCTCCTGGTAGTCGGCGAGTCCGCCCGGGCCGTTGCCCATGGCGTGCCCGTACTCGCACTGGATGAAGGGCAGTTCACGCCGCTTCTGGGTGCCGCCGTCCAGGCCCTGGCCGATCCTCTCGACCTCGGCGTGGAAGGCGTACATCCGCGAGTACACGTCCGTGTCACGGCAGTTGATGTCGCCCTCGTAGTGCACCAGCCGCGACGGGTCGCGGTCGTGGATCCACTCGGCCATGGCGGTCAGGCCGCGGCCGGTGCCGGCCTCGTTGCCCAGCGACCAGAACACGACCGACGGGTGGTTCTTGTCGCGCTCGACCATGCGGGCGGCGCGGTCGAGCAGGGCGGGCGTCCAGCGGTCGTCGTCGCAGGGGTTGTCGCGCCACTTCTGCTCGACGAAGCCGTGGGTCTCCAGGTCGCACTCGTCGATGACCCACAGGCCGTACTCGTCGCACAGGTCCAGGAAGGCCGGGTGCGGCGGGTAGTGCGAGGTGCGCACGGCGTTGAGGTTGTGCCGCTTCATCAGCAGCACGTCCTCGCGCATCGTCTCCAGGTCCAGCGCACGGCCCTGCTCGGGGTGCCACTCGTGCCGGTTGACGCCCTTGAACAGGATCGGCTTTCCGTTGACCTTGATCAGGCCGTCTGCGAGGACCACCGTCCGGAAACCGATGCGCAGCGGCACCCGCTCGCCCCCGGTCGCCAGCACGCCGTCGTACAGCCGCGGCGACTCCGCCGACCACGGCTCTACGGCGACCGTCACCGGCTCGCCGGTCGCGACATCGATGTCCAACTCCGGGACGGTCACCCGGCCGTCGACGTCGGAGTCGACGCGCAGGGTGCCCTCGCCGCTCATGTGGTCGTAGGAGGCGTGCACGAAGAAGTCGAGCGCGCTGTCCGCGGGGCGGTGCAGCAGCGTGACGTCACGGAAGATGCCCGGCAGCCACCACTGGTCCTGGTCCTCCAGGTACGACCCGGCCGACCACTGGTGCACCCGCACCGCGAGTACGTTGCCGGACGGCTTCAGCAGCTGCCCGACCGCGAACTCGTGCGGCAGCCGCGACCCCTTGAACTCCCCGATGTCCGTGCCGTTCAGCCACACCCGGGCGCAGGACTCGACGCCGTCGAACCGCAGGACGGCACCGCCGTCCGCGGGCCAGTCCGAGGGCAGGTCGAAGACGCGGAGGTGGTCGCCGGTCGGGTTGTCCGTCGGGACGCGCGGCGGGTCCACCGGGAACGGGTAGAGGTGGTTGGTGTAGATCGGCGCTCCGAAGGCCCCGTCGCCCTGGAGGACCCAGTGCCCGGGGACCGCGACCTCGGCCCAGTCCCCGGCGTCGTACCCGGGCGCGGCGAACGCGTCGTCCTCGGCGTCGGCGGTCGGTGACAGCCTGAAGCGCCAGCTGCCGTTCAGCGACAGCGACTTCGCGTCCGAGGATGCGTACCAGGCGCGGGGCGGCAGGGCCCCGCGGCCCGGTGAGACGTCCTCGACGTAGTCGACGTCCGTCGTGGTGGTGCGCAAAGACATCGGTCTCCTAGCTCAGCCCTTGATGCCGGTCTGCGCGATCCCCTGCACCAGCCAGCGCTGGAGGAAGAGGAACACGAACACCAGGGGCAGGATGGAAATGGCCGTGGCCATGAAGATCAGGTGGTAGTTGACGGTCTGGTTCGTCATGTACGACGACAGCGCGACCTGGACCGTCCAGGCGCTGGGGTCCTGGCCGATGACCAACGGCCACAGGAAGGCGTTCCAGCCGTTGATGAACGTGATCGTGGCGATGGCCGCGAAGAAGTTCAGCGAGTTCGGCACGACGACACGCCAGTACGCGCCCCAGTAACCGAGCCCGTCCACGCGTGCCGCCTCCTCCAGCTCCTTCGGGAACCCCAGGAAGTACTGCCGGAACAGGAAGCAGGTGAAACCACTGAACAGGCCCGGGATGATGAGACCTCGGTAACTGTCCACCCAGCCGAGGGACGAGACGAGGACGAAGCTCGGCACAAACGTGACGGCCGTGGGGACCATCAAGGTGGCGAGGACCACGTAGAAGACCTTGTTCGCGTGCTTGTACGGGATGCGGGCGAGGCCGTATCCGGCCAGCGAGCAGATCAGCAGGATGCCCGCGGTGTGCAGGACGGCGACGACCACCGAGTTCCACAGGGAACGGGCGAAGTCGACCGTGACGTCGTTGAACGGCTCGGTGATGTTGCCCCACTGGATGTCGGTGGGGAACCACTTCCAGGTCTCGCCCGTGATCTCCGGGTCCGTCATCAGCGCGTTGCGGACGATCAGATAGAAGGGGATCAGGAAGAGGATCGCGGCGACACCGGTCGCGATGTACAGGCCGGTGCTGCCCATCACGCCGCGGCCGCCCTTGGCCTTGGTGACGGGCTTGGTGACCTTCTTGAGGTCGGGTGCCGTGGTGGTCACTTGGACTCCTCACCCCTTCCGAAGCCCATGATCTTGCCCTGGAACAGGGTCACGACGCAGATCAGCAGGGTCAGCACGACCGCGCCCGCGCTGCCCACGCCGTAGTTCTGGTTCTGGCCCAGCGCCATCTTGTACAGCTCGACCAGCGGCGGCTGGCCCCACGTGGCCCTGGGGAGCAGGTTGAAGAACTCGTCGAAGGCCTGGTAGGCGGCGATGAGCAGCAGCAGGATGACCGCCGTCGAGGTCGCCCGCAGCTGGGGCAGCGTGATGTGCCGGAAGGTCTGCCAGCCCGGCTTGGCACCGTCGATGGCGGCGGCCTCGTACAGCTCCCGCGGGATATTCTGCAGCGCCGCGAGGAACAGGATCATGAAGAAGCCCGACTGGAGCCACAGGCGGACGGTCACGATGACCAGCCAGTACCAGGGCGGATTCGGGTTGGCCAGCCAGGCGACGTTGTCGATGCCGAACCAGCTGAGGACGGTGTTGGCCAGGCCGAAGCGGACGCCGTTGAAGATGGACATCTTCCAGATCAGCGCGGCGGCGACATAGCTGACCGCGGTGGGCAGGAAGAACACCGACCGGAAGAACGCCCGCATGAACCGCAGCCGGTTCACCAGCAGCGCCAGGCCCAGCGACATGGCCCAGGTGGCCGGCACGATGAACGCGGCGAACACGGTGAACGTGACCAGCGAGCCGCGGAAGTCCGCGTCCGTCAGGATCTGTGTGTAGTTTTCGAAGCCGACGAACTTGCTCGGCGTGACGGTGAAGCGTGCCTCGAAGAAGCTGAGCCAGATGCTCCAGCCGATGGGCACGAAGACGAAGATCACCAGGCCGATCAGGAACGGCCCGGTGAAGAGCCAGAAGTTGAAGGTGCTGTTCGCCCTGAGGCCCCGCCTCGGCCGGCCCTTGGAGACCTTGGCCGGGGCGGGGGAGGCGACCCCTCGCGTGGTGGTGGTCGACATGTCGAGATCCGTCCGGCGGACTATCCGAAGAGCTTCTTGAGCTCGGCGTTGACCTTCTTTTCACAGGTGTCGAGCGCGGCCTTCGGGTCGCCGTTCTTGCGGACGGTGTTGGCGATCACGTCCCAGAACGCGGCGATCATGGCCTGCGTCCAGCCGATGTTGTCGAAGTGACCGAACTCGTTGAAGAGCTTGACCCCCTCGGCCGGCAGGCCGGACTTCAGTTTGTCCGCGGACTCGGCGAGCGAGGTGCGCGGCGGGATGTGGAAACCGTAGGAGGTGGCGAAGTCCTCCTGGTACTCCTTCTGGTCGATCCACAGCCACTTCACGTATTCCTTGGCCGCCTCGACGTTCTTGCCCTTGGCGTTGACGAACATCGACCAGCCGCCGTTGTAGACCGACTGCTTGCCGGCCGAGCCGACCTTCGGGAAGGGGAAGATGCCGATGTCGTCGCCGAGCGCCTTCTGCATGGCCGGCATGGCCCACATGCCGCACCACTGCATCGCGGTGAGGCCCTGGATGAAGGCCGACGGGTCCCACGAGTCGGCGGGGGCGTCGAGGAGCAGGTTGCCGCTGGTGAAGAGACCGCGCAGCTGCTTGAGGCCCTCGGCGACGGCGTCGGTGTTGAACGCGGGCTTGTTGTCCGCGGTGAGCGTGTCGGCGCCGGCCGACCAGATCAGCGGGCGGTCGACGTTGGTCAGGTCGTTGCCGAGGAAGATGCCCTTGACCTTGCTGGTGGTCAGCTTGTCGGCGGCCTCGATCAGCTCTTCCAGTGTGGTCGGGACTTCGATCTTCGCCTTCTCGAACAGCGAGGGCCGGTAGAAGAGGAACTGCGGGTCGTCGATCATCCGGACGCCGTATATCTTGCCGTCGACCGTGTGCGACTTGATGTCGGCCTGATTGAAGTCGTCCTTGACCGGCTCGATGATGTCGGTCAGGTCCGCCACCTGGCCGCTCTTGACCATCTGGATCTGCGGGTGGAACTCGAAAACGTCCGGCGCGTTGTCGGTGAGCAGCGCGGCGAAGAGCTTCTGCTCGAAGTTGTTGCCGGTGATCCACTGGGTGGTCACGTTGGCTTCCTTGTACGCCTTCGCGTACCGCTTGACGGCCTGCTCGACCCCGGCCTCGCCGTAGGCGTGGAAGTACTGCACGAGACCCTTGCCGGAACCACCGCCCGAGCGGCCGGTGTTGCTGCCGCACGCGGCCAGCCCGCCGGCGGCGGCCAGGCCCATGGCGGCCTGGAGTATGGATCGGCGGTTCCAGTTGTTGTTGCTGATTGCCGACATGCTGACGTCCTTGTCTCGATGGCGGTGCGGCTCTGTGGCTCAGCGCCAGATGACTCAAAGAGAGGTGCGGTGCGGGACGTTAACCTTCGGCTAAGGCTTCGGCAAGGGGTTGAACGAAGTCTGTTCGAAGCGTTGTGTCCGGTTCGCGATATCGAACAAATAGGCGCCGGGGCGCCGATGTTGTCCATGGGGAACCCGCCCCCGCGCTCCGCAACAGGACTCCCGCTCAGTCTCCAGGAACGGCGAGCCGCGTGCATCCCTCATGAAGGCGGTGCGGTACGGCTCCTTGCGGGGGTGGTGCGTTTGCCGTTCCTCTGCCCGACGGCCTGGAGCGCCCCTTCGAGCGCGAACGTCGCCGCGCCCAGGCACACCGGGTCGGTGGGGATCGGGGAGAGGACGATCTCGGTGGCGGCCATCGGGCGCGGCAGCGCGTGCCGGGCGACGGCCTCGCGCACTTCGTTCAGCAGCGGTTCGCCGAGCGTGGCCGCGACCCAGCTGCTGAGCACGACCATCTCGGGGTTGAACAGGTTTACCAGGTCGGCGATGCCGGCGCCGAGATAGCGGGCGGTGTCCCGGACCACCTTGACGGCCACCGGGTCCTTCACGGCGACCCCGTCGGCCAGCGCGTCGATGGTGGCCGTCTGGTCCTCCGGGTGCAGCAGCGAGCTCTGCGGGCTCACCTCCCGCAGGTTCAGCATGATCCCGGGCGCGCCCACATACGTCTCCACGCAGCCGTGGTTGCCGCAGTGGCACAGCCGCCCGTCCAGCACGAGCGTGGTGTGACCCCACTCGCCGGCGCTGTTGCTCACGCCCCGGTGCAGCCCGCCGCCCAGCACGAGCCCGGCGCCCACCCCGGTCCCCAGGTTGACCACTACGGCGTCCCCGCTGCCGCGCGCGGCTCCGAACCACAGCTCGGCCACCGCGCAGGCACGCAACGGGTTGTCCAGGTAGAGGGGGTAGGCGATGTGCTCGGTGAGCCGGTCGAGCAGCGGCACGTCGTGCCAGTCCCAGTTGGGCGCGTACTCGGAGACGCCGGTGTCCCGGTCCACCTGCCCGGGCACGCTCACTCCGACGCCGAGCACCCGCGCGCCCTCGATCCCGGCCTGCGCGACCACCGAGCCGACGGCCGTGGCGACATGGCCGACGACCTGCTCGGGGCGGCTCTCGCCGGGCCGCATGTCCTCGTCGGCGCGGGCCAGCACGTTCAGGGCGAGGTCGAACAGCTCGACACGGACGTACGTCTCCGCGATGTCCACGCCGATCAACGCGCCCCCCGACGCGTTGACGGCCACCAGGCCCCGGGGGCGGCCGCCCGCCGAGTCCTCGAACCCGACCTCCGTGATCATGCGGAGGTCGAGCAGTTCGCCGACGAGGGTGGCGACCGTGGCGAGCGAGAGCCCGGTGGCGGCCGCCAGCTCCTGCCTGGAGGTGGGCGACTCGGCGATGATCTGGCGCAGCACCTCGTAGCGGTTCGCGGTACGGATGTCGCGAGATGTGCGCTTCATGCGGAGTTGCCACCGTCCTTCCCAGCCAGGCCGGGTCTTGAATCGGCACCGGCGCAGCGGAAGGCTATGGGCTGCGGGGACTTTCGACAAGGGGTTTGGAAAGGGGGTTTAGGAAGTCAGTCGACGAGGACGGCCTGCACGAACGCGTTGGCGAACTTCCGCTGCGGGTCCAGCTCCCGCGCCAGCGCCCGGAAGTCGTCCAGGCGCGGGTAGCGGGCGCGGAGCGCGGGCGCCGGGACGGTGAACACCTTCCCCCAGTGCGGCCGGGCCTCGTACGGCTCCAGCGCCTCCTCCAGCCGCCGCACCGCCGGCAGGACGCGCTCCGTGTCCTCGATCCAGGTGAAGTGCAGCGCGACGGTGTCCCGGCCGTAGGAGGGGCTCAGCCACTGCTCGTCGGCGGCCACCGTCCGCACCTCGCAGATCTGCAGGACGGGGGCGACCGCCGTGCCGATCGCCGCCACGGCGTGCAGCGCGTCGAGGGCGTACGGCCGGGGCAGCAGGTACTCCGACTGCAGCTCCGCCCCGCTGCTCGGCGTGAACTCCGCCCGGAAGTGCGGCAGCCGCTCGTGCCACGGCCCCGGCACCCCGAACTGCTCGGTGCAGTTGGCCGCCGGCATGCCCGGCACCGGGTGCATCTTCTCGGTGGCGGGGGAGGCCCACGGGAATCCGGGCAGCGGCTGGTCGGTGCGCCGCTTGAGCCACACCTGCCCAAAGCCCGGCGCGCGCCAGTCGGTGAACAGGCTCACGCTGTACGCCGTGGCCGCCACCGTCTCGAAGTCCAGCCCTTCCAGGGGGAGTTCCGTGAACACGTGCTGCTCCACCTCGAAGGCGGGCTCCAGGTCCAGGGTGAGCGCGGTGACGACACCGAGGGTGCCGAGGGAGGTCACGGCGCCGCCGAAGCGGGGGTCGCCGCGCCGTATGGTCACCGTCGAGCCGTCCGCCGTGACCAGCTCCACCTCGCGCACCACCGATGCGAGCGGCCCGTTGCCCACCCCGGAGCCGTGCGTGCCGGTCGCCACCGACCCGGCCACCGAGATGTGCGGCAGGGAGGCCATGTTGGGCAGCGCCAGCCCGTGCGCGTGCACCCGGCGGGCCAGCTCCGCGTACCGGACGCCGCCGCCCACCCGCACCGTACGGGCCCCGGTGTCCACGTCGGCCTCCGCGGGCAGGGCGTCGAGCGACAGCAGTACGCCGCCGTCGCCCGCGTCGGCGATGTCGTTGAACGAGTGCCCGCTGCCCAGCACCCGCACCCGCGCGCTGTCCGCGACCAGCGAGCGCAGCGCGTCCCGCGTGTGCGGCCGGTGCAGCTCCTTGGCGGTGTAGGTGACGTTGCCCGCCCAGTTGGTCACCGTCTCGGTCATTGCGTCGTCCTTCCACAGGGCCTCGGGACCTGGAAGTCCCTGCCGGAACCTATCTCGACGTGTCGTCCGTTGCTCCCGCCGCCCGGCGGCACATACCGTAGAGAGCGTTTTCTACACGACTCGCTCGCCGTGCACCCCCGAGCCGGAAGGTCGCCTCCTTGACCCAGCGCGCCCAGGCACTGTTCGCCATGACCGCCGAGAACGTGCCGCAGGTCTTCCCGCCGGACGTGCTGGCGCGGCTGCGCGAGTCCGTGGACCTCGCCCCCGCCCTGGTCGCGGAGGACCTCACCGACCCGCGGGTCCTTGAGGCGCTGGGCCGCACCGAGATCCTGATCACCGGCTGGGGCTGCCCCCGTCTCGACGTGGCGGCCCTCGACGCGGCGCCGAAGCTGCGCGCGGTGCTGCACTCGGCCGGCTCCGTCAAGAGCTTCGCCACCCCCGAGCTCCGGCGGCGCGGCATCGCCGTCTCCTCGGCGGCCACCGCCAACGCGCTCCCGGTCGCCGAGTACACCCTCGCCATGATCCTGCTCGCCGGAAGGACGTCCTCGCCGCCCGCGACCGGCTGCGCACCGAGCGCACCTCGCCCGGCTGGGGCATCGTCCCCGGCATCGGCAACTACGGCCGCCGCGTCGGCGTCATCGGCGCCTCCCGCATCGGCCGCCGGGTCCTGGAACTGCTGCGCCCCTTCGACCTGAGCCCCGCCCTCACCGACCCCTACGTCGACGAGGCCACGGCCGCCGCCCTCGGCGCCCCCCTGCTGCCGCTGGACGACCTGCTGCGCACCTGCGACATCGTCACGATCCACGCCCCCGAAACCCCCGAGACCCACCACCTCGTCGGCCGCCGCGAGCTGGCCCTGATGCCCGACGGAGCGGTCCTGATCAACACCGCGCGCGGCGCACTGGTCGACCACGACGCCCTCGTGGCCGAACTGCGCACGGGCCGCCTGGCCGCGATCCTCGACGTCACCGACCCCGAGCCCCTCCCCGGCGACTCGCCCCTGTACGACCTGCCGAACGCCTTCGTCACCCCGCACCTCGCGGGCTCCCAGGGCAACGAACTGGCCCGCCTCGGGCAGACCGTGGCCGAGGAGGCCGAACGGCTGCTCGCGGGAGGGGAGTTGGCGTACGCGGTGGACCTCGCGGCCCTGGACCGCACCGCCTGACCGACCGGCCAGTACGGCAAACCGTTGCATATATGCATCAAACGCGGCAATCGTCCGGATCGGGGGACCCCGGTACGGCTGGCGTGCCCGCGGGGGCATACCGTGAGGAGTCGTACGTCCGCACCGGGAGGAGACACGGGATGGGCAGCCGTACCGCGCTGGTCGAGGATCTGATGGAGCGGTTCCCGCACGTGCCGCGGGAAGCCGTCTTCAAGGAGGACCTGCTTCGGGGCGGCGTGGCCTTCGACCCGTCCGCGCTCAGTGACAACGAGGGCGGCGAGGTCAAGCCGAAGTCGTACTTCATCTTCTCCTTCGACCACGGCACCCTGCCCGAGCTGGGCGAGGCCGCGCTGCGCCGTCCGCCGGAGGAGATCGTCCTCACCGGCGGCCCGTACGACCTGCGCAGGACCGTGGTCTCCGTGCGTGTGAACCCGTCCTCGCCGTACCGGGTCGCCGCGAACGACGACGGCGTGCTCGGGCTGTACCTCGACGGCAAGCGGATCGCTGACGTCGGCGTGCCGCCGATGCCGGAGTACTACCGGCACACGCTCGCGGGCGGCAAGTCGGTCATGGAGGTCGCCCCGACCATCCAGTGGGGCTATCTCATCTACCTCACCGTCTTCCGGGTCTGCCAGTACTTCGGCGCCAAGGAGGAGTGCCAGTACTGCGACATCAACCACAACTGGCGCCAGCACAAGGCCGCCGGCCGGCCGTACACGGGAGTCAAGGACGTCGAGGAGGTCCTCGAGGCCCTGGAGATCATCGACCGGTACGACACCGCGAAGGCGTCCACCGCCTACACGCTCACCGGCGGCGCGATCACCAAGACCGTCGCCGGGCGCGACGAGGCCGACTTTTACGGCCACTACGCCAAGGCCATCGAGGAGCGCTTCCCGGGCCGCTGGATCGGCAAGGTCGTCGCGCAGGCGCTGCCCAAGGACGACGTCCAGCGCTTCAAGGACTACGGCGTGCAGATCTACCACCCCAACTACGAGGTGTGGGACCGCCGGCTGTTCGAGCTGTACTGCCCGGGCAAGGAGCGCTACGTCGGCCGCGACGAGTGGCACAAGCGGATCCTGGACTCCGCGGACGTCTTCGGCGCGCGCAACGTCATCCCCAACTTCGTCGCGGGCGTGGAGATGGCCGAGCCCTCCGGCTTCACCACCGTCGACGAGGCGATCGCGTCCACCACCGAGGGTCTGCGCTTCTTCATGTCGCACGGCATCACGCCCCGCTTCACCACCTGGTGCCCCGAGCCCACCACCCCGCTCGGCAAGGCCAACCCGCAGGGCGCGCCGCTGGAGTACCACATCCGGCTGCTGGAGGCCTACCGCGCCACGATGGACGACTTCGGCCTGTCCTCCCCGCCCGGCTACGGCCCGCCCGGCCCCGGCCGCGCGGTGTTCTCCGTCAGCTCCTTCATGGACAGCCTCCCGGCGGCCGAACCCGCCGAGGTGTAGCAGCCCGCGGGCCACGGTCGAAGTCGGCACCGGACACGTTGAGTCGAACCGCGGTCTGCGTCCGTACTACCGGGCGGGGTCGTGGGTCGGGGTGCCCCGCCGAGCGTTTGCGACCGAATATCTGAACACGGTGCTTGTCAGTTGTGCAGAAGACGTGAAAAGCTCGGTCCCTGCCGCGAGGTTCCCCCCAACTCCATTGCCAGTATGGTGAGTTGACCTCATTCGTGGATGCAGGAGACCCATGCCCGACCTGCCGACCCCTCAGGACGCCACCGAGGCAGCGCTGTTCTCCGAATGCTGGGACGCGGTGCTCTCCTACGCCGATCTGTGCACGTCCGGTTCCACCGCGGCGGCCCAGCTGGCCACCGAGGCGTTCGCACACGGCATGCGCGAAGTGCGCGCCGCCGAGACCGGTACGACGTACAGAAGCGCCGCCGGCCGCCGCTCCCGGCTCCCGCGGATACCCCTGCTGCTGACCGCCGTCCGCACCACGGCGGCCGAGTGGGAGACCCGCGGCCAGGGGCACAGGCTCGACCCCGAACTGCGCCTGTGGCTCAACTCCGACAACGCCGCCCGCTACACCGGACCGCCCTTGCAACGCCCGGTCGCGCTGCGCGGACTGCGCGACATGCAGCAGGCGGACGCCGAACTGCTGTGGCTGGCCGAGGTGGAGGCGCTGCCGCTGTCCGTGGTGGCCCGCCGGCTCGGCCTCGACCACGCCACCGTGGCCGACGAACTCGTCCAGGTGCGCGGCCTGTTCCGGGACCGTTGCCACCGCAACCACCTCGACTCCCCGATGGACGCACAGTGCCGCAGCTACGCCCGGCTGCTGGACGCCGTCACCCGCTCCCCGGAGGCCGACGCCCCCGGCGACCTCTCCCGGCACCTCGCCACCTGCGTGCAGTGCGCCGAGGCCGCCGCCTGCCTGCGCCTGCACGGCGGGGGACTGCCCGGCGCCCTCGCCGGCGGCGTGATCGGCTGGGGCGGCCTCGCCTACCTGGAGCGCCGCCGCCGCGCCGCCGAGGTGCGGCTGGGCGCCGGACGCGCCAGCACCGGCGAGGGGACCGGGGAGCCGGGCGGCGGTGCGCAGAAGGCCCGCGTGGTGCGGGGCGGACTGCTCGTCGCCGCCGCCCTCGTGTCCGTGCTGGCGCTCGCCGTGTCGATGATGCCCGGCGACACCACTGACGACGCCGCCCCCGGCGACGACCGCCAGCCCGTGGCCGACGACTCCGGACCGTCCCTGCCGCTGCCCGGACTGCCCGACGCGACGAGCTCCCCGAAGCCCACCGACCGCGCCGAGACCACTCCGCCGCGCAAGGACAAGGACCCCAAGCCGCAGCCCCAGGGCACCGCGTCCTCCACCGCCCGCGAGGAGCCGGCCGAGAACGAGCCGCCGGTCTGCGAGGTGGCGTACGAGCTGGTCAACCAGTGGCCCGACGGCTTCCAGGCCACCGTCACCGTCACCACCGCCAAGGCCCTCGACGACTGGCGCGTCGCCTGGTCCTTCCGGGACGGCCAGAAGGTCGGCCAGATGTGGGACGCCAACTTCAACCAGGACGGCTCCCGCGTCACCGCCACCGCCGCCGACTACAACAAGCACGTCCGCGCCGACGACCACCTCGCCTTCGGCTTCCTCGCCTCCTGGCGCGGCACGAACTCCCCGCCGTACGACTTCACCCTCAACGGCCACCGCTGCGCCAAGGCCTGAACGGGCCGCCGCGGCGACAACGGCCGTGCTGCGATAAATGCGTTGACGGGACACCGCGGGGGCGGGCCAGGGTTCCCACGGTGAAACACACGGCGGCCGCCCGGCCGCCGCCCGGATGACGAGGGAACGAGGAGGTGTCGACCGATGGCTGTCACTGTGCTGCGCGCTGCCCGCGTCGAGGAATCCATCCTGTCCACCTCCGCGGCCACCGGCTGACCCCTTACTTTTCTCCGCGCATGCGCGCGGCTGCCGGGGCCGCCCCTGTGAAGGGTCACCCCTTGCCCCGCAGGGAACCGGGCGGTATCCCGGCGTCTTGCAGGGAACTCCAGGCGAGTTCGAGGACGAGCCGCTGCTGGGGATCCATCTGGGCGGCTTCGCGCGGGGAGATGCCGAAGAACTGCGGGTCGAACTGGTCCACGCCGGTCAGGAAGCCGCCGTTGCGGGTGCTCATCTTCCCGGGCGCGGCCGGGTCCGGGTCGTACAGTGCCGCGGAGTCCCAACGATCCGCGGGTACGTCGACGACGGCATCGGCACCGGACCGCGGGAGGCTCCAGTACGCCTCCAGGTTCGGCGCTCCAGGGAAGCGGCAGGCCATCCCCCCACGGCGATGGGCTCGTCGGCCGGTGTCGCGGCAGCGGGTGTGGCCGGGGGCGCGGCCCCGGCCGGCGCAGTCCCCCTGCTGACCGTGGGCGAGGGCGTCGGCAAGGCGGGCGATGGTCGGGAAGTGCCAGGCGAGCGTGGGAGAGAGATGTCCGCAGGTGTCTTCCCAGGCGCAACGCTACTTGTGCACTTCAGTATCTCTCCTGCGTTGGACGGCAACTGCCGGAAAAGGCAACCTGGTTGCCCCGATGAACATCTGAAGCTGATTCGGACGTCACATTTCTGGCAGGGCACAGCGGTGGGACGGGGCCGCACCGACCGGAATTCCTACGGGAAACCCAGCGGCCTTTCCGGCCCGCGGATTCTCGGCAGCCGCGACGACCACGGCTCGCGCGGCAGGGAGCTCCAGGGCGTCGTTCGGCAGCCGTACCGAAGCCCCGTACACCCCGGCCCGCTTGTCATCACACCTCCCTCAGATGACTTGCTTGTCTCACCTTACCCAAGCAAGATGACAGGCCAAGAGGTGTCTCAAGATCTGGGCGCGCGACCCATGAACCAAGCAAAGGACCTTCTGCCATGACGTGTTGGAGCCCGCACAGGGCCGCGGGACCGCAGGATCACCGAGGGCCGGGCCGCAGGGCCATCGTGGTCACCGCCCAGCTCGGCCGCCCGCGAGCCGAACGCCGGATCCGGGGGCGTCTCGTATGGCGAGATGCCGATTGCGCGCCTCTTTGACGCCTGATCAACATCGCTGCCGACGGATGCAAAGGGTCGGCAATCGAGGTTCGGTGACAGTCAGCCAGTGAGGTGTGGAAAAACCCGAGTTCAAGGCATATCCGCGTCGGCAGCGACAGCATGTTACGGATCCTGCCGGGCAACGACCCAGCCCCGACATCGGATTGACCGGCAACACAGGAGGGAAGATGGGACCAGAAGGAGGCACGCTCACGGGGTTGTTCCAGGATGTGGTCGAACAATTACCGGGCAAAATCGCGGTGACCGCCGGCGAGGCTCGGCTCACCTACCGGGAATTGAACGACCGGGCCGACGCAGTCGCGGGCGAGCTCATATCCAAGGGAGTGCGGCCGGGCGCGGTGGTGCCCCTGCTGGCCCCACGGAGCACGGAACTGCTCGTCGGCATCCTGGGAATCCTCAAGACAGGCGCCGCGTATCTGCCCATCGACCCCGGCTACCCGCCGGAGCGGGTGGTGTGGACGGTCGAGAACAGCGCGTCATCCGTCGTCGTATCCACCTCGGGCCTGAGCGCAGCGCTCTTCGGCCCGGACGCTGAAGTCGTCCTGTTGAACCGCCTCCCCACTGCGCCGGCTCGGGCAGCCGGGTTGCCTCCCGTGCGCGGCAGCGACGTCGCCTACGTGATCCATACTTCCGGGTCGACCGGTGTGCCCAAGGGCGTGCAGGTGGAGCACCACAGCGTGGTCCGTCTCTTCGACGTCACGCGGAAGTGGTTCGACTTCGACGAGAACGACGTCTGGGCCGCATTCCACTCGGCCGCCTTCGACTTCTCCGTGTGGGAGATCTGGGGCGCGCTGCTGTTCGGCGGACGGCTGGTGGTGATCCCCCAGGACACCGCCCGGTCACCGGCGGCACTCCATGAACTCCTGCTGGCGCAAGGGGTGACCGTACTCAACCAGACACCGTCCGCGTTCTCCCGGCTCGCAGCGGCGGACACCCACGCCGCACGCCCGCTGACCGATCTGCGCGTGGTCGTGCTCGGTGGCGAGAAGCTCGAACCCGCCGCTCTGCGCCCGTGGATGGAACGGTACGGCGACGCACATCCGCGTCTGTTCAACATGTACGGCATCACGGAGGCGACCGTGCACGCCTCTTGCCGTCCGCTGCGCCACGCCGACCTGAGCGTCGAAGGACCGAGCCCGATCGGGGAACCCCTGCCCGACCTCGCCTTCCACGTCCTGGGCCAGGACGGCACGCCCGTGCCTGCCGGAACGCCCGGCGAGCTGTTCATCGAAGGCCCCGGACTTGCCCGTGGCTACCTGAGCCGCCCGGAGCTGAACAAGGAACGATTCGTCGAACTCACCGGTCCCGATGGTGCACCACACCGCTGCTACCGCACGGGGGACCGGATCGTCGCCCTGCCCGAGGGCGGTTACGGCTATCTCGGGCGAACGGACGACCAGGTGAAGATCCGCGGTTACCGGGTCGAGCCCGGCGAGATCGAGTCGCTGCTCTGCCGCCACCCGGATGTGTCGGAGGCCGTCGTCGTGCCACACGACTACGGCGAGAACGACGTCAGGCTCGTCGCCTACGTGGCGTCCGGGACGGCCGGCGCGACGCTCGCGCCCCAGCTGGGCGAACAGGCCGCCACCACACTGCCCCCGCACATGCGCCCGTCCACGTACGTCGTCCTCCCCGAGTTGCCGCTCACCCTCAACGGCAAGGTGGACAAGGCGAAGCTGCCCCCGCCGGAGACGGGTGTGACGCAGGCCCCGGCCGCGCAAGAGCCGCAGAGCCCGGCGGAGCTCACCGGCACCGAGGAGCGCATCGCCCGGATCTGGCAGTCCGTCCTGAAGGTCCCGCGGGTGGGACGCGAGACGGATTTCTTCGATCTCGGCGGCACTTCACTGTCCCTGCTGCGCATGTTCACCCAGGTCAACGAGGAGTTCGGCACCGACCTGGACATCACGGTACTGGTCGACGGCGCAACGGTCGGCGCGCTCGCGCCTCATATCGATGCCGCGTTGTCCTCCTCACCCGGCAACTGAGTCCCGTACCGCGTCACCGACAGGAGTGATCTCATGACCAGACCACTGACCGACTTCTCGCTCAGCCGAGAGGAACTGGCCGCTTTCCAGCAGCAGGGTTTCGCAGGGCCCTTCACTCTCTACGAACCGGCGGAGATCAAGAAGGCCTGGGGCCGTACCCGCCTGGAGCTCCTTGACCGCAGCGCCGCCGTCTATCAGGACGACGCAGCGATATCAGGGGCCACCAACATCGCCAACTACGACCGGCATCTGGACCACGGGTTCCTGGCCGAGCACATCACCCGGCCCGAGATCGTCGACCGGGTGGCCAGCATCCTCGGCCCGGATGTGCTCTGCTGGCGTACCGAGTTCTTTCCCAAGTACCCGGGCGACGAGGGTACCGACTGGCATCAGGCGGACACCTTCGCCAACGCCTCGGGCACCCCGCAGATCCAGTGGCCCGGAGGATCCGACTTCGGCGGCACCATCACCGTGTGGTGTGCGTTCAGCGACGCGACCGTCGACATGGGCTGCCTGCAGTTCATCCCCGGCACGCACCGCAGCATGAACTACGACGAGACCAAGCGGATGCACTACGACCCGGACAACAACACCGCGGTCGAGAAGGACGGAACACGGCGCGGCTTCTTCGGCTACGACTACCGGCAGCTGCAGATCGACCCGGACTGGAAGCCGGACGAGTCGCAGGCGGTCTCGATGGAAATGATGGCAGGGCAGTTCATCGTCTTCTGGTCCACACTGATGCACGCCTCGCATCCGCACGCCGGCAAGACCAAGGACATGCGGATGGGGTTCGCCTCCCGTTACGTGCCCACCTCCGTTCAGGTCTACCCCGGCACCTCGGTCATCGAGGAGTACGGCGGCCGAGTGAGCCTGGAGCGCTACGGGACGGTGCTGGTCAGCGGGGCGGACGAGTACGGGCACAACCGCCGTGCCGAACGCACCACTCGCCACCAGCCGTTCCGGCGCCGGCCCAGGAACGGGTCCTGAAGGTGACGGCGCTCCAGGACGGTGCCACGACGGCCATCGGCCCCCTGCACCTGCTGGCGACGGCCCTCGTCGACACGGCTGCCCTCATCCGTGTCGTACCGGAACGGCTGCGCGTGGCCGCTGCGCCCGGTTCGGCGCCGGTACTCCAAGGCATCCTTGACCGGCTCACCGGCCGGCTGGGACTGCCCGGGCTCGTCGTGGTGCCAGACCCCGACCCGCTGTGGTCGGTGGAGCTCGCGCTGAGCAGGCGCCTGGCCCGGGACCTCGGCGGCGCCGACGGCACGTCGAGCCATCCCGATGTGAGCGCCGATCAGCTCGAGGACGCCGCGCATCACGCGCTGGCGGCGTTTCCCGGCCGGCCCGTCACGGTGTCCGCGTACGACGGCACCCCGCTGCGTTGTTGGGCGGCGGGGGCCGAAGACCGCCCGGCCGTCGCCCTCGTGCCCCCGTGCGGCATGCCGGTCGGCCTTGTGACGCGGTGGATGAAGGCGCTCTCCGGCTCCTTCCGCGTCGTGACGTGGGAGAGCCGCGGGCTCTTCGCCACGGAGGACGGACGCAACCTTGCGGCCCTGGGCGGCCACAGCCTCGCCGCCCAGGCGGATGACCTGCTGGCGGTACTCGACGGATTCAGCATTCCACAGGCGCACGCCATGGGGCTGTGCGGAGGGGCCGCGGTGGCGCTGGCCGCCGCGTCGAGATCGAACCGGGTGCGGTCGCTGAGCCTCTGGCACGGAGACTACGAACTCGGCGACGAGGCTCCCAAGACCGACCACCAGCGCGACGTCGAGTCGCTTCTGACCATTGCCGCTCGTAACCGGAAGCAGGCAAGCGGACTCCACCGGCTGATGCGCCGCCCGTCGACACTGCAGGGCCTGCGCCCGGACATCGCACACCACCTCCTGTACCCGTACGCGAGCCCCGAACTGCTCCACCGTTACGGCTTGCTGAACGGGGCGATCATGTCCACCGACTGCCGTCCCTTCCTCACGGCCGGGCAGCCCACCCTGGTCATCACCAGCTCGCAGGACACCACCGCGCATCCCGCGGGCTCCGAGTACGTCGCGGCGCACCTCGCACGGGCAGAACTACGCAGGACGCCGGCTGGTGATCACCTCACCGCCTTCGACGCCGGGCCGGAACTGGTCGACCTGGCCGAGGACTTCCTCCACGACGTCACCGAGCCGGATCGGAAGGACCCATGACCGACTCCGCCACCAGCGAGCAGCTTCACGATCTGGCCGCGGTTCTGCGTGCGCACCCCGCAGTCGCGGACGCCACCGTCGTGCCGGGCGCAGCCGACCGGACACCTGATGTATGGCTCGTACCCGATCCGGACGCTGCCGCGCTGTTGCACCGTTCGGCTGTTCTGGAAGCGGCGGGGCGGCTCGACGCGCTCGGCTGGCACGAGCCCTGCGACGAACTCCGGGTAGCCGGCCTGAACCGCAGCGAGACCGAGTTCCTGTACCGCGAGATCTTCACCGAGAACGCCTATGTCAGGCACGGCATCACCCTGCCTCCGGGGGCAGTTGTCGTGGACGCCGGGGCCAACATAGGCATGTTCACTCTCTACGTAGCTCTCCACAGCCCCGGCGCACGCGTCATCGCAGTCGAGCCGATGGCCGAACTCGCCGATGCAGTGGCGGTCAACGCCGAGTTGTACGGCGCGGACGTCACCGTACTGCGCTGCGGGCTCGGGCGCGCCGAGGCCGCCGCCGAGTTCACCTACTACCCGAACAACAGCGTTATGTCGGGCGGCCTTGCCGACGCCGAAGAGGATCTCGCCGTACTGCGGGGGTATCTGCTCACCGGCGACGGTGCCGAGCCCGGTGCGCAGCTGGACCGGCTCGCCGCCGACCGGATGACCGCACAGCGCAGACACCTGCCGGTCACCACACTCACCAAGGTGGCGGCGGAGCACGAGCTGACCAGGATCGACCTTCTCAAGATCGATGTGGAGAAGGCCGAGGCAGAAGTCCTCGAGGGAATCGGCGACACGCTCTGGCCTCGTATCGACCAGATCGTCATGGAGGTCCATGACGTGAACGGCCGGCTCGCAGCCATTCTCGCAACACTGCGCGCGAAGGGTTTCACCGTCACGCACGAACAGGATGCGCGACTGGCCCTGACCCCCTGCCACAGCGTGTACGCCTACCGGCCCCAGGCCACGGCCCAAGCTCCGGTGGCCGACACCCCGGGGCCCGCCGACCGTGGTCCGACCCTGCAGGTGCTCGAACGGGAGCTGCGCGAACTCATCGCCCAGCACGCCCCGCTCGACACTCCGCCACGTCGCTTCGGCGTGGTATCGGACCTGGACCAGGTCGTCGCTCGGTCCGCTGCCCCCGCGACGCGACCGGTTCTCGCGGACACAGCTCGCACTGCGATCCTCGCCGAGATCTGGTCGGGCCTGTTCGGCCCGGAGGCCGTACGACAGGACGCGGACTTCTTCGACCTCGGCGGGGACTCGCTCACAGCCGTGCGACTGCTGGCCCAGATCGAGCAACGGCTCGGCGAGGAAGCCCTGGCACCGGACCTCATCTTCACCGACAGCACCTTCGGGGCGCTGGCCGCTGCGATCGAGGCCACTGCGCCGTCCGGGACGGCCGCCGGCGACGACGAACACCGCCCCGTCGTGAACGCAGACCACAGCCCATGATGAGCATCACGGGCCACCTGCGGCAGGCCGCGCCGGCCTCGGCTGTCGTCGCGGGCCTGATCTCGGTGCTGGTCGGTGTCTCCAGTTCCGCGGCGATCGTCTTCACCGCGGCCAAGGCCGCGGGCGCCACTCCGCAGGAACTCACCTCGTGGATGCTGGCGCTGGGCGTCGGCATGGGCGTGACCTGTATCGGGCTTTCCTTGCGCTATCGGTCGCCGGTGGTCACCGCATGGTCGACACCTGGCGCCGCCCTCCAGGCCGCCGGTCTCGACGGCGTGACGATGGCGCAGGCGGTCGGAGCCTTCCTGGTTTCGGCGGCCCTGATCACGCTCAGCGGAGTGATGGGCTGGTTCGAACGCGTCATGGACAGAATCCCGGTGTCGCTCACAGCGGGATTGCTGGCCGGTGTGCTCCTGCAGTTCGGCACCGGCCTGTTCGCCAGTATGCGGGGCAACTTCGCCGTGATGTTCCCGATGTTCGCCGCCTACCTGTTCTGTCGCCGCTGGCTGCCTCGCTACGCGATCACCGTCGCTCTCGCAGCGGGAGGTTCGGTCGCCCTGTGGGAAGGCTCGTTGCAGCTGGGGAGTGTGCATCTGTCCCTCGCGAAACCGGTGTTCGTGACGCCCGAATTCTCCTGGCAGGTGATCGTCAGCGTCGGGCTGCCCCTGTTCGTGGTGACGATGGCATCGCAGAACCTGACCGGGGTGGCAGTGCTGCACAACGACGGCTACCGCGTTCCCGTGTCCCCGCTGATCGGCTGGACGGGCACCGTCAACGTTCTGCTCGCACCGTTCGGCTGCTTCGGGCTCAACCTTGCCGCCATCACCGCGGCCATCTGCACCGGTGAGGAGGCCCATGAGGATCCGGGCGAGCGTTACCGTGCCGCTGTCTGGGCCGGCGTGTTCTACCTCGGTGTCGGTGTCTTCGGCGGGGCTGTGAGCGCCCTGCTCGTCGCCCTGCCCACGGCTCTCGTCCTCGGCATCGCCGGCCTCGGGCTCCTTGCCACCATCGCCAGTTCCCTCGCCTCCGCCCTCTCGGACGAAGGCTGGCGCGAGTCGGCCCTCGTCACGTTCCTGGCCACCGCCTCGGGGATCACCTTGCTCGGGATCGGTTCCGCTTTCTGGGGCCTGCTCGCCGGGTTGCTCACCGCGATGTGTGGCCGTAGGCGCCGGACCACGGAGCCGGATCGTACGGGGCAACCGGGAGAACCAGTCCCATGAACTCCGCGACCGAGAGGGCGGGAAGGGCGTCGCAGCGTTGGTTCCACCGTCCTGAACCGCGACCGGAGGCAAGAATCCGGCTGGTGTGCGTGCCCTACGCCGGAGCCGGCGCCGGGGTCTTCAGGCACTGGACGACCGGGCTCCCCACCGATGTAGAACTCGTCGCCGTCCGGTTGCCCGGCCGGGAGAATCGAGTCCGCGAACAGCCGTACTCCGACTGGCCCGCTCTGGTCGCGGCGTTCTCCGCGGCCCTGATGGAGCAAGTCCCGCCTCCATACATGCTCTTCGGGCACAGCATGGGCGGAATGCTCGCCTACGAAGTGGCCTCCCGGGGCATCGATAACCCTCCCGAACGGGTCATCGTCTCCGGCTGCCGGGCACCCGGCGCACCACGCACCCTTCCCGCCATTCACCACCTGCCCGACGCTCAACTTGCCGAAGCGCTGGGCGGGTTGGCCGGTACACCGCCGCAAGTCCTGGCGAACCCGGAACTGCTGGCACTGCTGATGCCGATGCTCCGTGCAGACCTCCGCCTGGCGGAAACCTGGCCGACCAGGTCACAAGGGCTCACTCCGCCTGTCCCCGTCCCTGTGACCACCTTCTGCGGCACGGACGACGACATCGCGCCCGAGGCAGCGGTGACCGCTTGGCGGCCCTTGGCGCCCCGAGGATTCAGAAGCCACCGGATACCCGGAGGGCATTTCTTTCTCCACGATTCGGCAGACGAAACGGTGCGTCTGCTGTGCAGTGAGCTCGCCCGTAATTGAGGGAACAGAAAGAGAGTGGATCGTGCGATCCCCGTACTTCACCCACAGCCATGCAGCGTTCAGAGAGCAGGTCCGCTCGTTCCTGGCCACGGAGGTCCTGCCGCATGCTCCCTCCTGGGAGGGGGAGCGCGGCCTGCCCCGCACTGTGTGGAAGCTGCTCGGTGAGCAGGGCTACCTAGGGCTGTTGCACCCGCGCAGCGTGGATGGCGGCGAGCGGGATCTCTTCACTTCACTCGTCTTCCTGGAAGAGCTCGGGCGCACCGGGTTCGGCGGCCTGCGGGCGGCGATTTCCGTGCACGCCTACATGGCCACCCACTACCTTGCCGCTGTCGGCGGCCCTGAACTGCGCCGGGACTATCTTGCCTCGGCCGTCCGGGGTGAGCGTGTGGCTGCCTTGGCGATCACAGAACCCGGGGCCGGGGCCGACCTGTCACGGCTTGCCACCACGGCGGAACCGGACGGCGATCACTTCGTGGTACGGGGCACCAAGTCCATGGTCAGCAATGGCATGGCGGCCGACTTCCATGTGGTGGCCATCCGTACAGCGCCTGGAACCGACTCCGGCCCTCGCGGCGCGACCGGCCTGTCCCTCCTTGTGATCGACTCGGACCTGCCCGGCGTCACCGTGGCCCCGACGCCGACACTGGGCTGGCATTCCGCCGGTGCGGCCACGGTCGGGTACGAGGACGTGCGCGTGCCCGCGGACCGCTTGATCGGGCGCGCCAACAGCGGATTCTACTATCTGATGCGCGGCCTGCAGCTGGAGCGGCTGGTCGCGGCAACGCTGGCACTGGGCGGGACGGAGCGCTGTCTCGACGACACTCGCCGTTTCCTGACCGAACGCCGGCTCTTCGGTGGTGCCCTGTCGGAGAAGCAGGCACCCTCCCACCGCATCGCGGATCTGGCAACGGAGCTGGCCGCCGCACGGCAGCTCGTCCATCATGCCGCCTGGCTGTACGAGCAGGGGGAGCTGCCTGCCACCGAATGCTCCATGGCCAAGCTCTACACGACCGAACTGGAATGCAAGATGGCCGACGCGAGCCTGCAGCTCCAGGGAGCACATGGCTACCTCGATTCGTCCGATGCCGCCAGGGCCTACAGGGATGCCCGGGCGGCCACCATCGCCGCCGGCCCCAGCGAGGTGATGCGGGACCTCATCGGACGTTCGGTGCTCAAGCCCCAGGCAGGCCCGGGCTCCTCGCACCTCGGCAGCGGAGACACGATATGAACAGCGAACAGACCACAGTGTTCTTTCTCGCCTTCGCGGTGGTCCTGGGCTTGGCCCGGCTGTTCGCGGCCGCGGCCCGCAAGGTGAGGCAGCCACCTGTGGTAGGCGAGACAGTCGTGGGCATCCTGCTCGGTTCGACCCTGCTTGTGCGAGGCCTTATACGATGCCCTCCTCGACCGCCCGTTCGGCAATCTGCAGGGCGTTGAGCGCTGCGCCGATGCGCAGGTTGTCGGCGACCAGCCAGAACAGGGCACGGGTCGGCTGCTCGGGGTCCACCCGGACCCGGCCGACGTGCACGTGGTCAGGACGTGCGGTGACCGTCCGCGGGGTCGGCACCCGGTCCGTCCAGACCTCGACTTCGGGCTGGGCGGCGAACAGCTCGGTCAACCCCGCGGCGGTCACGGGGTGTTCGCAGTCGACGACGACGGCCTCGCTGTGCCCGTTCTCAACCGGCACGCGGACGCAGGTCGCGGTCAGGTCGAGGCTGGGCAGTTCGAGGATGCGCCGCGACTCCTGGCGCATCTTCCGCTCTTCGAGGGTGGAGCCGTCGTCTTGGAACCGGTCGATGGCCGGGACCACGTTGAAGGCCAGCGGCTCGGGGAACCGCTCGGCCGCCGCGGGCCACCCCTCGAGCACGTTCCGCGAGCCGGCACGCAGCTCTTCGATGCCGCTCTGGCCACCGCCGGACGCCGCCTGGTAGGTCGCGGCGGTCACTCGCCGCAGCCCGTACGCCTCGTGCATCGGCTGCAGCAGCCGCACCAGCGGGATCGTGGAGCAGTTGGGGTTGGCGACGATGCCCGAGACAGGCCGCTCGGCCAGCAGCGCGCCATTGACTTGGGGCACCACCAGCGGGGAGTCCAAGTCCATCCGGAAGGCGTTGGTGTTGTCGACGACCAGGGCGCCGGCCGCGGCAGCCTTGGCCGCCCACTGGGCGCTGACCGCGGTGCCTGCCGAGAAGAACGCTATGTCGGTGCCGGTGAAGTCGGCCGTGGCGAGGTCCTCTACGACTGTGGTGCGGCCCAGCGCCGTGACCGCCGTGCCGGCGGAGCGTGCAGAGGCCATCAGCCGCAACTCCGAGGTCGGAAAGACTCGCTCCTCGATCAGTTGAAGAAGCGAACGGCCCACGGCACCCGTGCAGCCAGCGATCGCTATCCGACGGGCGTTCACGTATAGATCCTTTCCGTCATGCGACGACATCGGCATACTGCGGCGACCACACGCTGTAGCTGCCTTTGCGGTAGAGCAGGGGTTCGCGCGGGAAGACGGCGGTGCCTTCCACCCGGGCGATGAAGAGCCAGTGGTCACTCACCTGCGTCGCGCTCTCGACCCTGCATTCCGCATAGCCGAGGGCGATCTCGGTGAGCAGTGGCGCGCCTTCCGCGACGGCGGACGGCTGCCACGTCACGTCCGCGAACTTGTCCGTGGCCTTGCTCGCGAACACCTGCGACGCGGACCGGCCGGACGCGGAGAGGAAGTTCACCGCGAACGCCTGCGACGAGACGATCGCCGGCAGGGTGCGGGACTGCTTGCCCACGGAGATGAGGAGCATCGGCGTGGCAGCCGACACCGCGCAGACCGAGTTGCTCGTGTAACCGAACGGCTCACCGTCCGCGCCTCTTGCCGTGACGATCGCAATGGGCGTCGGGAATGAGCCGAAAAGTTCGCTGAACCGCTCAGAACCTACGGTCATTGATTTCCTCCCCGGAGCGGCTCATGAATCGCCTCTCAATTCGCCTCTCGGATGGGCCGTTGTCATAACGATCAACGACGTAATTGAGCATTCTGTAGAGTTTGTCGGACCCCAGTGGTGCCACGTGGCGCTGCGTTTTTCGGCCGGAGAAGGGAAGGTTCCCGGTGTGGCCCCATACAAGGGCACCCGACTCGTCGATCGTGCACGTCGTTTTACCCCGGTTGTCGGGGTGCAGGCAGAAGGGAATGTCGAGGATTCCGCACTCGAAGCCTCTGATGAAGGCCTTTCCGACATCGGGGTCGAGGTCGACTACAGCGTCGACGAGGCACCGCGCCTCTTCCAGGATCTCGGCGAAGAACGCGTCCTCCAGCGCCGTGGCGCCCTCCGCGGGGCCGGTGGGGGCCGTGGCGGCCAACCTGAGCGCCAGCACGTTCTCCGCCACACTGGGTATCTGCCACGCCTCCGAGACCGTCTTGACGATGAGACGCTCGCAGCCCGTGTCCCGGGCGAGGCGTGCACTGTCGCCGATCAACTCGCCCGCACCGTCCGGGGTTCGTGGGAAGAGCCCCATGTAGGTGTAGAGCACGACGTGCCAGGTGGCGTCCTCGAGGTACACCCGGGCCAGCTCCCGCAGGGCCCGAAGCGCTGCTCGGTCCTGGTCGCCATGCGTTCCCTGCGCGTAGCTGAGCGACATGTGCCGCACTCCGTGCTGCAGGAAGAACCGTCCTTCGAGGACCGTCATCGCCAAGAGCAGCGACGGCGGGCAGAGCTGCCCCAGCAGACAGCCGCCGAAGCTTTCGATGTGCCCGTATTCGGTCTCGTTCGCCAGAAAACGGCATCCTTCGGCCCAGGCCTCGACGGCCTGGGCGAGCGGAAGGCGGCTGTAGGGCAGGCAGTAGGAGACGGGGCCGCCCTCGGTGGCGTCGAGGCCTGCCCGCACCAGACTCTCGATGACCCGCTGCGGGAGTGCCGTGCCGTGCCGAACCTGGATGGGGAACGACGGACCGTACAGGCCGTCCAGCATGTCGCGGGTCTGCGCGGGTGAGTGCGTGACGATGGGATACCCGTTGAGTTCCTCGCCCGCCATCAGCCGCTCGAGCGGACTGACGTGGTCGCCGACGCGGGTATAGCTGTCGACGGTGATGGTGCCGACGACCGGAATGCCGAGATGCGCGACCTCACGCAGGCCTTCCCGCATCGTGTCGATGGCCCCGAAGCCCATGCGTGGCTGCACCACAAGAGCCCCCCGGCTCCGCGCCTCGGCGACGAACCGGTCCAAGTATCCGGACACGTCAGCGTCCCGGGCTGAGGTTCAGGACCTGCTCGGGGCCGTCCCACGGCGCGACCACCGGCGCGTCGGGACGCCACGCGGCGAAACCGAAGCGGGAACCGAAGTGCAGGAACCCCCGGAAACGTTCGACGGAGTCGTCGCCGAGGAAGACGTCGGTGAAACCCTGTGCCAGCAGATCACGGCGGACGCGGTCGTCGTCCGAGGCGGACGTGGTGAGCTTGCCGCCGACGACACACGGCACTGCGAGACCGGAGTGCTGAATCTGCGCCATCAGGTCACGTGCCCCGTAGTAGCCGTGGCCATTGATGCTCGACACCACAAGGAGATCCGGCTGGTACTCGGCGAGTTCGTCGACGACCAGGCCGGCCGGGGTGCAGCCCCCCAGATTGCGGACCACCGCGCCATGCTCTTCGAGGAGTCTCTCGAGGTAGATGAGATTCCAGAAATGCGAATCCGATTCAACCGTACTCAGAAGGCACCGAAAGCTGCCCTCCATCATTCCACCCCCACCAGAGACGCCTCGCGTTCGGAAAACGCGCGGCCGAAAGCACGAATTGTCAACGGCAGCATGACCGCGCCGAAACCGCTGAGTGCTATGGCCAGTACGGCGACCAGCCGTTGCGGTCCGAAACTGGATCCGGCGCCGGCCACCAGAAGGCCACCGATGGGCAGGGCAAGGAGGTTGAGGAGATAGAACGGCCCCATCACCTTGCCGAGGTGCTCCTCCGGTATGACCTTGATCCGCTGTGTGCGATTGAAGACGTTGAAGTAGGTCACGCCGAGCAACGCGGCCACGAACGCCGGACCGTACAGCAGCATCGAGGAGGCAATCCCCAGCAGTACCAGACAGGCGCAGAGCAGGGCGAGACCGAAGACTCCGAGTACCCGCACGTCGAAGTGTCTGAGGAGGAGCGGGATCACCATGAGGTTGACCAGGCCCAGGACGCCGACGCAGATGTTGAGCACGGCGTACGCGGACTCGGGAGCGTGGAACACGCCCGTGACGAGTGCGGCATTGGCGCTGAGTACGGTGGCGAAGACCAGGTTGATCGAGAAGTTGAGGACGGCGAGCAGAACGAGCGGCCTGTTGCGCACCAGGAGGGACCAGCCCAGGGCGAGTTCGGCGAAGCTCTCCCGCACACTGCCACTGCCGGCCGACCGCAGCCCGCGAGGCAGCGGCAGCCAGCAGACCGCCGCCGCGAGGAACGCCGCCGAGGCGCCGGCCAGGAGCCAGAACTTGCCGACGAAGGCCACACCGAGCAGGGCGAGGGCGGGGCCGACGGCCATCGCCGACACCTCCATGCTCTGAACCAGGCCCTGGGTCTTCGCCAGCTCAGTGCCCTTGGCCAGCTGGGGCACCACCTTCTCGATGGACATCCGTACCGGCGCCATCAACAGGGAGAGCAGCGCCCCTGAGGTCATCAGGATCGGCGTCAGCAGGGACGGAGCCGCCAGACAGCCGACGAGCGCGCCGCCGATGACGACCGCCCGCCCTGCGCTGACGCAGGTGAACAGCCGTGTGCCGCCGTCCCGATCGGCGAGAAGTCCCGCGAAGGGATACGCCAGCAGGGCCGGAAGCCACTCGATGGCATAGGCGAATCCGAGTGACGAGACTTCGTCGGTGTCCTGGAAGATGAGGAGGGGCACGGCGAAGAGCACGATCTGCTCGGCGACGACTCCGAACAGGACGCCGCAGGCGAACAGGCGGCGGTGCAGCCGCTGCCGCTTGGCGGTGTGGTGTGCTTCCGTGGTGTCCGCGGTCTGCTGCGCGGCGTGTGCCGCCGTCACTCCGGCACCGGTTCGGTCTCGATGCGGAATTCGTCGACGATCCTGCGGATGTCCTGTTCCACGGCCGCCTCGTCCCCGACCAAGATGTACCGTCCGCTGTGCACCGCGTCGTAGCTGCCTCCCGGGGCCAGTACGTCACCCGGGCTCGGCACCAGTTCCCGCCAGACCGTCGGTATGTCGCGCAGGGAGGTCACCGAGATCACCCGTGCCGGGAGCTGCTCCGGCTTCGGGATGATCAGCCAACCGCCCGACGGATCCCCTGTCTTGGGCGGGAGCGTCACCGTCCCCTCGCAGAGCGCGTTCAGCCAGACCTGGCAGAGGTTGACCCCGAAGAGGCGGTGCGTGAGGTACGGGACCTCGGCGCCGCCGATGCGGCCGGCGATCTCCAGGAAGACCAGTTCGCCGCTGTCGGAGACGAAGACCTCGAGGTGGAACGGCATCGACTTCATGCCCAGCGCCGACACGCAGGTCCGGGCGAACTCCTCGACGCGGTCCCGCAGTTCGGACGCCTGCAGTACGACCGAGCCGAGCGGCGCTCCGCCGGCTTCGTACGACAGACAGTCGTTGACGTAGCGGGACACCGCCTGGAACGGTATCCGCGCCTCGTCGTCGGCGAAGCCGTCCACGTGGTAGATGGCCCCGGCGATGAACTCCTCGATCTCGTACTCCTCGGGGTCGACCGTGCCGAGCAGCGACAGGAGCGTGGGCTCGTCCTCCACCCGGTGCACCCCGATGCTGGCCGCGCCGCCGACCGGCTTGAGGATCAGCGGGTACCCGACCGACCGCGCGAAGGCCACGGCGGATTCCGCGTCGCCGCACGGAGCGAAGCGCGGCACGCGCACCCCGGCCTTCGCGACGAGCTCCTTCATCCTCAGTTTGTTCCGGTAGACCGCCACCTCCTCAGGGCGCGGGCCGGGGATACCGAGTGCCTCGCGGACCTCGGCCGCGATGGCAAGGGTGAACTCCGACAGTGCGACGAGCTGGTCGACCGGCCCGACCTCGGCCTCGATCTCGCGCACAGCCCCGCAGAGCGCCTCGAAATCGTTGACATCTTCGATCTTGACGAGACGGGCGATCTTCGAGCGGTCCGCGAGCACGCCGGTCTCGCCGACCGGATCGACCACGTAGCTGATGCGGTGCCGGTCGTGGTCGATGAACTCCTCGAAGCGGCTGAGCTCGTGGTCCCAGCGCCGCTCGTCGGAGAACCTCGGCCAGCGGTTAATGACAACAATGTGCATAGCTGTTCCTCAGACTTCTCTGCGGGGACGAACTGCGTTCATGACACGGCGGTCGCGGCCTGCGCGGCCTCCGCCCACTCGAGATCCCGGATCAGGGGCAGCACATGGGTGAAGAAGATCCTCATCTCGTCCCGGGTCGGCCATCCGGAGAAGATGAACTCGCTGATGCCCGCGGCCTTGTAGCTGTGGATGTACGTGGCCACCTCTTCGTAGCTGCCGACGATGCACAGCGCGGGACCCCCGCGGTAGGCGACGGCTCCGGTCCAGATGTAGGGCGACAGCCATTCGCCGACGGCCTGGTCGGCCAGCCGGTAGGAGGACTTCACCGCTTCGGAGTCGGCCTTGGCCACGAAATCGCGGACCCACGCCTCGTGTTGCGTGTCGGGATTGCGCATCAGCTCGGCGAGCTCGGCCACCGCCTCTTCGCGGGTGGGGCGGGCGAGCACGTGCATCCTGGTGCCGACCCGGCGGCCACCCTCGATGAGGGGCCGGCTCGCCTCGGCGATCCCTTCGGGGGTGTCGCCGTAGCGCAGCCAGCAGTCGCCGAGGGCGAGAGCTGTCCCTTGCGCCACCCCGGACGCCCCGCTGATGTAGATCTCCGGGCGCCCGCCTCCCTTGTAGCCGAGGCCCAGTTCGGCGTCCTTGACGGAGTAGTGCTCTCCGTCGTAGGTCAGCGGCGACTGGCCGCCCCAGAACCCCCGGATGATCTCCAGGAACTCACGGCAGCGCTCGTAGCGCTGGTCGTGGCTGAGGAAGTCGCCGTAGCCGGCCTGCTCGGCCGGGGAGATCCCCGAGACGATGTTGAGGGAGATGCGCTCGTCGGACATCCAGGACAGGGTGTTGACGACCTGGGCGAACAGGGTCGGCGAGAGCAGTCCGGGACGGTAGGCGAGCATGAACTTGACCCGGTCCGTCACCTGCGTGAGGGCGCCCACCACGGGCAGCGGGTCGGGCAAGTAGTGGCCGATGCCCATCAGCAGGCTGTCGACGCCGAGCTCTTCGGCTTCCTGGACGAAGTCGACGACCTCGGCCATGTCGAGCGTGCCTGTCTTGTACTTGTCCGTCGGCGTCGCCTGGCCGGTGTCCGGCGGTGAGCACCAGTGAACGCGCAGAGGCTCCATGTTCTCCATCCGTGGTGTACGCATCGTGGGTTGCTGTTCGTGCGGAGCTAGTACCGCGACAGGCAACGTTCGCCCCGTCGCGGCGTCCGGCAGGCTCCCCCACTGCCTTAAAGGCGTGGGAGGTACCCCCTCTCGCCGCACCGGCCGAAAGCCCAAGTACGTCCAGTACGAGGGCTTCCGGCCGGCACGCCGAGAGCACGCACCGGACGCCGCTCCTTGACGGGCAAACGTTGCCTGCCGCGGCACTAGTCGCCGAGCACGCGCACGCGGTCGCCGATCTCGGTCCAGCGCTCCTGTGCCTCGGCAGGTGATCCCGCTGTGAAGACGACGACGGCGATCCTGCAGCGGTAGTCCGCTTCGTCGGTCCTGACGGCGGCGCCCGGTTCGATGAGAATCTGGCTGCCCACCACCCACGGCTCCGCCGTCAGTTCGTCCCAGCCTTCGAGGCGTGTGTAGGCACCTGATCCGCTGGCGGTCAGGAAACGGATCCCGGCCGCGGGGGCATCAGGTTCCCGGTACGCCCCCGCGCTCACCGGATCGGAGCCGGTGGCCGACGCGAGGACCATTCTCGGCAGCACCAGGCCCGTGCTCATCTCCATGAGCTCGGTGATCTTGTCGCCGGGCAGGCGCGCGGCGATCTCCATGAGAACGGGGCGGCCGTCGATGCCGAGTCGCAACTCGCAGTGGAAGGGCCCCGTCGTGATCCCCACCGCCTTGACGACGCCCTCGGCGTACTTCGTGATCTCCTGCCGAGTGGCTTCGTCGAGCGGGGCCGGTGTGAGGTGCCCGATCTCGAGGAAGCGCGGCTCGGGGCCGAGCAGCTTCCTCGTCACAGCCACGACGACGACTTCGCCGTCGTGCACACAGCCGTCGGCGCTGTACTCCGGACCGGACACGTACTGCTCGACGATGGCATCGGTGTCGAGCGGCCTGTCGAACTCGAGCTCCTCGTCGGCGTATATCGCCTCCAGCGCCGCGCGTGCCTCCTCCAGGCTGTCGACGCGCGACACATGGATGCTGCCGCCGGATTCGACCGGCTTGATGACGGCGGGGAAGCCCACGTAGGCGCAGGCCTCGTCGAGGCCCGCCAGGTCGCGGACCACGGTGAACCTCGGTACCTCCAGGCCGGCGTCGGCCACCGCATGACGCATGTCCGGCTTGCGCCGGACCCGGTCGACGGCAGCGGGGTCAAGGCCGAGCACACCGAGCTGGTCGGCGAGGCGCGCCGCGGCCGGTACGTAGAACTCGCCGCCGGCGACCACGGCGTCGATCTTGCTCCGCTGGTGGGCCTCGTCGACGGCGGCCGCCAGTGCCGCGCTGTCGTTGGTGTCCACCGTGATCAGCTCCGTGGCGAGAGACCGTACGGGCTCCGCCACCTGGCGGCTGCCACCTTCGTGGGAGGCCACCAGGACGTCCCAGCCAAGGGAACGGGCATGGGCGACATAGGCGTTGCCTGAGAACGCCGGCTGAACCACCAGTACGCGATTGGACATAGAGATTCCTCGAAACTCAGCTCTCGGCTCGGCGGCGCTTTGCCTGCCGCGCACTCGCCACCACGGCCTGGCCCAGCGAGATTCCGCCGTCATTGGTGGGGACGAGTTGGTGGCAGTGGGCCTCGAACCCGGACTTCCGCAGGGCGACGAGGCAGTTGACGAGAAGGAATTCGTTGAGAAACACGCCTCCCGACAGCACGACCTGGTTGATGCCGTGCTCCCGCCTGATCGCATCGCATTCGGCGAGCACCATGGCCACGATCCCGGAGTGGAAGCGCCGGGAGACCGCGGCCGGGGCGATGCCCGCGGCGACGTCGGCGGCGAGCGCCCTGATCAGTGGCCGCCAGTCCAGCTCCACGGCTTCCGGCTCGGGCTGCCGCAGCACCTGATAGGCGTCTGTCGGCGCCATTTCCAGCTCTCGTCGCAGCAGGCCTTCGAGTTCGATCGGCCCTTGCGCCTCGTACTCCGCGCGGCCGCAGATGCCGAGCAGCGCTGCCGCGCCGTCGAACAGCCGGCCCATGCTCGACGTGCGCGGCGAGTTGATGCCTCGGGCCGCCATGACGGCGTAGACGGACTGCTGCTGCTCGTCGAGTGCGCCCAGCGCGGGGAACGCCGCCGCGGCCGCGTCCTTGTCGCCGAGCGCGTCGACGGCGAGCGCGAACCCGGTGCGCACCGGCTCGCGTACCGCCTGGTCGCCGCCGAGGAGGGGGAAGCGCCGCAGGTGGGCGACGCGTTCCACCGAGCAGTAGTCCCCGAGCAGGAACTCGCCGCCCCAGACGGTGCCGTCCAGGCCGTATCCGAAGCCGTCGAACACCACCCCGATCGTGGCGCCGGTGAGCTGGTTCTCGGCCATGCAGGCGGACATGTGGGCGTGGTGGTGCTGTACTTCCTCGACTTCGCCGCCGTAGGTGTCGCGGGCGTACACGGAAGCACGGAAGTCCGGGTGCAGATCGCATGCCGCCAGGCTCGGTGCGAGCTCGTAGAGGCGCGCGAGATGCTCGGCGGCCGTGCGGTGCGAGTCGAAGGTCTCGTCGTTCTTCACGTCGCCGATGTGCTGGCTCATGTACACGCTGCGGCCGCGCGCCAGCGACACGGTGACCTTGAGCTCGGCTCCGAGGCCGACGACCGGGCTCATGTCGATCGGAACGTGCAGTGCGTACGGGGCGTAACCGCGCGAGCGCCGCAGGAACGTGACCAGGGGCCCGCTCAGCTCCGGGTGCTCCGACGTCCGCATGACGGAGTCGTCCACCCGGGTCTCGATGTCACGGTCGTGGTGCAGGACGAGATCGGCCACCTCGAACAGGCGCTCAAGGGCGTCCTCGTTGCGGAACTCGATCGGGTAGCCCGATACGTTTCCGCTCGTCATGACGAGCACGTCCATGCCCGCACGGTCGAGCAGCAGGTGGTGCAGGGGCGCTGACGGCAGCATGACGCCCAGGTTGGGGTTACGGGGCGCCACGCTGTCCGGCAGCACGGCCTCCCGCTTGCGCAGGAGCACGATCGGGCGAGCGGGCGAGAGCATGAGCTCGTCCTCGGCCTGGGTGTGCCAGGCGATCCGGTCGACCGCTGCCAGGTCGCTCACCATGACGGCGAACGGCTTGCTGTCGCGCCGCTTGCGCGTCCGCAGCAGGGCGACGGCGTCGGCGTTGCGTGCGTCGGCCGCCAAGTGGAATCCGCCGACACTCTTGACCGCGACGATCCCGCCGCGCTGCAGGGTGTCGAGGGCCGCGGTCAGAGCCTCCTCGCTCTCGCCGACGGCCCGCACCCGGCCGTCCTCGTCCAGGACCGAGGCGGTGAGCTTCGGCCCGCAGTGCGGGCAGGCGGTCGGCTGGGCGTGATAGCGGCGGTCGAGCGGGTCGCGGTACTCGCGTTCGCAGTCCGCGCACATGGGGAACGCCACCATCGTGGTGGCCGCCCGGTCGTAGGGGAGGCCGCGGATGAGTGAGTAACGCGGGCCGCAGTGCGTGCAGTTGACGAACGGGTACCGGTAGCGCCGGTCCGCTGGATCACGAATCTCGGCCAGGCAGTCGTCGCACACGTGCGAGTCGGCCGGCACGACCGTCGTGGCCGAACCGCAGTTCTCGCTCGCCCGGATGACGAAGGCTTCCCGTCCTTCCGAGGCCGGCAGCCGTTCCTTGACCGAGACCTCGTCCACCCGGGCCAGCGGTGGTGCCTCGGCCGACAGTGCGGCGGTGAAGGCCGACAGGTCCCGCGGGTGGCCCTGGGCTTCGAGGAATACGCCCGCGCTGTCGTTGTTGACCCATCCGGTCAGAGAGTGCTCCTGCGCCAGCCGGTAGACGAACGGCCGGAAGCCAACTCCCTGAACCACGCCCGTCACCCGCACACGCCAGCACTCTGCGGTGTCCATCGTTTCCATGTCTCCCCCAGCCAGACCCGGTCAGCAGAGCCGCGGCAGCTCGGCTCCGGCGAGCTCGTCGAGCGTCTCGCGCCTGCCGTTCGCGTCCTGCAGCTGGACTCGCGCGGTCGGTTCATCGGTGACTTCGCCGATCACCACGGCACCGGCGCCGTACGAGTGGCTGCGCAGGGCTTCCAGGACGGCCTCCGCCGCTGACGGGGCGACGAACAGACAGGCGCATCCCTCGTTTGCGGCGTTGAGCGGGCTGATGCCGAGCATGTCCATGGCCATCGCGGTTTCCGGCTGCACCGGGATCGCCTGCTCGTCGACCAGCACCGTCGTGCCGACCGTGGCCGCGTACTCGTTGAGGACCGCGTTGAGCCCGCCACGGGTGACGTCGCGAATGGAGTGCACGCCGGTCCCGCCGCCCGTCGCTTCGAACACGTCGGCCAGCATCCCGTTCAGCGGCGCGCAGTCGCTCAGCACGCGAGTCTCGAAGCCGAGGCCTTCGCGGATCGAGAGCAGGTGCACGGTGTGGTTGCCGATCGGACCGCTAAGGATCACCTTGTCGCCCGGCTGCACGTCCCGCATGCGAAGCGGCGGGCGCTTGAAGACACCGACTCCGGTGGTGTTGAGGTAGATCTGGTCCGCCTCGCCCTTGCGTACGACCTTCGTGTCGCCGGCCACGATCACGACGCCGGCTTCCTTCGCGGTGTCCCGGATCGAGGTGAGAACCCGTACGAGCGTGGACAGGGGCAGTCCGTCCTCGAGGATCATGCCGAGCGTGAGGTAGCGCGGTTCCGCACCGGCGACGGCGAGGTCGTTGACGGTGCCGCAGACGGCGATCTTGCCGATGTCGCCGTTGCCGAAGAGGACCGGGTCCACCACGAACGAGTCGGTGGTGACGGCGATCTGTGCACCGTCCACGGTCAGGATCGCGCTGTCTTCCATCTCGCCGATGTAGACGTCGCCGAGCGTGGCCGAGATGAGTTCTACGAGCTCGCGGCTGCGGCGGGCTCCGGTGCCGTGGTCGAGGATGACGGTGTCGGTGTCCGTCACGGAAGGCGACATGGTCACGGGGTCACCACCTCCTTGCGGGGCAGCTCACCTTCGCTGTCCAGAACCCGCACGATGTCCTCGGAGTCGGAAACCGTCGCGCAGTAGCCGTCCAGCCATTCGAGCGCGCGCTGCCGGTCGGCCTCGTGCGCGGAGACGACACAGTCGGAGGGAACCCACACGTTGTAACCGCGGAAGAACGCGTCGGCGGCCGTGGTCTGTACGCAGATCTGGGTCTGCATACCCGTGATGACCACGGTCGTGACGCCGAGCTCCTGGAGACGGTCGTGGAGGTCCGTCTCGTAGAACCCGCTGTCCTTGTGCTTCTCTATGACGATGTCCGAATCCTCGAGGAATTCGGCCATGATCTCGGCTCCGGGCGTGCCCTTCTGAACCGGCAGGTGCCCGTCGTTCCAACGTTCCGCATTCGGGTCGTCGGGCAGGTTGACGATCTGCAGGTGTACGACGTGGTGCCCGCGGTCCCGCATCGCCTGGAGGAACTTGGTGAAGCGGGGAATCGATTCGGCAACCGCGCGGCTGCGGTCTTCGTTCTTGTTGACCAACTCGTACTGCAGGTCATTTGTCAGAAGCGCGATTTTGCTCATGCCACTTTCTCCTCTACTTGACTGGTGGCAGGCGCCTTCCGGCGGTGCACGTTGATCTGGTTCACGCAGAGCCCGAGAATGAGCAGGCCGCAGGCGATGGCCTTGGGCGTGGTGATCCGTTCGTCGAAGATCAGCGTCGACGACGCCATCCCGAAGACCGGGACGAGCAGGGTGAGCGGGGCGATGCGTCCCGCCTCGTACCGCTGCAGAAGTGAGTTCCAGACGGAATAGCCGATGACCGTCGTGGGATACGCGATGAACAGTAGGGCCCCGAAGGATGCCCAGTCCATGTGACGCACGGATGATTCGATCGAGGCATAGCCTTCAATGGCGAGCGCACACGGCAGCAGGATAACTGCCGGTATAGGGCTCGACCATACGATCAGGCCCAGCGGATCCGCGTTGCCCATTTTCTTGACCAGGATGTTCGCGATTCCCCAGGACATGGCCGCACAGACGACAAGGGCCAGGCCGATGACCGTCAGCGTGCCCTTCGTGATCATTCCGATCAGTATCACGCCGGCGGCCCCGAGTACCAGGCCTGCACTCTGGCCTCTGGTCATCTGCTCCTTCAGGAAGCATGCACCGAATGCAATCGTGAAGAACACCTGGAGCTGGAGCACGACGGAGGCAAGGCCGGGTGAGAGTCCGGCCTGGATACCGAAGAAGAGCAGACCGAACTGGCCTATCCCGAATACGAGACCGTAACTCACGAGTTGTCGTAGCGGGACTTGCGGGCGCGGCAGGAAGAACGCCGCCGGCAGGAAGCACAGCACAAACCGGAGTACCAGCAGGAACAACGGATCGAAGGTCTCTTCCGCGACCTTGATCATCGAGAAGCTGAGGCCCCAGACGGCGGTGACGAGGAGACCGAGGATGAGCCGCACAGTTACTCCCAGCCGACGTTCGTGAGCTCGCCGCTGCCCGTGCCCGCAGCCGGGGCCGAGGACCCGACCAGCAAGCCGCTGTGGGGCGACCGCGGTTTGGACCGGACCCGGGTGCGATCTTCGGCGTCGGGGGTTCCGTAGAGCTGCTCGTGCACCGCGACGACGGTGCTGCCGACCTCGCCGTGGTCGACGAGCCGCCTGGTGGCGGCGCCGTCCGGCGCGATCACCGAGACCATGCCGAAGCCGTCGACCGGTTCCGCGTGCAGGCCCAGGTCCGCGAGTGACCGTTCCGGGTTCTGCCCGGCGGGGAACGCCAGCATGGTGGTGGCGTCGTGGTCGACTGCGTGAGCAACGAGGTTGGCGTCGCGTAACGATCCGAGCACCGCGGTGATGTCGTAGGACGGCGGCAGCCGGTACAACCGGATCCGCGCATCACCCACGACCGCGGTTTCGCCGGGGCCCGCACCCACCGAGGTGCCCGGCGTGTCCTCCCCCGCGAGCGCCACGTCCAGACGTCGGCAACGTATGACGACGTCATGCTCCTGTGCGTACCGAACCGCACCCCAGTGCAGCACCTTCGCGCCCGACTCGGACATCGCGATGCATTGCCGGTACGTCAGTTGCGGCAGCAGCCGGGCCGACGGCACGACCTGCGGATCGGTCGTGCAAATCCCGGGGGTGTCACCGAAGATGTCGCACTGCCCGGCCGACAGGCTGGCCGCGAGCGCGACCGCGGTGAGGTCGGAGCTGTTACGGCCGAGCATCGTGACGCGGTTGCCGGTGTCCATCGCCTGGCCACCGGCCACCACGACCACCTGGTGCTCGCTGAGAGCATCGAGGAGCGGGCGTGGGTCGATGGACACGATCCGGGCCTGGGTGGCCGCGTCGTCGCTGCGAATGCCTGCCTGCGGTGCCCACAGGTCGGTGGCAGGACAGCCGGCCGCGTTCAACGCGGCACGCATGAAGCTCGCGCTGACCATCTCCGCGGTGGACAACACCTGGTCCTGTACCTGTGGTTGCAGATTCGGATCGATGCTCAGCGCCGCGTCGAGCAGTCGCCCCGTGCTTCCGGACATCCCGCTCACCACGACGACGACCCTTGCGTCGGCGGACGTGAGCATCCCGGTCAGATACTTGGCGACGGTCGCGTAGTCCGACAGTTCGATGAACGAGGACCCGCCGAACTTCAGGACCTTCACGGGGTTCGGCTCAGCAGTCATCGTGCCCTCGCAGCGACTCGGCCACCTCGGAAACGGCCGCGGTGAGGATCTCCAGCGCCTCGTCCGCCTCCTCGATGGTGAGGTTGAGCGGGGGAAGGAGGCGGGCGACGCACCCGCCACGCCCGGCCGGCTCGAAGATCAAACCCCTGCGGAGCGCGGCCTGCCGGATACGGTCCACGACTTCACCGGCCGGCCACGGACCGAGCGGCCCGAACTCGACGCCGAGCATCAGGCCGAGGCCACGGACGTCACCAACGAAGCTGTGGCGCTCCTGCAGTCGACGGAGGCCTTCCTCCAGGTGGGCCCCGACCTTCCGGACGCTGCCGAGAACGTCGTCGCGCTCCATCACCCTTATCTGTGCCGCACCTGCGGCAAATGCCAGCTGATTACCGCGAAAGGTTCCGGTGTGTGCGGCGGGCTTCCAGCCGTCCAGGCGCTCATGAAAGAGAATCACCGATACGGGATGGCCGCCGCCGAGTCCCTTCGAGGAGACGACGACATCAGGCTCGATACCGTACTGCTCAAAGGCGAACCACGTGCCGGTACGGCCGCATCCGGTCTGTACCTCGTCGACAATGAGCGGGATGTCGAGGGCAGTGGTCGTCTCCCTGAGCCGCCGCACAAATTCAGGATGTGCCGGAATCACGCCGCCCTCGCCCTGGACCATTTCCAGGATCGCTGCGGCTGGCCGCGGGGTGCCTCCGTTGGGGTCGTTCAGCATGTTCTCCAGATACTGGATGCAATTGACCGAACAACTCTCCGGCGACAGTCCTAACGGGCACTTGTGGCAGTAGGAGTAGGGGAAGAACGAGGCAACCTGCGGGTTACCCGGGAGGTCCTTCGAGGCTCGCAGTCCGGTAAGTGCAACTGTGCTCTGCGTACTGCCGTGGAAGCCACCGTGGAACGACACGACACCACTGCGACCTGTGAAGGTTTTGCACAGCTTGATGGCCGCTTCGACACCATCTGCCCCGGTTGGTCCGCAAAAGTGGATCTTGGTAGTGCCGTGCATCCCCTCCGGCAGCATCCGGAGAAGCTCGCCGGTGAAGTCCCGCTTGGCCTCGGTGGGGAAATCAAGGCCGTGGGTGCTGACCTCGAGCTGAGCCTGGGCTGCGCGCACAAGTTCCGGGTGGTTGTGACCGAGCACCAGCACGCCCGCACCGGTGAGGAAGTCGAGGAAAACATTGCCGTCGACGTCGCTGAGGTAGGCCCCGTCCGCACCGCCGACAGCGATCGGTGTAAGGCGCGGGTAAGCCCGCGCCGAAGATTCAGTAACAGCCTGTTCGTCAAGCAGTCGCTTCGATGCTGGACCAGGAATTTCGGTAATGACTCGTGCACCCATACCACACCCGCCATCCGCGCAGGATCATTCGTGGAAGAACATACCTGAGGCAGGAGAACAGTTGGCATCGGCGCCTGCCTCGTTCAATTGCCGATGATTCGCGACAATGCCGCTCTGACTGGCTCGGCGGGACTTGAACCGCCCCTAGCGCCAGGGCCGCCAGGGACAATACATAGCACTACCGCCCAGGGAAAGGCCGGTCCCACTATCTGGACGAGTGGCCTATGAAAGCTGTCCGATCTGGTCTGTTTTAGGAAATCAGCGCGCGACCCTTGGGCCCGCGCTGACGCACGGGTCGCGCGGCGCTCACGCAGGAGGGGAAAGCCGGCCGCCACCTGCTCGTTCCGCTCCTGCCGAGCGGGGACGCCCGCCCGCAAGGCGCTGCCTGGATCGCGGCCGTCACCTCGCCGCCCCGAACGACGGCGACTTGATGACGAAACGTCAAGTTCCTGTGATCATACCGGCGTTGGCGTACCGAATCGCCCGCCGCGGCCTGGAAACGGTGTCTTTGCCTGGCCGGGCCGCACTTCGGAGCCCCGGCATCCGCCACACAGGCTGGGACCAGTATCTCAACTACCCGCAGACTCAGGGAAGTTGGCACCTTACGGACTCCGTTCAGATCTTGAGACGGCCCTTTACGTGTCACCACGGAGACATAAGATGAGCCTTCGGTGTCATCTAGAGGAGGCTACATGACAGCCCACGCATACTCGGAGCTCCAGTACGGCTGGGAGAAGGCCTACCAGGAGCAGGACGAGGGCCCCCTGTGGCAGGAGGATCCCATCCCCGTGATCCCCCAGGCCATCGAGGCTCTCAAGGAGCGCAACGTGCGCACCGTCGTGGACCTCGGATGCGGTGACGGGCGAAACCTCGCCGCGCTGGCCGAGGCCGGCTTCAACGCGCTCGGGGTGGACATCGCGCCGACGGGTCTCGCACACGCGCGCCGCATCATCAAGCAGCGCTCGTTCCTGCTCCGGGCCGATGCCACCGGACTTCCGCTGGTGGACGCGTCAGTGGACGCGGTGACCTGCTTCGACGTGTTCGGCCAGATCCAGGACCCCACTGACCTCATCACCGAGGCGCGCCGGATCGTCGCGCCCGGCGGCCTCTTCGTCACGAACGCGTTCACCCTCAAGGACCAGACCTACGGCGAGGGCGAGGAGATAGCCCCGCACACCTTCGCCTACAAGGACACGCTGTTCCGGTACTACGAAGAGGACGAGATGCGCGGCCTGTTCGCGGACTGGACCATCCACGAGATCCGCCGGATCTCCTGGGACGACCCGCCGCACGGCGACTTCCGTCCCTACCCGCACACCCATGACAACTGGGTCGTGTACGCAACGCCGCAGGGCTGACAGCCGAAGCGCTTCCCGCGGATCGGGCGGGTCCGGTCGGCACAGCGACCCCGCGCCGACCGGGCCCGTCACCGAATCGCTCCGACAGCCGGGGCAGCCGTTGTCCGGCAGTTCTCCGCGTCGTCGCATGGTCCATTCCGTGCGTCACTGTCATGTGCCTGGTAGCGCTGTCGCTCTCCTGGGCACCGCCTGGGCTCCGGTGCTCTCCGTCCTGGTACCGAGCGCGCGCTCGTCCTCAAACATCGCCAGGTTCTGCCGTTCGCGCGCAAGTCCCCCTCACCGCATAGCTTCTGAAGGCCGGTCAAGCGGGCCTCGCACGCGCCGGGCAGGGAAAGAGTAATTAATCCGGGGCCCAAGCTGATTCTGCACGTACGGTGGATCAGCACCACATCGAGAGTAGTTTCTTGGGGTATTCGCATGCTTGAAGTCGGAGAAGTCGTCGTGGCGTCCGAGCAGGTCGACGCCGAATATAAGTTCGTGGTGGCACTCAAGGCAAAACTTGACCGGGGGGTGGCCGCAAATGCTGCTTCTCACCTGTGTCTCGGGCTGGTCGCGAAGGCCGCGGCAGAGCGGCCCGAGCTGGTGCAGAGGATGTCGTTTCTGCAATTTCCCGATGCCTCGGGCAATGACCATTCTCCCGTGTCCGGGCTGTCGCTGATCGCGCTCGAAGGGCGGCCGGCCTGGCTGCGCAAGCTGCGCGGCGAAGCTCTGGATTCCGGCCTGCTCTGCACGGACTTCACTGCGCAGATGACCGGCGGCAGCTACCTCGACCAGCTGGACCGGATGAAGCAGACCCCGGAGAGCGATCTCGACTACTACGGCGTGGCCGTGTTCGGAACCCGGGCCGATGTCGACCCCTTGACCAAGAAATTCTCACTGCTGCGCTGAAGCCGTGATTCACGTGGCGACTGCCAAGAAGGAGCACTTCGGTGAGTACTGACAACGCTGCCCAGGATCGGGATTTCGTGGTCGTCCCTGCGTCCGTAGTCGGGGATGTCCTGGCATCCATCGGGAAAGAGGCCAAGGGCATGGTCGAATCCCTTTACATCGAGGCCGCCCAGGGTAATCTTGTCAATCCCGACAGTCTCTTCCTAAGGCCTGACCAGGAACGTCGGGAGCGTATTATTGCGCTTCCTGCGTATGTCGCGGGAGACGCACCCGCAATGGGTATCAAGTGGATATCCAGCTTCCCCGAGAACCTGAGGCTGGGGCTGCCGAGGGCCTCTGCCCTCATCGCACTGAACGACGTCCGTACCGGGTTCGCCAAGGCGATCCTGGAAGGTGCCCAGATCAGTGGCCACCGCACGGCCCTGTCCGCCGCGGTCGGTGCCGAGGCGCTGCGCGACGGTGATCAGAACGTGCAGAAGCTGGCCGTCATCGGTACCGGCTACATCTCGCGTACGACGCTTGCGGTGCTGGCCGACCTGGGCTGGTCGTGCCGGACGGTCGCGGTGCACGATCTCGACGAGAGCCGTGCCCGTGCCTTCGCTGCCGACAGCGCGGAGTTCGCCGGCGCTCTGAGCTCGTCCGTCACCACCGCGCCTACGTTGCAGGAGGCGCTGCGCGACGCCGATCTGGTGCTCTTCGCCACTACTGCCGTCGTGCCCCATGCCAGCGAGCCCGGCTGGTTCAAGCCCGGGGCCGTGGTGCTGCACATGTCGCTGCGGGACCTGGAGCCCACCGCGATGAGCGGCGCCACACACGTAGTCGACGAGGTGTCGCACGCCCTGCGCGAGAAGACGTCACTGGCATTGGCGGTGGAGCAGGGCACCGTGAACCGCGAAAGCATCGTGGCCGTCGGCGACTATCTCCGCGGCGTCGCGCGGCCCGATCGCGGCAAGGTCGCCATCTACGCGCCGTTCGGCCTCGGGTCTCTCGACATCGCACTCGCCGCACTCGTCCTCGACCGCTCCCGCGGGGCCGAGGGTGTGGTGACCGTCCCTGGTTTCCAGGCCGTTTCCTGAACGGCCCGCACACCGACCTTTCCCCGCAGAGCTCTCGCAGCGCTCGCAGAGCTTTCTCAGCAGAGGAGTAGCCGTTTGTCCCGCCGCCTGTTCACCTCGGAGTCCGTGACCGAGGGTCACCCTGACAAGATCGCCGACCAGATCAGCGACACCATCCTCGATGCGCTCCATCGGTGCGCAGTCCCCGGACATCGCGCAGGGCGTTGACACCGCGTACGAGAAGCGCGTCGAGGGTGCCGCCGCAGGTCAAGGAGGCGACGAGCTCGACCAGCAGGGCGCCGGCGACCAGGGGCTGATGTTCGGCTACGCGTCGGACGAGACCCCCGAGCTGATGCCGCTGCCGATCCACCTGGCGCACCGCCTGTCAAAGCGCCTGTCCGAGGTGCGCAAGAACGGGACCGTCCCCTACCTGCGCCCCGACGGAAAGACCCAGGTCACCATCGAGTACGAGGGCAGCCGGCCGGTACGTCTGGACACGGTGGTCGTCTCCTCACAGCACGCCAGCGACATCGACCTGGACGCGCTACTGGCCCGTGACATCCAAGAGCACGTGGTCGACGCCGAGTTGAAGGAGCTCACCAAGGAGGGCATCTCCCTGGAGACGGATGGCTACCGGCTCCTGGTCAACCCGACCGGCCGCTTCGAGATCGGCGGCCCGATGGGCGACGCCGGGCTTACCGGTCGCAAGATCATCATCGACACCTACGGCGGCATGGCCCGCCACGGCGGCGGCGCCTTCTCGGGCAAGGACCCGTCCAAGGTCGACCGCTCGGCCGCCTACGCGATGCGCTGGGTCGCCAAGAACGTCGTCGCCACCGGGCTCACTAGCCGCTGCGAGGTCCAGGTTGCGTAGGTCACCGACGGACTCCAGGCCGCGGCCGACCGCGGGGTCCGACGGCAGGTCCGCCTTGTCAAGCAGTCCGGCCAGTTCCGTGTGGGTGTGGCGGCCTTTCCCGAGAAGCATCCGCGTTCTCCGGACTGGGAGTCCGAGATCCGGCACTTCGTGGCCAAGTGCTGGGCGGGCGCCGACTACGCGATCACGCAGATGTTCTTCCATGTGGAGGACTACCTGCGGCTGCGTGACCGGGTGGCGGCCGTGGGCTGTGACATCCCGATCATCCCCGAGATCATGCCGGCCACCGACGTACGCCAGATCCGTCGCTTCGCCGAACTGTCCGGCGCGGCCTTCCCCGAACACCTGGCCCACCGCCTGGATGCCGCGCGTGACAGCCCCTTGGGCAGTCACCGCATCGGCGTCGAGTACGCCACGGCCATGGCCGAGCGGCTGCTCGCCGAGGGCGCGCCGGGGCTGCACCACATCACCCTCAACCGCTCGACGGCAACGCTCGAGATCCACCAGAACATCCTGCACTCAAGGAGCGCACACCATTTCCTCGCAGACCACCGCTGACTTCACGGTCGCCGATCTTTCCCTCCAACTCCTTCGCGGACCAGACCCTGGCCCAGATCGAGCTGTTCACCAAGCCCGAGGAGTACCCGACCGACGTCTACATGCTGCCCAAGTACCTGGACGAGAAGGTCGCCCGCCTCCACCTTGACGCCCTCGGCGTGAAGCTCACCGAGCTGCGCCCGGAGCAGGCGGACTACATCGGTGTGAAGGTCGAGGGCCCTACAAGTCCGACCACTACCGCTACTGAGGACAACCGCAGCGGCCCCGGCCCGGGATCACCGGGTCGGGGCCGCTGTGTGCCCGGAACATGCCGAAGCAGAGGTCGCCGCGAGCAAGGTTCATGCAGCCAGGTCGAGCCACCTCAGGCCGGCGGTGGTGGCGGCTGCGGCCACCACAACGACCAGGAAGGGTGCGCGGCGCCACAGCGCGACGCCCGCGACGACGAGTCCGGCTGCGCGGGCGTCGAGAGTGATCTGCTGCTGGTCGACAAATGTCTGGGTGGCTATCAGGGCCGCGAGCAGTGCGACCGGCACCACGCCCGCGACACGTGCGACGGCCGGCCGGCCGAGCGTGCTCTCGGGAACCAGCAGGCCCACCATTTTGAGCGCGAAGCACGCGGCCGTCGCCAGGAGAATCCAGGACCAGCTCATGAGGTGCCTCCGTGTACGGCCGAGCCGCTTCGCCCCGAGGGCTCGTCATCGGGTGGGCTATCCGGAAGGCCGCCGTCGAGCGGCTCGCTGTCGGATGCACTGCCGTGCGCGCTCCGGTTGTCGCGGCGCCGGTCGCCGTCGGGCGGCAGCAGTGACACGCTCAGCGCCATGAGTCCGGCGATGAGCACCGGCAGACCCGACCCGAGGAAGGGGGACACGGCTATCGCCACCACGCTCGCCAGTACGAAGACCAGTTGGCCCGCACGGTCGCGCAGCCTCGGCGCCACCAGCGCCAGGAACGCGGCTGATGACGCAGCGTCGAGCCCGAGCGCCTTCGGGTCCGCGAGCAGCGAACCGGCGAGGGCTCCGATGAGGGTGGTCACGTTCCAGCACAGGAACACCACGGAGCCGGTGACCCAGTAGGCGTAGCGGCTTGCCGACGGGGTCGGCTTGGCTATCGCCATGGCGGTGCTCTCGTCGCTCAGCAGATGGGCCGCCGGCAGCAGTGCCTTCCCGCGCAGCTTGAGCAACGGCCGCAGGCTCACCCCGTAGAAGACGCTGCGCACTCCGAGGAGCGTCGCCGTTGCGGACGCCGCCAGTCCGCCAGCACCCGCCGCCAGTGCGCCGACCAGGGCTAGTTGGGCGGAGCCTCCGTACAGGAGGAGAGACAGGAACTGTGTCTGACCGACGCTCAGCCCGCTCGAGACGGCCAGCGCTCCGTAGGACAGCCCGTAAGCGCCGACGGCCAGTCCGACGCCGAGGGCGTCCCGCAGGAGCTGCCTCCTCTCCTTAAGCGTCAGTCGGTCGTGCTCTTCGCTCGCCAAGACGTTCCCCTTCCGACGGGCTGCAGCGCGGAGCGGCCCTGAATCCGAGTATTCTCATGGCGTCAGGGATGGTACCTAACATGACTCGAGACAGTCATTCTCGTGGTTCAATATGACTCACGTTTGTCGACTATTCTTGTGCGCTCTTCACCTCACGGGCACCTGTGCACGCGGAGTCTCCACCGGGGGCACGAAGCACGGCTCGGCCCGACGAGGGGTGGTTGGCGCATGGGCGGGTAGGGGCGCGAAGGTCTTGCCCCACGTGGCCCTTACCGGGGACGAGCACTACTCTCGGGCCTCATCCGTGCGGTCGTGACGTCCCGGACTCGGGGGGAGTCGCAGACGTTCCGCTGCCACCTCCGACAGAGCAGAGAATGGACGGATAGGACCATGGTGCGGAAAAGCAGCGTGGCCGAGTACTACCAGGCACTCGAGAGGCATGCGCGGGGCGGCCCCCAGCCGGGCGCGGTCGGCTCGGCTGGTCCGGCCGACCTGTCGACCGCTGACCTACGACAGACGGGCGAGCACGATGTCGCCCTGATGCTCATGCTCGCCGCGCTGTGTGCCCGGATGGACGGCGGCAAGTCGATCGCCCCGGCGCTCCGCGCCACCGCCGAGAGGTACGTCAACTCCTCCTTCCTCTATACGGGGCGCATCCTGCCCCGGGCGCAGGAGCTGATCGATCTACTCGACCGCGCCGTGGACGAACGGGCACCGGAACTCCTCGCGGAAGCGGCCGACCACCTCAGCCAGGGCTGGGCCGACTACTCGCAGTCCGTCTTCCCCGCCGCCTTCGCCAGGCTCGCCGAAGGACTCGGTCTCGGCCTGACCCAGGAGGACTTTTCCGAGGTCTCGTTCGTCCTGTGGAAGCAGGGGCTGGCCGCAGCGGCGGCCGACGACGCGGAGCGGGCGCTGCCGTGCTTCGAGGCGTCGCTGGACCGGTATCGCACGTACGGCTACTACGCCGACGCGGCCTGGCTGCACACGGACGTGGTCATCAACCATCTACTGGCCGGCCGCATGGAACAGGCGGTGGCCAGCGCGGAGGCACAGCGGGACTACGTGGCGGAGGTACTCGCCGCCCATCCACCGGTGGAGAGCGCGGAGGGCGAGCCCTACGCCTTTCACCTGGGCGATGTGCGCAGCGGCAACTACGGCACGTTCGTGGAGTCCTCCACCCTGCGGCCTCGCGCGCTGACCAGTCGCGACCGGGACCTCCTCAACCGTTATGTGCGGACCACCGATTTCCTCATCGCGGCCTGCCGGTACGGGGGGCGCCGGGACTTCGACGCGGCGCTCGACGTGTTCTCCCACGGGTGGACCACCTACCAGACCTCACCGTATCCGAGGATCTTCCTGCGGCTCGCCGACCGTTACATGAACAACAGACACGCCTGGAACGTGCACCTCACCGCGTATGAGGAATGGCACCGGATGCTCCGCGGCTACCGGGCGCGGATGAAGCCGCACACACTGATCGACACCGCGGCGACCCTGCATGACCGGTTCGTCTACGCGGGGCTCGGCACCTATGCGGCCATCGTCCTGCTCGACACGGCGATCCTGCACGCCCGGCTGCACGGCAGACACGACGCGGTGGAATGGGTCGCCCGCTACCTGCGGGAATTGAGGCCCCTCGTGCCGGACCTGCTCAGTGCGGTGGGCGACTACCTACAGGCGCCGGAGGGCTGGGAGGGCCAGCGGCCGCTCAGCCGGTACACCAGGCTGCGTGCGGCTCACCTGGTACCGGACTTGTTCAACATCGGACTCGACGACACAGCGGCGCCCGACCTTGACCGCATCGAGGTGGTGCTCTACGGGCTGCTCCTCTCCCTGGACGGCATCACGGTGTACGAGAACACGCCGCAGTCCTTGATCGACATCCTCAGAGTGCTCGGTGACGATCTCATGCGGAACCGACCGGGCCAGGAGGGGGAGGCACCCTTCCTGGCCGCGACCGAACTCTCAGAGCGCACGAACCGCACGATCGCGGCGATCGCCCAGACCGTGCGCCGATTCAGGAATGCATGCAAGGAGATCTTCCAGGAGGTCGCCGAGTGCGAGCCGATCCCCGACGCGGTCATCCAGGGGCGTCCGGGATACCGGATGAACCCGGCCACGGTTCAGCGGTTCGTCGAGTACCCCTTCGACGCCTGAACCACGACCCGTTCCCTCGTATCGCTTTCTTTGGCTTCTTCTTACTTGGCTGCTCTTGCCCCTGCTCCTGCCTCTCGGACACCAGCCTGGCAATAACGTAGATATTCAAGACGCGTACCCAAAACTTTCAATGGGTGGCATACATTTCGGAATCTGCGCACCGTCTGGGTCAGTGCCGCGGGCGAGCGTTTCGTCCGCCGGGAGAGTTCCGCTGCCGACCACGGTGACCCCTTCAAATGACAGGAGCTTCCCGTACCGCACGACTTCCAACCGGTAGGACCCGTGTTGTGAATCATCGCCGAGACCGATGGAGAGGGACTCGGGTGCCAGATAGCCTGCACGCAGACCGATATATCTGCTGAGCTGCCTCTGCCCTTCGACACCGAACGGCGCCTCAAGACGGCTCCGAGGGGTTCCGGAACGCGCGGCCACAGGCCCGGAAGGTAGCGCGTGATCCACTCGATTATATCCCCTCTTAGGTCCGCAGCATGCGGTGCCAGCCCTCATACGCAGTGAGGTGAACATTCCAGTCGCCGGCTCCGACGTGGTAATGGTTCGCCAACTCCTGGAACAGCTTCGGATACGGAGACTGCTGGAACGTCGCCCAGTTGTAGGAGAACACGTCGAGTGCGGCGTCGAAATCACGGCCTGCCCCGTACTGGCAGGCCGACAGGAGGAACTCATTGGTCCGGACGTACCGCATGAGCGCGCACGGTCACGGTCTGTCAGCTCAGTGGGCCGCAGCGCGGAGGACTCCACGAACGTGACGTAACCGCCGCTGCGCACATCGCCCAAGTGGAAGACATAAGGCGCTTCTTCGGTCGTGGTGAGGGGAAGATAATCTTTCAGGATTCCCTCCACGTGGACCCGCTGCCACTCCAGCACAGCGAAGGCCTCATCCTTCCGGCCGGCCAGCAAATGGGATGACGAGGTCTGTATGAAGCCAGGCCGCATCCGCGAAATAGCGATACCGCTGGTAGTGGTCGAGTGCTGCCCTCGAACAAGGGCAACGCCTCGTCCGGCTTGTTCGACACAGCCGCCTCGAGTCCACGCCGCCACAGGACGAACACCTCGGAAAAGTCTCGGGTGTCCAGGTCGAGTGACAGTTCCTCGGCAAGCCTGGCGAACGCGCAGGGAAAAATGGAGTTCAAGTAGTCCGACCACCCCTGGCTGAGGTGGTCGGCCACTTCTATGAGGAGTTCGGGGGATCGCTCGTCCACGGCCTGGTCGAGCAGGTCGACCAGTTCCTCGGCGCGCGGCAGGATGCGCCCGGTGTAGTGGAAGGAAGAGGAGACGTATCGCTGGGCAGTGGCGTGCAGGAGCGGGGCGATGGACCCGCCGCCATTGAGGCGTTCGCAGAGAGCGCCAAGGAGCAGAGTGACAGCGACGTCATGCTCCTCGGCCTTCCGCAGATCGGCCGGGGCGATATCGGCCAATTCTGCAACTGCGGCCCGGGAGTCGCCGAGAACGATCCTCTCCAGCTCACGGTAGCCGTCGACTGCACTGCCCATCTCTACTTTGGCCCTATCTACCTTTGTTTTCCGAATCGGGGGACGACCCCCTGCCACTCACTGTGGCCAGATTGGCGCTCTGGTCAGGCGCCGCCTGTGCGCCCGGTCTCCGCCGGATGTAAGGTCTCACCGATCTTTTCGATCCACGAATCGCTGTAGACCGTGCTCTCATATTTCTCCCCGCTGTCCGCGCAGATGCACAAGGCATCGGTGACGTCGGGATGTTCGCTCAGGTATCGCATACAGGCCGCGACGACCGCGCCTGAAGAGGCTCCGAGGTGGATACCGGCTTCCGCGAGGACCTGCCTGCAGTAGAACGCCGCTTCACCGACACTCGTGTAGGAATAGTGGTCGATCAGCGATTCCTCGAGGAACGAGGAGCGGCGGCTGGCACCGATTCCGGAGAGGTGCCGCCGGCCCGGCTGGCCCCCGTAGGCGACGGAACCGTTGATGTCCACGGCCACCATGCGGGTGTCGAGGCCGCGCTCCCGGAAGCACTGGCTCAGGCCGGCGAACGTGCGCCGGTGGATACCGCTGCGAACACCGCCTGGGGCGGTGTCACCATCTGATCGAGGATCTCCGGCCCGGTCATGCGGCGATGTATGTCGGGGTTCAGGGGACTGTCGTACTGATTGACCCAGACGTACCGGTCGTCGGCTGCAAGCATTTCCTGCACCTTGGCCAGGCGCGACAGCAGGTAGCCACCGGATGCGTCGACCTCGTCCACCATCACGATCTTGGCGCCGAGGTCACGGAGGCGATCGCGGCACTCAAGGGTGCTCATCGGATCGAGTACCGCCGTGAAGCCGATCCGCAGATACCTCGCCATATTGGCGAGCGCCAGCCCCAGGTTGCCCGAGGTGGACTCGAGCAGCTCCACGCCGGGACGAAGTTTCTCCTCCTGGTGCAGGCCTCTGACCAGGCCGTAAGCCGTACGGGCCTTGATCGACCCGGTGATGTTGTGCCCCTCGAGCTTCAGCTTGATCGTGCGATCGCGCCCCTCGACGTTCAGCGTCACCGTCTTGATCGGGGTGAGGCCCAGCAGGGCCTCGAAGCGTTCCAGGTAGTGCTCCATCGTCCCTCACGTCTGTCTCGCCTGATGGCAATGGGTCATCCGCCGCCCGTCATCAACTTCACGTCATTCAAGACAGGCTGGATGACAGCCGCGGGTCATAGTACGTAGCAGCCATGACCCGCAAAAGAGGTATCTCACGATCTGGGCCGCCTGTGGGGGCCCGCCGAAGAGGGGGCGTCCTGGACTTCGCAGGGGGACCATCGCCGGATGAACGGCAAGCGACGTGGCGGGACTTCGACCGCCGGCAGGCCGGCGGCCGACGAGGTGAACACGGCGGGGGTGCTGGCTGGGGTGGCGCCGTCGAGAGGGACATGTGTCATGCCGGGGCATGTGTCACGCCGACCGGACAGGCAGGAGCCCCGAGTTCATCGGGGCCCTTGAAGAGGCCGAGAGGCCAAGAGGCAGCGGGAGCAGCGCTGTTGCCCGAAGGTGCCGGTGAGGTGGGTGAGGTGGTGCTCCTCCGGGCCGGACGCACCACCTCGAGACCGCTTCCCTGCGGTCAGTCCGCCACGGCCCGGTTGACGGCTGCCATGACAGCGTGGACCGACGCAGTGAGGATCGAGGTGTCCTGGCCCGCCCCCCAGTGGGTGCTGCCGTTCACCTCGCACTCGGCATAGGCGACGGCCGGGCTTCCGGGACCGGTCGTCATGGCGTGCTCGGCGTAGTTGCGGATGTCGACGTCCACACCGGCAGCGCCCAGGGCGTCCGCAAGCGCCGACAGCGGACCGTTGCCGGTGCCACGCAGGTCGCGCTCCTGTCCGTCAACAGTACGCAGGGTGCAGGCGAACTCATGGACACCACGGCCAGTTTCGCGGGTCTGCCAGGAGGTGAGCACCGTGGCGCCGTCCTGGGACGGTGCGATGTAGGTGGCGAAGAAGAGCTCCCACAGGTCCTTGGGGCTGAGCTCCTGGCCGCCCGCGTCGGTGGCCCGCTGCACCGTCCGGGCGAAGTCCGGCCTCATGGCCCGGGGCAGCTCCAGGCCGTGGTACGTCTGGAGCAGGTGGGCGATTCCGCCCCTGCCCGACTGTGAGTTGATGCGGATGACTTCCTCGTACGTGCGGCCGATGTCACCCGGATCGATGGGCAGGTACGGCACCTCCCACGGAGCTTGGTCCGCCGGAACGCCGAGTGCTCCGGCCTGTTCCGCGTGATGGGCCAGGCCCTTGGCGATCGCGTCCTGGTGAGTGCCGGAGAACGCGGTGTGCACGAGTTCGCCGGCGTAGGGGTGACGCGGGTGCACCGGCAGCCGGTTGCAGCTCTCGACGACCTCGCGCACCGCGTCGATGTCGGAGAAGTCGATCATTGGGTTCACGCCCTGCGTGTACAGGTTGAGGGCCAGCGTGACCAGGTCGACGTTCCCCGTGCGCTCACCGTTGCCGAACAGGCATCCCTCCACCCGCTGCGCCCCGGCCAGGACCGCCAGTTCGGCACAGGCGACGCCGGTGCCGCGGTCGTTGTGCGGGTGCACCGAGAGGACGACCGCGTCGCGTCGGGCCAGATGGCGGTCCATGTACTCGATCTGGTCCGCGTACACGTTCGGGGTGGCGATCTCCACCGTCGCCGGCAGGTTGTGGACCACCGGCCGGTCCGGGGACGCCTCCCACAGGTCCGTGACGCTGTTGCAGACCTCGAGGACGTAGTCGGGCTCGGTGAGGTTGAAGACCTCGGGCGAGAACTCGAAGCGGATGTCGGCGCCGGGGCGTTCCTCGACCCGCCGCAGCAGATGGGTCGCGGCATCGAGGATCATCGCGTGCAGCTCCGTGGGGGATCGCTTCAGCACCACGTCGCGCCACGTGGGTGCTGTGGCGGTGTAGAGGTGCACCAGGGTGCGCGGCAGCCCTTCGATCGACTCGACGGTTCGGTCGATCAGGTCGTGGCGGGCCGGGGTGAAGGCGGAGATGGTCACGTCGTCGGGCACGGCGCCGCTGGTGGCCAGGTGGCGAACGAAGTCGAAGTCGGTCTGGCTCGCGGAAGGATAGCCGACCTCGATCTCCTTGAACCCCATGGCGACCAGCAGATCGAACATACGGCGCTTGCGCTCGGTGTCCATCGGCTCCGCCAGGGCCTGATTGCCGTCCCGCAGGTCCACCGGCACCCACAGTGGGGCACGTTCGATCCGGCGTGCGGGCCAGGTGCGGTCGGTCAGCGGCAGTGCGACCCGCTCATGCGCGGGGCGGTACCGATGGTGCGGCATGGAACTGGGGCGCTGCGTGTTCCAGTACGGGGCGCCGTCGGGGACGGGCAGGGAGGGGGTGCGCAGACTCGGGAACAGCGTGGTCTTGGAGGTAGCCAAGAGAGGACTTCTTCCTTCTGGTCAGCCGTCAGGAGACCGGCACGCCTCAGCACCCGCTGCGGAGTGCCGGTCGTGTCAGACCCCGCAGCGGCAGCCGAGAAGAAGGAGAGCGCGCAACAACATGTAGGGGACAGTAACCGCACTGCAGGCCCGCGAACAAGGCGAGTTGTCAAAGTGAGCACAGCATGAAACGGTGACGCCCGCACCCAAGCGTCGGTGGTCGGCAGCACGTCCGGCGACAGCGCCGCTGCCCGGGCCGCGGCGCCGATCAGCCGCTTGCGGGGGGTGAGGCCAGCACAACTCCTCATAGCCGGCTTTCTCGCTCGGCCGGTCCACAGAGCAGACGACGGCCTGGGCGCCCTCCACCACCAACTCGCTCTCCACGCTACGGGCGTTGTGCGTGACCCGCGCCCCGCACCACTTCCACCGGTTGCGACCACGGGGAAGAAGCCGAGCCGACGGCCACTCCCCACAACTGAGGTCAGACGCCGAGCTGATCATCTGTCAGTGAGCCGCCGCCTGTCGCGGCACCGATGGCCGAAAGGCACCGTATCACCTCAACCACATCCGCGTCGGTCAGCAGCGCCCCGCGTTTGCGCAGCCACTCACTCACGGACCCGCGCCTCGTCACTGTCGGCGAGGAAGCCCCCGCGCCCTTCTCGAGCGGCGTCCTGCTGCTGGAGCCGGTCCTCGATGCGGAGGGCGACCGGGCCGGCGAGCTGGCGCAGTTGCTCCTGGCGGAACAGGCGCTGCTCGTGCAGGTTCTCGCGCAGCGCGGCAAAATCCTCGGCCGACAGGTGCGGCGTACTGTCGACGATGATCTGGTGGTTCACCACGTCACCCCTATCTCATGGCGCGTGCGGAGAAGTACCTGGCCGAAGCCCGGGAGCACTTCATGGAAGAGGTGCATCCCGGAGGTACGCTGATCACCCGCGGCTCGGGCGGATACGTGAAGTGGGGGACGTGGGCCGGACATCGGGCAACGCCACGCTCGCGGCGACGCTTGCTGAGATTGCCGTGCCTGCCTGGCGCTCGTCTCCGAGGCCCCGGTGGGCCGTTTCCACGTCGCGCGACAGCGCGGTGGCAGCCCGGTGGCGTTGTCTGCCTGGCGGATCACGACTGACGATCGTGTCCTGGCCGATGCTCTGGCTGAGTTGTACGGCGGCGTGCCAGAAGCATCGGGTCCAGCCGGTGGCTTCGGCTACGAGGTGCTGACCCGGCGAGATGTTGTCTCTATCTCGATGCACGGTGCTCAGTCTCTTGCGTTCCGCATGGTACTGAGGGGGGCGGGAGAGAGTTTCATGTTTGTGATGGTGGTTCCATTTGAGTGACCTTCCCGAGGCGGGAACGTTCCAACTTGTCTCGACTTCCTGGGAGCTCGCGGAGTCTCTTCCCTCGCTGGAGCATGCCTTGAACGAGGCGGGCGACCCGGCGCTGTGCGTACTTCGCTATGAACTGGTGGAGTTCACTACGCGCTCTGGCGTAGAGGTCAGTTACCGAAAGCCGGTGGTCGAGGTCGTCGGGCACTTGGCTGGCGGGCAGGAAGGCGTCCGCCTTGCAGCGTGAGGTTCCGCTGCAGGCCGGGGCTTCTCGGCGGAAAAGAGTTGGTCTGCCGCCGAGACGTGCGGCTAGGGTTACCTTGTCCCAAGGCGGCCAGTGGCCGCCGCTGTTGACTGAGCGCGATTGAGGAGGTGTGACCGATGGCTGTCGTTGAGATGGGCGCTGCCCGCATCCGGAAGTTCATTCAGTCCACCTCCGTGGCCTCCGGCTGACCTCACTCTTCTCCGCGCCCCTGAGCGCGGTGCCGGGGCCACCCTTGTGAAGGGTCCCCCCTTGTCTCTCTCTTCTCTCGCGGGGTCGTCCTCGTCTTCCTCGCATCCGCTCGCCCCGTTCGGCTGGGATGCGGACTGGGAGGCCGAGTTCGCCCCCCATGCCGGGCAGGGACTCCTGCCCGGCCGTGTCGTACGGGTCGACCGTGGCCAGTGCGACGTCGTCACCCCAGCCGGAACCGTCCGTGCCGACACCGAGTTCGTCGTCCCCCGTGACCCAATGAAGGTCGTGTGCACGGGGGACTGGGTCGCGGTCGATCCTGAAGGCAGCGATCCGCGGTACGTACGGACGCTGTTGCCTCGCCGTACCGCCTTCGTGCGCTCAACCTCGTCCAAGCGTTCCGAGGGCCAGGTGCTGGCCACTAACATCGATCACGTCGTCATCTGTGTGTCGCTCGCGGCCGAACTGGACCTCGGGCGCATCGAGCGGTTCCTGGCGCTGGCCATGTCCTGTTCGAGTGGTGAGGCACCGCTGCATGAGTCGGCACTCTCCTGGGAGTCCGGCGCGCAGCCGGTGGTCGTGCTCACCAAGGCCGACCTCGTGCTGGATCCGGTGACCCGGTCGTACCTCGTCCAGGACGTCGAGACGAGCGCGCCGGGCGTGCCGGTGGTGCCTGTCAGCGCGCTGGGCGGGGACGGGCTCGACGCGGTCCGCGCGATCGTCGGCGGCGGTACGTCCGTGCTCCTCGGGCAGTCCGGCGCGGGTAAGTCCACGCTGGCCAACGCGCTGGTCGGCGCGGACGTCATGGATGTACGGGCCACCCGTGACGCGGACGGCAAGGGCCGCCATACGACGACCACGCGCAACCTGCTGGCGCTGCCCGGCGGAGGCGTCCTCATCGACACCCCCGGGCTGCGGGGCGTCGGCCTGTGGGACGCCGGCACCGGCGTCGGCCAGGTGTTCGCCGAGATCGAGGAACTGGCCGAGCGCTGCCGCTTCCACGACTGCGCACACGAGAGCGAGCCGGGCTGCGCGGTACAGGAGGCCATCACGTCCGGAGAGCTGCCGGAGCGACGGCTCGCGAGCTACCGGAAGCTGCTGCGGGAGAACCAGCGGATCATCGCGAAGACGGACGCACGGGTCCGCGCGGAACTGCGCAAGGACTGGAAGCGGAAGGGAGCCGAGGGGCGGGCGGCGATGGAGGCGAAGCGCGCCCGCTGGCGCCCGTAACTCCGTAGCGTAGCCGCGGGCAGCCGCGCGGCTGAGGCGACACCCACCCGGGCAGCGGCACCGGCGACCCGCGTGGCTGCGGGCGGTCGTGTCGCGGGGCGGTGGCCACCCGGCAGCGGTTGCAGCCGGCGTAGCTGCGGGCATGCGTGCCGCCCGGGGCGGCACGGGTGGGCGCAGCGGCACCCCGTCAGCGCCGGGCCGCGCGACCTGCTCCCGGCCAGCCGCAACACCGGGCCCCCGGCAATCGCGGTCCGGCTTGACGCCGTCAAGCCGTGGGCGCGGCGGCACCCCGCCGGCGCGGGTGAGCGAAGCCCACCCCCGCCCAGCCCCAACGCCACGTCCGATTTCCGCCAGCGGTACCTTCACCATCGGCGGAGACTGGACAACGTGATGGACGAAGACAGCAGGTACGAGGCCGTGCGGAGCCGGGACGCCCGGTTCGACGGGGCGTTCTTCTTCGCCGTCGAGACGACCGGCATCTACTGTCGGCCCAGCTGTCCCGCCGTGACGCCGAAACGGCACAACGTACGGTTCTTCGCCACGGCCGCCGCCGCGCAGGGCTCCGGCTTCCGGGCCTGCCGGCGGTGCCGGCCGGACGCCGTGCCCGGCTCGGCCGAGTGGAACACCCGCGCGGACGTCGTCGCCCGGGCCATGCGGCTCATCGCCGACGGCGTCGTCGACCGCGAGGGCGTCGCCGGACTCGCCGTACGCCTCGGCTACAGCGCCCGGCAGGTACAGCGGCAGCTCACCGCCGAACTCGGCGCCGGCCCCGTCGCACTCGCCCGCGCCCAGCGGGCGCACACCGCCCGCATCCTGCTGCAGACCACCGACCTGCCGGTCACCGAGATCGCGTTCGCGGCGGGCTTCGCCAGCGTGCGGCAGTTCAACGACACGATCCGCGCCGTGTACGCGGCGACCCCCAGCGCACTGCGCGCCGCCACACCCAAGAACGGGACGGTCCGGCGTACGGCGACCCCGTCCGCCGGTATCCCGCTGCGGCTCGCGTACCGCGGCCCCTACCCGGCCGGGCCCGTCTTCGACCTGCTGGCCCGCGAGGCCGTACCGGGCGTGGAGGAGGTGAGCGGCCCGCCCGGCGCCCGCACCTACCGGCGCACCCTCCGCCTGCCGTACGGCACCGGCATCGTCGCCGTCGAGGAGAAGCCCGGCGCCCCGCGGACCGCCTCCGGCGCCCACCCCGGCGGCTGGCTCGACGCCCGCCTGCACCTCACCGACCCGCGCGACCTCACCACGGCCGTGCAGCGGCTGCGCCGGCTGTTCGACCTCGACGCCGACCCGTACGCCGTCGACGAGCGCCTCGCCGCCGACCCCCGGCTCGCCCCGCTGGTCGCCGCGCGGCCGGGCCTGCGCTCACCCGGCGCCGCCGACCCGGAGGAACTCGCGGTGCGCGCCCTGGCGGGGCGGCCGCAGGCCGAACGGCTCGTACGGCGCTACGGCAAGGCCCTCGACGCCCCCTGCGGCAGCCTCACCCACCTGTTCCCGGAACCGGCCGTCCTCGCCGCGGCCGAGCCCGGCACCGCCACCGGCGCGCTCGCCGCCGCCCTCGCCGACGGCGCCGTACGCCTCGACCCGGGCGCCGACCGGGACGACGCGCAGGCGGCGCTACTCGCCCTGCCCGGCATGGACGCGGCCACCGTCGCCGCCGTCCGCACCCGTGCCCTCGCCGACCCGGACGTGGCCCCGCCCGGCCGGGACGTCCCCGACAGCTGGCGCCCCTGGCGCTCCTATGCCGTACAACACCTGCGCACCGCAGGGGAGTGGGAGACACGATGACCGCCCCGACCCACTGGACCGAGATCGACAGCCCGCTCGGCCCGCTGCTGCTGACCGCCGGCCCGGACGGAGTCCTCACCTCCCTGTCCGTGCCCGGCCAGAAGGGCGGCCGCACCGTGCGGCACGGCTGGCGGCACGACCCCGGCCTCTTCCGCGAGGCCGGGCAGCAGCTCGCCGCGTACTTCGCCGGCGACCTCAAGGAGTTCCGGCTGCCGCTGCGCACCGACGGCACCGCCTTCCGGGAGAAGGTGTGGGCCGCCCTGGACGACGTGCCCTACGGGGCGACCACGACGTACGGCGAGATCGCCGCCCGGATCGGCGCCTCCCGGGCCGCCGTACGGGCCGTCGGCGGTGCGATCGGCGCCAACCCGCTGCTGGTCGTGCGGCCCTGCCACCGGGTGATCGGCGCCGACGGGGCGATGACCGGGTACGCGGGCGGACTGGAACGCAAGGTCCACCTGCTCCGGCACGAGGGCGCCGGGTAGACGTCTTCCTCAGCCGTCTTCCAGACCCCAGCTGTGGATCCACCGCGGACGGATCCGGATGAGCTCCTCACTGAAGTGCGGCCCCAGGTCGTGCGGGCCGGTGAGGAGCTCGGCCTCGCCGCGGATCTCGATGCCGCGCACCGTCCACGGGCGCACGCTGACGATGTCGTCGACCACCAGCGCGGCCTTCGGGTTGCGCTGCAGGTTGCGCCACTTCTTCGTACGGCCCATGGCATAGCCGCCGATCAGGATCGTCCCGTCGTCCTGCGGGTAGAAACCGACCGGGTTCGCCTGCGGCTGGCCCTTGGGATCCACCGTGGCCAGCCGTCCCAGCCGCTGCGACTTCAGATACGCGCGCTCCGCCTCGCTGAATTCGGTCATGGTGGCCAGCCAAGCACGCGCGGCGCGGGCGGCGCATCGGTTCATCGTCCTAGGGCCGCGGGTGTACGAGGGCAGGGTGCCGCCCGTCAGCGCGTGACCTCCCAGAGCACCGCGCCCAGCCACGCGCCCGTGATCAGCAGGCAGGTGAACAGTTCCGTCAGCACGCTTGAGCCGCCCGAGCGCATCGCCGTGCGCAGGGCGGCGAGCGCCTCGCCGTGGCGGCCGAGGCGGAGCCGTTCGGAGACGTAGATGCCGCCCATGAAACCGGGGATCGCGCCGAGCACGGGCACCAGGACGAAACCGAGGAACGCGCCGGCTCCCGCGTACACCGTCATCCGGCGGGTGGCGCCGGAGGCCTTCAGCCGGCGTGGCGGGAGCGCCCAGCGCACCACCTGGGAGAGGAACAGCACGACCGTGGCGCCGACCAGCACACCCCACGCGACCGCCCGCGGATCCTTCAGCGCCCACCACATGACCGCGGCCCACACCAGCCACGATCCCGGCACGCCGGGCACCAGCACTCCGCACAGGCCGAGCAGGATGACCAGGCCGACCAGCAGCAGGTCCCACACTCCCATCTGACCAGAGTGCCGGAGCGGGCGAGAAGGCGCAGGGCAGGCGGGCGTGAGTGACACCTAGGGACGGTCAGGCCGACGGGCTCCACTCGCGTCGCTCCATGGCAGCGAACAGCAGCGACAGCACCCCTGAATCGGTGACGTCGGGCCGTCCGGGCCCCTGCTCGGTGACGGCGTCCGGCAGGGCTTGTAGCGCCCGTCTGCGGGGGTGGGGCCGCCCGGCGCGCCATCTCGTATCGCCGTTCGACGGTTCACGCGACACGCGGTTCGACAGCCCGTGCGGGACCGGATTTTCCGGATGCCCCGTTTTCATCCGGCTGTCGCGGTGGACAATTAGGGGCATGAGCCAGCAGGGGGGAAGGCCCACCGGTCACGAGGACGACTGGTGGCGCCAGTTGTACGACGACTCCACCGGCGACACGGGTCCCACAGCCACGGCCGATTCCCTGGACGACCGCTTCACCTCGGCAGCCGGCACGGTGAACCGACGGCCTGCCGACGAGCGGTCCGACGCGGGGGCCGGGGTGGCCGAGCAGCGGTTCTGGGAGGGAGGGGAGGGGGGCGACGCGCGGTCTGCTGCCGGGGTCGGGGTGGCTGATGACTGGCCTGGCGCTCGGGCTGGGGTGGCCGATGGGAGGTCTGTCTCTGGGGCTGGGGTGGCCGATGAGCGCTCCGGGACTCGGGCCGGGGTGGCCGATGGGCAGCTTGACCCCAGGGACAGGGGCGCCGATGAGCGGCCTGGCTCCGGGGGTGGGGACGCTGAGGAGTGGCCTGGGCCCCGGGGCGGGGACGTCGAGGAGTGGCCTGGGCCCCGGGGCGGGGACGTCGAGGAGCAGCCTGGGCCGAAGGACAGGGTGGCTGCGGAGCGGTCTGGCTTCGGGGGCGGGGTGCCTGGTCAGCGGGGTGGCTCCGGGGCGGTCGCGCCGCGCGGGCTGGTTGGGCCGGTCGGGCAGGCTGCGGGCGGGCCGTTTGGGCAGGGCGGGGCTCTGGGTGGGCCGGTCGGGCAGGCCGAGGCTCCGGATGGGCCGGTCGGGCAGGGCGAGGTCGGTGAGGGGGGAGCTGGTGAGGCCCGAGACGGGGGCGACCGGTTCCCTCGTGCCGGGCTCGCTCCGCAGCGTGCGCCCTGGGAGCCGCCGCCCGCGACACCGTCGGGGCCGGTGACGTTCCCGCCCGGCGCGCGGCGGGAGCCGGTCACGGACCCGGCACCGCGAGGCCGTCCGGCCTCGGCGACCGACACCCCCGCGGCGGGGAAGCCCACCGCCCCGAGCGTCCCCGTCTCCCGCACGCCCCTCGACCTGCCTCCGCCACGGTCCCCGGCCCCTCCCGCACCGGCGGACACCGCGACCGACCGCGACATGACCGAGCTCACCGGGAGGGCCGCCGAAACGGACCCCGCCGGGAGGGGCTCCGCCCCCGTCGTGCCGTCCGCGCCCGCAGCCGACGACGAGCCCACCCCCTCGGTCCCTGTCCCCCTGCGCCTCGCCTCTCCGCCCCCGGACCGCGACTACGTCGGCTCGGGACCGCCCACCTACGAGGCCGAGCCCACCGCTCTGCCGGCCGCGGATCCCGAGGAGCTGGACGATCTGGTCGCCGACACCGTGCTGGACGGGGCCAGGTACGGGGCGTGCACGGTGCGTGCCGCGTCGTTGCGGGGGGACTCCGCGCGGTTCCGTGGGGAGCTGCGGCGGGACTCGCTGCTCACCGCGCGGTTCGGGACGGGAGACCAGGCGCTGGTGCTCGTGGCGATGGCGACGGGCGCGCGGGCCACGGCCGGGGCGCACCGGGCCGCCGCCGAGGCCTGTCACTGGATCGGCCGGGCCGTGGGCCGCAGCCACGCCCGCCTCGTCGAGGACATCCGGGCCGCCCGCCTCGGCGACCTCAAGTCCGGCCTGCACCGCCTCACCGACCGCAGCCTCGGCAAGCTCCGCGCCAGCGCCGTAGAACAGGGGCTGCAACCGGAGGACTACGCGGCCACCCTGCGCTGCCTGCTCCTGCCCGCCGACCCCGAATGCCGTACCCGCGTCTCCTTCGGCGTCGGCGCGGGCGGCCTGTTCCGGCTGCGCGGCGGCACCTGGCAGGACATCGAGACGGACGTCGTCGAGGTCGCCGGCGAGCCCGTCGTCGGCTTCGGCTCGCAACCGTCCGAGACCCCCGATGGCGACCGGCTCACCATGGGCCTCGGCATCCCGACGCCGCCGAGCCCGTACGAACCGGCCGAACAGCCCCGCGAACCCTTCCGCTTCCGCGCCTTTGTGGCCCGCCCGGGTGACGTGCTCCTGATATGCAGCGCGGGTCTCGCCGAACCCCTGCGCGGCGAACCCGAACTGAGCGCCCACCTCACCGACCGGTGGTCCCGGCCCGAACCACCCGGCCTCGCCGCGTTCCTCGCCGACGCCGGCGTCCGCGTCAAGGGGTACGCCGACGACCGCACGGCCGCCGCCGTCTGGGAGGCGTGACGGCGCCGACCCTGCGGCACGGCGGTGAGGATGTCCGCTCGCCCCTCGCCGAGATCACCCGCCAAGCGACGTTCGCCTCGGGCGCCGCGCCACTGGGCGCGGAAAACAGCCGTGGCTCGCCGTCCCAGCCGGCGACCAGGCACCAGGCGCCGGCCTTGGGCGGGCCGGGTTACTCCGTCAGCGCGCCCATCGCACGATCGAGCAGCACAGCGAGGGGAACGGCGCCCTCGCAGGCCACCCACCCCCTCGCGGCCGCGTCCAGGCAGGCGAGGGAGGCCGTGACCAGCGCACTCGGCCTGGGATCCTCCGGCCGGTCAGGGCCGGCTTCCAGACGCCTGGCGATCTCCGGCACCAGCAGTTCCTGCCAGTTCAATTGCTTCTCGTAGTGCCGGGCGCGCAGTGACGGGGTCTCCTGGAGCATGCGCAGATAGCTGAGTGCCTGCTCGGGTGCTCCCTCGTTCCTCCGCGTCAGGACGTCGAACGCCCGGCGCAGTGCCACCCAGGGCCGCTCGTCGTCAGGGCGGGCGGCGAGCGCCTCGGCGATGTCGCGGCCCGTGTCCTCCAGGCCGACCAGGACGATGTCTTCCTTGGTGCCGAAGTACCGGAACAGGCTGGCGCGCGACAGCCCCGCCTCGGCGGCGATCTGGTCGACGGTCGTCCGGTCGAACCCCTGCTCCGTGAAGAGCCGGAGCGCCACCGCGACCACTTCCGCCCGAACCGTCGCCCGCATGCGCTCACGCAAGCCGGGCGGCTTCGCTGGGGGCTGGGCAGAGGTGCTGGCGGAGTCGGGCATACGAGAAGAGTACAGCAACGACTCAATTTGAGACTCGGTCTCAAGGAGTATGGCTCGCGCGGGCCCTACGGCACCCACCGGCGCTCGGCGGTGTCGTACGTGTAGCGGGGCAGTCCCTCGATGGCGCTGGTGCGGAACTGCACGTCAGACGGACTGGGATGGTTCCACCGCGGCGGATCGGGCGCCGGCTGTTGCGTCCGCCCGCTGTTGCGTCCGCCCCGCTGTGACCGCTGATGCTCTTGGTGTCGCAGCGGCCGGCGCCGGATCCGGCCACCGCCGGTCACGGCCTCGTCTTTCCGGCACCAACTCACCCACGGGGTACACCCATGCCCACGCGCACCTTACCGGGCGCGTTCGCCGCGCTCGCCGCGATCGCGTCCGGTACGGCACTCGCCGCACCGGACGGCGCGGCGCCGGCCTCGCCCCGCTCGCCCGCGTTCCTCTCACCCGGCGAACTCCCGCCGCACCCGACCTCCTCCTGGACCGCGGGCGAGGTCACCGAGGGGGTCCCGCAGGAGCTGCGGCTCTGCCTGGGAGATGAGCTGCCCGCCCACGGCCACCGGTACTCCCGGTACCGCGAGTTCCGCACCGCCAAGCTCCGCTGACGGACCGGGCCACCGTGAACAGCGGGGCCGTCCTCCCGCCACGGGGGTCGGGAGGACGGCCCTGCGCCGACCGCTGGACCGGCGGCGCCCTCCGCCGGCTGCCCCGCGCCATCCGTGCGCACCACTCCGCCCCGTACTCTGCGCCCGGCACCGTCGTACTTCGGCCAATTTCGCCGCCCCGTGATCCACCCGCCCGCCGCCGCACCGCCCCGCCGTCGTGCCGGCTACGGCCGGATCGGCAGACCCGCCTCGTCGGGCCGGGCGATGCCCGGCGGTCAGAACGCCGCACGCGTGTGTAGGCGGCACGGCGGGCGCGACCGCCGGTGGGGCGCCTGCTGACCGAGCGCCGTCGGCGCCACCGGCCCGCGCGCCGCCGCGCGCCCCACGCCCGGCGCACGTGAGGGCACACCGCCGCGCACCCCGCGCATGGCCGAACACCTGGTCGTCGACGATCCGGCATGACTGCCGAACGCCCGAACGGGCATGGATCCCCGTGAACGTGTTCGAGCAGGAGGGGAACCGACATCGGCGCGCGGGCGGGGGACATGAAGAGGCATGTACGAGGGGGCGGCCCCGTGGCGATCGGGGCCTCTTCGACGAAGACGGTGGAGGACAGGACCGACAGCGTCGCGGACCGGGCGGCGGGGCCGCAGCTCCGGCGCAGACTCGGGCGGGCGGACCTGCGGGCGGTACCGGAGGCACGCACGGCGCTGCGCGAACTGCTGCGGCAGTGGGGCAGGCCCGGACGGGCGGAGATGACGGAGATAGCGGAGTTGCTCACCAGCGAACTCGTCACCAACGCACTCGTCCACACCGACGACGACGCCGTGCTGACCGCCACGGTCGGGCCCGGCGTCCTGCGTGTGGAGGTACGGGACTTCGTGACCCGCAGGCCCAGACTGCGGGTGCCGAACGCCGACGAGAGCACGAACGGCCGGGGCCTGGTCCTGGTGCAGTCCCTCGCGGACGCGTGGGGCGTGCGGCCGCACGGCGTGGGCAAGTCGGTGTGGTTCGAACTCGGCGCCGAGGCGGCCTGAACGGGGCCCGGCACGGCACGCGGAGGGGGCGTGACCAGTGCGGTCACGCCCCCTCAACCTGAGGACCGGGGCGGTCGTACGGCCGTGCCAGCCTGCCTAACCCCACTGCTGCTCAAGGTCCTTGAGCTTGCGCTCCAGGGAGTCGAGCCGCGGCAGGGCCATGGTCTCGTCCTCCGCGGTGAGGTCGACGGTCAGCGGGTCGGCTCCGCCGCTGCGTACGGGCTGCAGGGAGGGCCGTGAGCGTACGGGCAACTGCTCCGGCGGGGATATGGCAGGCTCCGCGGTGACCCGGTCGGCCCGCTCCACGGACTGCACCTCGACCTCACGTCCCCCGCCGCGGCCGACGAAACCGCGGTGGCCGCGGCTGATCGCCTTCAACTGGGCGCGCTCCAGGCGCTCCTTCTCGCGCCGCCGGTTGCGGGCCTCGTCCTTGTGGCGCTTGTCCTCGCGGACCTCCTCGACCGCCTCGTCGAGGCTGCGCACGCCCTCCAGGAGCATCAGCGACCACGCCTTGTACGTCTCACGCGGGGCCCGCAGCCAGCGCACGATGCGGATCTGCGGCAGCGGGCGCGGCACGAGACCCTGCTCGCGCAGCGCGGCCCGGCGGGTCTGCTTCAACGCGCGGTCGAACAGGACGGCCGCGGACAGGGACATGCCCGCGAAGAAGTGCGGGGCGCCGGCGTGACCGGTACCGCGGGGTGCGTGCACCCAGTTGAACCAGGCGGCGGCGAACGCGAAGGTCCACACGAGTATCCGGGAGCCGAGCGCCGCGTCACCGTGGCTGGCCTCGCGCACCGCGAGCACGGAGCAGAACATCGCCGCCCCGTCCAGGCCGAACGGGACCAGGTACTGCCAGCCGTCGTGCAGGCCGAGGTTCTGTTCGCCGAAGCCGACCAGGCCGTGGAAGGAGAGTGCCGCCGCGACCGCGGCACAGCAGAAGAGGAGGACGTAGGAGACGGTGCCGTAGAGGGCTTCCTTGCGTCTGCGGCGCTCTTCCATGCGCTCCCACGAGTCGTCCGCGTTCGCGTCCTTCCCCGCGGCGTTCTTGCCGCGCGCGAGCACCGCCACCGCCGCCAGCATGCCCAGGAGCAGGACGGCGCCCGGAAGCAGCCAGTTCAGCGATATGTCGGTCAGTCTCATCTGGGGGTCCCTTGCATTGGGATAGGGCGTGTAACGCCCGCCATAGTGGCCCAAACCCGCTGGCCCTCAGGGGGTTTCGGGGCAAGAGGCCGCCAAGGAAGTGCAAGGGGATGCCCAGGACGGCGTTCTGCTCGAACTGCCGCTTGAGGGGCGGGAGTTGAGTTCGAATAAGACTACCCGTACGGGTGGTTCCACGGAAACTTCCCGTGACACACGAGGAAGGTGTGAAATGCCCGTAACCGCACGGGAATCCCGTCCGCGGATGATCTTACGGCAGGGCGGGGCGTGGCCGTGTCCGGGGGAGCATGCAGCAGCCAAGCCTGGCTTTGCCCATGATCGCCGGGATTTGAACTGGTGGCTTGTGCGCCTAAGGTACTTGACGTGTGAGTAACAAGTCGCCGTAATGTCGCCAAGTACCGATACGTCCGGAGGAGGACCCGTGAAGCACAGCGCGCAGGGCTCCGCCGGAGTGGGGGCGGATGCTGTGCGCGGCGCGGGGTCCGCCCGGGTGCCGGCGCAGCCGCGGGCCGCTGATGTCGGCCGGCGGTCGCCGGAGCGGGATTCCGCCGCGCGCGGCGAGCACACGCACAGCGAGCCGCCCGCGCCGCGTCCGGTCGTGCAGCGGTCCTCGGTACGGGGACAGATCCTCGACGCCCTGCGTACGGCGCTGGTGACGGGTGACCTGCGGCCGGGTGAGGTGTACTCGGCGCCGGCGCTCGGGGAGCGGTTCGGGGTGTCGGCGACGCCCGTGCGGGAGGCGATGCAGCAGCTGGCGCTCGAGGGCGCCGTCGAGGTGGTGCCGAACCGTGGGTTCCGGGTGGTGGAGCGAGGTGCGCGGGAGCTGGCGGAGCTGGCCGAGGTACGGGCGCTGATCGAGGTGCCGGTGATGGTGCGGCTGGCGCGTGCGGTGCCGGCGCAGCGGTGGGCGGAGTTGCGGCCGCTCGCCGAGGTCACGGTGCGCGCGGCCTCCTCCGGGTGCCCCGCGACGTACGCCGAGGCCGACCGTGCGTTCCACCGGGCGGTGCTGGCCCTCTCCGGCAACGAGCAGCTGGTCCAGGTCGCCGACGACCTGCACCGCCGCGCCCAGTGGCCCCTGGGCGGCGCGACGCCCCCGGCCCGTGGGCGAGCGGATCTCCTCGCCGACGCCCACGAGCACACGACCCTGCTGGACGCGCTGATCACCGGCGACCTGGACCTGGTCCGCTCCCTGGTGGCCGACCACTTCACAGGCGCCACGGGCTGAGCCGCGCCGGCCGCGCGGCCCACCCCGCTACGCCGTCGCCGCTCCCGCGGGCGGCGGGGTCAGCTGGCGGGAGAGCCAGGTAGGGACGCCGCCGAGGAGGCGGAAGAGACGGCGGGCCTCCTCGCGCAGGCGGGACGCCTCCGGTTCGGGTTCCGTGTCGGCCAGGGAGGCCAGCGCGGGGGCCGTGCCGACCAGGTAGCCGAGTTCCTCGCGGATGCGGAGGGACTCGGCGAAGCCGTGCCGTGCCTCGGCCACGTCGCCGTCACGCAGGGCCAGCCCGGCCAGATGGCGCCAGGTGAAGGACAGCAGGAGAGGGTCGGCGTGAGCCGTGGCGCCGGCGTGGGCGCGGCGGTAGGCGGCACGGGCGGCCTGCGGGGAGAGCGTCAGGTTCTCCGCCAGCAGGCCGCGGCGGAAGTCCAGCAGGGCCCTGCCCGGTGCCCCCGGAGGGATCAGCGCCGCCGCCCGGCCCAGCGCGGCCCGCGCCTCGTCGGCCCGGTCGCGCACGGAGTGCAGCGTCGCGGCGTACGCAAGTTGCCCGCGTTCACAAGCGGCCGCGCCCCGCTCCTCGTCGCCGTGGGCCAGCGCCTCCGCGGTGCGCAGCGCGTCCTCGGCGTCCTCCCAGCCCTGCTCGGTGTACAGGCACCGCTCCACCAGCAGCGCCGCACGCTGCAGCGACGCCGCCGCGGTGACCGGCGTCAGCAGGGCGGCCGCGTCGGTCCAGCAGGCGCGTGAGCGCAGCCGCCATACCGCGGTCTGGAGTGGATCGTCACCGGCGGTCGTTCCGTTACCAGACATGGCGGTATCCGCCACATTGCCCTCCCCGAGCACACCATTGAGCTGTTGAGTGGTGGCCGCATTCCAGCACCAATGGACGTGTCCGGCCAAGGGGGTGGGTGAAGGATTTCACAAAGTCGTGGGATCAACCGGCACGCGGTGCCTCGTTCTTGGGGGCCTCAGCTCATGCGCAGTGCCAGGAAGAAATCGAGCTTGTCCTCCAGCCGGGAGAGGTCGCGGCCCGTCAACTGCTCGATCCGGCCCACCCGGTAGCGCAGCGTGTTGACGTGCAGGTGGAGGCGGTTCGCGCAGCGCGTCCAGGAGCCGTCGCAGTCGAGGAAGGCCTCCAGGGTGGGGATGAGTTCGGCGCGGTGGCGGCGGTCGTAGTCGCGCAGGGGGTCCAGGAGGCGGGCCGTGAAGGCCCGGCGTACGTCGTCCGGGACGAACGGCAGCAGGAGGACGTGCGAGGCCAGTTCCTGGTGGCCTGCCGCGCAGACGCGGCCCGGGCGGGCCGCCGCCACCCGGCGGGCGTGCCGGGCCTCCTCCAGCGCGCCGCGCAGGCCCTCCGCCGAGTGCACGGCCGCGCTGACGCCGAGGGTGACCCGGCCGTCGTCGTTCAGGCCGGCCGTCAGCGGCTCGCGGACCGAGTCGAGGAGCGCGTCGGCGAGTATGCCGGTCTCCGAGCCGTCGTGCTCCGAGGAGACCGCGGGCAGGGGCACGAGCGCCATCGCCTCGTCGCCGGTGTGGGCCACGGCGATGCGGTCGGAGGGCTCGGGGCCGGTCGACACCGGGTCGACGAGGATCTCCTCCAGGAGGGCCTGCGCGGCCGGACCCGCCTCGACGGCGTCGTTTGCCCACTCGACCCGGGCCACCACCACCTGCCAGTGCGGTGCGGCGCCCAGGCCGGGCAGCAGCACCGGGGCAGCGACGCGCAGGCGGGCGGCGATCTCGGTGGGGGCGGCTCCCGTCCGGACGAGTTCCAGGACCTCCTGCGCCAGGCGGCGGCGGACCGTGCGGGACGCGTCGCGGCGGTCCCGCTCGACCGCGATCAGCTGCGTGACGCCGTACAGCAGGTCGAGCCGCTCCCCGGGCCAGTCCCCGGCGTCCGCCTCCACCGCCAGCAGCCAGTCGGACAGCACGGTCTCGCGCACGTCCCGCGCGGCCTGCGGGGCCCGCCCGCCGGAGCGGACCGGGAAGAGGCTGTACGGCGTCGAGGCCACGGACGTGCGGTGCGGGCCGCGGCGGCCCGTGCGGGTGGCCGCCAGGTGCTCGGCGGCCAGCCGCGCGCACACGTCGGCGGGCAGGCCCCCCACGGCCTTCGGGCCCGCGATGAGGCGGCCGGTGGGGGACAGCACCCAGGCGCGCAGGTCCAGGTCCGAGCCGAGCAGGTCCAGGACGACGTCCGGGCCGCCGCCCGCCGGGCCAGAGGTCATCATCCGGCGGTGCCGGTCGACGACGGCCGCGAGGTCGCCCGCCCGCTCGCCGCTCACCTGCCGTACGACGTGCTCGGTGATCGTCGCGAACGCCACCGACTCGTGCACCGCGAAGAGCGGGAGGTGATGCCGTGCGCAGGCCACGACCAGGTCGTCCGGGACGTCGCCCAGCTCGGCCTCGCCGGCCGCGAGCGCGGCGACGCCCGCCTGCACCAGGATCCGTACGAACGGCTCGGAGTCCTTGGCGTCCCGGCGCCAGGCCAGCCCCGTGAGCACCAGCTCCCCGCCCGAGAGATAGCGGCTGGGGTCCCTCAGGTCGGTGGTCATCACGCCCCGCACGGTGCGGTCCAGCTCGTCCTCGCCGTCGAGCAGCTTCAGGCCCAGAGCGTCGGTGTCCAGCAGTGCGCGCAGCCGCATTCTCGTCGCCGCCGTTCTCTGTCTCGAAATCTACGGTGCAGGGTGAGGGATCGCGGGCGTGGGGACCCTGATCGGCTGTGTTCCAGGTCACGCGGCTGTGGCGCGCGTTTCACCGGCAAAACGAGGAGGTTACTGAGGACCTCCGTTCATACGAATCTACAAGATGCCCGCCCTGGCCAGCCAACTCCTTCATGGTTTCCGTGACTGACCCTGTCGGAGGACGCAGCGGTGTACTGGCCCCACTCCGCGTAAAACAGCACAAGGACGAGCCGGGCCCGCCGCATACGGATTGGCTCAATCTGTACGACCCACGAGACGAAGAAGAGAGCCGGTCATGGACTTCCTTCGCCCCGCCAGCTGGGAGGAGGCGCTCGCCGCGAAGGCCGAGCACCCCACCGCTGTGCCGATTGCGGGCGGCACCGACGTGATGGTCGAGATCAACTTCGACCACCGCCGGCCCGAGTACCTGATGGACCTGAACCGCATCGGTGACCTCTTCGAGTGGGAGGCCGGCGAGGAGACCGTGCGGCTCGGCGCCTCCGTCCCGTACACGAGGATCATGGAGAACCTGCGCGTCGAGCTGCCCGGTCTCGCCCTCGCCTCGCACACGGTCGCCTCCCCGCAGATCCGCAACCGCGGCGGCGTCGGCGGCAACCTCGGCACCGCATCCCCGGCCGGCGACGCCCACCCGGCCCTGCTGGCTGCGGGCGCCGAGGTCGAGGTCGAGTCGGTGCGCGGTGCACGCCGTATCCCGATCGACGACTTCTACACCGGCGTGAAGCGCAACGCGCTGGCGTCCGACGAGCTCATTCGCGCCGTCCACCTCAAGAAGGCCGACGGCCCACAGCAGTTCTCCAAGGTGGGTACGCGCAACGCCATGGTGATCGCCGTGTGCGCCTTCGGGCTCGCGCTGCACCCGCAGAGCCGTACGGTCCGTACGGGGATCGGGTCGGCGGCGCCCACGCCCGTCCGGGCGAAGGCCGCGGAGGAGTTCCTGAACGCCGCTCTGGAAGATGGCGGCTTCTGGGACAACGGAAAGATCATCACCCCGTCGGTCGCGAAGCAGTTCGCCGAGCTGTGCTCGGCCGCCTGCAACCCGATCGACGACGTCCGGGGCACCGCGAGCTACCGCCGCCACGCGGTCGGCGTCATGGCCCGCCGCACGCTGACCTGGACCTGGGAGTCGTACCGCGGCACCCGCGGCATCACGGAGGGAGCGGCGTAATGCGCGTCAACTTCACGGTCAACGGACGTCCGCAGGAGGCCGACGACGTGTGGGAGGGCGAGTCCCTGCTGTACGTGTTGCGGGAGCGGCTCGGCCTGCCGGGTTCGAAGAACGCCTGTGAGCAGGGCGAGTGCGGGTCGTGCACGGTGCGGTTGGACGGGGTGCCCGTGTGTTCGTGCCTGGTGGCGGCGGGACAGGTGGAGGGCCGCGAGGTCGTCACTGTGGAGGGCCTGGCCGACTACGCCAGGCAGCGGGCCTGCGGTTCGTCTCCCGACGAGGCCGAGTCGTCCGACTCCCAGACCGGCGAGGGCACCGGCGCATCCCCGCGCGCAGCGCTCTCTCCGGTCCAGCAGGCGTTCATCGACGCCGGCGCCGTCCAGTGCGGCTTCTGCACGCCGGGCCTGCTCGTCGCCGCCGACGAGATGCTGGAGCACAACCCGAACCCGACCGACGCCGACATCCGCGAGGCCCTGTCGGGCAACCTGTGCCGCTGCACCGGCTACGAGAAGATCATGGACGCGGTCCGCCTCGCGGCCGCCCGGCAGGGAGAGGAGGTCTGAGCATGCCCACCAACGGCGCTCCTACGAAGATCACGCAGAGCTCCCGGACCAGGGGCGGCATCGGCGAGTCCACGCTCCGCCCGGACGGCACCCTCAAGGTCACCGGCGAGTTCGCGTACTCGTCCGACATGTGGCACGAGGACATGCTGTGGGGCCAGATCCTCCGCTCGACCGTCGCCCACGCCGACATCGTGTCCATCGACACGAGCGAAGCCCTCACGACGCCGGGCGTCCACGCCGTCATGACGTACGACGACCTGCCCACCGACGTGAAGAACTATGGCCTGGAGATCCAGGACACCCCCGTCCTCGCGCACGGCAAGGTCCGCCACCACGGCGAGCCCGTCGCCCTCGTCGCCGCCGACCACCCGGAGACCGCCCGCCGCGCCGCCGCGAAGATCAGGGTGGAGTACCGGGAGCTGCCGGTCGTCACGGACGAGGCGTCCGCGACCGCGCCGGACGCGGTCCTGGTCCACGAGGGCCGCGAGGACCACCACGCCGGCCATGTCCCGCACCCGAACATCGTCCACCGCCAGCCGATCGTGCGCGGGGACGCCGCCGCCGCCCGCGAGCGTGCCGACGTGATCGTCGAGGGCGAGTACACCTTCGGCATGCAGGACCAGGCATTCCTCGGCCCCGAGTCGGGACTCGCCGTGCCGGACGAGGACGGCGGCGTGCACCTCTACATCGCCACCCAGTGGCTGCACAGCGACCTGCGCCAGATCGCGCCCGTGCTCGGCCTGCCCGAGGACAAGGTGCGCATGACGCTGGCCGGCGTCGGCGGCGCGTTCGGCGGGCGCGAGGACCTGTCGATGCAGATCCACGCCTGCCTGCTGGCGCTGCGCACCAGCAAGCCCGTCAAAATCGTCTACAACCGATTCGAGTCCTTCTTCGGGCACGTCCACCGCCACCCGGCCAAGCTGTACTACGAGCACGGGGCCACCAGCGACGGCAGGCTGACCCACGTCACGTGCCGGATCGTGCTGGACGGCGGCGCGTACGCCTCCGCCTCACCGGCGGTCGTCGGCAACGCCGCCTCGCTCGGCGTCGGCCCGTACGAGGTCGAGCACGTCGACATCGAGGCGCTCGCCCTCTACACCAACAACCCGCCGTGCGGCGCGATGCGCGGCTTCGGCGCGGTGCAGGCATGCTTCGCCTACGAGGCGCAAATGGACAAGGTCGCCGACCGGCTGGGCCTGGACCGGGTGGAGTTCCGGCAGCTCAACGCCATGTCGCAGGGCACCCTGATGCCGACCGGGCAGGCCGTCGACTCCCCGGCGCCGGTCGCCGAACTCCTGCGCCGCGTCAAGGCGATGCCGATGCCGCCGGAGCGCCAGTGGGAGAGCAGCGAGGGCGCCGACGTACGGCAGCTGCCCGGCGGGCTGTCCAACACCACGCACGGCGAGGGCGTCGTACGCGGCGTCGGCTACGCGGTCGGCATCAAGAACGTGGGTTTCTCCGAGGGCTTCGACGACTACTCGACCGCGCGCGTGCGCATGGAGGTCGTGGGCGGGGAGCCCGTCGCGACCGTGCACACGGCGATGGCGGAGGTCGGCCAGGGCGGCGTCACCGTCCACGCGCAGATCGCCCGCACCGAGCTGGGCGTCACGCAGGTGACGATCCGCCCGGCGGACACACAGGTGGGCAGCGCCGGTTCGACGTCCGCCTCGCGGCAGACGTACGTCACCGGCGGCGCCGTGAAGAACGCCTGCGAGATCGTCCGCGAGAAGGTGCTGGAGATCGGGCGCCGCAGGTTCGGCTCCTACCACCCGGCGTGGGCGACGGCCGAGCTGCTGCTGGAGGGCGGCAAGGTCGTCACCGACGGCGGCGAGGTGCTGGCCGGCCTGGTGGACGTGCTCGGCGACGAGGCCGTGGAGGTCGAGGCGCAGTGGCGGCACCGGCCGACCGAGCCCTTCGACCTGCGCACCGGCCAGGGCAACGGGCACGTGCAGTACTCCTTCGCCGCGCACCGCGCCGTCGTCGAGGTCGACACCGAGCTCGGCCTGGTGAAGGTGATCGAGCTGGCCTGCGCGCAGGACGTCGGTAAGGCGCTCAACCCGCTGTCCGTGCTCGGCCAGATCCAGGGCGGCACGACACAGGGCCTGGGCGTCGCGGTGATGGAGGAGATCGTCGTCGACCCCAAGACGGCCAAGGTACGCAACCCGTCCTTCACGGACTACCTGATCCCCACCATCCTCGACACCCCGACCATCCCGGTCGACGTCCTCGAACTCGCCGACGAGCACGCCCCGTACGGCCTGCGCGGCGTCGGCGAGGCACCGACCCTGTCCTCGACCCCGGCCGTCCTCGCGGCGATCCGCAACGCGACGGGCCTGGAGCTGAACAGGACGCCGGTACGCCCGGAACACCTCACGGGCATGTGAGTTCCCCTGGGGGACTTCGTCCCCCGGGCCCCCTATGTTCGTCTCGGGCCGTCCCCCGGGTCGTGCACATCCCAACCCCCTGTGAAACTTGGGAGACGGCACCATGACCCAGCAGTCAGTGGAGCCCAGGACCACAGCCGAAGACGCGGGCGAAGGCACCCGCGTCCCGGCCGGACGGTCCTGGCTCGACCGGTATTTCCACATATCCCGACGAGGATCCACGCTCGGCCGTGAAGTGCGCGGCGGCGTCACCACCTTCATGGCGATGGCGTACATCCTCCTGCTCAACCCCGTGGTCCTGTCCGGCAAGGACGCCGCGGGGAACACCCTGGGCCAGCAGGCCCTGATCACCGCGACCGCGTTCGCGGCGGCCGTCACCACGTTGCTGATGGGGTTCGTCGGCAAGGTGCCGCTCGCCCTCGCCGCCGGACTCTCCGTCTCCGGAGTCATCTCCTCGCAGGTCGCCCCGCAGATGACCTGGCCGCAGGCGATGGGCATGTGCGTGATGTACGGCGTGGTCATCATGCTGCTGGTCGTCACCGGCCTGCGCGAGATGATCATGAAAGCGATCCCGCTCGCGCTCAAGCACGGCATCACGATGGGCATCGGCCTGTTCATCGCCCTCATCGGCTTCTACAAGTCCGGCTTCGTGCACCAGGGCGAGGCCACCCCGGTCACCCTCGGCCCCGCGGGCGAACTGGCCGGCTGGCCGGTCCTCCTCTTCGCCGGCACCCTGCTCCTGATCTTCATGCTCCAGGCCCGGAACATCCCCGGCGCCATCCTCGTCGGCATCATCAGCGGCACGCTCGTCGCCTGGATCCTGAACGCCGCCGGGGTCATCGACCCCAAGCAGTGGGCGGCCGGCGCGCCCGAACTGCACGGCAGCGCGGTCTCCATGCCCGACTTCTCGCTCTTCGGCGACGTGGAGTTCGGCGGCTGGAGCCAGGTCGGCGCGATGACCGTCGGCATGATCGTCTTCACTCTGGTGCTCGCCGGGTTCTTCGACGCGATGGCGACCATCATCGGCGTCGGCACCGAGGCCAAACTGGCCGACGACAAGGGCCGGATGCCGGGCCTGTCCAAGGCGCTGTTCATCGACGGCGCGGGCGGCGCGATCGGCGGTGTGTCGGGCGGCTCCGGTCAGACCGTGTTCATCGAGTCGGCGACCGGCGTCGGCGAGGGCGCCCGCACGGGCCTCGCCTCCGTCGTCACCGGCCTGTTCTTCGCGGCCTGCCTGTTCTTCACCCCGCTCACCGCGATCGTCCCGCAGGAGGTCGCGTCCGCCGCGCTGGTCGTCATCGGCGCGATGATGCTGATGAACGCCCGGCACGTCGACTGGGCCGACCGCGCCACCGCGATCCCGGTGTTCCTCACGGTCGTCCTGATGCCGTTCACGTACACCATCACCACCGGTGTCGCCGCGGGCGTCATCTCGTACACCGCCATCAAGACCGCCCAGGGCAAGGCGCGGGAGATCGGCGCCTTCATGTGGATCCTGACGGCGGTGTTCCTGATCTACTTCGCCCTCAACCCGATCGAGAGCTGGCTGGGCGTGCACTAGCGCCCGTTGCCCTGGCCCGGCGAGAAGCCCTGCCCGCAACCCCTGTCAGGAGACCGAGAGACATGCTGGACATCGCCGAGGAACTGAACCGGTGGGCCGGGCAGGGCCGTGACTTCGCCGTGGCCACCGTGGTGGCCGTCAGCGGCAGCGCGCCCCGCCCGCCCGGCGCCGCGCTCGCGGTGGACGCCGACGGCACGGCGGTCGGCTCGGTCTCCGGCGGCTGCGTGGAGGGCGCCGTGTACGAGCTGTGCCGGCAGGCGCTGCAGGACGGCGACACCGTCCTGGAACGCTTCGGCTACAGCGACGAGGACGCCTTCGCCGTCGGCCTGACCTGCGGCGGGGTCGTCGACATCCTCGTCACGCCGGTGCGGGCGCCGGACCCCGCCCGCCCGGTGGTCGCGTCCGCGCTCGCCGCCGCCGCGCGAGGGGAGGCGACGGCGGTGGCGCGGATCGTGCCCGGCCCGCCGGAGCTGACGGGCCGGGCCCTGCTGGTCCGCCGCGACGGCTCGTACGACGGCGGCTTCGGCGCCCACCCCGAACTGGACCGGACGGTCGCGGCCGAGGCGGGCGCCTTCCTGGACGCCGGGCGCACCGGCACCCTGGAGATCTCAGAGCAGGGCTCTCGCTGCGGAGCACCGCTCACGGTTCTCGTCGAGTCCTCCGTCCCCCCGCCCCGGATGATCGTCTTCGGCGCGATCGACTTCGCGTCGGCCCTGGTCCGGGCCGGCAAGTTCCTCGGCCACCACGTCACCGTGTGCGACGCGCGGCCCGTGTTCGCGACGCGGGCGCGCTTCCCGGAAGCCGACGAGATCGTCGTCGAGTGGCCCCACCGGTACCTGGAGCGCACGGACGTCGACGCCCGCACGGTCCTGTGCGTCCTCACCCACGACGCCAAGTTCGACGTACCCCTGCTGACGCGGGCGCTGCGCCTGCCGGTCGCGTACGTCGGCGCCATGGGCTCCCGCCGCACCCACCTGGAGCGCAACGACCGGCTGCGCGAAGCCGGCGTCACCGAGCTGGAGTTGGCGCGGCTGAGGTCACCCATCGGCCTGGACCTCGGCGCCCGTACGCCTCAGGAGACGGCCCTGTCGATCGCCGCGGAGATCGTCGCCGCTCGCCGCGGCGGCAGCGGCGTCCCGCTCACCGGCGCGCACACCCCGATCCACCACGACGCGACCTCCCGGCCGGCGGGACGCATCGGGTCGGTGGCCTGAGCCGGGGCACGGCCCGAGGAAGGCCGGACCACGGCAAGGGGCCGGGGGCACCTCACGCCCGCCTGAGCAGCCGGTTCACCGCCCGCCCGAACACATACCGTGCCGCCCGCTCCAGCACGCCGTCGAAGAACCCGGGCAGCAGGCGGACCCGCAACTCCTCTCGCCACAGCACGCGCGTACGGCCACCCGGACCCGGCCGTACCTCGATCTCGGCCCAGCCCAGAACCACGCGGCCCCGCTTCTCCAGCCGGCACAGCCCGGACACGTCCCCCTCCGGCGGCCGCCACACCGTGACCTCCATCGTGTCGTCGAAGGCGAACGGGCCGAGGCCCGTGCGGACCACGACGACCGTGCCCTGCCGGGTCGGCGCGGCCGGGACGACGGTGACGCGGGTGAGGGGGACCGCCTCGCCGTGGCGGGGCCACTCCGTGAGTCGGCGCCACGCCTCGGCCATCGGGAGCGGTGCCGTGCGCTGGAGGAGAAAGGTTGCTGCCACGGGGTGATCTTAAGGAGTGCGGCCGTGCGCGACGCGGTCAGCCTGTCAGCGCGTTCGTATACGCCCTCGGCCGCGTGTTCCCGCAGCGCGGCCCTATGGTCGCTCCGTCCACCGGCACAGCGTGCGGAACACCGCGAACAGGGCCAGCGGCCACAGGGCGGCGAAGGCCCAGATCACCGCCGGCTCCGAGGTGACGATCCCGGCGACCATGAGCGCGACCGACACCGCGAGCAGACTCACGACCGTCCGCAGCCGGGGGCTGTAGGCGGCCAGGCGGGCCAGGTCGGGGAAGCGACGCGCACGCAGGGTGCGCAGCCGGCGGTCGAGGCGGCGGTCGCGCCTGAGCGCCCGCTCCATCTCGTCGAGGATGCGCTGCTCGTGATCGGGGAGCCGACCGGTTGACACTGCCTCTCCTCGTCCTCGCGACGACCCTTGCCGTGCGCCCGTCCCGCCTCCCTACACGGCTGGACGGCCGGACGGAAACCGAGTGCCCGTACCGGCCGCCGGCTAACCGCGCGGCGAGCTCACCCGCCGCCGGGCGTCACTGCGCGTAGAAGGTGGCGTCCGCCCGGTCGGTGGCCGTGCTGGGCGTCTGCACGTTCAGCAGGTACTCCCAGTGCCGGATGTACCGCCCCGGGTAGTTGGACGACTCGTACGACACCCCGGCCGCGTCCGCCAGCCCCGCCCGCCTGACGAACGTCGCGTCGGCGGCGAACTGCGCCGTGCCGTCGTTCTTCTCCAGCCACACCTCGAAGTTCTTGTGTCGCAGGTAGTAGCCGGGGAAGTTGGCCGACTCCAGCGAGACCGTGCCGCTGCCGGTCAGGCCCCGCACCTCGCGGAACTGCGAGTCGGCGAGCTTGGTCACGTTCGCCTCGATCCGGGCCCGGAAGTCGTAGTGGCGGACGAACCGGTCCGGGAAGTTGTACGACGACAGCCGGTACGGGGTGACCCCGTCGGCCACCGGGATGCCGAAGTTCGGGGTGCCGTCGGCGTTCCAGTACAGCTTCTGCACGCGGGTGCGGCGGTTGGGGTCGGCCAGCGGATCGCCGCTGATGTCCTTGTAGCCGCGGTCGTGGTAGACGAGGATGTCGCTCTTGCCGTCCTCGGAGACGGTGAAGGAGTTGTGCCCCGGACCGTACTGGCTCGTCGAGGCGTTGCTAGTGAACACCGGCGTGGCACTCTTGCTCCAGGACGCCTGGCTGAGCAGGTTCGCGCCAGCGTTCGCGGTCAGCAGGCCCAGGCAGTAGTTGCTGTCGGTGGCGCTCGCCGAGTACGTCATGAACACCTTGCCGCCGCGCTGGATCACCGCAGGGCCCTCGTTGACCTTGTAGCCGACGGTCTCCCAGGAGTGGGTGGGCCGCGACAGCATCACCGGAGTGCCGGTGATCGTCCAGGGGTTGGCCATCCTCGCGAGATAGATGTCCGTGTTGTTGTTCACGGACGGGTCGCGTTGCGCCCAGGCCAGGTAGCGCACCCCGTTCACCACGAACGTCGTGGCGTCCAGGGAGAAGCTCTCCCACTCTGTCCTGATCTGGCCCTTCTCCGTCCAGGCGGCGGTCAGCGGGTTCGCGCCGGTGCCCTCCAGGACGTACATGCGGATCGCCCACACGTCGTTGGTGGCGCCGGCGGCGAAGTAGACGTACCACTTGGCGTCGATGAAGTGGATCTCCGGCGCCCAGATGTGCGCGCCCATCACCCCGCTGGCGTGCTTGGTCCAGATCGTTGTCTCGGGGGCGGACTTCAGGCCCTGGATGGTGGTCGCCCGGCGCAGCACGATCCGGTCGTACTCGGGCACGGTCGCGGTGAAGTAGTAGTAGCCGTCGGTGTGCCGGAAGATGTGCGGGTCGGCGCGCTTCTCCGCGATCGGGTTGGTGTATGTCACGGCCGGCGAGGCGGGCACGGCGGCCTGCGCGGTGCCGCCGGGCCCGGCGAGGCAGGCGGCCACGGCGACGAGGAAGGCCATGAGCAGGCGTACGGCGATGCGTCTGTGTCTCAACGGAGTTCTCCAGTGCGGGGGTGTCGGTGAGGTCAGGCGGTGGGGACGAGCCGCCACTGCTGGCAGGCGTTGTTCAGCCATGCCCACTGCCTACGTCGGTACAGCCAGGACCACTGCGGAGGACGCCGGTGAAGGTTGTCGTCACCAGGAAGTAGTTCCCGTCGTGGTACGTCAGCCTGGGGCCGGCGCCCTTGGCCGACTTCAGCGGGTTGGTGTACGGGCGGCCGTCCGCCGCGGACGCCGGCTGCACCCCCGTCACCAGGGCGAGGAGCACGGCGAGCACACACACGAGCAGGGGGGCTGCGGTGGGGCGAGGCATACGGGACCGTCCCTGTCCGTCACGCCAGCGTCCGTTATTTCGAACGTAGTTCGTGAATTCGGTCAGAAGATAAGGACGGGGTGTGTTCGCGTCAATGGTTTCGGCAAGTGGCCGATCTCCGGCGGCTCGATCCTTTGTGGATCGACATGAAAACCATGTTCAATTAGCATGGTGTGCCGACAACGCGCCGGTCGAGCGAGGGGTCCAGTGATGACCGACACGGAGGAGAGGCCGAAGGGCGCGCGGGGCCGCGCCCCGGCCCTGCGCCGCACCCGCCAGCGGCGGGCCGTGCTCGACACCCTGGGCCGCTGCCGCGAGTTCGTCTCAGCGCAGGAACTGCACGCGCTGCTCGCCGACTCCGGCAGCACCGTCGGGCTCACCACCGTCTACCGCACCCTGCGCGAGCTGGACCGCGCCGGGCTCGTCGATGTCGTGCGCGACGACGGCGGTGAGCGGATGTACCTGCGGCGGCCGGCCGGCGAGCACCGCCACCACCTCATCTGCCGCGGCTGCGGCCGCAGCCGGCCCGTCGACTCCGAGCCCGTCGAGGAGTGGGCCGCCCGCCTCGCCGAGATCACCGGCTTCACGCAGCTCCAGCACACCCTCGAACTCAGCGGGGTGTGCGCCCGCTGCGCCGCTCCGCCGTCCTGACGAGGCACCGCTCACCCGGTACCGGGCCCCCAAACCCGTGCACCGGAGCACGCCTGGCGCGGACGGCAAGCGCGTCGACAAGCCGATGCCGGAGCGGGTGCGCGGCTGGGCACGGGTCGTGCAGAAGTACGGCGACTGGTCGATGTACCGGTTCCTGACCGAGCAGGCCGGCCTGGACGAGCGCACCATCGATTTCGTCGGCACCCTGGAGAACCTCCCCTCACGCCTGCCGCTGTCCTTCGTCCACAGCTTCATCAGCCAGTCGCTGATCAGCCCGGACACCGAGTTCTGGGAGCTGGTCGGCGGCACGGCCGTCCTGCCGGACGCGATGCTGCGAGACGTGGCCGACGAGCTGCGCCTGAACCGGCGCGTCACGCACATCGAGTACTGGGACCCCGACCGGCCCGGCGACCCCGGGCACGTGCGCGCCGACGGCCCCCACGTGTGGGTCGACACCGTCTCCGAGGGCCGCGACGGCAAGGTCGTGCGCGAGCAGTTCACAGGTGACCTCGCGATCGTCACGGTGCCGTTCTCCGGGCTGCGGCAGGTGCAGGTCAGCCCGCTGATGTCGTACTCCAGACAGGTCGATCAGGTCGATGCCGGTGATGCCGAGGTCGCGGGTGAGACCCCGGTCACCGGCCCCTGGACGCAGGCCGAGAAGCGCTGCGCGCTGCTGCTCGGCACGGTCGTGGTCCTGTGGTGCAGCGAGCGGCTGCACCAGGTGTCGCCCGCGATCGTCGCACTGATCGGCGCGGTCATCGCCTCGTTGCCCCCGGAGTTCTGTCCGCGGTCGTCGTCGGCACGGCGGCCGCGAGGCGGCCGTGGCTCCCTCAGCAGGCTCCCGAGCGCGGGCACGCCGTTCGCGTACATGACGGTGACGATGTGACCGTTGTGTGGCCACGGCAGCCGTGCGGGCGGGAGCGCCTGTGCGGGTGCCGCCGGGGGCGTCTGGGGTCATTCCGGCTGCCCTGGGGTCAGGTCCCGTTGCAGGAGAAAGGTGCCGATCCAGCGGCCGTGCTTGTACCCGACCCCGACCAGATGGCCGGCCTCGGTGAAGCCGAAGCGGCGGTGCAGGGCGAGGGAGGCGTCGCTGCCGGTGTCGGCGATGACGGCGATCATCTGCCGCATCCCGGCCCGGGTGGACCCGGCGACGAGTGCGCTCAGCAGAGCCGCACCGAGCCCCCGGCCGGTGGCGTCGGGCGCCAGGTAGACGGTGTCCTCCACGGTGTACCGGTAGGCCGGCTTGGGCCGCCACTGGGCTGCGCAGGCGAAGCCGGCCACCATGCCGGAAGACTCGGCGACGAGGAAGGGCAGTTTCCGCCCGGTGAGGTCGTCCAGCCGCCGCTCCCAGTCGGCGACGGTCGGCGGGGTCTCCTCGAAGGTGGCCACGGTGTGGCGGACGTAGTGCGTGAAGATGTCGGCCACGGTCCTGAGGTCGGAGGGAAGCGCCGGGCGGACGATCGCCTTGGGTATGCTCACCGGATGCTCATTTCTCTATGGTGGAAACTATTGCTATTATAGAGGAATGCTGGATCTGGTGACATTGGGCAAGCGTCTGCAGGGTGTGCGGCATGACCTGGGCCTGACCCTGCAGCAGCTGGCGGACGCGGCCGAGGTGAGCGTGAGCATGCTGTCGTCGGTGGAGCGCGGCCAGAAGGCGCCCACCGTCGTCGTGCTCGCCCGCATCGCCGGCGGGCTCGGCGTTCCCCTCGCCGAACTGGTCGCCCAGTGCGAGGACTCGCGCGTCATCGTGCGCCGCGCCGCCGACCAGGACACCGTCGACGAACCGGGAGGATGGCGGCGCACCATCCTCACCCCGGTCGTGCCCGGCGTGAACTTCGAATGGATCCGCACCACGCTGCCGCCGGGCTGCGACGCGGGCGACTTCCCCGCCTACGCCCCCGGCTCCCACGAGTTCATCGCCGTCGAATCCGGAATCCTGCGTCTGACGCTCGGCGACAGAACCATGGATCTCGACGCGGGGGATTCGGTGTACTTCGCCGCCGACGTCACACACGGCTACGCCAACCCCGCCTCGGTGCCGTGTACGTATCACGTCGCCGCACTCATCATGCGCCCTCGCGCCGCGCCGCCGCGCGAGGGTTCGCCGGCCGGTGGGGACCATGTCGGTGAACTCCCGGGCAAGGTCGCAGGCGGCGCTGATCTCCGGGCAGGCGCTGCTGCGCAAACCGCGGCGCCCGCTGACGCACCCCCGCATCTGTAAGCGAACGGCTCGTGGGTACTCGCCGCAGCGTATCGAGATCCGCGCGGCGGAGCCGGTGGCACCGTCGCGGGTCGGTCATCGAAGGGAGCCGGAGATGAGCATGGTCAAGGAAACGGTGGAGGTCGAGGGAGCCCACCAGGAATCTCGGCACGGTCGCCGAGACGACGCCGGGCCGGATCATCGACAACTTCGGCTGGCTGTTCGTCCTGACGAGTTCCGGGTTCGTGGTGCTGGCGACGGTGCTCGCGTTCAGCCGGTTCGGATCCATCCGGCTCGGCAGAGACAGTGAGCGCCCGGAGTTCAGCACCGCGTCCTGCGTGGCGATGATGTTCAGCGCCGGCATGGGGATCGGCCTCATGTTCTTCGGGGCGAGCGAGCCGATCATGCATATGTCCAGCCCGGCGCCGGCTCCGCGAAGGCGGGCAGCGAGGACGCCGCCCGTCTGGCGCTGGAGTACACATTCTGGTCGGCCTGTTCTTCGTGAGCGGCGCGGATGCGGCGTCCGTCGTCCTCGGCATGCTCTCCTGGGCGGTGCTGTTGCTGGCCGGAGGCCTGGAGGCGGTCAAGCAGGTGGCCATCATCGCCGCGTTCCCGTTCCTCTTCGTGATGATCGGCCTGTGCGTCTCCCTCGTGAAGGCACTGCGCGCCGAGCCGGTCCCCGCCCCGTCGGCGGAACGGGAAGGCGTCGCCGACACCACCGGCGAGCCGGCGCCGGACGACGGTGTACGGCCGGCCGAGTCGACCCGGTTGGAGCCAACCCCTTGACCCTCGGCATGCTGCTCCACGATGCTCGGTTGCGTATAGCGGTGCGTGTATCGAATTAGGCAACGCACTCGCGAGGGTTTCCCGCTTGAGGAGCAGTTCATGGCTCACGAGGTTCGTGCCGTCGTCGCCCGGAAGAAGGGCGCACCAGTCTCCGTCGAAACGATCGTCGTCCCCGACCCCGGTCCGGGTGAGGCGCTGGTCAAGGTCGAGGCGTGCGGCGTCTGTCATACCGATCTCCACTACCGCGAGGGCGGGATCAACGACGACTTCCCCTTCCTGCTGGGGCATGAGGCGGCAGGTCGCGTCGAGGCGGTCGGAGAGGGGGTCACCGGCGTCGAGCCCGGCGACTTCGTCATCCTCAACTGGCGTGCGGTGTGCGGCCAGTGCCGGGCTTGCAGCAAGGGCAAGCCCTGGTACTGCTTCGCCACCCACAACGCCACACAACCGATGACGCTGCTCGACGGCACCCCGCTCTCGCCGGCACTCGGCATCGGCGCGTTCGCGGAGAAGACGCTGGTCGCCGCAGGGCAGTGCACCAAGGTGGACCCCGCGGCCCCGGCGGCGGCAGCCGGTCTGCTCGGGTGCGGCGTCATGGCCGGCTTCGGCGCGGCCGTGAACACCGGTGCCGTCGGCCGGGGCGACTCCGTCGCCGTCATCGGCTGCGGCGGGGTCGGAATGGCCGCCGTCGCGGGGGCGAGGCTGGCCGGGGCGAGCAAGGTCATCGCCGTCGACATCGACCAGCGCAAGCTGGACCGGGCCACGACCATGGGGGCCACCCACACGGTCGACGGGGCGAAGGGCGATGTCGTGGAAGCGGTGCGCGAGCTGACGGGCGGCTTCGGCGCTGACGTCGTCGTGGAGGCGGTCGGCCGCCCCGAGACGTACCGGCAGGCCTTCTACGCCCGCGACCTGGCCGGCACGGTCGTGCTGGTCGGCGTGCCCACCCCGGAGATGAAGGTGGAGCTGCCCCTGCTCGACGTCTTCGGGCGGGGCGGCTCGCTGAAGTCCAGCTGGTACGGCGACTGCCTGCCCTCGCGCGACTTCCCGGCCCTCATCGACCTCTATCTGGGAGGCCGTTTCGACCTGGACGCGTTCGTCTCCGAGACCATCGGCCTCGGTGACGTGGAGGAGGCGTTCGAGAAGATGCACGGCGGCGACGTGCTGCGCTCGGTGGTGGTGCTGTGATGGCCGGTGCACCGCGCATCGAACGCCTCGTCACCAGCGGGACCTTCAGCCTCGACGGCGGAACCTGGGACGTCGACAACAACGTCTGGATCATCGGTGACGACGACGAGGTGGTCGTCATCGACGCGGCACACGATTCCGACGCGGTCCTGGCGGCCGTCGGTGACCGTCGTCTGTCGGCCATCGTGTGCACCCACGCCCACGACGACCATGTGCGCGCTGCGCCGGACGTCGCCCTGGCCACGGGCGCGCCCATTCTCCTGCACCCTGACGACCAGGTGCTGTGGAAGATGGTGCACCCCGGTCGGCGGCCCGACGGCCCGCTCGTCGACGGTGACGCACTCATGGTGGCGGGCATCGGCCTGCGTGTCCTCCACACGCCCGGGCACGCTCCGGGTGCCGTGTGCCTGTACGCACCCGAACTGGGCGCACTGTTCAGCGGTGACACGCTGTTCGCCGGAGGACCCGGCGCGACCGGGCGCTCGTACAGCGACTTCGGCACGATCATCAGCTCCATCGGTGATCGGCTGCTGACCCTGCCGGGCGAGACGGTCGTCCACACCGGACACGGCGATACGACGACCGTCGAGGCGGAAGCACCGCACCTGGAGGAGTGGGCCGCCCGCGGCTGGTGACAGGGGCGCCGCCATGCCGGCCGGGGCGATCGAGTGCCCGCGTGTCTCCTCGGGCGAGACCCGCGAACGAGAGCCCGGCCCGGCCGGCATGCGGTCGTCGCGGGCCTCCGGGCCGGTCAAGGGCACGGGCCGTACGGCGGACGACCTGTCTGGAGAAGGACCATGCCGAGAGCGTGATGATCGTGGACCTGGTCCGCAACGACCGGGGCGGGTCTGCGCCACCGGATCCGTGCCCGGCCCGGCCGCGACCGCGCCCAGATCCAGTGCGCTGCGCATCATCGACGCGCTGGAGACCACGCCCCGCCGCACTTCCACCTGCCTTGACAGTGCCGCGCGGCCATCCTCAGACTCGTTGCTCAAAGCGCACATTGTTACTCTATATGCAACGAGGTCGACAGGTCCCATGATGACTCCCGCACGCCCCCTCGCCGACCCGCCCCGAGTCGCATGAGCACCGCCGCCCGGCCCGGCCGGGCCGCTCCCGCGCTCCATCCGCGAGGTCTTCCCCGCCCCGGCCGGACCCTGGTGATGGGCATCGTGAACGTCACGCCCGACTCGTTCTCCGACGGCGGGCGGTGGTTCGACCCGGAACGGGCCGTCGCGCACGGCCTCGCGCTGCTGGACGAGGGCGCGGACATCCTGGACGTGGGTGGCGAGTCGACCCGCCCCGGCGCCGCGCGCCCGGCCGTCGAGGAGGAGTTGCGGCGCGTGCTGCCGGTCGTCCGTGAACTTGCCGCCGCGGGCGCGACGGTCAGCGTCGACACCATGCGGGCCGAGATCGCCGCCCACGCCATCGAGGCCGGCGCCGCCCTGGTCAACGACGTCTCCGGCGGGCTCGCCGACCCGGCGATGCTGCCGCTGATGGCTCGGGCAGGTACGCCCTACGTGCTCATGCACTGGCGCGGGCACTCCGCGGGGATGCAGGCGAACGCCGTGTACGACGACGTCGTCACCGACGTGGTCGACGAGCTGCGGGCGCGAGTCGACGCGGCCCTGCGCGCCGGGGTCCCGGCGGACTGTCTCATCGTCGACCCGGGGCTCGGGTTCGCCAAGCACGCCGAGCACAACTGGCGCCTGCTCGGCCGTCTCCGGGAGGTCGCCGCGCTCGGCCGGCCGGTCCTGGTGGGTGCGGCGCGGAAGTCCTTTCTGGGTCAGCTGCTGACGGACCCGGAGACGGGGCGGCCCCGCCCGGCGCATCTGCGGGACGCGGCCACCTCCGCGGTGTCGGTCCTGGCTGCCGCGCAGGGCGCCTGGTGCGTGCGTGTCCACGACGTCGCCTCGACGGCCGACGCGGTGCGCGTGGCCGCTCGGTGGGGCCTCGAATCCGCGGCGACGCTGCTGCCGATGCCCCAGTTCTGAGAGGGCGCCCCAGTCTGACCTGCGTTTCTTATGGTGCGGAGCGTTGTGTACCACGCAACGCAGATAAGAGCGTCGGCCGCCCCGTGAACTCCTTGACAAGGTTTGTGGGCGCCCCCAGACTGGCGTTGCGTTCACCGCAATCAGTTTCGCTATACGCACCGAGGTGTCATGATGATTGCCGCGTGCCGTCTCGTGGATCTGCCCCGAGGCGAGGCCCACAGGCTCCACATCGACCCGCCGGTCTCGGTGTTCCACACCGACGACGGCGAACTCTTCGCCATCGACGACACATGCACCCACCAGGACGCCTCGCTCGCCGACGGCTGGCTGGAGGGCTGCGAGGTCGAATGCCCACTGCACGCCTCGAAGTTCAACCTCAAGACCGGAGCCGTCGACGCTCCGCCGGCCAAGCTCCCGGTGCGCACGCACGAGGTCTTCGTGGAGGACGGAATGATCTACGTCCAGTTGTCGACGGCAGCCCCGAACCTGCCTCCCTGTATCGCGGCCCGGCTGGCCGGGGGTGTCGCGTGAGGACAGTGGCCGTGGTGGGCGCGTCGCTGGCCGGTCTGTCAGCGGCGCGCTCGTTGCGGAAGCAGGGATACGACGGACGGCTGGTCGTCATCGGCGACGAAATCCATCGCCCGTACGACAGGCCGCCACTGTCCAAGGAGTTCCTGGCCGGCGGCATCGGCGAAGCCGATCTCGCACTGGAGCCGGACGACGAGGACCTGCAAGCGGAATGGCTGCTCGGAGCCCGCGCCGCCGGACTCGGCACCACGCCCCGCGCCGTGCGGCTCACCGACGGCCGGGACGTGCGGGCCGACGGCATCGTCATCGCCACCGGCGCCGCCGCGCGCACCCTGCCCGGCTCCGAGGGGCTGGCCGGAGTGCACGTCCTGCGCACCCTGGACGACGCCCGCGCCCTGCGGGACGAACTGGCCCGGGGCGGACGGCTGGTCGTGATCGGCGGCGGGTTCATCGGCGCCGAGGTCGCCTCCACCGCCTGCGCCCTCGGGGTCGACGTGACGGTGATCGAGGCGGCCCCGACGCCGCTCGCCGGACCGCTCGGCGCGACCATGGGGCGCGTCGTGTCCGCCCTCCACACGGACCACGGCGTACGCCTGTTGTGCGGCGTGGGCGTCAAGGCGCTGAGCGGCGAGAACCGCGTCGACGCCGTCCTGCTGGAGGACGGCCGCAGCATCCCCGCCGACACCGTCGTCGTGGGTGTCGGGGCCCGTCCCTGCGTCGAGTGGCTGGCCGGATCCGGTGTGGAACTCGACGACGGCGTCAAGTGCGGTGCGGACGGCCGTACCAGCCTGGCCGGGGTCGTCGCGGTCGGCGACTGCGCCTCCTGGTACGACCCGCGCGCAGGCACTCACCGCCGCGTCGAGCACTGGACCGGCGCCCGGGAACGCCCCGACGCGGCCGTGGCCGCCCTGCTGTCCTGGGGCGAGTCCGAACCGGGCAAGCCCCGGCCGCCGTACTTCTGGTCCGACCAGTACGGCGTGAAGATCCAGTTCGTCGGCAACGCGGCCCGCGCCGACAGCATGACGATCGAGGAAGGCACCGCGGACGATCGCAACGTCCTGGCCGTCTACCGGCGTGCCGGACACCCGGTCGCCGTACTCGGGATGAACCAGCCGCGGCTGTTCATGCGCTGGCGCAAGCAACTCGCGGCCGGGGCGCCCTGACAGGGGCACAGCCCTCGCTTCGGTGTGTTCCACGCCTTCGTCTGGGAGCGTCTGGGAGCGTCTGGGCGGGGGGCGGCCACAGTAGCGGCGGTTCACGGCGGGCCGGCACCTGGTGTGCAGGGCGCCCACCGAAGGCGGCGCGGCGGGCTCAGCCCAGGCAGCCCATGCGATGGCTGATCTCGTCCGCGCCCTTGACCAGCACCGGAGCGAGTTCGTGCATACGGTCCTCGGTGAGCCGGTACGCCGGTCCGGAGGCGCTGAGCGCCGCGACGACATCGCCGTCGCGGTTGCGGACCGGAGCGGCCATGGCGTGCAGGCCGAGTTCCAGTTCCTCCAGGGCCCAGGCGTAGCCGCTCTCGCGGACCGCGACGAGGTTCTTCTCCAGCTTCGTCTTCGCGGTGACGGTGTGCGCGGTGACCTTCTTCAGGCCCGTCGCGGCCAGCAGCGCGGCGCGTTCCTTGGCGGCCAGGTAGGCGAGCAGGATCTTGCCGCTCGAGGTGGCGTACAACGGCGTCAGCTGGCCGACCCAGTTCTGTGCGGCGACGGCCCCCGGGCCGCGCACCTGGTAGAGGTTGACGGCATAGTGCTCCTGCAGCACAGCGATGTTGACGGTCTCGCCGATCTCCTCGGCCAGTTCCTCGCAGACGGGGCGGCTCTGCTGGGTGATGTCGATGCGTCCGGTGACCGCGCCGGCCAGGCGGACGAGGCCGAAGCCGAGACGGTACTTGCCGCGCTCGCCCGCCTGTTCCACGAGGCCCCGCACCTCCAGGGCGCCGAGCAGCCGGAACGCGGTGGATTTGTGAACATTGATCTCGGCCGCCACCTCGCTGACGCCCGCCTCGCCGCGCCGGGCCAGGATCTCCAGCACGGTGATGGCGCGGTCGACGGACTTCACCCCACCGGTCGGCACCGTTGTCGTTTCGGTATCTGGATCGTAGTTGCTCATAACGCAACTATAGGGCGAGGCCCACGGAGGCGGGCAGGCCCGACCATCCCTGGGATGTCTTCATCCACATGCCCGCGGCACGAGGCCAACCGCGACAAGGTCGACGCCTGGATCAAGCAGGGCGTACGACTGCTCTGGTGAACCCCGCCGGAAAAGCCCGGCAGGCTGTGCCGACAGCCTGCCGGGCCTCGTCGTTTTCTGGTGATTCCTCCCCGCCGCCTCCGGAGGTTTTCCCGGCGTCGCGGACCCCTTGACACGTCTGTCCACGGCGGGCACATTGAGTTGCGCAACCTGAAGCGTGTTGCGCATACAGCAACTGGATCGCTTTCAATGTCGGAGGTGCGGCGATGGCGGGACCCCGGGTGGTCATCATCGGAGCGGGCGTCGTGGGCGCGGCGCTCGCCGATGAGATCTCCGCGCGAGGCTGGACCGAAGTGACCGTGGTCGACCAGGGCCCGCTGCCCGCCACCGGGGGATCGTCGTCGCACGCGCCGGGCCTGGTCTTCCAGACGAACCCCTCCAAGACCATGACCGAGATGGCCCGTTACACCGTCGAGAAGTTCTGCTCCCTCGACGTGGACGGGCAGCCCTGCTTCCTGCAGGTCGGCGGCCTGGAGGTGGCGACCAGCCCGGAGCGCGTCGCGGAACTGCAGCGGCGTCACGGCTGGCTCGCCGCCAGGGGCATCGAGGCCCGGCTGCTGAGCACCGAGGAGTGCGTCGAACGGCACCCGCTCGTCAACCCGGACAAGGTCCTCGGCGGTCTCCTGGTGCCCACGGACGGGCTCGCGAAGGCGGTCCTCGCCGTGGAGGCGCAGATCCGCCGGGCCACCGAGCGTGGTGTGCGTTTCCTGGCCCGCCACGAGGTCCTCGACGTCCGGCAGAGCGAGGGCCGCGTCACCGGCGTCGTCACCGACCAGGGCGAGATCCCCGCCGACATCGTCGTGTGCTGCGCCGGCATCTGGGGCCCGAAGATCGCCCGCCTGGTCGGTATGAACCTCCCGCTCACCCCGCTCGGCCACCAGCTCGCCTGGACCGGCCCGGTACCGGCGCTGGCGGGCCAGACGGAGGAGGCGGTGCGCCCGATCCTGCGCCATCAGGACGCCGACCTCTACTACCGCGACCGCTTCGAGACCCTGGGCATCGGCTACTACGGCCACCGCCCGATGCCCATCTCCGCCGACGACATCCTGTCCGTGGACGAGGCCGAGGAGATGCCGTCGGTCCTGAAGTTCACCGAGGACGACTTCGCGGCCGCCTGGAGTGAGACCCAGTCGCTGCTTCCCGCGACGCAGGAGGCCAAGGTCGAGGAGGGCATCAACGGCCTGTTCTCCCTCACCACCGACGGCCTGCCGCTGCTCGGGGAGTCCCCGGACGTCAGGGGCTTCTGGGTCGCCGAGGCCGTCTGGGTCACCCACTCCGCCGGGGTCGGGCGGGCCATGGCCGAGTGGCTGGTCGACGGCTACTGCTCCTCCTTCGACCTGCACGAGTGCGACGTCAACCGCTTCGAGCCGCACCAGTTGTCCCCGGAGTACGTGCTGGCCCGCGACTGCCAGAACTTCGTCGAGATCTACGACATCCTGCACCCGCTCCAGCCGTCGGGGGACCCGCGCCCGATCCGCACCAGCCCCTTCCACGTGCGCCAGCGGGAGCTGGGCGCTTTCTTCCTGGAGGCGAACGGCTGGGAGCGCCCGCAGTGGTACGAGGCCAACGCGGGCCTGGTCGACGGCCGTTCCATCCGCACGCCCAACGACTGGGCCGCGCGGTACTGGTCGCCCATCGTCGGCGCCGAGGCCCAGGTCACCCGCGAGAGCGTCGCGATGTACGACATGACGGCTCTCAAGCGCCTGGAGGTGAGCGGCCCCGGTGCTGCTGCCTTCCTGGAGCGGCTGGTCACCGGTAAGGTCGCCAAGTCCGTGGGCTCGGTGACGTTCACCCTGCTGCTCGACCACGACGGCGGTATCCGCAGCGACATCACCGTGGCCCGGCTGGCCCGCGACCTGTTCCAGGTCGGCGCCAACGGCAACCTGGATCTGGACTGGTTCATCCGTCACCTCCCTGCCGACGGCTCGGTCCAGGTCCGCGACATCACCCCCGGCACCTGCTGTATCGGCCTGTGGGGACCGCGCGCCCGCGAGGTCCTGCAGCCGCTGGCCGACGCGGACTTCTCGGCGAGCGGCCTGAAGTACTTCCGCGCCAAGCGCGCCCACATCGGCTCCGTCCCGGTGACGGCCATGCGTCTGTCGTATGTCGGTGAGCTCGGCTGGGAGCTGTACACCACGGCCGACCTGGGCCAGAAACTCTGGGACACGCTGTGGGCGGCGGCCGAGCCGCTGGGCGGCATCGTGGCAGGCCGCGGCGCCTTCAACAGCCTGCGTCTGGAGAAGGGCTACCGCTCTTTCGGCACCGACATGACCTACGAGCACGACCCCTACGAGGCCGGCGTCGGCTTCGCCGTCAAGCTCGACAAGGACGACTTCATCGGCAAGGCGGCGCTGGAGCGGCGCAAGGCGGAGGTACGGCGGAAGTTGACCTGCCTCACCATCGACGACCCGCGGGCGGTCGTCCTGGGCAAGGAGCCGGTGTACGACGGTGACTGCGCCGTCGGTTACGTCACCAGCGCCGCGTACGGCTACACGATCGGCAAGGGGATCGCCTACGCGTGGCTGCCGACGGAGCTCACCGCCCCAGGGACCGTCGTGCACATCGGCTACTTCGACCAGTCCGTCGAGGCGGCCGTCGCCGAAGAGCCGCTGTTCGATCCGACCATGTCCCGTCTTCGTGGCTGAGGGGTTCGCAGGGCGTGCCGTGGTCGGCCGCCCTTCGTCCGCGGATGCGTCGTGGCTGGTCACGCCCCGCGGCGGAGCCGCATATCGACACAGCCCCGCGCCCCTTGGGGGCGCTCAGTGTCAGCCCCGTTGGAAGGAGCACCCCCCGTGACCACCGCACAACTGCTCGACGGCAAGGCCACAGCCGCCATCATCCGCCGCGAACTCGCCGAACGTGTCGCCAAGTTGACCGTCACCACGGGCCGTGCGCCGGGCCTGGGCACCGTCCTGGTCGGCGACGACCCCGGCAGCCGCGCCTATGTCGCCGGCAAGCACCGCGACTGCGCACAGGTGGGCATCGCCTCCCTCCGTCGCGATCTGCCGGCCGACGCCTCGCAGCGGCAGGTCGAGGACGTCATCGACGAACTCAACGCCGACCCGGCCTGCACCGGCTACATCGTCCAGCTTCCGCTGCCGCGCCACC
>NZ_JACTVI010000219.1 GCF_014495685.1 Streptomyces sp. TRM68367 | reverse complement strand
AGCGGCCTGAGCAACAGGCCCCGAGCCCGACTGGACCATGCCTCGACACACCATCAGGCCCTACCCACCCAAACAACGTGACAACGCCTCTCCGCGCGCAGCGCTCAGGCGCGAGGCGGCAGTAACCGCAATTGCGGTGGCGGCAAGGGCGGCGCTGACCCATGCAGCATCTCGGTAGTCACCCGTCGCCCCAGTCACGGCGCCGGCGAGCAGTGGTCCCAGGAACGCACCGGCGTTCAGCGCCACGGTTGCGAACGACCCGTTCAAGGACGGGGCATCAGCCGCGACATGCATGACACGGTTGACGAGGGTCGATCCGATCCCGAACGACAGCCCGCCCTGGACGACCGCAACGATGAGCAACGGCACTGTCTGCGTGCTGGTCATGGCAAGCACCGCCCACCCGACAGGCAGAGCCCACATCGCGAGGACCAGGCCTTGCCGGAGCTGACCGTCGGCCATACGACCGGCTGCGTTCACTCCGATGAAGGCGCCGACTCCGAACGCGGCGAGCAGTCCGGGGACCGCGCCGGCGGACAAGTGAGCCACATCCGTGGCAATGACAGCCAGGTAGGCGAAGGTCGCGAAAGTGGCCCCATTGACCAGCGCCGCGAGCGTCAACGCCAGCCGCACCGAGCGCGACTTGAGCGCCTGCGCTTCCTGCCGCACCGAGACATCGTGCCGCCGGGCCGCACCAGCGGGCGCCGACCGGAACACGAGAGCCAACGCGGGCAAGCACAGGACAGCAACTGCCCAGAAAGCCGAACGCCAGCCGGACCAGTTCCCAAGCAGGGCGCCGGCAGGCACGCCGGCAACACACGACAGCGTGACCCCCGACAGCAGGACAGCGGTGGCGCGGCCCTGCTTTGCCGGGTTTACGAGAGCGGTCGCCACGCTCATCGCGACCGCCAGGAACCCGGCATTGACGATCGCGGCGACGATTCGGGTTCCGAACAGCACGGCGAAGTCCGTCGTGACTGCGCCAATGACGTGCACGACGACGAACGCGGTCAGGAATCCTGCCAGTGCGCGACGACGTGGCCATCGCGCACTCAGTGCGGCCATCACCGGTGCACCGATGATCATCCCGATGGCGTATGCGGACGTCAGGCTTGCGGCGGCTCCCACCGACACGGACAAATCACGGGCAATACCCGGTACGAGACCAGACAACATGAACTCGGAGGTTCCTTGCGCAAAGACAGCAAGGCCGAGGACGTAGATGAACACGGGCACGAAGTCGACTCCAGCGTTGACGTGTGCGGGCATGAACATCCGCGCGCTGGACGTCGAACTGCGTCACCTGTTGCTGAGACGAGAGCCGAATCAGACCAGACACACGGAGCACGTGTCCGGTCACTCGCAGCGAAGCCGACCAAGGAACCAAAACGGTCGTTGGTCAGTCGTCAACCCGCCGCCGAGCGACCGGCGGCTCCGTTCTGTCTGACTCAGGGCTCATCACGTGAGGCACAGTACTCACGGCTTCGGCAACCATCAACCGGATAACGGCGGACCATGATCGTGCTCCACGCAACATCAGGTAGCGCCACAGGTGTTGCACACGATACTGTCGACCACACCGGCGCTGAGCTGCACAAAGTGGTCTCCACTCGCCTCGCGTCACACGGTTACCCCCAGAGAAGACGGCAAACGCCCGCAGGCACTCGCGCCCGCAACTCGGCCTCACGCTGTCTGGTCATGACGCGAGGATCCACGCCTCAACGCAGATATGGCGCAGCTTCTTCCTTCGTCGGACGGGTCACCGTTCTCAACGTCTGACGGCGCCGGGGCGCCGGACAGGCGGTCAGATCCGCCAGGAGCGGATACGGTCGGCTGCGTCGTACCCGTCGGCGCGGCCGGTGTCGATGTCGCGGGCGAGGTCGATCAGCGCGCCGTAGGGCGGGTCGATGGCCTCGCCCGCGGCGTCCATGTAGGACACGACGACCGCGGCGCCGTACAGGGCGTTGCGGGCCGGGAGGGGGCGCAGCCGGATGACGGCGTGCATGAGGGCGGCCGCGCGCCAGGCGTCGTCGACGATGACGCCGACTTGCGGGGTGTTGACGCGGTGGCGGGCGACGGCAGCCACGAGGTTGGAGAAGTCGTGGACTTCAGGGTGCTTGGGCAGCACCTCCGCCTGGCGCTCCAGCAGCCAGCGGATGTCGATGTGGAGCTCCACGTCAGGCCGCCCGCCCCGGGACCTCGGCAGCGTCCAGGCGGGCGGGGGCGTCGTCGGGGAACGCCGCGTCGAACGCGTCCGCGTTGTCCGCGACGAACTGGCGGAAGACCTCCGCGGCGCCTTCGAGGCGGGGGTCGCGGACCGCGTTGCGTGCGGCCTCGGTGATGAGCGCGGTGACCGTGGTGCCCTCGGTCTCAGCCCGCTCCTGCAGCTGGGCGTGGAGGTCCTCGGGGACCCGGATCGTCACTGATTTCGACATGCTCCGAACGTACAGCAGGGCGTACAGCACGGGTACGGATTCAGCAGAATCACCCCGAAGGAGGCTGCCTCGGGCGACGCGGACCCAGGGACCCAGCCGCCCGGCCGAACCGCGTCGACCAGGGAAATCGCCGGACCCAAGGACCCAGGGATCCAAGTCTGGCCCCGTGCTGGGTCCGGCTGGCGGCCATGACACAGACCGCTGATCAGTGACACAGAAGGCGTGTCGACCAGACAGAACACGGGGTCGATGACACCCCGCATCCGACTACCGCGCCGAGATGACCGTCCGCTTCGCGATCTGGGAGCAGATCACCGGCGTCGCCGGCCTGCCCACCGCGCCGTGAGCACACAGCCGGAAACCCGACACCACCACGCCCCGGCACACCGTCAGACACCCCACACCCAACAACGTGACAACGCCCTTGAGCGGCCAGGAATGGGAGAGAGTAATGGCATCCGTAACGAGTCAAGCTGTACATCGGCGGCGTTCCTGGCTCATTTTTTGCGGGATCGCAATCGTAGGCCTGGGAATTGGAATGCTTGCGGCGATTTTCAAGGTTACCTCGGTGAATGGATTCCGGACCGGTTGACAGGGAATACCAATCTACTTGGCGCTTGCGAGCATCCTGGGTCGAATCGCCAACTGTCGACTTGTCTCTTGTCCTGTGCGTCCTGATATCAGGCGCGGGTGCGATCTGGATGACACTCGACTGAAAGGCAGTCGGAGTCTACTCCAGCCGTAGATCGTGATCTTGTTGATCGTCGGGATGGTATGCAGGGCGGCCCCAGGACCTGCCGCGTAGCGTGGAAGTAAGGGAGGTGAGGGTCATGACCGGACAGATATTGACCGAGGTCAGCGCGGTCGTCCCGACTGAGCGTGAAGCGGACCTTGTCGCGGCCTACCGTGAGCTTGTCGCCCACCCTCTGCCCGATGGGCTGATACGAACCGAGTTGCTGAGCGGGCAGGACGGGCGGTGGCGTATTCAGACGTTGTGGCGGGACCGCGCCGCCCTCGAAACTATGCGCGCGGCCCCAGACGGCCCGGCAGCACCTCGGCTCTTCCGCGAAGTGGGCGCTGACCCCGAGCTCGCACTGTTCGACGTCAAGGTCCACCACATCGCCCCGGGCGAATAGAGCTGCTGCGGGCGTTGTCACGTTGTTTGGGTGGGTAGGGCCTGACGGTGTGTCGAGGCATGGTCCAGTCGGGCTCGGGGCCTGTTGCTCAGGCCGCTGCGGGCCGGCCGGTTACCTGGTCCCAGATCGCGAAG
>NZ_JACTVI010000218.1 GCF_014495685.1 Streptomyces sp. TRM68367 | reverse complement strand
GGTGCGGAGGCGGAGGGCGACGTGCGCTCGTTGTCGCCCTCGTGTTCGGTGCCGGGCTGCTGGTCGGGCTTGGAGGCGGCGTCGTGGCCGGCGGTTTCCTTGGGGGCGGGCGTGGCAGTTGCGGAGCTCGGGTCATCGTCGGTGTCGGGCGCCTGCTGCTCGTCGGCGTGCTTGTCACTGCCGGTCGACGGCGGGGAGGCGTCGCTGTCCGTTCGGCCGGGGCTCTGGCCGGCGTCGGAGGCGTGCGGGATGTCGAGCGTCCAGCCGGGGCGGATCTCGTCCGGGTCGCTCAGGGTGGTGCCGCCGGGCTGCGGGGCGCCGCGGTTCTCCTCGAAGATCTCGTCGTAGTGGGCGCCGTCGCCCAGTTCGTCCTCGGCGATGCCCCACAGGGTGTCGCCGGCGTGCACGGTGTAGGACTCCGTGCCGGCGGACTGGGCCGGTGCGGTCTGCTCCAGCTGTGCGTCGAGCCCGGTGGTGGGGTCGTCGGGGAGGAGCAGGGTCCAGCCGGGCTGGATCGGCTCGTTGGCGTGGAAGACGCTGCCGTCGGCCATCTGGTGGCCTTCGTTCGCGTCGGCGATCTTCGTGTAGAGCTCGCCGTGGCCGTAGAGCTTCTCGGCGATGCTCCACAGGCTCTCGGCGGGGCGTGCGTCCTGCACGGTGTAGGTGCGCTGTGCCTGGTCGGCGGTGGCCGGTTGCGCGGCGGGCGTCGCCGTCTGGGCGGACAGCTCGGCGGCGGTCTGGGCGGTTTGGCCCGGAGTGTGGCTGGTCGTGACCGAGGCGGTGGCTGCGGGGGCGGCGGAGGCGAGGGCGGTGCTGGTGGTGAAGAGCACCAGGATGCCGCTGACCAGGGTGGCGGCGGTGCGCTGGCTGAGGTGGAGGCCGGGCAGGCGCGGGGCGCTGCGGCCGCGGAGCTGGGCGGGGATCTCCAGCAGCAGGGAGAGGGTGAAGCCGGCCCAGCCGATCCAGCCCACTGCGCAGAGCGCCAGGAGGAACGCGCCGAAGGTGTCCGTCCTGGTGAACAGGTGCGTGAACGCGTCGATGCCCGACGGCCAGGCCGCCACGGTTGCCGCTCCCAGCAGCAGCGGGAGACCGGCTACGAGGACGCACAGGACGAGGGCGGATCCCAGGGCGCGCAGCAGACGCCGTCCGGTTCCGGCGGGGGCGGGAGTGTGCGAGCGGGTCTTGGGCATCCGTCAGTCTTTCTCGGGTTGGGTGATCCCGTGGAGCAGCGAGGCGGAGCTCGTGGCGTGGACCGTCCACGACGTCGGCGCGAACTTACCGGTGTAGGTGTCGGTGACCGTCACCGTGATGCCGTGGCCGGCGTCGGTGACGCTCACTGTCCCGGTCACGTCGGCCTCGTTCAGGTAGGCGCGGGCGGCCGCGGCGGCGGCCTCCGGGTCGACGACGATCGCCTTGCCGGTGATGGCCTGGGCAGGGTCGATGGCCTGGGCGGCGGCACGGGCCGCCTCGGTGGCGATGCCGTCGGCTCGCTCGTGAGCGCGGGTGACGCCGAAGGAGTCGACCCCCAGCAGGCCGCCGACCAGCAACAGCGGCACGGCGATGATGGCCACGACCACGGAGATGCCGCCGCGGTCGTCCCAACGATGCTGGCGCGTACGGAACTTAGCGATCATCCGCGCTCCCGGAAGGCATCGACGATCGAGGTGAAGTGGGAAGTGACGGTGCGGGTGCCGGGGCCGCCGCCGAGAAAGAAGAGATCGCCGAGGGGCACGGTGCATGAGACGGTCACCGTGACGGAGGAGACCTGACCGAGCGGCACCGCGAGTCCGCCGGTGTCCGCGGCCACGTCGGTGGCCGTGCATCCCTGCTGCTGTGAGGCAAGTGAGTCTTCCGCCGCCTCTTGCGCCGCGGCATTGCCGGCTCCCGGAGTACGGGCGAGGGAGGCGGCGCGAGCGGCTGCTTGGGCGGCCGCATCGGTCCGCTGTCCGGCGATGGACAGCCGAGAGCCGGCGATGACGACAAGGGCCAAGGCGATCAGCAGCGGCAGCACGATCACCGCCTCGATCGCGATGTCGCCGCGATCCCGCTCGCGGCCGCACAGCCGGTCTCGCATGTCAGCCCTCTCCCGCTGTGGTCCACCGTTCGACCGGCCCCGACATGGTGGCGCTGACGGTCCATCCGTCCACTCCGGGCAGCAGGGACAGCGCGCTGCCCTGGACGCGGATGCGGATGCGTTCGTCGGTGCTGCCGGCCGTGGAGACCGCGGTCCCGGTCAGGGTGTTGCCCGCCAGCTCGTCGAGGGCTGCCTGCGCCTTGACGGCTCCGTCGCCCGGGCCGGCCTCGTACATGCGGCCCGCGGAGACGCCCTCGCGGGCCGCGGTCTGGGCGACGTTGCGGGCGTAGGCCCACAAGAAGCCCTGGACGGCGGCGAGGGTCAGCAGGATGACGAACGGGAAGATGATCGCCATCTGGACCGGGGCGGAGCCCCGATCGCGGTCGTGGTCGTAGGGGTGGCGCGGCAGGAGCCTGGTCATCGGTATGTGCGTCATCCGCCGAGGTCGATGTCGCCCAGCTTGCCGTTGGCCTTGGCGTACAGGGCGGCGAGCCCGCCGGCGACGAGCAGGGCGCCCACGATGGAGGCCACGACGATGATGACGAACGGGATGGGGCCATCCCCTCGGTCGCCGCGGGTTCTGATCTCCTCGTGGACGCCGTTGAGGCGCTTGCGCAGGGCCGCGGCCTGGACGGCCGCGGTGACCTGGGCGTTCAGGAGCTTGTTCTTCATTCGGGGTCTCCCTTCGTCGGAGTGCGCACGGGGGGCGTGCGCGGTGGATCAGATGGTGAAGATGTTCAGCACCGCGGGGAACGCGATGAGGAACATGGCGATCACGGCGAGGAGTGCTCCGGGGGCCGAGAGCTTCTCGCTGTCCGCGTTCGCCTTCGCGGCCTCCGCGGCGAGCAGCTCGTTGCTCAGGCTCTTGGCCCGGTTGCGCAGGGTCTCGTAGACGGAGGCGCCGTCGTCGGAGGACAGCCGCATGATGTCCGCGACGTCCTGCAGGACGGGCAGGTTGAGCTGGGTGCCGAGGTCGTCCAGAGCCTGCCAGGGCGAGGACTTCTCGGTGCGCGCCCGCAGCAGGGCTTCCTGGATGCGTACGAATGCCCAGCTGCGGCCGATGCGTGCGGCGTCCTCCAGGGCCTGGGAGGGGCCGACGTTGGAGGCCATGCGGGTGGCCACCAGGTCCAGGTAGGCGGCGGCCGCGTACGCGAACTCGGTGCGCGCCTTGGCGGCTTCGCTGGCCACGGCCCAGTCGGGCACGAACCACAGGCCAATCGCCGCGAGCACGCCGACGGCGCCGGGGAGGAACAGCGGCACCGACAGCCCCATCAGCGTCCAGCCCACGACCAGGACGAGGGGGGCGAGCAGGCCGAGCAGGGCAAGGCTCACCTTGTTGACGAGGAACTGCTCGGGCGTCTGGTTGAGCAGGTCCAGGTCGGTGCGGGGCAGCGTCCCGGGCATCCGCTCGACCAGGCGGCCCGCCCACGCGGTGGAGGTCTTCTTGCGCGGGCGGACCCCGGGGGTGGGGGCGGGCGGGTTGAGGCGGCGCAGGGTGGGGCCCAACTTGGGCGCGGAGGGCACCACCTCGCGCACCAGGAGTGCCACGCCGGCTCCGGCGAGGGAACCGCAGACGACCATGGTGGTCACGCTCATTAGAGGACCATCCCTTCTGCAGCCCTCACGAGTAGGGTTGTGACCTCTCGGTCCCGGTGGGTGCATGGCCAGTGATGCGAGC
>NZ_JACTVI010000217.1 GCF_014495685.1 Streptomyces sp. TRM68367 | reverse complement strand
TTCCCGACCGAAGCCCGTGCCGCGTAGCGGCACCGCAACGATCGAGAAGGCCAGAATCCTCGGGCTTCAGCCCGAGGTACAAGTCAAGACTACGAGCTGCTCGTCCATCTGTCGGAGGAGCCTGAGCGCGCCCTCGCCATGTCGGAGCCGGCACGGCTTCTGAAGATCACCCGCAGCCGCCTGCCCCACGCCGTCACACGCCTCCAGGACGCCGGCCATGTGCGGCGCTGCGAGGACCCGGCCAATCCCCAGCCAACTGGCCGTCCTCACCCACGAGGGCGCGCGGCTGATGGAACAGGCCGCTCCAAGTCACGTCGAGGCTGTACGTCGCACGGTCTTCGACGCCCTGACCCGGAACAGATCCGGCAGTTCACCGGATCGGCGGGGCGATCAACGCCTCCTTCCCGCGCGCGGATGACACCGGTGCCGATCCGGACGCGCTGCCGTGGCGGCGCAGATGAGCACCCAGCTGCCCGTCGGCTTGGAGCAACGGGGTCCTTTAGGCCAGGGAGCACGTCAAGCAGGGCCATGGTGTCCTCCTCGGAAGCCGGTAACGATCTCTGTGCCAGAGCTTGCCTGCAACTCCGCCACGGAGCGAGGAACTTGCCGGAACTTGCCAGGGACCTCGGGCAGCGACCCAAAGAAGTCATCTCATTTGGTGAGCAGTGGAAGCAGACGAGGGTGCAGGCGGCGGCATCCGGCCAGCCAGGAGGCGGTGCGTTCGATCGTCCAGTGGTGGCGGCCCAGGCGGTTCGAGGACTCCGTGACCTTTCGGGTGATGCCGCGCTTGCGGGGCCAACGGCGCGGGTGGTCGTAGTCGTACCCATTGGCGGCGTGGAGCTTGGCCGGTCGGCGTCGGCGCGGACCGTGGCAGGAGAGGGTCGGCAGGGATTCCGCAGACGTTCCAGGGCCTGGCTGTCGTGCTCGTTCGTGCCGGACCAGTCATGCGGTCCGCGTGCGGTGGCCTTGTGCCTGCTGCCCGGGGAGGGACTGGCCGCTGCGCCCGGGAGCCGACAGGGTTAAGGGGTGGAAGGGCCGGGGAGTTCCACTACCACCGATTCCGGAGATCCCCATGGTTCTTCCAGTGCGGCCCGCAGTGCGGTGACGGTATCCGCACCGATGCGCCCGGCGAGCGCGGCTTCGAGCCCGGCCAGGATCTGCATCGTCTCCTCGCGGCGCCGGACGCCGGACGCCGAGAGGAGTACGAGCTTCGACCGGGCGGACCGCGGATCGCTCTCGACGGTCACCACCCCCGCGGCGACAAGTTCGTGGACCCACTGGTGCGCTGTCGGGGCGCTGACGCCCAGACGCCGAGCCAGCTCGGCAATGCTCGCCCCCTCTGACGGGAGCTGACTCAGCAGAGTCACGTGTGCCGCACCGATGGCCGACCCGTCTTCCTGGGCCTCGAACGCAGTGGTCAGGGCAGCTCGGAACCAGTTGTGTGCGCGCCACAGCAGCCGGATGAGCGGCTCGGATTCAGACGGGGAGGAAGCCATGTGGTTCTGCTTTCACGCTGGGGCGGTCGGTTCGGCGCGGTCTGCCGATCGTAAGCCGGTCAGATCTGGTGCCCAACATCACCGGAGCTTCCGAGATCCTCATTCATTAGGTAGCCTACGATTAGGTTGCCTAATGGTGGGCTCGATCGATCCCCAGCCCCGACCCCATGCCCCGATTCGCCTGAAATCGATGGAAAGGCAGGATGATGACGACAGGATCGTCTGTATCCCCCCTCGCCGCGGACACCTCGCGGCGGCGTCTGCTGGCCGCCGCAGCCGGCGCCACCGCCGGCACGGCCGCCCTCGCGGCCCCGCCCGCCGCCGCCCAGGCCGTCACCTCCACGTCGGCCGGGACCGCCGCCGGCCGCCCGGGGCGCGGCATGAAGGTGATAGCAGTCGAAGAGGCGTTCTCCGTTCCGGAGCTGATCCCGTGGCCGGGCGAAGCCTGGATGCCTCCCGGCTGGGGGGAAGAGTGGGGGCGCCGGCTCGCCGACCTCACGGAGTTGCGGCTGGCGGACATGGACGACCATGGCGTGGACATGCAGGTCCTGTCGCTCACCTCACCCGGCGTGGAGGCCATCGAGGACCCCTCCGAGGCCGTGGCCACGGCCCGCCGGGTCAACGACCACCTGGCCGACGTGGTCGCCGCCCACCCGACACGGTTCGCCGGCTTCGCCACCCTGCCGTTGCAGGACCCGCAGGCCGCCGTGGTCGAACTGCGCCGGGCGGTGGAGCAACTCGGCCTCAAGGGAGTCCTGCACAACGACCACGTTCAGGGCCACTACCTCGACGAGCCGCAGTTCCGGCCGGTGTGGGCCGAGCTTGAACGGCTCGGCGTGACGCTCTACATCCATCCCGCGCTCTTCCCCGCCGATCAGTGGCGGGTGTTCCAGGGGCACCCCGTGCTGAGCGGGCCGTCCTGGGGATGGACAGCGCAGGTCGGCGCCCACGCACTGCGCCTGATCTACGGTGGAGTGTTCGACGAGTTCCCCGGGGCCTCGGTGACGCTGGGGCACATGGGAGAACTGCTGCCTTTCCAGTTGGCCCGGCTCGACAGCCGCTACCACCAGGCCGACCCCAAGAGCAGGCCACGACAACTGCCCTCCCACTACCTGCGGCACAACCTCTACGCGACCACCAGCGGCGTCTTCTCTCACGCGGCCCTCCTCGGAGCTGTCCAGGCCATCGGCGCCGACCGGCTGCTGTTCGCCGTCGACTACCCCTACGAATCAACGGCCGAGGCAGTCGAGTTCCTCCGCACAGCGCCGTTCTCCCGCGCCGACCTCAAACGCATCGCACACCGCAACGCGGCACACCTGCTGAACCTCTGATCAAGACAGCAGCAGGTGAGGAGTGTGGTTGGGCCGACGGTGCGTACATGTGCCATCGGCCCAGCCCCGCGAGCACCGGCACCGAATGCTCGGTCCTGAGCCGACGGGATCCGCCCGCACGTCGATGGCGTTGGTACGCCACTTGAGCAGACCTTCAAACGGTGATCCTCGTCCTGCTGGGCGCGACTTCCGTCAGGCAGGGCCTGGCCCACCACGCCGACAGCAAGAATGAATCCTTCGCACCTTGGGAAGACAGGCTCACGCCATGGCAGGCGCACTCCTGACCGACACCACCACGGGAACCGTTCGCGGATGCGCACTCCCAGACGGAGGTCGACTCTTCGCCGGTATTGTCCGACGTCGGCGCCGACACCCCCGAACACCTCACCGCCTGCGACACCCTCGTCGGCGCCTGGGCCGCCTTCGCCGCCACCGGCTCCCCAGGCTGGCCGCCGTACGCCCCGGAAGCCGAGGGCAACTCCCGGGCCAGCGGCGGCTCCCCGGCCGAAGCCGACCGCATGATCATCTGGCACGGCCGCAGCCCGGCCGCCACTGCCCGGCAAAATCGCGGGTGCACATGCGAGGTCAGTCGCCTTCGTGGAAACAGATCGCAGGTTGTCCCTCTGCTTCCGGGCCTCGACCTCTTCCCGTCGTCTGGAGCGCGCACAGGCCCAGTGGTCACGCTCTGCGAGCCCACTCCCCCCCCCTTCTCACCGGCAGCTGCAGTTGTCCGCCGCCGAACGAGAGAGCTTGCAGCAGGTCAGTGCGGGTCGATCCAGGGTCCGACAGTGGCGGTCCCCAGTCTGTGCGGATGTCGTCGAGCAGGACGCGGACGCTGAACGGGGAGGCAGCGCAGTACTAGGTTCTGTCTGGAGTTCGGATCAGGAGTTCGGTAGATCGCCTGCGCGCGAGGGCTCGGTCTTGATAGGCCGTCAGTCATGGCGC
>NZ_JACTVI010000216.1 GCF_014495685.1 Streptomyces sp. TRM68367 | reverse complement strand
CGAGGCCGTCCACTACCTCGCGGCCGAACCCCCTACGTCACTCCAGAAAACCAGCTAACGCAGTCTCCACGAAACCCGGGGCTTGACAGAGAACACAAAGCGCTGAGGGCGTGTCCAGGCGCTCCGCAGGACATGCCACGCTTCAGCAGCCCGCAGATTCTGCTGCTACGCCCACTCCACTCCGAGTGCGGCGAGTGCGGTGCGTTGGTCGTGGGTGAGTTTGTCGCGGCGGGTCTTGGTGTTGGAGATCCATACGCCGAGCTTGTGGTGGTGTTCCTGGCCGTTGATGACGACCCGTTCGACGTGTCCTCTCGGTACTGCCTTGTGGACGCCCTCGCGCTGGATGTACTGGGTGAGGGCTGCCAGACCGCGTTGGAAGGCTGATGCCTTCCCAGTGCCCTTGGCCGCCGGGGCCGGGGCGGGCTGTTCGGCGGGTTTCACGCCCAGCGCTGAGAGTCTCCGCTGCTGCTCCTCGGAAAGTTGGAACCAGTCGCGGGACTGTCGCTGGAGCCACCGCCCGAGGTCGTCGCCTTCGAAGAGGACGCCGGGTTGGATGTCGGGGAGTCGGCCGTGGGGTTCGTCGGCGGCGAGGTCGGTGAGGATGCGGTAGTGGCGTTGCCAGTCCAGTGGCCAGGGGCAGTTCCAGTCGGGGTCGATCGTGGTCAGCTGTGCGGCTCGGGCTGCGGCGCGCTGCGGGTTCTTGCCGAGGCCGTTCTTGCGGCGGAGGTTGGCCATGTGTTCCCCGACTGGGACCAGTTCTCTGTCGGCGTCGCCCCATACGGCGTGCCGCTTGGGGGCGAGGTGGCCGTGGGCGCGGTGGAAGGAGCGCAGCGCGGCGAGTTTGGTCTCCCAGGCTTCGTCGCCGGGTTCCCAGACCATGCCGGCTTCGTCGAGCAGTGTCTTGCGGTGGTCGTCGAGTTCACCGGCGCGGTAGGTGCGCCGCTGCTGGTGGACCCAACGCCCGAGAGGGAACGCCTTGGTGACGCCGGCCTCGGTCTTGGTGTCGTAGGGCACGGCGTGCAGGCCGGTGATGTGGTTGTCCTTCCGCCAGCGCAGCAGGGCCTGGTAGCCCTCGAGCCAGACCAGTGATTCCGGCCGGTACACCCGGATACGCAGGAACGCCGCGATCGTCATCGCGTCCCTCGGGGTGGAGAAGTGCAGCAGCGCTGACTCCGCCGCGCCCTCGGCCTCGTCCTGCCCGCCCTCTCCTTCGGACGTGGTGCCGATGATCCGCCCGTCCTCGTCCCGCTTCACGTGCACCTGCCGCCGCCCGCTGCTCAGCGCCCGGCTGGCGAGCTGCTCGACGAGGCGTTCCGAGTGCGAGCGCAGGCCTTGAAGAACGGCTACGAGGGGTGCGAACGAGGCGGAAGCGACCATGTCGGTCGGGTCCTCGCCGGGCTGGAGGAAGACGGGCACGATGATCCTGGCGGTCTTGGCCGTGCCGTCGGGGTTCGGCCTCAGCGCCCGGCCGATGTTCTGCACGATCTCCACCTGGGAGCCGCGGGTGTCGGCGAAGCACACCGCCTCCACGCCCCGCTCGCCGACGATGTCGACGCCCTCACCGAGGACCCGGACGGAGGCGAGGAAGGCCCGGTGTACGCGGCGGCCCGCGGCATCGATACCGTTGGCGAAGTGCCGTAGGGCTTCGCGTCGTTCGGCGACGAGGTGGTCACCGCACAGCCATGCCGACCAGACGCGGTCTGGCGGTACGTGGCGGCCGGCCTCCAGCTGGTAGAACTCCGCATCGATCGACGACCGGGGCAGGGCCTCCGCATCGGCCAGAGCATCGTCGGAGACCTCGGCCGCGTACAGTGCGGCGGCCGTCTGCGGCATCTTCTCCGCGAACGCCATCGCCTCTTCCACCCGCTGGTGGAAGGTCATGACCGTGCGCAGGTTCCGCGCGGCGGCGTGCTCCAGGAGCGCGGTCTGCAGCAGGGCGAGGCGCCGGCCCCGCTGCGCCTCCTCCGACTCCCCGAGGACGGGGGAGGGGTCGTGGATCTCCAGCACGTCGATCTCGAACCCGGCGAGGATGCCGCGTTCGATCGCCTCGGACAGTTCGAGCTCGTAGATCCACTCGCCGTACGGGCCGTCCGGGTCGGACGCCATGGTCGCGATCTCCACCTCCTGGCTGCCCCTGCCCTTCTGCGGCCGGGGCGAGGCGAGGATGCGGGGGGTGGCGGTGAGGTAGAGCCGGAAGTCCGCCGGGATGCGGGTGTTGTCGTGGATCGCCGCCCACGGCCGCCCAAGATCACCGGTGGTTGAGTGGGCTTCGTCGACGACGGCGAGGTCGAACGGGGCCATTGTCTGTCCGTACAGCCGCTCTCCGCCTGCCAGAGCGGCCTCCAGCGGCCCGCGGACCTTCCGCTGGCCCATCGGGTCCTCCGGGTCGTCGCGGTCCACCAGGGAGGCGTACGTGGCGAACACGATCACCGGCCCATGCCCCGCCCACAGCGCCAATTGGATCGCGTTCGTGGTGGTCCGTACGCCGAGCTGCTCCAGGACGTCGTCCTTCTCCAGCGAGCACACCGCGACCATCGGCCCGTTATGGCCGACCCGGCGCCACGCCTGGACGGTCTGTACGAGCAGATCGAGGGTGGGAACCATGACGAGGATCCGCCCGCCACGGAAGCACTCCAGCGCAGCCCACGCGGCCGTGATCGTCTTTCCGGACCCCGTGGCGGACACCACCGTGGCGCGCGCCCCTTCTTCGGGAACCGATGACCTTGCAGGGAATCCGACCCACTTACGGATACGCGCAGTCGCATCCACCTGGTGTTCCCTGAGCACGATTCTCTGAATGCCAAACTGCACTGTCATCAGTTCCTCTTGCCGAGAGTCGCGTTGCAGCCGATGCCTCATCGAACGGGGGTGAGCTTTTAAGCGCCGAGTCCTTTGAGGCCTCATTCATCGAGCCCGGAGTAGACCGTTGCCGTTCGGCATTGCGGTGCCAACATGCACTCAGCTTCCCCGCGGTAGACGGCCACAAGAGAGTCAGCTCCTCGCCACCAGGTGTCTGCACGTCCGGCAACCTCCAAGACCGGTTCAAAGCCGTTGAGTTGCAGCGCCTCCACGGCTTCACCGGTCACCGTGGTGATAGTGCGGGCGCACCGGCGGGCATGGTCTACGAGGGCCACCGACTCCACCCATCCCTCGATGCTGTCATGCAGAGGCACCCAGGTGCCGGCATGGATACCGAACTCCCCCTCGGGACCGATCATGAAGGCGTAGGGAAGCGCGGTGCGCTGCAGCCCGGCCCCGAACCACCAGCCCTCCGCCTCCGCCCCCTCAGGCACGTCCGCACTGAACGAACTGGGGCCACCGTCGTAGTGCGGAGACGGAGGGAGGGCTATCCCGCCCCAGATTTTCTGATACGCCACAGCACGGTCAATTTCTGCTGCCGGGATTCCATGCTCCAGCCACCGGGCCCGGTGCTGCTCCACACCAGGATCAGAAATCCGGTAACCGTGGATTCGGACGAAATATTGAGCCCTGCGCGTAAGCCCATCAGGAATCTTTTCCCTGATCGTCACTCGATTCACCTCATCGACTCTGCTCACCCTGTCGAGCTCACACAGCCTTGAGGGTGTGACTAGTTTCTCCCAACTCTACATGCTGCATCACGAGGAGGCATGCACTACGCTGAAACTTGACACGAACGAGCGGCCATCCCTCCCCGTAGCCAGCCAGGCCCGCGTCAGCGGGCCCGAAGGGACTGGAGGCGCAGCCGGAAGGACCGTTGAGGGCGGGGGAGCGCAGCGGACCCGCCCGGCCGGCCTGGAGCGTCAGCGGAGGGCCGGGTCCAGGACGAAGTCCTGCTGCTCCGGGAGCGCAGCGGACGGAGCGTCAACCCAGCTGCGCAGCAGCCGGGTTATGCGGGACGCGGAGCGTCCCGCCAG
>NZ_JACTVI010000215.1 GCF_014495685.1 Streptomyces sp. TRM68367 | reverse complement strand
CCAAAGCGTCGGCCAGTACCTTCAGGTGGTCGGCGACCGTGTTCGAGCCGGCGCTGCCGGTACGCAGCAGCATCGCCAGGCACTCGTGTGGTCGAGCACCGGGGAGCGCCAGATGCGGTGCTGGTGCTGGACGAGACCGCGTTCTTGAAGAAGGGCAGCAAGTCCGTCGGCGTGGCGCCGCAGTACGCGGGGATCACCGGCCAGACCGAGAACTGCCAGGTGGCCGTGTTCCTGGCGTACGTCACCCCGTTCGGCCGAGCGCTGATCGACTTCGCCCTGTACCTGGGCAAGACCTGGGCGGGGGATGCGGAGCGGTGCCGTAAGGCCGGGGTGCCGCGCGAGCGCGCGAAGCAGGTACTCACCAAGCCGGAGCTGGGCCGACACCTGGTGGAGCGCGCCCGCTGCGCCGGGGTTCCGTTCGCCTGCGTGGCCGCCGACAGCGTCTACGGGCAGGACCGTAAGCTGCGCGCGGCCCTGGAGCGCCGCGGCAAGGGATACGTGATGGCGGTGCCGTGCGACGAGACTGTCAGCACGCCGGGCACCGGGCCTGTCCGCGTGGACCGGCTCGTCGCCGGCCTTCCGCTGGTCTTCGAACGCCGCTCCTGCGGCGACGGCGCCAAGGGCGACCGCTACTTCGACTGGGCCCTTACCGAGGTGGCCTGGCCCTCCGGGGCCGGGGCGGCCCGGCGGGGGTGGCAGCATCTGCTGCTGGTGCGCCGCTCGATCAGCGACCCCTCCGGCCTGGCTTACTTCGCCGTCCACGCCCGCACCGGCACCACGCTGCCCGCCCTGACCTCGGTTGCGGGCATGCGCTGGGGCGTGGAGGACTGCTTCGAGACCGCGAAGTCCGACTGCGGCCTGGATCAGTACGAGGTCCGCAACTGGGAGCCATGGCACCGTCATATCGCCCTGGCCATCGCCGCGTTCGCGTTCCTGTCCATCACCGCCACCCGCACCGCCCACCCCCGCGACCGCGCCACCAGCGACGCCCCCGCCCCAGACGCCGACAACGCCATAGCGTGGCCACCCCTGCACCTGCCGCTACCCCTGGACAGCGTCCTGAACTGATCGACTACACCGCCGAGGAGATCCGCCGCCTGCTTCACCAGACCAGCTGGCACGTCACCCACCACCCGGCCGTGATCGCCGCCCAGTCCCTGTGGCGCCGATCCCACCAAGCCGTCGCCCGACGAATCCACTACGAACAGCGCCGACGACGGGCTCTCAAGCCCCTCCTGTAGTACCCGGAGCGGACAGAGAAGCCGTGTGCGGTTCGGCGTCGAAGAACGGTTGGGCCCCCACGCGTCACCCGCGTGAGGCGGTCCCCTTTCTTCAGGAGTTGCTCGGCGCGCAGCCGCTGGCCCTCCGCCGCCGTACCGTGAGCGCTGGTACTGCCACCGTCCTCCTCCTTCATTCGCCGGTCACGGCTGCGCCCCCGTCGGGCGGTTCACTGCTGTCGAGGTAGACCACCAGCGTCTGCTCCGGCTGTTCGGCCAGGTGAAAAGCGGTGTACGCATAATCGATCGCTCCCCGTTGCGGGGACCGTAGCCGTTTCCGACCGCTGTGGCGGGCCTGCACCTCGTACTGGGGCCACCAGTCCCGCACTTCCGGGCTGGCCTCGTTCAGCTCCTCGATCAGTCGGGTGTACCGCGGGTCGCCGGAATGGCGTGCGGCCAGCGTGCGAAGTCGGCCGAGCAGGCCGCGTGCCTCCGGTTCCCAGTCGACCAGAACGTACCGGGCCACCGGTTCGAGGAACACCCAGCGGACGAAGTTAGCCGGCCGGTCCGCCTCGGTGATGAGCCTCGGGAACAACTCGTCGGCAGCCTGGTTGGTGACTGAGGACGTCATAGTTGCCGCCGATGATGTACGCCGGTTTCGGCTGGAGCAGCAGGGGGACGGCACCCACCTCGGCCGTGAGGGGCTCGCGTTCCTCGGCTTCGGCCGCAGGCGCATGACCGGCAAGCTGGAGGAGATGATCGCGCTCGTGCCGGTCGAGCCGCAGCGCCGCGGCGAGTGCGTTCAGCACCTGTTCTGAGGCGCGAATCTCCCGTCCCTGCTCCAGGTACGTGTACCAGGTGGCGCTGATCCCGGCCAGCAGTGCCAGTTCCTCTCGGCGAAGTCCTGGAGTCCGGCGGCGGCCGGTCTGGGGCAGGCCCACCTCGTCAGGGGTCAGGCGCTCCCTCCGGCTGCGCAGGAACTCACTCAGCTGACGGCGTTGGTCCGGCTGCGTGGGCATCACGGAGGTACCTCTGGTTCCAGAATAAATACGGTCTGGATGCCAGGCTAAGTCCCCCGGAGACTGGTGCGCGAGCACGGGCCGCGGCACCGCCGACGGCCTCACACGGTCACGCCGGCACCCGGCAGTGCGCAACGGCTTCCGGACGCCCCTCCAGGACCCATTGCCGGTCGGCACCCCGGCCCCGGTGCCGAAGACGGAGAGGACGACCTCATGTCCGGAATCAAGGGCAAAGTGGTGGCGATCACGGGAGCCAGCAGCGGCATCGGCGATGCGACCGCACTGCTGCTCGCCGAGCGCGGCGCGCGACTCGTCCTCGGCTCACGCCGGTCCGAACGCCTGGCGGAGCTGGTGGCCCGAATCGAGAAGGCGGGTGGCACGGCCGTGCAGATCCGCACCGACGTGACCCGGCGGGACGATCTACAGTCCCTGGTCGCGCTGGCCGGTGAGTGCTTCGGCCGACTCGACGTACTCGTCAGCAATGCCGGAGTCGGCACCATCTCGCCTCTCGACGATCTGCGCGTCGACGAGTGGGACCACATGGTCGACGTCAACGTGAAGGGCGTGCTGCACGGGATCGGCGCCGCGCTGCCGGTCTTCCGGGCGCAGGGCACCGGCCACTTCATCACAACCGCCTCCACGGCCGCGTTTCGCATCGTGCCGACCATGGCCGTCTACGCCGGCACCAAGTTCGCGGTCCGGGCCATCTGCGAAGGACTGCGCCAGGAAGCCGGCGACTCCTTGCGGGTGACCACCGTCTCACCTGGTGCAACTGCGACCGACTTCGCCGAGGCGTCAACCAACAGCCAGGTCAGAGCAGAGATCACGAAGATGCGGGACGACATCGCGATCCCGCCCGACGCGATCGCCCGGTCCATCGCTTTCGCGATCGAACAGCCTGCCACGGTCGACGTGAACGAGATCGTCGTCCGGCCCACCGCCCAGAGCTGACCTCCCCCGCCTTTCCGGTGCGGACACCCGCACCCGCGGCGCAATGCCCGATTGGAAACGACGAACGCGACGCCAGATGATCAAGGTTGCTGAGACCGAGATCGACCTGGAGCCGCGTCCGCGTGCAACCTTCCCTGATCAGCGTCCTCACGCGCCAATTCGAGGACGCAGCCGCCCTATGTCCACCCACGGACTCCTCTGAACTGGCCACGCTGGCCGAGGTGTCCGACCGTCTCCCCGATCCACGCCGGGTACGAGGACGCCGCTACCGGCTCGGCTCACTGCTGGGGCTGTGCCTGGTAGCGGTGCTCGGCGGCGCGCGGTCGCTGGCTCAGATCGCCCGCTTGGCGGCCGACCTGGCGCCTGAGGTGCACGATCAGCTGGGGCTCAACCGGGCCACCCCGAACGCCTCCACCCTCGGACGCCTGCTGGCGCGGCTGGACGGGGACACGGTCGATAATGCGGTGGGTGCCTGGCTGGCCCGCCGCGCCACCGACCCGGTCGACGAACCCGGCCGGCTGACCGGGCTGGCCGTCGACGGCAAGACAGTCCGCGGATCGCGCACCGACGGTCACGCCGTGCACCTGCTGGCCGCGGCCCTCCACGACAGCCACACCGTCATCGCCCAGCGTCAGGTTGCAGCCAAGATACGGCAGCTGTAGATAGCCGCTGCTGAGCTTTCTGATCACGGTGTGGTGTCGGCGTACGCGTGCCAACGGCAGTGGCAGAGGCG
>NZ_JACTVI010000214.1 GCF_014495685.1 Streptomyces sp. TRM68367 | reverse complement strand
TACGGCAGCTGTAGATAGCCCTGCCTGTGCTCATCGCGGCTGGTCAGCGGTTTGAGGGGGGTGGGTGCGGGGCACGAGGACGGCCGCCTTGATCATGACGTGGTGTGACGCAACATCAGAACAAGACGACCGCTTCGGCCACGGTAGACCACGAAGGCCACGACATCGCGTTCAGGGGTCTGTTGGCCTCGGTGGCCGACTGCTTCGCCCGCTCCGAGACCCGGGCGACGTTCGCGCGGATGACGCGGGGCATGCTGATGGAGCTCGAGGACGTCAACTGCTGGAGCCTGTCCGAAGCGATCGGTGAGCAGGGCCCGCACCGGCTGCACCATCTGCTGTCCCGTGCGGTGTGGGACGAAGAAGCGGTGCTTCAGCGGACGGCGGCCTGGGCCGTGGACCTGCTCGACGACGGCGACGGAATCCTGATCGCGGACGAGACGGGGGATGCGAAATCCTCGACCGACGCGGTCGCCGCGGCCCGCCAGTACTCCGGCTCGGTGGGCGGCGTGGATCTGTGCCAGGTCGCCGTGCACCTGACCTTCGCCTCGTCCGCCGGGCACTGCCTGATCGGCCGGCGCCTGTACTTCACCCAGGAGTGGGCCGGCGACGAGGAACGCCGCGAGCTGACCGGTGTTCCCGACGAGCTGTGCTTCGCCACCAAGCCGCAGCTCACGGCCCACATGCTCCGCACCGCCCAACAGCAGGGCATATCCGCCTCGTTCTTCCTGGGGGACGAGGTCTACGGCGGGCGGGAGCTGCGTACCGCCTGCCGCGAGCTGGGGCTGGGCTACGTCGTGGGAGTGCGCTCCAACCACCAGGTCACCACCGGCCCCGTGAAGCTGAGCGTGGTCAAGGCCGCCGCCCGGCTGCCGAAGCGGGCCTGGCAGCGGATGGCAACCGGCGTGGGGCAGAAGGGCGTACGCGAGTACGACTGGGCGATGATCGAGGTCACCGCCGACGACACCCCCGAGGGACACGACCGCGACACGGGGACGTCCGTACTGCTGGTCCGCCGACACCGGTACACCCGCACCGTGTCCTACTACCGCTGCTTCGCCCCCGGGCCGGTGACACTGGCGCGACTGGTGTCCCTGGTGTGCCGCAGGTGGCGAGTGGAGGACGACTTCCAGGATTCGAAAGAGATCTGCCACCTCGACAAAGGCCAGGTCACCTGCTGGAACTCCTGGCACCGCTGGAGCGTGATCGCCCTGGTCGCCTACGCTTTCCTGGCCGTCGCCGCCGCCCTCGAACGTGCCGCCCAGACCGGCCGGAACGACCCCGCCGAGGCCGACCTGGTCCCCCTCAGCAGCCACGAACTCCTCCGCCTGCTACGGGCCTTGATCCTTCCGCCGCCCCGACGAGACCCAGAGCACCTGCTGTGGTGGTCCACCTGGCGCCGCCGCCATCAACACCACGCCCGCCTCTGCCACTGCCGTTGGCACCCGTACGCCGACACCACACCGTGATCAGAAAGCTCAGCAGCGGCTATCTACAGCTGCCGTANGCCTCTGCCACTGCCGTTGGCACGCGTACGCCGACACCACACCGTGATCAGAAAGCTCAGCAGCGGCTATCTACAGCTGCCGTATCTGTTAGGGCGGTTGCGGCCAAGCCCAACTTACCCAGACGGTCGACGGCTCGTTGCCCTGCCGTCTTTCGGCCGCTCTCATGGACGTCTCTGGCCTGGCTGCTGTCCGTGTGCCGCTGAGCCACGCACGACCCGTATGGCCACGCACGGCCGTGGGCTGCGTTCCCCGAATCCGTCCGCTCAACTCGGCGAGGTCGTACTCTCGAATCATGAGCGCCAGCCTGGGTGAACGGCTTCGAGGGATCCGCAAGCGCCGGGGCCTGAGCCAGCGCGAGTTGGCTCAGCTCTCGGGAGTCTCCCTCTCGCTCATTCGTAAGCTGGAGCAGGGGGAGCAGAGCGATACGCGCCTTGAGACTGCCCGCAGCTCGCCAGCGCGCTCAAGGTGCCGACTACGCGGCTCATGGCCGAGCATGTCGAGGCGTCGGCCGACGCTGAGACGGTGGATCGCTGGGCGCTCGTGCACGCGGCCCTCGCAGCCGCCGCGGGGCTCGATGGGCTCAGAGAGGCACCCACCTTCGAGGGCGTCCGGGACGCACTTGAGGCCGCGGTACCACTCTTATCGCACGACTGCTTCGCGGAGTTGGGTGTGGCCCTTCCGCCCCTCCTGCGCGACACCGAAGCCCTGGCCGAGGCGATCCCCGCGGTCGACCGCTTCGTGGCGTAGGGGGGGCGGGCGTCTTCGTTGCGGATGACGTCGGCCGGCCAGTCCGGCCCTTCGGTGTCGGCGTCCTTGTGATCGCTATCGTCCCCCTCGACGCTCCCGCCGACGGAGGTGCTGACGTAGCTGCCCCGGCCGAGCTGGGAGTAGACCAAGCCTTCCTGCTTGAGCACGCGCAGGGCGTTCTGGACAGTGGAGCTGGAGACCCCGAACCGATCGCGCAGCACGTTGGCTGAGGGCAGACGCTCGCCGGGGCGGAACTCGCCGGGCGCGCAACAGCCGTACAGCGAACCACCCTGGGGCTCTGCCCCAGACCCCGACCCTCCCTCCGAGGGGCAGCGGGGCCGAGTGCGGGTGCGGCTTCGTCGTGGTGAGTGGTCGCGGGTTGCGGGTGGGGTCCCTCGCCGTCCGGTCACCGGAGGCGTACCAGGAACCTCCGGGGGCCGTCAAGGCCGAGCGCACGCGTCACGAGGTGAGCCTTGGCGGCCCCCGGAGAGCCCTGGTCCGGCGAAGCTGCCCGACCGACGAGGGACCCCACCCGCTCAGGCCCCGGTTCTGCCGGAGGTCCGGCCCGTCGCACGGTGGGGCGCCCTTGTGGGCGGGTGTCTGCCGGAGCGCCCCCGGTTGATGTGCCGACCGGGCGTACCGTGGAGTGGGAGGTGGTGAGTTGATGACCACGGAGCTGGCTGACAACGTCCGCAAGTACCGGCGTCGCGCGGGGATGAGCCAGGAGGAACTGGCCCACGCCGCAGGCGTATCGCCGGGCACCGTGCGCAAGGCCGAGCAGGGCGGCACCATCCGCATGGAGACCCTGCACACGCTCGCCCGCGCGCTGGGGGTGACCACGGCCGCGCTGATGGCCTCGGCTGCACCGGAGCCCGTAGGGCGGGCCGAGGAGCCGAACCGGGTCAACCTGATCCAGCTCCGCGCCGCTCTCACCCCCGCCGTTGGGCTCGTGGACCAGGACGCCGAAGCCGTGGCCGAGGAACCGAACCTGCGCATCTTCCGGCGGACGCTGCAAGACGCACGGGTGCTGTACTTCTCCGACAGCTACAAGAGCGTCGCGGCTCAACTGCCGGGCCTGCTGCGTGATGCCGCACAGGCCGTCGCCTACTACGCCAGCGGGGACGAGCACCGGCAGGCCCTGCTGGCCCGCGCCGAGGCGCTGCGTCTGGCCGGCACCTACCTCACCCAGGTACGGCAGTACGACATCGCGTATGCCGCCGTGCGCGGCGCCATCATGGATGCCCGTCAGGCCGGAGACATGCTTGCGGCGGGCTCCGGTGTCGGCTGCATGTGCTGGCTGCTGGTGAGGCAGGGCCGGTTGGACGAGGCGGAACAGGTCGCAGCCCGGAGCATGGACGCGGTCGAGCCGAAGATCACCGGGGCCGAGCCGGACCACTACGCGGTGTGGGGCGGCCTGGCGATGGAGGCCGCCGCAGCAGCCGCGAGGAACAACCGTCCCGACGAGGCGAAGGAGTACCGTCAAGCCGCCCGGGTCGCGGGAACCGCTGTCGGGACGGCGCATCGCAACGTCTCCCGGCACTGGTCCGTCTTCGGGCCGGTCACCGTTGCGGTCAAGGCACTCGAAGACTCCCTGGTCATCGGCGACGCCCGCGCGGTGGTGCGCAAGGCCAGCGAGCAGGAGGAGTTGTTGCCCAAGGCGTGGAAGCGCTTGGGCAGGCCCAGCACCAACGACGGGAACCGCTTCACCCTCGATGTGGCGCGCGCCCATACCCGGACCGGCGACTTGTCCGCCGCCATGGACGAGTTGACCTGTGCCAGGGAAGCCGCCCCGCAGTGGCTGCGGCACCAGAACGGGGCCGCCGAGACCATGCAGGAGATCCTGGGCAAGCGCAAGCGCACCCTCACGACGGAGATGCGCGAAATGGCCGACTACCTGGGCGTTGTCGGGTAGCTGCCACGCAGCGTGGCAGTTCGTGGACCAAGAGTCGCGAACTGCCATGACTCCCACCTGGGGTGACGTTCTGCCAGTGCCTACGGTCAGTGTGTCCACCGTCAGTGACCCAGGCCGGGGGTACCCAGTGAGCCAGCCCAGGAGCGATGCCGACCGCATGCGTCGCAGAGAGCTGTACGACGCCGCGTCGGGCGGGGGAGGTCCCCGCTTACTGCCGTGGACCAGCCCAGAGGGGAAGCCCTGCTACCTGAGCAGCGACGGCCGGGGGTACCTCTCCACCCTCGCCGACAGCATCGAGAGGGTACAGCTCAGCATGGGCCAGGAACTGTTGGAGTACGCCCGCGACGCCACGGCACCCGGCGCGAAAGCCCTGTCAGCGAGCGAATACCGCTGGTTGGCCTGCCGGTTGGCAGAAGCCCTGGCGGACGCGCTCAGGGTCGCGGACTCGCGCGGACAGCGCATCCCGGATCAGGAAGAGGCGGCCGAGGATGCCTGACTCTTCGAACGCCGGCGCACCAGTGCGCAACTCCTCTCGGGGGCACTACCGCTTCCGCGAGTACCACGTGACCACCGTCCCCGACCCCATGGCCCTGCCAGCGTTCGAGGCAGTCTGCGTCACCGGCGAAGAACGCAACTGCGGCGCCACCTCAGGCACGCTGCACACCCCGGACGAGCTCACCCTTTGGATCGCCGGACACTGCGCCCAGAGCGGCCACGAACTGTACGAGCAGACCGTCCGTGCCCTCGTCCGCGCCGAACCCGGCGCATGGCAGTAAAGTCCCCTTGCGCCGACACCACACCAGCGGCAACGCGACCATGCGGCCCAAGCCGCTGACGGCAGTAGCGACGGCAACAGCCACGGGTTTCCACGCACAACCACGGACACCAGCGGACTGCGAAACCGCCGTTGACCTGCGAATATGCAGGTGGGGAGGGGTCGTGTAGCACACGTACTATGTACTCGCGGGCAACACGCCGGTCCTGGTGCACAATACGTGTGGCGACCCGGTAGCCGGATCGGGGAATGCCTATTCGGTTGCATATGAGACAAAGATTCCAAGCAATATGTACCCTGGGCGATCGCGTGGCGCGCACTTCCAGGCCGCCAACCGGGACCTCGTCGCGGCGATGGATAGTGACGCTGGGTTCGCTAAGATGATGGACAATCTGATACCGGGAATTCGAGGCAGGCTTGTCGGGTCTTCGAATTTAGTCGGGGTCCCCTTCGCGTCGGGAGCATCTCGTGGTCGCGCAGAGTGACCGTAGGCGCTGGTTGGCGCGGTT